>NZ_CP063311.1:2904506-3057704 GCF_015245355.1 Anabaenopsis elenkinii CCIBt3563 | reverse complement strand
TTGGGATTAATTTTGATGGCTTGGTCAAAACTGGCGATCGCATCTTCATATCTTTCTAACTCTATCAAAGAAAGACCACGATTTAACCAAGCCACTGGATCATCATCCTTGACTTGGGTAGCTTGGTCAAAAGATGCAAAAGCCTGTTGATGCTGTCCTAGTTTACCAAAAGCCACACCGCGATCGCACCAAGCCTGGTGATAATCTGGACGAATTTCAATTGCTTTTTCATAGGAAGCAATAGCATCTTGGTGACGTTGTAATCTCCCTAAAGTCAAACCCCGTTTTAGCCAAGCGACGGAATTATCTGGCTGAGTTTTCACCACCTGATTATAAACTGCGATCGCCTCGGGATATTTCCCTTGAGTAAATAACTCTTCTGCTTGTTGAAAGTCGTCATTAACTGACTCTGAACCTTGTAGCTCAACCTGTGACTCTTCAGTGACAGAAAGCGGTTCAGTCTTCATTAATTCCTGTAAAATTATTTCCTGGCGATGTGCAGCATCCAACTGTAACCTAGAAAGTTGAGATACAAAATCTATCTCTAATTTTTCCAGCTTTTCCACAATCAACAGCTTTTGCTCTTGAGCATGAAATTGTAAATCTGAAAATTGCTCTGTCAACTGTGTAGCTGATGCTTCTAAATTCTCAGCAATCAGCGCTTTGCGGTTTTGAGCATCCAACTGTAACTCAGAAATTTGAGATACAAATTCCGACTCTAATCCCCTCATACTTTCTAGGAGACTATTCCTATGTGATTCTACCTCAGACTGTAATACAGCGATTTGAGCCTTAAATAAATTTTCTAACTCCCTTAAACTATCTAGGGTTTTATCTTTTTCCTGTTGCGCATCTACCCGTAACTTTCCTAAACTCTCAAAAATATTATCTTTTCCTTGCCGAGCCTCAGATTGCCAGTTAGATATTTCTCCTTGAAATAATCTTTCTAATTCCCTAATATTCTCTATAATATCATTCTTTTGGTTTTCTGCATCACCATATACTTTAATCAGATTTGCCACAGTGTGATCTTTCTCTGATTGAGTCTGAGACCGTAAATGAGAAAGTTCAGCCACAAATTCACTCCTAGATGCTTCTAAATTTTCCACATAGAGATGATTTTGTTGTTCAGCCTCTAACTGCAAATTCTCTAGTTTATGGATCAACTCAGACTCTAGATTCTCTAAACCTTCTATGATTCTATCTCTTGTTTGTTCCGCTGCTAACTGCAACTGAGATATTTTGACTGTAAAATCAGACTCCAAATTCTCTTCAATCTCTTTAATTTTCGTTTTTAATTCTCCTAGGATGGTATCTTTTGACTGCACCATTTCAGATGTTAAATTAGCTAAATTCTCCTTTTGTCTTTGTATATTCTGTTGCAAAGTCAAAATTTCTGTTTCCAATTCACGATTTCTCTGTTTAGTGTCTCGAATCAGATTTTCCGCATCTTGCTTGACAATAATCAGCTGGTTTTGGAGATTTTCTAACCCGTCTAGCTGTGCCATTGCTCTATGAACAATCTCACGAATTGCCACCCGGCGCAACAGCCAGAATAAAGCAATTACCGACACAGGAAATAAACTCAAGATTACTAACCACACACTCCACAAGACATTTGTATTATTGAAACCTGGCGCTACCCTGGGTGTAACTGGCTCTGGAGTAAGCTGTTGTGCTTGCAACTTCTGAGCAGATATTACCTCAGGCCTATTAACTGGTGTGGAACCAGTAGCAATACCAGCAAGCAGCAAGGGCGAAAAGACAAGAGCGCTTTTCAATACTAAAGTGAGAAAGACTTGATTTTTGGGCTTCATAAAACCTCATGGGATGTTTAGGAGTGACACAAAACACAAATCAATTTACTTGAGTCGCAGTGTTTTTATGTTCTCATCGATAAAGAATTACAATACTGACCTGCGTATTCTACCTTGCTAGCAAAGTGAAACCCCCTGTGAGGAGCATAACCACCAGGTATTGTCATAGCCATATTGTGACTTTAGCCATAGGAATCTCAAAGCACTTAAAGACATAAAAAAGGATCTCAATTTTATCTATAGCAACCGCCAAGGTGGTTAGGACACAAACAGAAGATAAAACCATTGAAATTCAAGCGTTTCAAGGCTTCCCCCTGCCCCCTGCCCCCTGCCCCCTGCTATATTTTCAGAATCCCACCGTCTTTAAACCTGAGAGGATGTTTGTCAAGTCATGATTAGTGTATCAACTATTGCTTGACCCCACCCTAACCCTCCCCTTGTAAGGGGAGGGGACTGGATTTTATTGTTTTTTGTGCGGTCGGTGAGCGAAGTCGATAGCGATAGCGTGGCGTTAGCCATACCGTGTTCTCCATTCGTTCCTATTCCCTATTTCCCCATCTTCCCATTCCCCATCCCCTGTTCGGTGTGTTCCCTGTTCGGTGTGTTCCGGTGTTCCCTAAGATAAAAATTACCTGTTGAAAACTTATCAAACAACCTCTGAGAGTGTTGGGGGAAGCATTCTGATTCTGGGGTCTGTTTTTGCAGTGGGTGGCTGTTCTCCAATCTATACTAGAGTTCAATTCTTACGGAAGACTTCCAGCGATGCAAGCCCCTAAGATAACTTCTAAAAAACTTATTGTGGGTAATCTGGTTGGTTGAACAGTCAGTATGATATTATGGGAGTGGAACAAACCAGGCCAATCTTCTCCACAAGAGGATTAGACAAGGCATAAACCCAAGTCTTAACCCAAGTATTAAATTAAGGGGAAACCATTATCGTAGTTAAAAAACAACTCATCAACTCCCAAATTAAGTCAAATCAAGTCTACTTGATTGACCATGAAAATAATAACCGTGGTATTGTTGATACCGCCGAGGCGCTACAGCTAGCAGAAAGTGTAGACCTTGACCTAGTTGTCGTATCGGAAAACAAAGACATACCGGTTACCAAGATTGTCAACTATGGTAAGCTTCAGTATCAAAAGAAAAAACGTCAGACCCAGAGCGCTAGACCCGCTGTCAAAGAGGTTCGCTTACGTCCCAATGTGGGTTTAGCTGATTATAATTTACGGATAGCACAAGCAACTCAATGGTTGAGCAAAGGCGATTCAGTCAAATTCGCTATTCGCTTGCGAGGAAGAGAACACCAACACCGCGAACAAGCAGGAGAGATGCTAGACCGCATTGTTAGCGCTTTGAGTGAGGTGGGAAAAGTCCAATCCCTCGATAAACGCTCACTAGTCCTTCAAGTAGTTCCAGCTTAAATTAATATTTAGGGCTTTTGCAGCCGTAACATCAAACGGCTTTCCCACGGAAGTTAACAAGCACAAAAAAGTCAGATATTTAACAGGACTTACGCAATTAGCACAAATAGGGAGTGACTGTTAGACCTTCCCGGAACTTTGTTGTCATGGGTAGGTCAATCACTTCCCTTTGGGGGTCGGCCATTAAGTGGCGCATCTTTACTAACTGAGGGACTTGGCAGTACCACCTAAGCCTGAGTCATAAACTCCAAAACATTACGCTTTTGAGACTTAAGGGTAGTCACCACAGTTAACATCCGAGCCACAAAAACACTACCAGCCTGAGTTTGAGAGCCAGAACTAGTCCGTCTCCAGATCACGGTAGAGGACGAATCGCCCTTTCTGCTGCATTATTTAGTGGGTTCGACACTTATCAGATTTTGTCACCTTTTTTGGCTATCTCTTCTTCTACTCCCCCTGAACGGTTGCTTTTTTTAAAGCCATTTCCATAAACAATTATCTCTGCACCACCTGTTACTACCATCGGATTGGATATTTTTACACCTATTACCCCGTCATAACCACGCTCCTTAGCTTTTTTTTCCAAATTTTCCAAGGCTGTATCTACGCCCTCTTGAATTAATTTTTCATAATGTTCCATACGACCTCCTGTCAAATTACGAATATTTTCACGAATGTCGCTGACAACATTGGCCGCTTTGACTACGACAACAGTTAGTAACTCGCCAACTTCAATTTTTTCCTGCAAATGATCCAAACTTATTAGCATATTATTAACCTAATTGTTGTTGATTTTTTAGTGAAATAAACCATTGGATAAAGAGCAAAACAAATACTAACAGTAAAATAATGGGTGTTCCAATCAATATCAATATTAATGGAATGCCAAATTTATTACTTACTAAATGCCAAGAAATAGCTCCTGTTAATGCTTTAAAAATTCCGTCAAATATTGACAATGAATTTTGTGTTTTCCAAAACTCAATTGCAGTGGTAATTTCTTTACTCTGGATAATATTATGCATAATATCAGGGTTTTTAACTACTGCCGGAGCATCAAGTAAAAACTTAACGATTTGATTAATTTGAATTTGCGTCAAGTCTCCCAAATATCCGGCTATATTTTCCAGGTCATCTATAGATAAACTAATAGCCAGAACTACTAAGTTTTGTTTAGAAATTCTCAACAATTCCTTAATAGAATTAATATCTAAAAGTGAAATTTTAGATATTGTTGTATCGTCTCCAATATCTAAAATATCTTTTAGTAATTTATAATTTAAATCTTTTGGAGATAGATGTTTATAGAGTTCCATAACGACCACTTTTTCAAGTTTGTCACCTGCCAAGTTTGCCCAATCTACTAATGTAGATAAGTTATGACTTGTTTCAATGATTTTATAACTAACCTCCGGTAAAGACAAAACTCTTTCAAATTTCCCATCTTTAATATCTTGTATCAGTTGGCTACGTCCCATGTAGTTTAAGGCAATACCTACCCGTGAAGATATTTTACGTACATCTGACTCACTTGATTTAGCCAAAATATCGCGAAATTCAGGTAATTCTCCAGCAATCTTTAACGTCTGATCAAGATCCTTCTTAAACTCTTCCCAAGCACGATCAATTTTATAGGAAATATCCGATGCTATTTGAGGGGATTGTTTACGAATTTCTTCCTCAGCGGTACTAGCAATTTCTTGACGAATATTTTCTTTTACCTCTGGTGCCTTAAGAACCTTCTGAATTTCTGGCAATATCCCCTCAAAACTCTTAATTATATCACTGGCTAACCAGACCCCTCCCACAACTTCACCAACAACTGGGATGAAACCACTCCCTATGCGACCTAAAACTCTCTCACCTAATTGTGGTATTATTCTATTAATTATTGCACTGATAGTCTTTTTATTGATTTGTGCTATTAGAGATACAACAAAAATAGAACCTCCTCCCAAGGCAGCATTGTAATTTTTATTCACCAGTTTAGTATTATTATCTGGGTTTAAACCTGGAAATTTTTTATTCAGTTTTGGGTCTTCAATTTTTTCATTGAAAATCTTTAAAATTGATTGTGAATATTTATCATTTATGAACTTCTGAATACAGCTAAGGGCATATAATGAGGCATTAGCCGTAGCCATCTCCAATTTATTTGAAATTTGTGTGGCTACGTTTTCGGATAAGTTAGTAAGTTTTGCTTCTAAGATTGGTGAATTGAAAGCACGTTTTGTTACATCATCAGCTAGTTCTTTTGCTTTATTAGGTACCCAACTACTTGCAAATCTATTTATAAAACCAGCATTGCTGTTAACTTCATTTACTGCCTCGTCAATTGCAGAATCAATTACTGAATCTAACTTTAAGGTCTTCCATTCTCGATTGACAATAGAACTAAAATCTACTTTTGTTTCGTCGATAAGGAGCTCCTGTAGAACATTGTTTAGCTCCTCACGCAGTTCTGGTTCTTTAAGCTCTGCGCATTGAAGAAGAATATCATCGAATCCTTGAGAAATTGGTAATGCGTAAACACTAGATGCATTTAATAAAATGCACGCCATCAACAGAAGGAGTAAAGCTCTTTTAAGAAAATTTAGAATTAAAGGCATACTTACAATACCGTTACCAAAATAAGAGGGCGAAGAGGTAGGGCGTTTCTAGTAGAGTTAGTTATCGTCTCTACAACCGGGGTAAGAACTTGAGGAACAAGTAAAGCTGTTTTGATTGGTTTGACTCCAAGTGGGGGTAGCACTGAGGGTGAGTGTCAGTGTTGTTAAGGCTATAGCCCTAGTTAGTCTTAATTAATTCCATGGGTTTATCCTTTGGTGATTAGTTGAATATTTGACAGTGTAGTTACTTATAAGAAGAAACAGCAAAAGTTTAAATAGATGAAATTTATAATACCACACTCAAATGGAAATAATAAAATAAATAATACATTAATTTTATTTACCCTCAGTAATACTATTTAGGTAATCTTGTCATCTATCTAAAGATAGATTTTAAAGAACATAAAATTTTTACACTGGTATTGCACTAAATATTTATGGTGAGGTTTGACCCCACCCCCAACCCCTCCCCTTACAAAGCTATCCATTACCCGGATCTTTCTTAACATTCGTGAGAGTGATCGATCGCAAACCCCCAAACCTTAATCCTCCGTTGATCATTATCAATAAAATAAGAGTTTTATAAAGAAGAATAAGGTACATTTTGTCAAGAGTAGGTAAATTTTCAACCGTTGAAACCGTTACCACATAAATGTTTCAAGATTGTTAAGAAAGATGTGAGTAATGGATAGCCTTACAAAGGGAGGGGGGTATATGGAATGGCGATCACCTTTAACAGCAGCGCTTCGCGATCGCATCCGGTCAAGACCATCCAATATATGATCTTCCAGTCAGATTTATCTGACTTTAGCTTTCAGACGGGGGTTTCTAACCCCCGGCTCCCCGTTTAGCATCAAACGGGATCAACCCAGAGGGATCTGCTTGCGGCAGCGCGATCGCCTAAACATTGAAGTTGTGAAGAACATTTATTACATCGTAGCGTCTACCTGAGATAGCGGTTCAACGTTACCCTGACTATGAAGCATCAACAGAAATTAGCTTACAGCTTGACATCATTAATCAGTGTCAGTGTAATATCCAACTTTATTACACCTGATTCTGCCATTCTTGCCGCACCACCGAGAAACCCAGACAAAATCGTAAATTGTGACATTTTAGTTGTGGGTGGGGGACTTTCAGGTGTAGCTACAGCTTACGAGGGGTTACTAGCAGGACGCAAAGTCTGTATCACAGAAATTACTGATTGGTTAGGGGGTCAAATTTCTTCCCAGGGAACATCTGCATTAGATGAACGCCCCACCCAACGCAGTCGCCAATTTTATTCTCGTGGGTACTTGGAATTGCGAAATCGGATTGAACGCAAATACGGTAAACTCAACCCCGGGGACTGCTGGGTGAGTGAATCTTGTTTTCTACCTCGTGACGCCCACACGATTGTGAGTCATATGCTCAAAGATGCCGAAAGAAGGGGGAGAGGTAAATTAGAATGGTTTCCCAATACAGTAATTAAGGATTTAGAAATTACACCTTCCACAGTTGACGGGGGTGGACAATTAATTAGTAGTGCGATCGCCATTCAACATCAACCAGTCCCCGGCGCACCACCTCATAACACCTTCACCTTATCTCAAACCATTGAAGATGCTTACCATTACCAAAACTCATCTCGGTTTACTAAAAATATTATTCGCTTAGTTCCCCAAAACACACAAGGGAATTCTCCTCAATGGTACATCGTAGACGCTAGCGAAACCGGGGAAATTGTAGCCCTGGCGGATGTTCCTTACCGTTTAGGTATTGACCCTCTTTCCCACCTAGAACCCTCTTCCTCCAGTACCCAAAACGATCCTTATTGTACCCAAGGCTTTACTTACACCTTTGCCATGGAGGCAACTAAGGAACCACAACCCCAAGAAATGCCACCATTCTATCCACAGTATGCCCCATATTTTAGTTACGAATTACAACGGCTGGCAAACTTTGACTTAGTTTTCACCTATCGCCGCATTTGGAGCCCGCAACAGGGACAACCTGTAAGATTCGGCGGTATAGCATTTTCTGCTCCCACACCAGGGGATATTTCTATGCAAAATTGGACTTGGGGTAATGACTATCGCCCTGGAACCCCTCAAGATAATCTGGTTTACACTCGCCAACAGTTGCAAGCTACTGGACAATTACAACCCGGCGGATGGATGGGGGGACTACGGACAGAAACCCTCCGCAAAGGTGAGGAAAATGCACTTGCCTATTATTATTGGTTAGTGGCTGGGACTACAGATTCTCAACTTGGTACGGGTGTCAAGCAGCAACACACAAATCACCGTTTTATATCTGGGTTCAATTCCCCCATGGGAACAGCCCATGGCTTATCGAAATATCCCTATATCCGCGAAGGACGACGGATCATTGGGCGTCCCAGTTGGGGACAACCGCAAGGTTTTACTATTTGGGAAACTGATATTTCTCGACGCAACTACAACGATGAGTATTATCGTCTTACACTTCCTGTAGATATGTACCGCCGGTTACAAGCAACACTGGCTGGCTTGGAAGCTATCTCTGTAATTATAGGTCAAAAGCCACCGGAACAAGTCACGCGGCGGACTCGTTCTACTATTTTCCCCGATTCTGTAGGTATTGGTCACTATGCCATAGACTTTCATCCTTGCATGGAGAAAAGCCCCCCAGAAGCTCCCGGTAATAGAGAACGTCCCGGAGAAAGGCGGGGTGCTGGTGCTGCTTATCCCTTCCAAATTCCCCTCAGAGCCATGATTCCCCAGAAAATCGACAATTTGCTCGTAGGAGGTAAAAGTATCGCCACCAGTCACATTGCAGCGGCGGCGTATCGCGTACACTCCTTTGAATGGTCTGCGGGTGCTGCTGCGGGTACTACTGCGGCTTTTGCCTTAAACAATCAAGTTACACCTTACGAACTGGTGAACAATTTACCCAGTCCAGAACCACAATTAGAAGCTCTCAAACGTCTATTAGAGCAAAATGGCAACCCGACAGCTTTCCCTGATACTTCAATTTTTAACGAAAACTGGGATAATTGGCGTTAGACTAAAATGATTTCAAATGATCGACTAAACTATTAATCTATAGTTGTAGATTTGTAAAATCCTGTTGGCTAACTGTTTTATGGTTACAAGACTTTCAGCATCTGTATACAGCGCGAGTACAGCACCAACTGTCAATCCTGGACGGACTACTCAAGTTACCCGTAAGACTTATCCGAATTATAAGGTGATTGTTTTAAACGATGACTTCAATACTTTTCAACACGTTTCCGAGTGTTTAATGAAGTATATTCCGGGAATGACAGGTGATCTGGCTTGGGATTTGACTAATCAGATACACTATGAAGGACAAGCTATTGTTTGGGTAGGTCCCCAAGAAATGGCGGAACTATATCATCAACAGCTGCGTCGGGCTGGTTTAACAATGGCTCCTTTAGAAGCGGCTTAATTATCATGGGTAAAACCCCCAAATACTCCTCTGTTAAAGATGGCAGATTAGTCTGGAATCACTCAACTCATATTTCTGGTCTCATCCCAATTTTAGAACGTCTGTGTCAGCAGGATGGGATTCAAACTGTCACCCCTGGTGTGATTGCGCGCTCTAAAGGTCACTGTCCCAAAATGCAACTGCGTGTATCTGTCCCTATTCGCGGTGGTTATAAGGTTATAGCGCGTCAGGGTAAAACTGTACAAGAGGTTTTTATCCTGACCACTTTAGATCAGGATAAATTTAAAGATACCATTGCGATCGCCATGAAAACTAAATCAGCTTCATAGTCCATTGTTTTCATAGTCCATTGTTAACTATTACCTATTCTTCCACGCGGCGGACTGAGAACTTGTGTAATGGCAAACTCACGACACAAGAAAAAGTCAGAAAATATGACAAAGCAATGGTTATTTTCACAGACATGAGCGCCGTTTCCCAGTCAGGTAAAATCAACTTCTCCAAACCAAAAGCCAAACAGTAAACTAGCCAGTAAGAAAAGCTCATTCTTAAGAGAATTTTCTCTGTTACTTCTAGGTCATCTTTTTGCTGTTTGGTATCCCAAAGTAATAACAGACCTGCAATACAAGCAAGAAAGGATAGACAAACTACAAATTCGTGGCACATGAAATTCATTGAATGCATCTGCATTGCTCTAATGTTCTCCTGTTGAAATTCAGTCTAAAGGAATAATCTCACCACCCCCAAAAAATATTTACAAACTGCAATAGAACACTAGCATTAGTTTGAAGTATTGCTACAAAAGTTTTATTTACATTAAGTTCAATATTTCTGATAATTTCGATTCTAAGTTGAATAGATAGGCAATGCTGCTAGAATCATCATCCCTAGAAAATTAGATTAAGCAATGCAATTTCTTTGATTCAAAAATTTTAGTTGATGATACATACAGTTAATCTGTGGTAAATTGATACCAGCTGCTTGGGCTTTTCGTAATGGGTTACCAAAAATTGCCTCTACCTCTAAGGGTCGCCCTTGATCATAGTCAATTTTCATGCTGGTACGGTAGGGCTTCATTTTGACAGTATAATTTAGCATGGTTTGAATGAAGCTATCAGGGATAACTCGTCCTGAACTTCTCGCCCCAGCTGCTACTTCACGCATTAATTGTTCAACTAATATCCGGGTGCTAGGATCTCTCATTAATTCATCTGTTCTAGCATTGAGAATAACTGAGAGTCCATTGTAGGGTATATTCCATACCAGTTTTTGCCAACGTGCTAGCAGTAAGTCCGTAGCTAATTCAATGGGGATACCAGCAGCTTGAAAGTCATTAGCAATGTCTTGTATTCTTCCTGTTATGGGAGCAGGATCATATTCAAGGGTATATTCTCCCAAAGTAATTTTTCCATAATCTAAGTGACGAATATGTCCAGCTTCTACTTTATTGGAACACAGAAAACATAATCCACCGATTACTTGAACATTCCTGACTATTTGGAAAATCTCCTCTTCTACACCCAATCCATTCTGCAATACCAATACTACGCCACTATCTTTTACCAAGGGTGGTAGTAATTTCGGTAGTAAATAGTTTTGAGTTGTCTTGAGTGCTACTATTACTACATCACATTGTGGCATCTGTTCCACATCATTATAGGCGTTAACTTGGGGCAGGATAAAATCACCGTCTTTGGATTCAATAAATAAACCAGATTTGCTTACGTGTTCGTAATCACTCCTGAGCAAAAAGTGGACATCGCAACCCGCTTGTTGCAATTTAGCTCCATAAAACCCACCTAAAGCACCAGTTCCGAGGATAGCGTATTTGCGATCGCAAAGTGTTCTTAAGGAATCACCCATCTCTTACATCCAGAATTCTTTGAGCATAATCATAAAGTGATGTTTGACTACCCCATGTATACTTAACCTTTTGTAATAAAATTTTCGCCTGTTTCAAAATAATTGAAATTTTGGTGTTGCTGAGGGAGAAAATGATGTTTCAGGACTCATGCAAGTGTCGCCGAACATTATTCTAGTCAAAAAAACAGAGTAACTTATTCCTATCGATATCCATCCCCGCAATAGTTTAAATTATGTTACATGACTGGATTGATTACTGCAGGCATATGCTAATATAAATTCAAATGTCTAAAAATACGTTAATTTCTTATTTTTAAGACGTTGACATTAATACCACCAAATTAATGCTTGATTTCAACGCCTTAGCTGAATTCTCCCGTGAAAATTGCATCAGCATTTGTGCATTTCTAGTACCAGCCAACTTGATTTCCTGCTTACTGACCATCATCCTCACAGTATTGCGTCGCCCAACACATCAAGTGTGGAAATCTGCGACAATTTCTAGCATTTTCGCCTTGGCGATGGTATTCCATGTATTTACTTGGTTCATGATTGGCGTGGTCATGTTACCTACTTATATATTGCTATCCCTAGCAATTAGCTGTATGCTGAGTAATTTTGCCGCCATTATGTGGCAAAAGCGCCAGATGAGTAGTCATAGTCAGGCTCAAAGTGCTTAATAGCTTGTGGGGAATAACCAAAGATATTTCCCCACTCTTCAGAAGGATTTCTTTAAATCACAACACCCTTAATCGTGTATCCTGCCCAATAGTAAGGATGACTGTAAGCTTTTTCATCGGGCGCAGTTTCAACAGTTTTATATAAAGTTTCTAAATCGAGCTTAACTGTTAATTGATCACCATCAAGATTATTTTGTAAGTCTTCATACCATTGCTTCAAATCATCCCCAGTCAGTTCTTTCAACCATAATGTTGCTTCCGTTAAAGCAGTCACTGGGGATTTATTCATTTGTAGTCTTCTATAGAACTCAATCATCACCAAAGCTCTAGCAGATGATTCTACAGTCCATAGGGTACTTACCACGTAGGGTACTCCTCCACAGATAAAACTACTACCTAAATCCACATATTCGCTCTTTATATTCTGGTTTTTAGTTACCGCAGTTTCACCACCCGCAAGAGTAACCAATTGATAACTATTTAAATTTTGCTCACGGATTTCTTGTAAGGTGATTTTCTCCTCATCTCCTAATACCAACTCAGATGTTTTCGGCTGATTATAATGGTTGATAACACTTCCTAGAAAATGAAAAATACTTTTGTTAAATACAGCATTTGCTACTATATTTTTAGTAGCATTAACTCCCTGGATAATTTGGGAGTTATTAAACATTTTACTAATAATTTCAGCTTCCAACTTCGCAAATTTTAGAGCGGAATAATTTGTCCTGTTACTGGAATCAACACCAAGGAAGATGGGATGCAGCAATGGCGATATACTGTGAGCTTTAACAGACAAACCTGTTTGTACACTGGGCAAATAGCTAATGGTAAAATTACTGGTTAATTCTTCCTGGGAAGGCGAAGAAGTAGAAAAAAGGGCATGGAGAGGTAACCGATGTAAGTCGCGGTGGGGAATTAAAATCAGTTGGGTGATATCTTGGAGTTCTTGTATAACTGTGGAAATCTGGAGAATATTTTGGAGTTCCCACAGCTTTTGTGTCATATCCACTCGCCAAACATGATTGCTCTTGCTATCTTGGTCTGCCCCTAGACTAAGATAGTCTTGGTATGAGTGATACCAATCTTCCAGCCAATGTTCAAATTGAATTAAGCGTCTTATAGATTCAGCTAAAGGTACTTCATCGACAAGCTGACCCTTGGCCTCTAAGTCTCCTGTGACTACATCTTGTATGGGTGTAAAAACTAGAATGGGTGATGGCGCCTGATATTTAATAATGAAGGTGTGTAACGCCACTGGGCTAATATGCCAGTAAATAATTGCAGTGTGGGGGTTGAGGAGTTGTTGAACACAAGTGTAGTAGTGTGTATAACTCGGTTTATGGGAATCAAATGATAGCCAATTTAAACAAGAATTTTTACCCTGTTCTGCAATTTCCCAAGCTTGTACTAACTCACCGCACTCTACGGCTAAATCAACTCCTAATTGAGCAATTCCCGCAAATTTGAGGGCTATTTGTTTTCTACTCTCATGAGAACGAGTTGGTGCAAGGAGTAATTTTGTTAGTAAATCTGTGGCTTGTTCCTGTAATTCTTGTGCTTGTGTTGTTTGACCTAAATTTAAATATGTTGTAATTAGAGACTGCAACACCTCTAAATGCAACTCGCTAAACTCTGGTGTTGTTAAGGTTAACAGCGCTTGATTGTATTCACCTATGGCTTCAGACCAATAATAACGATTTCTGGGCAATTTCTTGCCTAAATCGTAGTAGGTATTACCTCTTTCTATATGCAATCTCCCCCAACCTTCTGGATGAGTATCCGGCTGAATATGTTTCAACCCTTCTTCCAAGCTAGCTAGTGTACCCTCATAACCGCCCCGCTGTAAGCTGGGATTTTGTTTGGCGATCCCCGTGCAGCACTCTAACGGTAGCTGGGGAGGTAAATAACCTACAGTCTTGGCCCGACCAATCCAAGCTTCCCAGTAGTCAGGTTGAAATTCTAAGGCGTGGTCGTAAGAAATAATGGCTTTGGCAAATTTTGCTAAATAAAACAGCGCTAGCCCTTGGTTATACCAAGCTAAGTGAAAGTCGGGTTTGACAGTTATGGCTTGGTCATAGGAGGCGATCGCTTCTTGTATGTTTCCCAACTTTTCCAAGGCAATACCCCGATTATACCACGCTAAGTATAAATCTGGTTGAGTCGCAAGTGCTTGATCCCAAGAGGCCACTGCTTGCTGCCAATTTCCCAAATTAAATAATACTACCCCTCGGTCAATCCAGGCCTCATGGAAATCCCGTTGAATGGCGATGGCTTTGTCGTAAGAGTTTATCGCCTCTAGATATTTCTCATCTATACCCAAGGCTATACCTCGATAATACCAGTTGTGTTGGTCTTGTGGTTCTAAATCCAGGGCTTGGTCATAACTACAAATAGACTCGCCAATTTGTCCTAATTTTAGCAAGGCTAAACCTTTACCAGACCATGCCTCTGGATTTTGGGGCTGAATTTCTATAGCTTGATTAAAGGAGGCGATGGCGGCTTCAAATTTTCCTAATTCACCTAAAGTCACACCGCGATTGTACCAAGATTTGTAGTGATTAGGTTTTAATGCTATGGCTTGGTCATAAGAGGCGATGGCTTCTGCAAAATCTTCTAAATGAAATAAAGTTAAACCCTTGTTAAACCAATATTCAAAAGCATCAGGGTTGATTGCTATCGCTTGATTATAAGAAACTACCGCTCCTCCCAAATCACCCATTTTCGCTTGCTGAAGACCTTGATAGAAGTACTCTTGCGCTTGTAAATCATCGGCATCAGCAATAATAGCCGGTGAGAGATAATCTGTTAGCTGTTGGACTAAATTGATATTCTCATTCAACCTCACGAACAACTCATTTAAGGTGTGCGCTACATTTGGATCTAAATTCGCCAATAACTGTTGCCACCTTTCAGGATAAGATAATCCTGCCCCTCCTATGTCTGATTGGACAATCTCAGGTTTTTCTTTTTCTGAGTCCCAGAATATTGCCCTTAAATTGGGGATGATTACATCTTTCTCAAATGGGGTGAGCAGATTTGGTGCTGTAATTGGAGTTTCTTGATTTGTATATTCCAAAGTTACTTCGGTGGTATTCTCAGTCAATATTTCTGAAGGAGAATCAAGGCTTGTTGCTCCTGTCACCTGATATTCTGTATCTATGGCTTGGCCACCCCAGCTATGAGAATCCCACAACCCTCCCCCCTGGTTAGGGATTAACTCTTTTCCTCCAGAGTCTAGTGGCATATTTAATACGAAGTTTCTAGTTTCTCTGTGTGTGTCATGTTCACCCCATTGTCCCGTTAACAAGCGGATACCAATTTCGTCAGCCAGTTCACTAACCTTGCCAATTCCCAGTTGCCCTAGTTGTATCATCTGTGTTGCTAATTGACGATTGGCCTGTGGTGATAACAGCAACTTTTCGCCAAACATCACCAACCAATTTATCCAGCGTTCAACACTGATACGATTCTCCATGCGTTGTAGATACTCAATCGCCCATTGTTTTCCTCGTCCTTGCTGTACACCTTCCAATAACTGGGTAAATAAAAATTCTAGATCCGCATTAGTTAGCTCAGGTAGTGGTTGTGCTACCTGAGATACCCCTGCAGTCTTGAAGGATGGACTGGACTTGTGATTAATGGGGTGCTTGAAAAACTGGTTAAGCGCCTGGAATAGCTGCGTGAGCATCTGTAACACTCTTGGATTTGGTCTTAGCTAAATTGTACCGTTGACACTCAATCAGTGAAAGAGTTTTTAACTGTGATAGCTGTAGATTGAAATGCAACAAAGATTTAAATAGAGCTATAAATCTATCAAAAGCTTCCATTTAGGCAGTGTTAGCCTGTAGACAAAGGTAGTGCGGACACTTCCAGGGTGAAGCACCCAAGTAAACTTATCCGAAAGTAGATATGAGCATATTTCTTACCACAGATTATAGCAAAAGTCAAAGGTCAAAAGTGAAGTGCCTACTATGAAATGGGTTGGGAATTTTGTCATGTCCCCTGATTCCCGCTTAAGTCCGGTCTGTATTCGGTTGACTGGAACCATCATATTGATTAATGAGTTCCTGGACAATCAACTGTGGATCATCTGTTTCAATAGTCAGTTGCTGGGCAATTTGCTGGCGTAAATTCTCATCCTGCTGTAACATGATCAACAGCTGATCTAGGGTGACAGTTTGGGTTACTCCCTGGGTGGGTACAGTTATGTTGGAGGCGTCCAATCCATCATATTCCCATATTGGTTCCCCGGAAAAACGTGTCAACAACTGCATTCCTAGCTCATAGGAAACTTTTCCCACTTCACCAACACCCAACTCACCCAGCTGCACTAAGCGAGCTGCTAATTCATTATTTGCTGAAGATGATGCTAGCAATCTTTCGCCAAAGCGCTGTAACCACTGTATCCAGCGTTCACTAGAAACACGATGTTCGATATTATCTAGCCACTTTTGCGCCCAATCTTTTCCTCTAGCTTGATGAACACCTTCTATAAGTTCATTGAACAGAAATTCTAAATCCGTATCTGTTAGCGGTGGGGCTGGCCTTGGTACTAAATGATCTTCCATATCGGAGTGAGTTATTTGGCGGCCAAACCACCTACTAATCATACTCTTCAACCATTGAATTAACCGCCTGAGCATTTGTACACCATTGAGTATTGTTGACCATTATTATACCAGCCTAGAGACCAGCCCTAGGGAGTGTCAAATATGCAAGACCCATGTACAAAATTACCCCAACCTCACTATTCCCTGGTGAAGGGAATGGAACTTGATTTTGTTGCTTCCCCGTGTTCGGTGTGTTTCGGTGTTCATAAAATCTCAAGAAACACCGAAAACTTGATATCCTTACATCCCCAGGCTATAAAGGGGGAATTAGGCGAATCTGGTTACATTACAATAGTTCCATCCCACACTCCACTGGGTGATGCTAACCAAACTTGAAGGCGATTAACTCTTCTATCCATGGCTTATGAACCTCTCCACCATAAATATCGTCCAAAGAGTTTTGCTGAACTAGTGGGACAAGAGGCGATCGCAACCACCCTCACTAACGCAATTCGCACAGCTAAAATAGCCCCAGCCTATCTGTTTACTGGACCTAGAGGTACGGGGAAAACTTCCAGCGCCCGGATTCTAGCTAAGTCCTTAAATTGTCTCAACAGTACCCAGCCTACCGCTGAACCCTGTGGAGTCTGTGATGTTTGTCAAGGTATCACCAAGGGTTATTCCCTCGATGTTATAGAGATTGACGCGGCTAGCAATACTGGTGTGGACAACATTCGTGAACTGATTGAGAAGGCACAATTTGCCCCTGTACAGTGTCGCTACAAAGTTTATGTCATCGATGAATGTCATATGCTCAGTACGGCAGCATTTAACGCCCTACTCAAAACATTAGAAGAACCACCAAAACACGTAGTTTTCGTCCTAGCTACCACAGATCCCCAGCGAGTATTACCAACAATTATTTCACGCTGCCAAAGATTTGACTTTAGACGTATTCAGTTAGAGTCTATGGTTAAGCATTTAAGTGCGATCGCCTCTCAAGAAAATATTCATATTTCTTCTGAGGCTGTCACCTTGATCGCTCAAATTGCTCAAGGAGGGTTACGAGATGCTGAAAGTTTGCTAGATCAATTGGCGTTACTCGCTGGTGAAATCACTCCAGATAAGGTATGGAATTTAGTAGGTTCAGTCAGTGAACAAGACTTACTAGCTTTATTGAAGGCGATCGCTCAAAACCAACCAGAAGCAGTTTTAGATTGTATCCGTAAAATCCTAGACAGTGGAAGGGAACCCCTAATTATTCTGCAAAACCTTGCAGCCTGCTATCGGGATTTACTCATAGCCAAAACAGCACCTAACCGCCAAGATTTAGTTACCTGTACCCAGCAAACCTGGATAGCACTGGTTGAATTTGCCCAGCGACTAGACATGAGTATCATTTTACAGGGACAGCAACATCTCCGCACAGCGGAAGTACAAATTAAAAATACCACCCAACCACGTTTGTGGTTAGAGGTGACACTACTAGGATTATTACCCAGTGCCAATATTCAATCCCAAACTGTCAGTACACCAGAGCGAGTGAACCCCCCTGTTATAGCAACTACTGATCATCCGGTCACCCCTCCAGTACCTCAAACCACAAATCAGAATCCCGCAGTTCACCCAGCGACTATCACCCCAGAACCTTTCACTGCTCCACCTACCATTGAAATTAGTAAACCCTCATCTGATCAGGAAGTGGAGAGACCGTCAGAGTGTGACTTAACTCAAGTTTGGCAACAGGTACTTGTAAATATTCACAAACCTTCCCGGAAAGCTTTACTTGGTCAAATGTGCCAGATCATAGAGTTTAATGGTAACTTGGCACGTATTGCAGTCAAAGGTACTTGGTTAGACGCACTAAAATCTGATCTACCGATGATTAAGGCGGCTTTCAAACAGATTTTTCAGCGGGAAATCGAAGTTTCTCTGGAAAAAGGAACGGATTCTACTAGCAACTCCACAAAAACAAATCCTGAACCAAAGAACTATACTCCCGTTCAGCAAGCAAGAGTACCCAAATACAATCAACTAGTATCTGACCCACCGCCGCCACCAGCTACACCCAAACCAGCACCACCCAAAACCGAATCAACCACCGCTGCACCTCAGGTGCAAACCTTGTCAACGCCACAAATACCCACACCCCTGGCTGATTGGGCGCCTGATGAAGTGGAAAGCGCAGCCCAGCGCCTAGCGCAATTCTTTGATGGGCAAATTATCCGCGTCACAGGAGATGCATTAGACTCTCCTGTAACCATGACTACATCTGACTGGATGGATGAATCAGAATTTGAGGATGATTAAAAAAATCTATCCAAAATTTTGTAAATTTTGGATAGATTTCCAGTCTTAAACTTAGCTCACCAAAGCTAGTCGCCGCTTCCTAAATGCACGGTTTTCACCCATTTTAGACGTTTTGGCCTCAGGGATATCCGAGCCGTGGTACTGCTCATCACAACTAACCAGTGCAACATATACAAAGCGCCACGTAGTGTTTGTAGCAGTAACAGAAAAGATGTAGAAATATTAAATTTCTCATCTTGACGTATACGCTTTAGTCCGGCAAACATACCCATAACAGACATAGCCACAGATAGTGTAGTTAACGGTCCTAAAATTGGTAGGCGATGGCGAGCCAGGGCCATTAATAAATCGGGAATTGCTGCTGTGGGTAGGATATACATACTTAACATAAACATCAGCATATCCCAGGTTTTGCGGGTACCCATGCGGTTTTTAACAATTAGATCCCAGTAATCTAAATAGCGTTGATAGCCGCCTTCTGCCCAACGATTACGCTGATGCCAAAGGGCGATCGCATTTGTCACACCTTCTTCCTGCACAGCCGGGAAAAATGTACACTCAATATCCCATTGGTTTAAATGTAGGCGCAAGGTCAGATCCAAATCGTCCGTAATGGTTTCTTCATTCCATCCGCCACAACTTTCTAAGGCCGTACGCCGGACAAATTGACCATTACCTCGGAGTTCACCAATACCACCAATGGTAACACGTTGCTGCTGAAACCAGGTATCGAGAGCCATTTCTGCCATCTGACCTTGAGTCCAAAAATTTTCTTGAGCGTTAGCGATGGCTTTTCGCACCTGCACCGCCCCCACGTTTTCTCTTTGGAATAAAGGTACTACCTTCAGTAATAAGTCTGGTACTACCTGAGCATCAGCATCAAATACTGCTACAATTTCGCCCTTGGTCTGTGGTAAAACTTCATTTAATGCTCCCGATTTGCCGCCAGTAGCTTGTGGAGAACGTCTGAGAACCTTGAGCTTGTCATATTCTCGGGCTAGTTGCCCTAAGAGTTCTTGTGTGTTGTCGGTGCTGTTATCGTCAATTATCCAGACTTCATATTGCCCATCTGGATATTCTAGATTACAGAGATTCTTGACTAATTTACTAATAACGGCTTCCTCATTTTTGGCAGCTACTAGCACAGATAAAGAGGGAAAATTTCCCTGGATTTTTTTGGCATAGCGCCGGGGTCTAGCAAATACCACTACTAAGGCATGAAATCCTAGAAGAGTAGTCAGTCCTAGAATAAATATTGAACCCCAAGAAGCTAAATGCAAAGCGATTGTACCGCTCCACACTACAGTCAAAATCAGAGCAGCTTTGCGTCTACGTCCTTGAAACCGGGATGGTAGAGACATGGAATCTACCTCTACCACTGACTCCTCCTTATCTGCCGATGGTTCGGATAATACAGAGTTAAGTTCGTCAAGTTCTTCGTAATAATCGTCTTCGGGCCAGGAATTCGCTGGCATAGGTTACTTTATTCAAAAACCAGTTGTTATACAGCTGAAAAAAAGTAAGCAATCCAACACTTGAGAGTGCTGATTTTTGCTTTTATTGCTCCAGCTTCTTTGTTTAAAGCCAATGCAAATCAATTGTAACCGAATTTTTAACATTTCTTAGCACTGAATTTCGACTTTAATGGAGCAAGAGGACTTGTGTGGTAGCCAATGACTGATTACGACTGTTGAGATTTGTCTATAATTTTTGAGGGTCTAAACCATATACCCCAAGTACATTACACGCAACTCTATCTTGTCAGCACTCCAGCCTGTTGCCCGAACCAACTAAAATTAGTAAACACCTAGCTTGTTTCTATTTCCTTTTGCAATTAGGAGTGCATGTGTGCCAAAATCTGCTAAATGTTTGCTGATTGGCTCAACTGAGATTTATAGTGGTAAATCCGCAACTGTTTTGGGTTTGTCTCATCAGCTACAGCAAAAAGGACTAGATATTGCCTACGGTAAACCCCTAGGCACTTGTTTTAGTGCATCTGGCGGAACGGTAGTTGAGGAAGATGTCCAGTTTATTGCTCATAGCCTGAACTTACCAAAAAACCGTGTTGCTGCCACAATATTGGCTTTGGATGAGGTCAATGTCAAAAAACGCTGGCGCGGCGAAGATAACACCAATTATCAGCAGTTATTAAAACAGCAATATTTGCAAATTTCCCAGGGAGATTTAGTATTGCTAGAGGGTCCTGGCGATTTGAGACAAGGCAGTCTGTTTGATTTGTCTTTGTTACAGATTGCTGAGACCTTAGATGCTGCTGTACTGTTGGTCACACGTTATAATTCACTGCTCTCAACAGGAGCTTTATTATCTGCCAAGCGGTATGTGGGCGATCGCTTGGTGGGAGTTGTGATTAATGATATCCCTAGCGAACAATTAGAAATAGTTGACGCTCAATTATGCCCGTTTCTAGAAAAGCAAGACATCCCCGTATTGGCCACATTGCCGAAAAGTGATTTACTCCGCAGTGTCAGCGTTGGTGAACTGGTAAACCAGTTAAAGGCGGAAGTTCTCTGTCGTGGCGATCGCCTGGATTTGATGGTGGAGAGCTTGGCAATTGGAGCGATGAATGTCAATGCGGCTGTGAAGTATTTCCGCAAACGCCGAAATATGGCAGTAGTCACAGGCGGCGATCGCGTGGAAATTCAACAAGCCGCCCTAGAAACTTCCACACAATGCCTGATCTTGACTGGACAACTGCCACCACCCGCCTTTATTCTCAGTCGTGCTGAAGAGCTTGAAATACCCATCCTCTCGGTTGACTTAGATACTCTAAGCACTGTGGAAATTATTGATCGTACTTTTGGGCAAGTACGGGTACATGAACCGATCAAGGTTCAGTGCATTCGCCAGTTGATGAGTGAGAATTTTGATATTGATCGCTTGCTCTCTAAACTAGGCTTAACTCCCGCAGGGACATCACCTTAAGTGAGGCTGGAATCCCCCGCCTTTAGGTGTGGGGAGTATCCACAAGCTATTGAGCTACCCAAAGAAATATCAGAAAAATGTAGCGATATGTAACTAAATTTTGCTGTTCACCTACCCTCTGTTTGGTAGAATAACTGGGTTGTTTAATGTGATTATGTTCATCTTTGAGCCAGTCAACAGACCTTACCAACCTCGATACATTAGCGCAGGAACTGGCGACCATCCGGCAAACTGGTTCTAAGCGAATCGCCTTGTTGGGTTCTCGTCATGTGCCAATTACGCATCAAAATCTCATTGAGATGATGACCTACGCCCTGGTTCTATCAGGAAATCGGGTGATCACCTCTGGGGCTACAGGGACAAATTCAGCTGCTATTAAGGGAGCAATGCGGGCTGATCCTAATTTATTGACGGTGATTTTACCCCAAAGTTTGGAACGTCAGCCCTATGAATCACGCCAACAACTAGAGCAGGTGATGCATCTGGTAGAAAATGCCAGTAATGATCACCTGTCTTTAGCTGAAGCTAGTTACATTTGTAACAAAGAGATCATCTCTCGCTGCCAGCAACTGGTCTGTTTTGCATTTCATGACAGTCGCACTCTGCTGCAAACTTGTAGAGATGCAGAAGAACAAAGAAAAGTGGTCACACTTTTCTACTTTGACTAAAGTGCAGTAAGTCCTCGCCCAGGTAATGATAGATATAGGAAACTGCGAATTGGTAACAGGTAACCACCTGTTACCTGTTCATCACAGCTAAGTACAAATACATTACATTGATTGGTTTCATGATGCTATCGCAACTACCTGTGTCTGTTATTTTATTGTATTCCATTGCCGCTGCCGCCCTTCTGATTTACCTGCCCTTTCTGTTGGTAGCTTATGCGCGGGTGCAGATTGGGTATCAAGCCCTTGCTACACCTCGCGCTGTATTCGATAAATTGCCCCCCTATGCTCAACGAGCCACCTGGGCGCATCAAAACTCCCTAGAAGCATTTATGTTGTTTGCCATCGCAGCACTCATGGCATATATAACTGGGGTACATTCTACTACAGCAACAGTGGCGGCCATCGCTTTTGTGGTAGCCCGGTTGCTATACTCAATTTCTTATATTTTGAATATACCCCTATTGCGATCACTAATGTTTGCCATTGGCTCCCTGAGCTCTGCTATTCTGATTATTTCCAGTATCATTCAAGCCCAGAGTTAATTGGCCAATAGGGGGTGGGACTGTAATGATCAAGAAATCGAAAATCTAAAATTGTTTATGGCTTCTACATATTCCTTTGACATTGTGAGCGACTTTGATCGACAAGAATTAGTCAATGCTGTCGATCAAGTGATCCGAGATATCAAAAGTCGTTATGACCTCAAAGATACTCAAACCACTGTGGAGTTAAACGAGCAAACCATTAATGTCAGCACTGACAGCGAGTTTACCTTAGATTCTGTTCACAACATTCTCCGGGAAAAAGCCGCCAAGCGTCAGCTTTCTCAAAAAATTTTCGAGTTTGGCAAGGTTGAATCAGCTAGTGGTAACCGTGTACGTCAAGAAATCACCCTCAAAAAAGGTATCAGTCAGGAAATAGCTAAACAAATTTCCAAATTGATTCGGGACGAGTTCAAAAAAGTACAACCCTCAATTCAAGGTGATGCTGTAAGAGTTTCAGCTAAAGCTAAGGATGACTTACAAGCTGTGATGCAGCGTCTGAAACAAGAAGACTTTCCTGTGGCTTTGCAATTTACCAATTACCGTTAAACAACCTCTGGGGTGGATTTTATCCGCCCCAGTCTTTGACACTCCCCTGCGTGGACCCACGGGGATTATAGTTTCACAGTCATTAATTATCTGAGGTTAAAGGACTTTGTGAGTGTGGGAATGCTGTTTAACATTGTCTTCTTTCGTGACAACTCTAGCAGGATTAAGTACGCGCTTACGCTCGGTAGAATATTGAAAATCAGTGTAGCTTGTACCTAAGGGAATCAGGGACTGTGCAGTTTCACGTCGCTTGTAGGTGCGAGCCGCGCTAAACACCCGCAGGGCGAATTCTTCGCCAAACTGAGCCGAATCTGGAAAGCCATCTGGTAACACAGGTCTATTACCATCCAGGATAGATCCTAGGGTGGTTGCACAAGCTAGCTTATAGGAGGTAGGAATACCTTTGAACAATGCTTCTAAAGCAGCAGAGGGAATTGGTTCTATTACTTCCACTTGAGAAACTTCCCCATCTTCCTTAATGAAGCAAGTTGATAGACCTATAACAATATAATCGTCAACGCTGAGATCTGGTGCATCTTCATAGGAAATTGCTGTTGTCATAAAAATTTTCTCAACCTTCAAAATTACGATTTGTGCTTGAGTGCTATACTCTGCCGTTGCCGCTTGTGGGCATTCTACCAATTTGTTGCTCTTACTGCCTGATTAGTCTTAAAGATTGATATTTATTCTTTCTGGAATTTAACTTATGGGTGACGTATTAAATATTAGGTTTGAGCATTAATTGTTTAAGTAATGTCAAGTCGTCTACTCAGCTTCTGTAGTGTTTTAAACGGAGAGGAAAGTAACTATAAATACAATTTTATCAAAGTATTCAGGCAACTACCATAATCAGTAGAAATGTAATTTTTTGGGAAACATGGACGATATTAGGCAATATTCGATGAATAAACATTCATCTTTAGGTTCTGGAATTCACAGAAATCATTCAAAATTTAAAGTAATAAATAGTACTAAAAATTTACGAAAGCAGGAGAATAAACAGAAAGATATTGGTGCATCTGCTTTAGGGGATGACTACTTACGGGCTTGGGCTTGGAGTTCCGCTCAACAAGGGGATTATACAGAGGCGATCGCCTTACTCACGGAATTAATTGATCGCCGCCCCCAAAATTCTATTGACTATAACAACAGGGGATTGATTTATTTTCACAGTGGTGAAATGCCAAAAGCTTTGGTGGATTACAACAAAGCACTGCAATTGAACCCCAACTTAGCTAGCGCGTATAACAATCGAGCCAATTACCATGCAGCAAATGAGGAATTTACTGCAGCACTGGCTGACTACGACCGGGCGATTGATTTGAATCCTAGTTATGTCCGGGCACAGATTAATAGAGGGATTACCTTACGTGATTTGAAACTATACGAAGAGGCAATTGATAATTTTGAGGTAGCAATGGTTTTCGGTCAACTAGAAGGTCATATTTGGGCACAAAGGGGTAGGACTTATCATATTTGGGGTGATTGGAATTGTGCGATCGCAGATTATCGTCGCGCCCTGGCCAAACTACCCGGAGGAGATCAAAAAAACGATATATTTAGTTGCCCATTGCGTGTACATATCGAAAACTGGTTAAAGGATCTGTTATCTGTTGAAAATCCCCATTAATAGATTGTGCTCAATACACCTGCGGACATGATCAAGATGACCGGATTTTAGTATGGCGGCTTTCCGCCCCAATTTCCCTTCAATCCCTATTTTCTTATGGTAATAAATGTAATACTTCAGGTTCGTCAAAATCAGAATTTACGAATACTATTGGAACTTGATTAGGTTCAAATTTATAGGCTTGCTGTTGTCTAATAGTTTGAGCTAGATGGGGATCGAAATTCTGCTCAAATTCCCTTTGTAAACTCTCAACACGTTCTTCCATCACCTTGACCTCTGTCCTGACTTCTCGCAACCTATTTTGCTGTGTCCAGTGATAAGGCAAAAGTTGCACCAGAGCAGATACTGCTGTAGCGGACAGGAGCAAGTTAACTGCTATCTTAGCTGTGGTTTCCAGGGCCATAACCTGGTCGGAACGTTGACGAAGATGGCGTTTTGGTCGAGGAACAGCCCGGCGTTTTTGTATAGGTTGTACCGGAGGTCTAGACGGTTGAATGGCGTTCATTATGCTTAAAAAACCTGACTGATTTCATGAGAACATCATAGAATGCACGCTGACTGGGTTTACACCCTTACTTAGCTGTCATATTACTTCATTTTTTCCAAATTGCTACACGTATATTTCAAGTTAAAATGTTACTCTATATAGGCAAGTAGCTCGGATGAAAGACTTTTGGCACTTAGCCACAATCACCCCGGTTGCCCGATTATTCTTCTTTTAGAAGATTATGTCAATTCCCAGCTTTAGGTCTTGTAAGTTGAATGATGTCTTATTTTACTTAAATTGGTATTACCTATAAAGACAACAACCAGGACGAGCCTGATTGTTGTTTGAGAGTGGGGCGATTTTTAATGTACTTTTAATCTACCCCAGTACGATGTCAGAGGCGTTATTTATAGAGTTCTGTTGCTAAACGCCAAGCCAGAATTCCTGGAATCAGCGCTACAGCTAGAGCAATGTACACCTGAGTGTCTGATATAGGCATGGTTTGAACCCTCCTGAGCTTCAAATTAATATTGAACAGTTCGTTTACTACTTTTCACTGTTTTGCCAAAAATGTGGAATATCTTGTTACAAGATGCAACAAAAACAGTGATTTATCATTAAAAGATTTATACAACTATGGATTTTTATTTGGGGATCGATTTCGGTACCTCTGGGGTTAGGGGTGTGGTGATCAATCATGAAACTCACACCCAGACAGAAATTAAGCATCATTGGGCGGGTGAGCCTGTTGCTAAGGGAGCAGATTCTTGGCAGGTGGGTTTATTTAGGCTGCTGACAGAAATACCTGAGAAATTACGCCGAGAAATCAAGGCGATCGCCATTAACGGCACTTCTTCCACAGTTCTGCTGTGCGATGGGGCTGGTCAGCCTGTAGATGCACCTTTATTGTATAACGACGGGCGGGGATCAGTGGTAATGCCGCAATTAAAAAGTATTGCACCACCGCAAAATAATGTATTAAGTGCAACTTCTAGCCTAGCAAAATTACTGTGGATGATGCAACAGCCGAGTTTCAGCCAAGGGAGATATTTTCTACATCAAGCCGATTGGTTAGGATTTCTCCTGCATGGGTATTTGGGAATTAGCGACTACCATAACGCTTTAAAGCTGGGCTACGACGTGGAAGAGTTGAAATATCCACAATGGCTAGAAAAACTAGAATTACCAATTCAGTTACCCACCGTTTTACCCCCTGGTACTCCCATTGCCAAATTGCGCCCGGAAATAGCAACTGGGTTTCATTTCCCTCATGATTGCTTGGTGTGTGCTGGTACAACCGATAGTATTGCCGCTTTCTTGGCTAGCGGCGCAAAATACCCTGGGGAAGCGGTGACATCTTTAGGTTCGACTCTGGTGATCAAACTATTGAGTCGTACACGGGTAGAAGATTCACGATATGGTATTTACAGCCATCGCTGGGGTAACTTGTGGCTGACTGGGGGTGCTTCTAATACTGGGGGAGCGGTGCTCAAGCAATTTTTTAGTGATGCTGAGTTAGAAAGGTTGAGTCGGGAAATTAATATGACAACAGCCTGCGAGTTAGATTATTATCCATTATTACAGCCAGGGGAGCGCTTTCCCATTAACGATCCCCTGTTACCACCCCGATTAACACCACGCCCTCATAGTCCTGTGGAATTTTTGCATGGGTTGTTAGAAAGTATGAGCAGAATTGAAGCCCGTGGGTATGAATTACTACAGGTAATGGGGGCAGATAAATTAAATCGTGTTTACACCGCCGGGGGTGGTGCGGTAAATTCTGCTTGGTCTACCATTCGTGAACGACATTTAAAGGTGTCTGTCATGTCGTCGGTGCATAGTGAAGCGGCTTATGGTACGGCGCTGTTGGCGATGAGAGGGACTGATTTTTTTAACTAGCCACTAACCCCGGACTCAACTGCGATGCACCAATTAATTTTCTTGGTTAACCTCTTGTTTGTATCTCCTGTGGTCTTGGTGCAGTTCCTTTCGATGAATCCTTCTTCCAGGCTATGGCAAAATTTATAAGAGTCCTTCCAGAATTAGTTTTTCCCGCATGACAGCAAATATTAGCAACCTCCCTAGTCTGTATGACCCATTTACCACAGAAGCCAAGTGGCAAAAATTTTGGGAAGAAAACCAAGTCTACAAAGCCGATCCCAGTCACAGCGGCGAACCCTACTGTATAGTCATTCCCCCTCCTAATGTCACGGGGAATTTACATATGGGTCATGCTTTTGAAAGTTCCTTAATTGATACCCTAGTGCGCTATCACCGGATGAAAGGGCGTAACACTCTATGGGTACCAGGAACTGACCACGCTAGCATCGCTGTACACACGATGTTAGAAAAACAACTGAAAAAAGAGGGTAAAACTCGCTACGAATTGGGACGCGAGCAATTCTTAGAACGGGCTTGGCAATGGAAAGCCGATTCTGAGGGTAAAATTGTTAATCAGTTAAAACGTTTAGGTGTGTCCGTTGATTGGACACGGGAACGGTTTACTTTAGATGAAGGTTTATCAAAAGCTGTTCTGGAAGCCTTTGTAAGTCTCTATGAGTCAGGATTGATTTATCGTGGAGAATATTTAGTTAATTGGTGTCCTGCTTCTCGGTCGGCGGTGTCTGATGTAGAAGTGGATAATCAAGAAGTTGATGGCAATCTTTGGTATTTCCGCTATCCCCTCAGTGATAATTCTGGGTTTGTGGAGGTGGCGACGACTAGACCGGAAACTATGCTGGGTGATACGGCTGTGGCTGTTAACCCCAATGATGAGAGATACTCTAATTTGATTGGTAAGACCCTAACTTTACCAATTATGAATCGGGAAATTCCCATTATTGGTGATGAGTTTGTTGATCCGACCTTCGGAACTGGTTGTGTTAAGGTGACTCCAGCCCATGACCCGAATGATTTTGAAATGGGTAAGCGTCACAACCTGCCGTTAATCAATATTATGAATAAGGATGGAACCCTGAATGAGCAGGCTGGAGAGTTCCAGGGACAAGACCGCTTTGTGGCCAGGAAGAATGTAGTTTCTCGCCTGGAGTCAGACGGTGTGCTGGTGAAGGTGGAAAATTATAAGCATACTGTCCCCTATAGCGATCGCGGTAAAGTACCGGTAGAACCACTTTTATCTACTCAGTGGTTTGTGAAAATTCGCCCCATGGCTGATCAGGCTTTAGAATTTCTCGACGGCGAAAATTCGCCGGAGTTTGTCCCTCAACGCTGGACTAAGGTCTATCGTGATTGGTTGGTTAAGCTAAAGGATTGGTGTATCTCTCGTCAATTATGGTGGGGTCATCAAATTCCGGCTTGGTATGCTGTCAGTGAAACCGGTGGTGAAATTACTGATCATACCCCCTTTGTGGTGGCAAAATCAGCTGATGATGCTTGGGAAAAAGCTAAATCACAATTTGGAGAAAATGTCAAGTTACAACAAGACCCAGATGTGTTAGATACTTGGTTTTCTTCTGGACTTTGGCCGTTTTCAACTTTGGGTTGGCCGGAACAAACTCCAGATTTAGGGACTTATTACCCTAACACTGCTTTGGTGACTGGCTTTGATATTATCTTTTTCTGGGTGGCCAGAATGACGATGATGGCCGGACACTTTACCGGGAAAATGCCATTTCATGATGTTTACATCCACGGGTTAGTTCTGGATGAAAACGGTCAGAAAATGTCGAAGACTAAGGGTAATGGTATTGATCCACTATTATTAATTGACAAGTATGGTACTGATGCGCTGCGCTATACCTTAATCAAAGAAGTGGCGGGAGCAGGTCAGAATATCCGCTTAGAATATGACCGCAAAAAGGATGAGTCTTCATCGGTGGAAGCAGCGCGCAACTTTGCTAATAAGTTGTGGAATGCAGCCCGGTTTGTGATGATGAATTTGGATGGACAAACACCACAACAGTTGGGTCAACCACTGGCTACAGAATTAAGCGATCGCTGGATTATTTCCCGTTATCATCAAGTTATCAAACAAACTAGTAATTATATTGATAACTACGGTTTAGGGGAAGCCGCCAAAGGTCTGTATGAATTTATCTGGGGTGATTTTTGTGACTGGTATATTGAATTAGTCAAATCCCGGTTACAAACAGGTGCAGATCCTGCATCCCGGAAGGTAGCACAACAAACTCTTGCCTATTTGCTAGAAGGAATTTTAAAATTACTGCACCCCTTCATGCCTCATATTACTGAGGAAATTTGGCAAACTCTCACCCAACAACCAGCCGATTCTTTAGAAACTTTATCTTTACAACCCTACCCCTCCGGCGATCATAACCTGATTAATCCCAATTTAGAGGCACAGTTTGAACTGCTCATTGGTACAATCCGCACCATTCGCAATTTACGCGCTGAGGCGGATATTAAACCTGGGGCGAAAATTACGGCTAATTTACAAACCGATAATCCCGAGGAACAGCAAATCCTCACAGATGGACGAGCCTATATTCAAGATTTGGCGAAGGTAGAGAATTTAACCATTGCTGGTGTTCGGGAAGTGTCTGGAACCCAGAAAACTAGCCCGGAAGTGGTTGAGAAAAAACCTCAGAGGGGTTTGAAGACAATTGGTTTAATGATCGCGGTACTTGTCTTTGCAAGGATAGGTTTAGCGACGGGGAGTGCAATTTATCAAGTTCCGCTCATCGGTACATTCTTTGAAATCCTGGGTTTAGGTTATACGTCTTGGTTTGTTGTGCAAAATCTACTGACAGCTAAGGCTAGACAAAAGTTTATGGCTCAGTTTTTCCCACCTCCCCATCCCAAAGAAATTATACAGACAGAGTTAGGAGAGTCACCAGCACCAGAAAATGCTATTGCTGGTGTTGTGGGTACTGTACAAGTCGTAATTCCTTTGATTGGGGATGTAGTAGATATTGCTACTTTGCGGGCTAAACTGGAAAAAAGTCTCAACAGAGCCGAAGTCGAGGCTAAGTCTTTGAGTGCGCGGTTAAGTAATCCTAAGTTTGTGGATAAAGCCCCAGTAGAAGTAGTACAGGGAGCCAGGGATTCTTTAGCAGAAGCTGAAAAACAAGCGGAAATTTTACGCGATCGCCTGCGTAGTTTAGCATAGCTGTAATGGGTAATGGTTGATTTATATTTAACCATTACCTCTAGTTAAACAATAAGCCATGCTATATCTAGCTCAAGTACATAAAAAGAAATTTTTAGACAACTATCAGTTACGCTTGTTAGCACGTCAAGAAAGTCAAAACCTGTGGGTAGTTATCCCCGAAGAGACTTTAATTTTCTTGGGTGAAGAAACTAACATTACTGAGAACTTGCTGGTTTTAGTGCAGCTTTCCCCTCAAGGTGATATTGAAAGTTTAGAAGATGCTAGGGACTGGGTAATAAATTTAGTGCAAACCTACCTCAGCATTGGTATGACACCAAAACAGTTAGAACAAGAAGCAGAACGTGCTGAGAACTGGCGACAATCTCTAACTTTACAAAATCAAGAATTAGCCCGTCGTACTCTAGAATTAGAAGCACGTCGGGAACAGATTCAATCCTTAGAAGAACGTCTTCAACGTGATCACAATCATCACCATCGAGACTCTAGTTGAACAATTCCAACCTAAGTTTATGTGGGAAAAATTAAGCCCTGACCCCCTCTTGTTGGTAATCAGAGGGGTGTATTAACTTCTCAAATCATCAGTTAAACTCTTGCGGGTTTACCGAGGGGAAGACCTTTAGTGCTATCGACTTCTTCAGCTGCTAATAACTCCCGAATTAAACGCGCTAAGGCTTTTTGCGCCAGGCGATTAGTAATTTGCTGACCCAAACGCTGTACACCTGGATTTACTAACAGTTGGGCCAGTTGGGGAGCTAATTCCACCGGATCAAAATCACGGTTCTCCCGCAGAATACTTAAAATCCGTTTAATATGGTCTAAGGTTTGTTGTTGCTCAACTGTAGCCCTGGGGATTTCATGAACTGCTGTTAAACCTACTCGTTCTCGCAGGATATAAGTAAAGTTGTGTAAAACATTTTTGCCTACAGCATTGACTCCATTGAGAAATTCATCTACTATTTTGTCACGAATGAATGCACCACGTTCAGAAGCAAGAAACTCGACTGCCTGGTTTAAAACTAGGTTAAAGTCGTAATCCTGATTTCTTTTGGCATTGCGTAACAAGTTTTCTAAACGATTCCAACGGAATCTTTCATCCTTAAATAGTAAGTTTTGCAGTGATGTTCTTAATTGTGGTGCCTCGTCGGTTAACAGACGTTTAGCAACATAAGGATAGGCTTCGCTAAGAACTTTGAAGTTGGGATCTATGTATATAGCTATACCTTCCAAGGTTACCAGGGAGCGAATAATTAAAGCGTAGTAAGGGGGAACCCGGAAAGGATATTCATACATCAAAGCAGAGAGTTCATCAGTGATGCTTTTAATGTTCAAGTCAGCAACGCTGGCTCCTTGAGCATCAGCGAACACTCTGGCAAATGCGGGAATTATGGGTGTTAAGTCGGTATCTGGGGATAGAAAGTCTAGTTTAACATAATCGTTGGCTAAACCTTCAAAGTCACGGTTAACGACATGAACGATCGCTTCAATTAAACCATAACGCTGGGGCGGTTGTACCTGACTCATCATACCAAAGTCGAGATAAGCCAATTTCCCATCTGGTGTGGCTAATAAATTACCAGGGTGGGGGTCAGCATGGAAAAATCCGTGTTCCAGTAGCTGGCGCAGGGAACATTGCACACCCACTTCAATCAGATAACGCGCATCTATTCCTTGGGCGTTGATTTCGGCCGTTTGGGTTAATTTTGTGCCGCTGATCCACTCCATAGTCAGGACGCGACGATTGGTGTATTCCCAGTAAATTTTCGGAATGTAAATATCTTTTATGTGACCATATAACTCGAAAAAGCGTTCGGCATTTTCTGCCTCATGAATATAATCCATCTCTTCAAAGATGCGATCGCCTAATTCATCGAGGATACCAACTAAGTCACTACGTATTCGTTTAACTTTATTTTTTACCCAAGCGGCGAGTTGGCGCAAAATAAACAAGTCAATAGTAATTGTTTCTCTTAAATCAGGGCGTTGAACTTTTATAGCGACTTCTTCACCAGTTTTTAGTTTACCTTTATAAACTTGCCCCAAGGAAGCGGCCGCAATGGGCTGTTCCGAGATTTGGGCGTAAATTTCCTCCGGTGGTGCGCCTAATTCTTCTTGAATAAATTGGTAAGCAGTGGCGTTAGGAAACGGCGGTAATTGGTCTTGTAACTTAGTTAATTCCTCTAGATATGTGGGGGGAACCAAATCCGGTCTTGTAGATAAAGCCTGTCCAATTTTAATGTAAGCCGGTCCCAATTTCGTAAGTAGTTCTCGCAGTTGCACGGCTCGACGGGGGTCTTTTTTCAGCACTATTCCCCGGCGGTTGTCCCACCACAACCCAAATACAAAGGAAAGGGTGGGCCTTAAGACTGCGAAAATACGCCGCAAAACTTTTAGGGGGCGCTGGCGATAATGTTCCCTTATCTCTTGGGGATCGTAAGGTATAGCCTCAGTGTCAGACTTTAGGTTAATCATAGATTTTGGTGAATCAACAACTAAGGTTGATGTGCCATTTTCTGTTACTAGTTGAGTAACTTGTAGTTCGTCCTCGGTTTTGCGCGAAGTCGGGGGAAGTGTCTTAACAATCATGAAGGAAGCCACCGAGAGGATTAAGCATGTAAAGTATTGTAACAATAAGTTTACAAATAATCATCCATGAAACAAGGATAAATTGCAGTTTTTGCCCAAGTTGTCAGATTTACCAAGTACTAATAACTAGAAAAATGGCGTCCTAGTTCCATACTATCTCGATCTTCCCCACCCTCAACTGATACGTGGTGGGAGAGTAATGATCGATTTTCCTACAGAAGCGTTGTATTATAACAATATGCCCAAAAAGCAGGAAAAAGTAATAAAAATAACTTGCTTATTGTTCTGTAAGTTAAAAGTCTTGGCATCTGTCCTCTCGGAGAATTTGGCTTGATGTTGCTTTTGCTGCGAATCGAAAATTTTGCCCTGATTGATCACCTGGAACTGGAATTTGGCCCTGGTCTCAATGTACTGACCGGTGAAACAGGCGCGGGAAAATCCATTATCTTGGATGCCATTGATGCGGCTTTGGGGGGTAAAATCTCTAGTCGAGTCATTCGCACGGGAACAAATCGCTCAGTGGTAGAAGCTACTTTCACCCTATCACCTTCCTTAACTAGTTGGTTGATGGCACAGGAAATAGATTTAATTGAGGATAACTGTGTGATAGTTAGCCGTGAAATTACCGCCACTAACAGTAATATCCGCAGTAGATCACGGGTAAATGGGGTGTTGGTGAATCGCCAGATGATGGGAGGACTGCGCGATCGCCTGGTGGAAATCACCGCCCAAGGACAAACCGTACAGGTAGGACAACCAGCCCAAGTGCGGGATTGGTTAGATATCTATGGTGGTGAGTTGTTGATGCAACAGCGTCAAATCATCGTTACGGCCTTTAGTGCTCATCAAAGAGCTGATCTGGTCTTAGAAAAACGCCGGAGTTCAGACCGGGAACGTCTACAACAACTGGATCTGCTCAAGTATCAAATCCAGGAATTGGGAACTGCTAACCTCCAAGATCCTCAGGAATGGGAACAACTCCAGCAAGAACGGGAACGCCTCAATCATGTAGTAGAACTGCAACAGATGAGTTACAAGGTATATCAATCCTTGTATCAAAATGATAATGACACCCCAGCAGCAACGGATTTATTAGGAGACAGTGAGGCGACATTAACTGATATGGTGGGCTATGATGCCCAACTACAACCTTTGTTGGATTTGGTCAGGGATGCTCAAACTATGATTATGGAAGTAGCAAGGCAAATTAATGCTTACGGAAGTAGTTTAGAAGCCGACCCCCAAAGATTGCAAGAAGTAGAAGAGCGGATTCAAGAATTAAAACAAATTTGTCGCAAGTATGGACCCACCCTCACAGAGGCGATCGCCCACTACCAAGGCATACTCGAGGAATTGGCAGAACTCAATGATAGTGAACAGTCGATTGAAAGTCTAGAACAGCAAGAACGCGCCTGTTTTACCCAGCTAACCCAAGCTTGTGAACAGTTAACTCAATTGCGTCGCCAAACCGCTGCTAATTTAGAATCTCAATTACTGTGTGAACTTCAGCCTTTAGCCATGGAAAAGGTAAAGTTTCAAGTGGAAATAGCGCCTATTCCCCCCACAGCTACAGGTGCAGACAAAATTACCTTTATGTTTAGCCCTAACCCAGGGGAACCCCTGCAACCTTTAATCGCCATCGCTTCTGGGGGTGAAATGAGTCGCTTTTTATTAGCTTTGAAAGCTTGTTTTTCCCAAGGGGATGCGGCGGAAACTATGATCTTTGATGAAATTGATGTGGGGGTTTCTGGGAGAGTCGCCCAAGCGATCGCGGAAAAATTACACCAGCTAAGTCAAAATAACCAAGTATTATGTGTCACCCATCAGCCCTTAGTGGCGGCCATGGCTGACCGACATTTGCGTGTAGATAAACAAACCATTAATGAAAGTAATAATACTGAGCAGCGTACGGTGGTACGAGTTACTAATTTAGAGAATATGAGCAATCGTCGGGAAGAACTGGCGCAGTTAGCTGGTGGTAAGTCGGCGACGGAGGCGATCGCATTTGCTGAGTCTTTATTGTTACAAGCAGCCCATCATCGAGGAGAAGAAATAATTTAATTTGACACTCCCCTGGAGCCAAGTAAAGGGGAGGAGGTCAGACCAATGGGGGGACATAAATCTAAAATGAGGACTTCCTCTCTAAGCTGACGCTATAGTTAGGGTTGTTCGCTTTTTGTTTTTCTACTCATGAGAGTTTCGTTGACCGTATGTATTACCTAAAGCAAAAAGTTTGGCAATACTTCTGGACTTGGGCTATAGTAATCCTCATCACCTTTACTTTTAGTGCATGGGGTGTGCAATCAGCACAGGCGTTACTGCTACAACATCATGATTCCCCTGGTGTTTTGCACTATCACTCCCAAGTATCTATCAAAGATGAAAAAGGCTATACTTGGCAGGTGCTATTGTTCAAACAAAATTACAACAGTGCAATCAAAGACTTAAGATTGCGCCTAGTGGGTTTTCCTGGTATTGCGGAAATTGCTCACCCGCAACCATTAGTAATTGAGACAACATCAGGAAAACTATTGAGTGCATCAGATGCCTATGGCTTAAGTGCACCTGCTCCCAATGTGGGTGAATATGAATTAACTAACATTCTACCGCAACTAGCAACCACCGATGCACTTAAACTGTATGTGCCGACTAAAAATGTCAAGCCATTGCTGATCAATATACCTCAGAATGTAGTTACTGAATGGCAATGGCTAGTAACAGAAATTGAGTAAATTTCAATACCTTCATAAATAATTCATGGAGGGGTACAGTTAAAGCTGACCCACTAAAATACTGACCTAGGGGACGGGTAAAGCTACATTCTTGAGGATGGTCATGGGGCCGTGTTGTTTAATTATCTGCATTTGTTCCTGGTTTCGTACCAGCAAGGCCCCCGCAAATCCCAAGGAGTTAACAGATATACCATGAAAATCTTCACGCGATCGCGGTATAATTAACATCCATTCCCTTGTAGCTAAAAGATTGTAAGCTCCAGATTGTCTATTATCCTCAAGGGCTTCTAACCCCACAGCACTCAATAAGGTATGATATAGCTCCAGTGTAGTTACTGCGTCCGTGTATGGGTAACCACTAGGGTTTAGTTTCCCCAAAGCGTGAACAAAAGGCAATCCTGGTATAGTAGTTACAGAATCTATAAATACTGCCGATGTTAGTAAGGGTTCTATAGGTACTTGCAGTCCTGAAGGTGTCAGTGGTAAGGGTACTATTTGCAGATGTTTATGTGGCTGACTAGCTCCCGCAAGTTTACCGCCATTGTAGAACACTAAACCATCCAATTCAGCTAAACACGCCCACATAGCTGCAAAATCCTCCAGGGTGAGTAATTTTTCCTGTTTCTCAAAGGCGCGGGTAATAATTAGCAGGTGATAGTCAACAACGTTAAACTTGTTCAATATACAAACATGACTCTCGGAAATATCCGCAACGAATAAATCTTTCTCATAGGGTAAAAAAGGATTCTTGTTTTTTGCTTGCTGCTTGTCCTTATCTTTGCGGGTAAGATTAGATACAATCCTTACTAAAAATTGAATACCATTCTCCTCGACCAATTCAAAATCTGTGGGTATCGACAGTAAGGCCCCAGATTCTAAGGCGTATTGAGTCTGCTCCTTGATACTTTGCCATAAAGTTCCAGGTTTGAGTAATATTTTTCCCTGGGGGATTTCGTTTTTTTGGGACATAGTAAAATATTTAATGCTAGTTTTTGTTGAATTTTTAACTTTAGAAGATGTTTTAAAATTTATGATCAATGTATCAAATATTGTCTGACTCTACCCTCACCTTTCCCTGACAAGAGGAGGGAACTTGATTTTGTTGCTTCCCTTTTTCTCCGGTGTTCCCTGTTCCTTAAGATGAAAATTACCTGTTGAAAAGTTATCAAACATCCTCTTAGAGGATGTTTGGAAAGTATTAAACAACTCAATTAAGCGAGTCTTCTAAGCATTAACCGAATCATGGCGATTTGCACAAATGTTTCATGGGTCTGGGGTAAAATTTCGTAGTCCTTACTCAATCGACGACACCAATTAAACCAACCAAAACTACGCTCGACAACCCAACGCTTTGGTAGCAGAACAAAGCCTTTAGTATTCACCGGACGACGTACAACCTGCAAAACCCAGTGATACGTATCCATCACCCATCTCATAAAGCCTTTACCTTGATACCCAGCATCAACCCAAATGTGCACCAACCGATTCAAGCGATCGCTAATTCTGTTCTTGGCTTGGGTGAATAATTTTTTTGCGCCTGCTTGATCGGATTCATAAGCCGAGGTGACCACAACCATCAAAACCAATCCCAGAGTGTCAACTAAAAAATGCCGTTTACGTCCCTTAACCAGTTTCCCAGAATCAAACCCGACAGCTTGGGATACCATTGTTCCACTCTCTACAGATTGAGAATCCACAATTGCTGCACTTGGGTTTGGTTCATGGTCTTCGAGAACACGTACCCACTGTTGAAGTTTGTGGTTAATGCGTTCCCATGTACCATCCAGGCGCCATTTTCGGAAGTAATAGTATACCGTTTGCCATTTTGGGAAGTCGGCAACATCCGCCATGGACAACCCGCACACAGAACATAAAATATGGCACTAATCACAGCGCGTAGGTTAACCCGACGGGGACGACACCCCAAATTTATTGGGGGTATCAGCACTGATAGCAATTCCCACTGTTCATTTGTCAAGTCTGTTGGGTATGATTTAGACATGGCTCAAGTAACTCTGTCGCGTTTTTGTCTACTGATAGAATATCGTTACTTGAGCTTTTCTTGACTTGACAAACATCCTCTTAGAAAAACCCTATTTCACCCAACTTTAACAATATTTCTGCTAGTTCATCATCCGTGATGTCTTGATTTGAACGGCCCATAAGTTGTGGACCAGTCAGGAATTCTTTAATAGTCATTTTTTGTTCTCTAAAAGCCCTAACAAAATCACGGATAGCAGTAATAGTTTTAATTTCAGCTTCTACCTGTTCAACCATACTCCCAATCGCATCTATTCCCCTTCGTGCGGCTTTACGACAGTCAGAAACCATTACCCCCTCTGGAGTATTTCTAACTAGGCGAAGTTCTTGTTTTAAGTCTTCATATTGGTGTTTGAGAATTTGATTTTGCTGCTCTATTTTCAAGCATTGGCGAGTTAAATCATCTTGATTATTCATATCAATATATTTACCGGTTTGATGTTGCTGTTCAATTTCCAACAATCGCGCCAAGTCGCCTTCTTGGTAAGCTTTGTTAATTTCTTTCATAATTTCAGTATGGAGTATTTGAGTTTCTCCATCTTTCACTTTGTCAGGGTGAAATATTTCTGCCAAACTTAGAAATATCTGCCGAATTTTTCTCGCAGGATCAGATTTGTCGCCAGAATAAAAGTTGAGACTCTCCTGGGGTTCTTGGTATTGCCTGTGTTCTTCTGTGTGCTGATGTGAGAAATCATCTGTTCCCCCCTCTGGGTTCGGATATTCTGCATAATTACTAGGATGAGGAGTGATGATTCTGGCAAATTGGAGTTGATTGTAAATTGCTAGAATATCTTTCTTGCTCTGCTTACTCAATTTCCTTTGATTCAAGATTTCATCAAACAGAGTATGAATTTCTCGGTCAATATCTACCAGGTTTTGTAACTGTGTATTAGAGCGATTTAATATATCTGTAGCTAGGGAACGCATCTGTTCCAAAAAGTTTTGCAGTTCAGTTCGTTTTCGCTTAATTTGTTTCAATAGCCACTGGTGTTCTTTGTCTAAGGCTTCTAGACGGATATGGACATATGAGGGCGCCAGCGATGTTGTGGTCGCTGACTGGGATGAAAAGGTGGATTTTTTCGGCATAAAGGAGTCCAGTCTGAGTAAATTTACATCTGATCAAATCGTACACCCACAATATTCAGTTTAATCAGTTAATTCTAGCGATCGCACCACAATTGCGGGAAACTGAAAGCAGATCATTAAGAAAGGAGAACCTAATGGGCTGGACTAAAGTTCTTGCGGCTGAGTCCCTGGAACCGAATGGAAGACAAGTAGTAAAAGTTGGCACACGTAAAATTTTACTTGTCAACCATGAGAATCAGCTTTATGCTGTAGATAACACCTGTCCTCATTTAAAAATGCCGATGAAAAATGGCAAGATTACCGAAGATGGGGCGATTGTTTGTCCTATACATCGCAGTGCTTTTGACTTAGGTACTGGAGAGGTAAAAGATTGGTGTCCATGGCCACCTGGTGTAGGTAAAGTCCTTTCCATGATTTCACAACAAAAAACCCTACCTGTATTCCCTGTGCGTGTGGAAGAAGGTAGTATTTGGGTTGATATCCAAGAGGAATAGTATCTTCTAAATGGCAAGCGTTAACTCACACTAGGGGCGATCGCTTGCCTGTATACAAATTGCTATAGTGAAGATGGCATAGTTATGAGTGGGAATCAAATCATGCTGGAAAATAGGGACTATACACTAATTATCGACAAAAGCGGTAGCATGGCTACCCCAGATCAGAAAGGTGGTAGAACTAGATGGCAATCTGCACAAGAATCTACCCTAGCCTTAGCCAGTAAGTGTGAGCAATTTGACCCAGATGGGATCACTGTATATTTATTTTCTGGTAGATTTAAGCGCTATGAGAATGTCAATGCGGCTAAGGTAACACAAATATTTCAAGAAAATGACCCATCTGGGTCCACAGACTTAGCATCTGTATTAAAAGACGCAATTGAGAATTACTTCCAACGCAAGAGCGCCGGTCAAACTAAGCCCAATGGTGAAATCATCTTAGTAGTAACTGATGGGGAACCCGATGACCGCAAAGCAGTCATGAAGGTAATTATCGAAGCTTCTCGCCGTATGGATACCGATGAAGAATTAAGTATTTCCTTGATTCAAGTTGGTACAGATATACAAGCTACCCGCTTTCTCAAGGTTTTAGATGATGATTTGCAAAGCGCTGGGGCGAAGTTTGATATCTGTGACACCGTGACAATGGAAGATATGGAGGATATGAGTTTATCAGAGGTACTACTCAATGCTATTACTGACTAGTTGAGCTCGGCGCTGTTCAAGATTGAATTAACCACAGATTATTCCTGGTGGTTTGGGCTTCTTCAAGTTTTAATTCGGTAGTGATTAAGTTAAAAGCATGGATTCTCTTGACAAGCTCCTGGGTGAACTCAAAGCTGAATATCATCAGGGTAAATCCCCAGGATCACAACCACAGAAAAACACAGCTAAATCCTCAACTCCACCACCACCAAAGTCTTTATCTTTAGAGGATAGTCTTTTGGCGCAGGTCCGGGCTGATTTTGCTGAACAAGATGCGCTTGAGGAGTTGCAAAAACAGCAAGCAATAGAACAGGAACAAATTCGCCAAGCTGAAATTAAGGCGCAAGGTTTAGCAGCTTTACGGGGGGAAGCACAAGCATGGTTGAAAACATTAGATCCGTTTTCTTCCGAAGGTCTTTGGTTTGAAAGGTTTGCTGAAGGTTATCCTTCTAAATTAGATGCGGCGATGGGATATTTACAAAGCGACGAATAAACAACTTAAAATAACCCGTTGTTAGTTTAAGCCTCTGGATGTTTTCTAGGGGTTTTATCTCTGGTAAACTTGGCTTTTAGCTAAATTTGTAAGGCCTTAAACCACTTACTTACGACTGTATTGATGGTTTGTTTGATTTGATGTTTACGATACCACTTTTGAAAAGCCATTTCGTACTCTTCCCCCTTAGTTTGAAAGGTATTCCAAGTATCTAGCCCTAATGTGCAGCTGCAAAATATTAAGAAATATAAAGACCAGGTAAGACCGCCACCGCCGACGAAATCTAACAGCATCAAAAAAGTGTTAATAATTCCGTAATTACCTAGACGTTTCTTGAATTTTCCGATGCGGTAGGCGTTAAAGGCTTGTCTTTGTTGGATTTCGCTCTGTTGCGATCGCCAGTCAATTTCTGCCAGATTCAGAGAATCTGGTGATATATCTAACTCTTGAGCAATTTCTAACAGTTGCTCATAAGAAAATTCCTTATTTTGGTCATCAGCTTGACGAGCGATCGCTAACTGAAGTATTTTCTGGACATCTTCTTGGCTATAAGAACGAAGCTGTTGAGGTTCAAATGCCGTCATAACATTATCTCTGAGTCTAAAAATTGGGGAATTGGCAGCTATTATTTTCACTTTATCTACACTAACAAATCTCAATGGGGTGTAGACAGATATTAGGGAAATTATCACCGGGGTTGTGGTTGCACAAAAGCGTAAATATCCTCAATAGCTTGTACCCAACCGTTAGAAACAGATTCCAGGATGCGATCGCCTTTTTCCTTGGTTGCGGTTGTAGCATCGCCAATTACCCCAGTTTTACTTATATCTTTTGTAGCCCAAGACACAGGTAATTTACCTTCTAAGCTCAGTAAACTCCTTTCCTCTTGTTCTGGTGGATACTCAGCAACAGCTTGATCCATTCTTACCTGTTCTGGTAGAATTGCCAGCATAATACTAGTTTCAGCATCTCCCGCGTGCATACCTTGGGCTGCTTCCTTAGGTGTCAACAATTCCTTAGTAATATGAGGCACACGCCAAGTAAATAAGGGAAACACTAAAAAATCACCATATTGAATATGCAAATCCCGGGCTACCATTTGCATAACTTGGGGTTGTCCACCGTGTGAGTTCATTAACACCAATTTTCTAAACCCAGCGCGGTAGATACTTTCCCCCATTTCCATAATTACTGCTGTCAGGGTTTGAGTACTTAAAGTAATAGTTCCGGGGAAATGCCAATGCTCATTGGATTTACCATAATATAGGGTGGGTAAAGCATAGGCGGGAATACTTGTATCTAGCTTTTTGAGTGCTTCCCCCAACACTCCCACACCAATAGCAGCATCAACAATTAAAGGTAAATGGGGGCCATGTTGTTCAATAGCGCCCACAGGTTGAATAATAACCACATTTTCCTTATTTGGCATAGCTTGGATATCAGTCCAAGTGAGGTAGGGAAAAAACCTTTCTGGGGGAATAAAATTGTGCATATTAGTACTACGGTTGACTGGGATAGATGACGAAGCTATCCGCGAATGACTGTGATATTTCTGCATTTGATTATAACTCCGATGATTGTTGACGGTTGAGGGTTGACCGACGCTTTATTAGCAACCATATGTGGGAATATTATTAAAATTAATCGTATCAATTGATGAGAACAGACCAAAAGGGGGTAAAAATACCCCCATAGCTAGGCGACCCAGACTATCGCCGCAATCAATATTTAGGCAAAGACAAACTGACTGGAATCGTTAACATTCAGTTGGGTTTGGTTCACCCCTTCAATCAGGGCGACATCAGTACCACCAACTCGAATCAAGGTGTTGCCATTTTGACTGAATAGACTAACTTGATTAGTAGTAATACCACCCATGCCAATGCGGTCTATACTTAGTTCAAAGTCCTTGATTACATTGGGTACATCGGGTAAAGAACTGCCAACTACCAGCCAGAAATTATCTGCACCTTTACCACCCCAGAGTAAGTTATTACCACCTTGTCCGGCGTAGAGACTATCATTACCATCGCCACCAAATAGGCGATCGCCCACGGTAGAAAACAGTTGGTCATCACCGGAACCACCATAGAGACGATTATGACCATTAGAGCTAGAGCGGAGGATATCCCGACCAGAGCCACCAAATAGTATTTGTCCCCGACCTTCTGCTACCTTGAGATGATCATGATCTGCAGCACCTAGAAGAATATTAGAATCATTTGCTTCTATGACTATCAGGGTGTCATTACCCCGACCCCCATCTACAACCGTATCAGCCACAGTCCCCTGGGCTCCTAAATAGAGGGTATCATCACCATCGCCACCGCTGGCAAAACTGCCACTACCTAGGGAAACAATATCATTGCCACGACCGGCATAAATATTCACATTACCGGCCAAACTAGCTTCCACCATATCATCACCGTTACCGGTAAAAACCATATACCCAGATTGAGTAATAGTCAGGTCATCATTTCCGGCTGTTCCCTGAATTATTGCCGATTTAGGTAGGTTTAGTGGTTGTTCTAACCGCAGCAGGATAATTTCATTATTATCTATAGCCGGTGGTCTACCTAGGGAAAATGGGTAGTTATTGTCGTTGGTAACAACAATTGTGTTCTCATCAATGACCACGACTGCCTCAATGGTAACAAAGGGGAAAGTAAATTTAGTGTTACCATCCCCATTTAAATCATTGGGATCGCTGATGTTGAGTAAGTCAACAAGCTCTTCCTTGGCTACAAAGCCGTTAGGGTCAATATTGGAGAAATCCACTTTAAATATTTTCTTGAATCCCGCTGTGGAACCTTGACCATTATCCCGCTCGATGACTAAAAATTCATCGTCATTGACTACTGTTAATGCACCGATGGCATGGTTAGGCTGTTCCATACGGTAGTACCCTAATAGCCCCTGAAATTCCTTGGACTGGGGATCTAGTTGATAAATCCGCAGGGAGTTGGGGGGGTCTCCTAATACTGTACCTTCTAGTAGTGGGTAAATCTTTGTCTTGTTGGGGCTGATGGCCATACCTTCAAATCCCCGGGAACGGGCTAAGTTAGGGGTTGAGGAAGCACTCAGATCAGGGCTATCAGGGGATAGAACCAGAGGAGCTTCCGGGTTTATAGTGTTGGCAATGCTGTAATTAGGTGTGGGAATGGGTGCATTTAATAGCCTACCTGTACTATCAAAGTGTAAAATATAGGGGCCAAATTCTTCGCCTATCCAGAAAGTTCCATCTGCTCCTACTACCAGGGATTCAGGGTCAAAGTCTGCACCAGTTAACAGGCGCTCCCTGGTATTCTCGTTAACAATTGGGAAAGGAATCTTATTGTCAGGGTCAGATAGTTGCACAAAATCCAACACGTTAACAGTAGCATTACCTCCAGCGGCGGTGCGGAAATTAGGAGTGGCGCGATAAATCCGGAGTAAATAATCAGGGCTATTAGCCTTACTGCCAAAACCATTATCGGACATTAACCAGAAGGAATTAGGATCGGCGATTTGGATAGCACTAAATCCTTGAATAGGCTGACTGTCAAAGGGTACTTGTCTACCATTGGTGTTACCAGTAATGGCACTACCAGATGATGGACCTGTAGCAAAAGTATCAGCAGGTAAGGAAGCGAAGCCCATCAGTGTAACTTTTGGTTGTGAAATAGGACTTCGTGGATTGTAAGAAACTGTATCAATTATCAGTGGGGTGGGGAAAGCAGCGGCAATATTTTCCCACGGAACAAACTTAAAGTTGCTGTTGACGTTTTCTAATTCCCCATCATCCTCAACCAATTTTTCTGGTCGATTATTCCCGTCTTGGGTGACAAATAAACCGTAAGGGAAGTTGGGTCCGAGGGGGACATTAATCACATCGGCACCATCTGACTCTTGTACGCTGTCAATGGCACCATTATTGCCCACAGCGAATCTCCCTAAGTATTCGTTATTACCTTGGCGATTATACACAGCAAAGGTGTCATCACCTTGACTAGATACTAGTAAATAGCCGGTACCATTGGCACCGTAGTAGATAGTCAATCCCTCGACATCATCAGTCAGATGTTGACCACCTAGGGCTTTAACTTGATCTATGAGGATACCATTGGTGTGGGCGGTGGGTTCTGCTAGGAATTTCCAAATACCGACATTTTCTTGACCAACGTACAGGAATCCGGTTTCTTGATCTGCTACCATACCCTCAGTTTGGGGGTTAACCCCGGGTGCTGTGGGAATAGTAAATTCCCTGACTCGCTCAACTCCAATCTTACCGTTACCCCGGTCTATCACCTGAAACTGAGCCACATCCCCTGTTTGTCTGCGATTGACGAAGACATAGTAATCATTGGTAAACGGGCTACGGTACATAGCCAGTCCGTAGGCGCTGCGGGAGGAGGTGGAATAGGGGGGGTTAAAGGGGGCTGTTTGGAATAGGTTACCAATACTGCGATCGCTGATATCTTCTAAGTATTTACCAGGTTCTGAGGGGGATGGGTTGATTTTAAAAAATACTAGTGTATCATTACCGCGATCACTGGCTACGGCAATATCTACAGACTCTCCCCCCAGATGAAAACCATACTGCAAATCAATGTTATTGTATCTAACATTACCCGGGTTGACAGTCTGTAATAACTTGCCAGACAGATCATAAACCCGGATACCGGCATTTTTAACCGCCGTTAACACCAAACTCTCCGCGGGATTGATAGCATTAACATAAATAGCCGGATCATCAGCGTCAGCATTCTGGTCAAGTAGTCCCTGGGCGGGGTCTTCATCATCAAACAGATCAGGACGAGTTTCTACCCTAGGGATAACAGTGGGAATTAAATCGGCACTCAGGGTTAAAATCTGGGTAAATTGATTCTGGTTAAAGTTATTATCACTGACTAGGACAATGGACTGACGACCATCCGATAACTCAGAACCAAAGGCTAAACCCTCAATATTATCTAACCCAGTATCTAGATTCAAATCATTGAGATTTAACAGTAAGCGTTTGTGTGCCGGTACAATCCCTGCTAACTGCTCAGAACTCAAATCCCTCAGGCTCTCGTAGAAACTAATGTCAGTCGCACCTTGAAGACTAACTTCGTAAATCTTGATAGTAAAGCCTGTTCCGGGAACCCCAAGAGAAAAAGATCGTTCCACAGCCAGCAAAGTCCCACGGTTATCAATAGCCAGTAAATCCACTAATCCATTATCACTAAAGGCGCTGACGGGGACTGGTGGTACTGCTACAGCATCGGTAATGTAGAGATATTCCTTTTCTGGTTGTCCAGAAAGTAAATTGTACTGGATAATGCGGGATGGGCTACCATTGACTAGGGAAGACCTTTCACCGTCTTGAATCAGGGCGTTTTCAGTGGCAGTGTATAAGGTTCTTTGGTCTGGTGTAATGGTCAGACTTTCAAAGGCTAGGTTATTACGAACCCCGGAGATTTGTCTATCTCCAGCATCCACAACCCCACTACCATTAGTATCCTCAATTATAGGTAAGAATTTATTGGGCACTGGTAAAGAGCGGATTTCTTCCCCTGACAGGGAATATTCCTTAACAAAGGGATCAGTGATACGTGCAGCATTAATATTGACCTCACCCTCAGAGGATACAAAGATAGTACCCTGATTGGTTAAAGCTATACCTTCTGGATCAACGGTCAAAGCTCCAAATAAACTACCATCAGTATTTTGGATGGGAGTAACATTGACAAAGTTGACATTTAATGTATCTAGATCAAGGGTAAAGGTATAGAAACGAGCTGGTCCAAATTGGGAGCGATCGTCAGAAATGCCATAGTAAAGATTGTTGGCGGCATCGTAGGCTACACCAGACAATCCTCCCATGGGGACGTTAACATCATTGATTGTTCCCGCTGTCCCTGGAGGAATAAAACCAGTGGCAAAGATAGTTTGTCCTGAAAACTCCACTCCCCGAAGAATATTACCAGAAACAACTGGCTGCTGTTGAATATCAACCCACACCAAACGATGATCGGAACTGGGAAAGGGAAAAGTCCCCACTGGGGAAAAATTGGGGTCAGTGTTTACAGGCCAAAATACTGCTGAGTTAATAATTTGCAGGTCAGATGAAGGTAGTACATAGTCAGCGCGTAGGTTACCAGGGTTATTATCAGCAAAATCCGCAGTATCGAAAGCTGGATTACCTTGGTGGTTAGCATTAGCACGCCCCTGTAATTCTGACTGTTGTACAGCGCCAACACTACTAGGAATAAAATTAGTGTTAATACTGGGGTTTTGTAGTAGTTGAAGAATGGCACGATCAAAACTATCTCCGTCAAAGGGATCAGCATTTTGGTCACCCATGATGACAAAGGAGGAACCAGGAGTTAAACCTCCTATTCTTCCCTGATCATCATATATATAGTCACCTTTCCCAGGAATAACGTAGTCAGACCAAAAGCGGATTTCATCATAGTTGCGCTTACCGTTGCGGTCTTCTAGACCATCAAACACAGGTGGTGTAGGGTGACTGGCTAAAACATGAATCGTTTTACCATCGATTTGGATGGGTACATCCCAATGACTCTTGGAAGAAAGGCGCAGCACTGCTTGTTCTTCTTGTGAGTACCAAGGAGTATCAGACCCAGGAAGGGCGATAGTGGGTAATAGGGAATCTGGCATATCCTGCCAGAGGAAGTTCAAGAAGGTACGAACGTTGGTAAGATCAATGGGGTATTTAGACAATAACAACATCCCAAATTGACCGGGATAACTGCCAAAACCAAAGGCGTCATCACCATAACCTGGTGTACCGGGAATAGTTGCAACTACACCGTTATTATTTAAATCAAATCCAGAGGAAATACCTGTGTTAGAGGGGGCAATAAAGTAATAGGGATAATCTACGGGCTGGGCACCATTTTGACCCACAAGCAAATAATTCTGCAGAAATAATTCCACTGGTTGAGTGGGATTTTCTGTAAAGTAATCAAACTCATTAATCAGTAAAATATCCGGTTGAACACGCTGAATTATTTCTGCTACACTTTTGGCTTGAGCATTATCAAGTACAGATAAATCTTCCCCCAATTTACCATTGGCATTGCGGTTTAAGGAGGCATTGAACTGAGAAAAGCGAATCGGTGTGGTGTCTACCATTTGCCAGTCCTAATTTCCATGTTCAGTAGTTATTTCTTGGTAAGCCAAACTCTTGACTACGTGGTTTAATAAATTACTAGTGGTAAATAAATCCCGAACCTTGGAGATACCATAGTAATCACAGTAGGGCATCCCCTGGATTAACTTGCTTTGCTATTTATTAATACCTTGCTTACCTTCTCCTGAAGCTAAAGCCTTGAGATTAAGAAATAATTAGTGAATGGTTAAAAATAATTGATTTTTCAGCGGTTGACTTTTCAGTGTTGACTGGCTATGACTGGGATAAATTACGCAGCTATTCTCGGATTTATGTAATATTTATACCATGGAGACTCATGGCTATTTCGGTGGTAGTGCGATCGCCCCTTAAACTCTAAGTATTAATCTTTGCTCACATTAATAATACAACTAACAGCGATCGCCTACCGCATCCAACGCTCTAACGCCAATTTCTCAGTTAAATCATCCCTGAATTGCGATCGCCTTAGTGCTGTTTCAATGCACTAGTTAATCATCACCCAAGTTCAACCAAAATAGCTGGAATAGTTATTCTTCTGTTTTGACATCGTCAATCTAGCGAGTGCCGATTAACCTCTGTCCCTTACTGTATAAAGGTTTGAGGCGATTTGTTAATATGCTAAAGTCCATTATGGCTAACGCCACGCTATCGCTATCAGCCGTTAAGTTTCTTGAACCATGGCTATCGCTATCGGAAAGTGCCTCTAGAGTTCTTACAGGGTAAGTGTTTAAAATGGGAGATTCCCCACTCCCTGGGGACACTAATCGAATGGAAACTTTATGTATTGGAATCAATCCAATTAGCATCCCGATGAGAGAATGATTGAAGCAACGCCATCTGGTAATCTAAAAGCCCGCTGGCTTCAATAAAGGTCTATATTTTAATTTGTAATGAATGTTTAATGTAAATTGAAACGCTTTTTGATAAGCATAATATTCGATAAATCCTCTGAGATTTTTTCGTCATAATTTTAAATCTTTCATCATACTGACATCTTTGTAACAAGATATCCCCGACTTCTTAGGATGATATTATCAGGTAACCATCAATTTTCATAGAAGTCGGGGATATTGTCCAACAGAAGCTTCCTAAAAAATCTACCTTTGGATAGATGACAGAATTATCTAAATAATATCACTTGATATTGAATATAAAAAAATACACTCATTTAACTATAGGATTCTAAGTAACCCACCAGTCCACTTTCAGTGGACTTTAGCTATCAGACAGGGAATTTATTCCCTGGCTAATAAGCACTAACAGCCTTTTCAGTCCCATGGTCTTGAAGTGAACCCAACCTTATGTAAAACTGAGGATCTTTCGTTTTATCGCCTACATCTGAGGAACTAAAACATGGCGCGTCTAGCCCTGCTGAGTGTATCTAACAAAACTGGTATAGTTGACCTCGCCCGTCGCCTGGTCGAAGAATTTGAATTTGATTTAATCAGCAGCGGGGGAACCGCCCAAACCCTCAAGGATGCGGGACTACCAGTGACAAAGGTTTCTGATTACACAGGTTCACCTGAGATTTTAGGTGGTCGAGTTAAAACCTTACATCCTCGCATTCATGGCGGAATTTTGGCGCGGCGGGATATTCCCCAACATTTAACAGATTTAGAAAATAACCAAATTCGCCCCATTGATTTAGTAGTTGTCAATCTTTATCCCTTTGAGGAGACCATTGCTAAACCCGGGGTAACATTATCGGATGCAATAGAACAAATTGATATTGGTGGTCCGGCGATGTTACGGGCTGCGTCGAAAAATTTCGCCCATCTGACGGTATTATGTGACCCTGGACAGTATGAGGAATATTTACAGGAACTACGCCAAAATAACGGGACTGCTTCCCTAGATTTTCGCCAGAAATGTGCTTTAAAAGGTTTCTCCCATACGGCTAGTTATGACCAAGCCATAGCAGCTTATCTGAGCCAACAATGTCAGAATACTTACAACCTGTCTGGTCAGCAATTGCAATCTCTGCGTTATGGTGAAAACCCCCATCAACCTGCTGCTTGGTATCAAACCGGTACAACTCCCACGGGTTGGGCTGCGGCTACGAAATTGCAAGGTAAGGAACTGAGTTATAATAATTTGGTGGATTTAGAAGCCGCCCGCCAAATTATTGCGGAGTTTACTGATACCCCAGCATCAACGGTGATTAAACATACTAACCCCTGTGGTGTGGCTTTGGGTAGTACCCTGGTGGAAGCATATCAAAAAGCCTTTAATGCTGATGCTATTTCGGCTTTTGGGGGAATTGTCGCACTCAATCACCCCATTGATGTGGCTACAGCGGAAGAGTTAACTAAGACATTTTTAGAATGTGTGGTTGCGCCCGGTTGTGAAGCGGCAGCCCAAGAAATTTTGGCAGCGAAATCTAAACTACGGATTTTAACTTTACCAGACTTGACTAGTGGCCCTAAAGAAACTGTCAAGGCGATCGCCGGGGGTTTTCTTGTCCAGTCCGCTGATGATAAAATAGCTGATAGTGGTCAATGGCAAGTAGTTACAGAACTTCAACCCACCCCGGAGGAGTTAGCTGAGTTACTCTTTGCTTGGAAGGTTTGTAAACACGTCAAATCTAATGCTATTGTCATTACTCGCGATCGCACTACTCTAGGGGTAGGTGCTGGTCAAATGAATCGGGTCGGTTCGGTAAAAATCGCCTTAGAACAAGCAGGCGCAAAAGCCCAAGGTGCAATTCTCGCCAGCGATGGATTTTTCCCCTTTGATGATTCAGTTAGAACAGCCGCATCTGCGGGAATTACTGCAATTGTCCAACCAGGTGGAAGTTTGCGCGACCAGGATTCTATCAAGGCTGCAAATGAACTAGGTTTAGTCATGGTGTTCACTGGTATACGTCACTTTTTACACTAAACTTCTGCTCAGTGGTTTATGACAGTTCATAAACTGTCACATATCAAACTTGCCTTTTGAATAACTAACTGTACTATCTAATAGTGTGTGAGGAGCAAGTTAAAAATAAAAAGCGTTTGGGGTGGAAACACGGCAACACTCCCAGGCGCTTTTTGTTTTTTCACCATTAGCTCTATGGCTTTGGTTTAAGATTTTCTTTCCAGTGGGTTAGGGATGTATTTAAAATCTGGTTCCCGATTCCAAGGGCCACGCTGATCCTTACCATCCCCATTTGCAGATAGGTTGTAATAAATATCAACGGTTTCATCGGGTTGAATATTCCCAAAAAATGGCTCACTTAATTTCCCTAATGAATCTAGAGCCTTCATAAACATTCTAGTATGAGAAACTTCCCTGGTTAACAGGTGCACTAAAGTATTTTGAGTCCCTTGGTCCGTTGCTAGTTTAATTAATTCCTCATAAGTTTGACGTGCGCCAGCTTCAGCTGCAATATTAGCTCTTAAATCCCGAACTACATCGCCACCTTCATTCAAGTAGTTTGCTGTCCAAGCACTCCCTTGACTATCTAAAAAATGGGGTCCCATACCTCTAACAGCAAAGAGAGTACTTTTATATGCTTCGGTCTGGTCGGTATTTTTGGTATGAGCTTCAATTAGTTTCCCCACCATTTCCAGGTGGCTAAATTCTTCAATCGCAATATCCTGGAGCATATCCCGAATTCCAGGATCTTCCACATGAAAAGACTGTACCCAATATTGCAAAGCTGCTGATAGTTCCCCGGTTGCTCCCCCAAACTGCTCTAGGAGTAGTTGCGCAAAACGAGGGTCAGCTTCAGAAACATTCACAGGGTGAATAGGCTCTTTTTTGTGGTAAAACATAAATACCTCTGATAAAAAGCATTTTTAATCGCAAGTAATAGCCCAGCGGAATAAAATCCTGGTCGGCTCAAAAATCAAGAATTTACTATCATTAAGTTGAGATTATCAATTCCCACGGATAATGCTTTCTGTCAGAGGAAATAGTTATGAGTATCAAAAGTAAGAAACCAGGGGTTATAAACCCCTGTCTGATAGCTTAAGTCAGATGAATCTGACTGGAAGGTTATGTGTTTGTTAGGCGATCGCCTGTACGGTTTTTAAACGCAAAGGTCGCTAAGTACGCGCAAAGGTTCGCAAAGGTGTTTGTTGACAATATTTTAATTAACTGCTTCCGGTCCAATTACCTGTTGATTCTGGCTTTCTTTTTTTCCTAGCTCTTGGTTTAATTTTAAGAGTTGCTCTAAAATGTCATCTTTAGGTTGAAATTTATAGGCTTCCATCACTAGTTTATCTAGTTGTTGATGGAGTTTATATAGTTTGCTGCTGGGTTCGTTGTAGAATTTATTATATAATGTGGTGATTCCCCACTGTTTAGACTCCATTTCTTGAGTTCGATATTCGTGGAGTTCTAGGGTTTTGGCTCGGATTTTTTCCACTATCTCCCCTGTTGCTGTCTGGGGAAAGGGAAAGGTTTCAAAGCAGGTATTATGTGTGTAAGCAATATCTGCTTTTAAAGTTGATTTTTGCGCGTGCATCCAAGTACGATGAATATTAGATGTTAAAATTCCCAGAATATAAAAATCATCAGACACAACAACTTTAGTTTTATTACCTGGTAGCCATTCAGAAGGACATGGAATAAAAATTGCCCATTTTGATACTTCTGGAACTGCAAAGTAATAAGATAGAGATGAAATGGCTTTTCTCATTTCTATTCTCTTACCTTCATATTTCCACCAGTTAATCTTTAATTTCTCATTTCGATTATTTTGACGTTCTATTGGGATAGTTTCTTTAATATGCTCAAAAGGTAATTGATACTCACTCGCATCTTCAATACTCATATCATTAAAATCAATAATCCAACGCTCTGGTTTACCATGGGGATTTTGCGCCAGATTTGCACCCATGGAAAATAGTTTTAATACCTCTTGATTTTTCCCATCCGCTTTTATCCATTCCTTTACTTGCTCTTCTGTCACCAAAAACCCTTTACCATTAGGTATCACTCCTTGAAAGCATTTATTCAAATTAGCTTTTAACCGCACAGCTTGAGAAACATCAATACTAGATTTCAAAGAAGAATTAATTCTGCTAACTACCTCATCATCTAAATAGTATTTACCCGGTTGAACTTTACACCAGTTAACAATACTTACATGAACTTTCGCCTCCCCTGACCATGGTTGGGTAGATACGGCTTCATGAATATAACCCTGATTTTGAGTAATATAATCTAAAGCCGCGACTCTACTTTTACCCTGACTGACTGAATTAGTCGCAACTAAACCCGCTCTCCCTTGTTCATCAAGGTGTTGGTGCGCTAACCTAAACCAATAGGCGCAAAAGTCTACTGAGTCTTTAACTTGGGGGAACTGTTGAAAAACTTTATCTATATATTCATCCCCTAAAGCTATTCTCATATGTTTACCCCCCAAAAATGGCGGATTCCCAATAATTGCATTGGCTTTTGGCCATTGACTAAATAAGGCATCCCCACAGATAATATTCCTATCTAAAGAATCCAAAGGTAATGCAGGCTCGGTTAACTGTAAGTTATCAATGGCAATTTTCCGCCCAATCATCAATGTTACCCGCGCTAACTCTACCGCAAATAAGTTAGTATCCATCCCATAAAATTGCATGGGGGTAACTAAACCCATCTGCATTTGCTTAGAGGTTAATTTCTGCTTTTCCTGGATTTTCTCTAATAACAGGGTTTCAATTCTCTTTAATTCCTGATAAGCTATATACAGAAAGTTGCCAGAACCACAAGCAGGGTCAAGAACTCGATAGCTCTGTAGTTCTAACTGCAATACTTCTAATTGTTTGAGGGTGTTAGCTTCCTCTATTCTTTCTTCCCAATAACGGCTAATGGTAGGTCGGACAATTTTCATGATGTCCACTTCTGAGGTGTAGTGAATACCTTTAGCGTGGCGCTCTTGTTTATCTACTGTTCCTTCAAATAAGTTACCAAAAATAGCCGGTCTAACTTTACTCCAATTCTCTTTAGCAGAAACATCCAGAAATTTTAATTCTTCTGGGGTTAGTTCCACTGGTTCAATGTGGGAAAATAACCCACCATTAAAATACTCTACCCCTTGATAACGTCCCGCTGGGGTTTTTCCCGGTTGGTTCATTTGCTGGAATAATCCACCCAAAACGTCATAGGAATTTGCGCCATTAATACACTCTTGAACGCAAGAAATAAACATATCCCGTGGTAACAGTTGTCTGTCTTCAGCAAACATAGCTAAGACGCATTGCAAAATAAACCTTTGTGCGGTTAGTTTCGTAACTCCCCGGTTTTCTAGTTCTAGGAGTAATTCCCCCATGCGCCGGGCGGCTCTTTCTGTGACTTCTACCTGGTTGTTATTGAATACGGGAGTTTTATTGCCAAATTCCATAAAGGCGAATGCTCCCGCCCTTTCTGGTAGCTGCTCTAGGGAGATTTGATCTACGGGTGTATCTAGCTGAATGTCAAAGTCAAATATCCAAAATTCATCAAAGTTACATAATATGACGTATTTAGGGCGTTGGGGTACTAATCTTGTCCAGTAATCAAATGCTTGGGAATAATGTTTACTCAGGTCTTCGCCGCGTTTTTTCATCTCAATTAATACGCGGGGTTTCCACACTAGGTCAGCAAACCCGGTTTTACCTTTTTTACTTCCTTTTTTGATGGGTTCTTCAAATTTCGCCCCCGCGTCTAAGGCTCCTTGGTGTCCAAATGCTCTAAAAAATCTGTCTAAGAATGTTTGCGCTTCTTGTTTTTCTTGTCCTTTGATGTGTTGGTGACAAAAGTTGACAAATTTATTTAGGCTTTCGGGGGTTGCTGCTGTCATTTTTGGTGGAGTGGGATGTAAGAAACCAGGGGTTATAAACCCCTGTCTGATAGCTTAAGTCAGATGAATCTGACTACCATAATTTAGCTAGAAGTCGGGTATCTGTGGGTATCACAATAAAATCAAATCCCCTCCCCTGACACGGGGAGGGTTAGGGTGGGTTTAAGTAATATTTTATACATTAATCATCAATTTTCCAACATCCTCTCGTTAACCAGATCAAATTGCTCGGGAAAATCGCTGTGCTTTGGTTTGGTGATAATTGTCAAATATAACAGCAATATTTCTGACTAATAACCTACCAATATCTGTCACCTCTATGTCTTTGGTTGATATGTTCACCAGTCCATCAGCTTGGAGTTGTGCTAAAGCCTCTAGTTCATTGGTAAAATATTTATCGAAATTGATGTGATATTTGTCTTCTATATTTTGCTTATGCAGATGAAAGTGAGACATAATAGACATGATTACATCCCTTCTGATGATATCATCTTGAGTAAGTTTAACACCTTTACTTATAGGTAACGTATCGGAGGCGATCGCCTGATAATAATTCTTTAATTGCTTGTGGTTCTGTACATAAGCATCATGGAGCATACTAATAGATGTAGCACCAAAGCCTAATAGTTCGGTTCCTGCGTGGGTGGTGTATCCCTGAAAGTTACGCTGGAGGGTACGATTTTGTTGGGCGATCGCTAGTTCATCATTTTCTTTAGCAAAATGATCCATACCAATGAAGAGATACTTATTAGTTGTGAGTTCCTCAATGGTCATTTTGAGGATTTCTAGCTTTTCCTGGGGTTGAGGTAATGCGACTTGGGGAATATTTTTTTGTGCTGGTTTCATCCATGGTACATAGGCGAAGTTAAACACAACAATGCGGTTAGGATCTAATGCAATGGTTTTGCTGACTGTTTCCCGAAAGGTCTGGAGAGTTTGATGGGGTAAACCATAAATTAGGTCTACATTCACACTATCAAACTTGGCTGCTTTAATCCAACCCATGACATCAAACAGTAATTCTTCTGGTTGGATGCGATTCACAGCAATTTGGACTTGGGGGTTAAAGTCCTGAATACCAAAACTAATACGGTTAAATCCTACCTCACGCAGAAAGAAAATATAGTCCTGATCAACGTAACGGGGATTAATCTCAATGGAAATTTCAGCTTGAGAATCAATATTAAAATTATCTGTAATTTGTCTCCACAAAAATTTGACTTGTTCCTGGTTTAAATAGTTGGGTGTACCACCACCCCAATGAATTTGTAAAACCCTTCTATCTGTATCAATCAAGGGGGCCATGTTGTTGATTTCTCGCGCCAAATGTTCTATATAAGGTTTGGCAATATTCTTGTTTTGAGAAATTACTGTATTACACCCGCAAAAGTAACAAGCAGTCTGACAAAAGGGAATATGGAAGTATAAGGATAGGGGAGATTTTCGGTAGTTGGATGCGCCGATGGCGGTGTGAAAATCACTTATAGTAAATTCTGTATTTAATTCCGTAGCGGGTGGATAACTTGTATATCGGGGTGCAGGAGTATCATACTTTTTGATCATCTCTAGATCAAATTTAACACCAGGCAAGACAAAAACCATCAAGACCTCCAAAAAACTGTAACCATCCCGCCTCATGTAGCGCGGCGGAAATCAAACTACCAATACATTTCTCTGCTTTCGCTGTTGTCTAGTGTAAAGAGTTCCCCCAATGGGTGATGTATTGACTCCCACCAAATAGCCTCAATTACAGAAATTGGCTGCGATCATCATTGGTGGTAGGCATCGCATTATTGTTCTCTCATAAAATCATTTAACTATTAATATTTGTATAGCTATAAACTTATTAATATTTCTTTAGATTTGGCTGGTTTTCACCGTACACATTTAGCCTCTAATAGTCCCTGGGTTCCCTGGATGACTGGATAAAATCGGAATTACCAATTGGTAGTTAAGATTATTTCTCTAAAATTACTTTTCAATAATTTAACTGATGTCTGATTTTGATAATTTATGCTTATATAAATATGAAAAGATCAAACATGAAAGCAGTCTCATGGTTAAGTCTGTTGAAACTACCAACCCCAATTACACCAAACCAGGGATTAAAGCACCAGTTCAGGAAACTTTGTTAACGCCTCGCTTTTATACCACTGACTTTGAAGCGGTGGCTAATTTGGATATTTCCGCGAATGAGACTGAGTTGGAGGCCATTGTCGCTGAGTTGCGCGCTGACTATAACCGCCATCACTTCGTGCGCGATGAGGAGTTTCAGCAATCTTGGGAGCACGTTGATGGAGAAAAACGCCGTGCTTTTATTGACTTTTTAGAGCGTTCATGCACGTCAGAGTTTTCGGGGTTTTTGCTGTTTAAAGAATTATCTCGCCGACTCAAGGCCAAAAATCCCCTCTTGGCTGATGCTTTTAATTATATGGCACGGGATGAAGCACGCCATGCGGGATTTCTGAATAAATCTATGGCAGATTTTAATCTGTCTCTAGACCTAAGTTATCTGACTAAACACCGGACATATACTTTTTTCCCACCAGAATGGGTAATTTATACAGTCTACCTCTCGGAGAAAATTGGTTATTGGCGTTACATCTTAATCCATCGCCATATACAGGCAAATCCTGAATATCAATTTTATCCTCTGTTCCGTAAATTTGAAAGTTGGTGTCAGGATGAAAACCGTCATGGGGATTTCTTTAAAGCCCTGCTGCGATCGCAACCAAAATTATGGAACAATTGGAAAGCACGATTGTGGGTGCGATTCTTTTTACTAACTGTATTTGTCACCCATACCATTACAGTATTTGAACGGGCCTCATTTTATGAAGCCATTGGTATACACCCGCGCAAATACAATAATACAGTCATTCAGGAGACTAATAATACCTCAGCCAGGGCTTTCCCGGTAATTTTAAATACTAATCATCCGGAATTCTTCTGGAGATTAGAACAGTGTTTCATCAACACCCAGAGACTGACGGAAATTAAGGAAAGTAATCGTCCTGGAATTATCAAGTTCTGGGAAAAAATCTCCCCCACTTGGGCGATTATTTCCCATATGTTACGTCTGTACTTGATCAAACCCATTAATACTGAATCAACACGCGCCACAGTTAGTTAAATTTATTCATGGTAGGTAAAACCCCATCTTTTTAGGTGGGGTATGTCTGCATTTTCGTTATAATTTCCTCTAGTCATTGATAATTTATTCTAGGGAAGATGGAAACAGAATTTACTAAGTATCATGGGTTGGGGAATGATTTTATTTTAATAGATAATCGCTTGTCATCTTTACCATTGTTGACTCCTGAACAAGCAGTTAAGTTATGCGATCGCCATTTTGGCATTGGTGCTGATGGTGTAATTTTTGCCTTACCAGGAGAAAACGGTACTGATTATACTATGCGGATTTTTAATTCCGATGGTTCAGAACCGGAAATGTGTGGTAATGGTATTCGTTGTTTAGGCAGATTTTTAGCTGACTTAGAAGGGGAATCTAGAACCAAAGACTCATATCATATTCATACCCTAGCAGGTGTAATTACACCCCAACTCATGGCTGATGGTCAAGTCAAGGTAGATATGGGTTTACCCCGGTTGCTAGCTGGGGAAATTCCCACAACCCTGGGGACTGCTCAGACAAAAGTGATTAATCAACCCTTAGAAGTAGCAGGAAAAACCTGGGAAGTTACCTGTGTAAGTATGGGTAATCCCCACTGTATCACCTTTGTGGAAGATGTCGCCGCCATTGACCTAGAAATGATTGGCCCTCAATTTGAACATCATCCAGTCTTTCCCCAACGTACAAACACGGAATTTATTCAAGTAGTCAGTCGGGACTATTTAAAAATGCGGGTGTGGGAAAGAGGCGCAGGTATTACATTAGCTTGTGGAACTGGTGCTTGTGCTTCCCTAGTAGCAGGGGTGTTAACTGGAAAATGCGATCGCACCGCCACTGTAGAATTACCCGGTGGTCCGTTGCAAATTGAATGGTCACAAACCAACCAACGAATTTACATGACAGGGCCAGCTCAACGAGTCTTTACCGGTCAAATTTAAATCAAATTTAAATCAAATTTAAACTTTATTCCCCGATCAATTTTGACGACACCGGAGGTTATCCCCCTCCGGTTTTGCTTTTTGTGACTTTGATCAAACAACCTTGCTACCCATAAACATAAAAAATATGTCTTAGGATAGATGCAATAAATTTTATACAATGTTAAAGATATTATTACTACTTAAGTATATTTAATAACTCCAATAGCAATTAAAATCTCAATAACCCCGATGAAACACAGGATATTTAAACCTAGTTTTTGAGTAATTAACAATTAATACAGTAACATTTCTTACTTATACATAAATCCATTAGCATGACCCCAACCTCTAGACCCTATATTATTCTTAGCAATCAGGGTCAAACACTCCCCAAATTTGAACTTACCCAAAGCCAACATATCATAGGCAGAGATCCCCAACTAGCAGACTTATTAGTACCTCCAGACTGGACAGTAATTAGTCGCTGTCAAGCTACTTTAGTCGAAGTTGACGGAAATTACTACATTTATGATGGCGATCGCCTGCAACCAAGTAGTAATAAACTCTTTATAAATAATCATTTAATTAGTCATGATTTAGGATATTTACTCCAAAACGGAGATATTATTAAAATAGGTCAAAATTTTAATATTTTAGTAACATTAGAATTTCACAACCCTGGCAGTAGTTCTCATCACCATAAAACTTTATTTTTCTCATCCATCTGTCTCAAGGAAAAGTCAACCGTTGTAGGTAGAGACCCCACAGCTAACTTACAAATTATCGCTCCTACCATTTCCCGTAGACACGCGGTGATTGAATATATCAGGTCAGGGGAATATATTTTGTATGATTACAGTACCAATGGCGTTTTTGTCAATGGTAAAAAAGTCAATGGTAAAACTCATCTTACCTCTGGTGCAATTATTAAAATTGTCCCTTATACCTTAGTCTTACAAGGAGATGAATTAGTCATTTCCGATACAGGTAATCATATTCGCCTTGACGCCAAAAACATTCTCAGACTCGTTAAATATAAAAATTCCCAAAAAGTCTTACTTAATAAAATTTCTTTACCCATAGAGCCAGGCCAACTAGTTGCTTTAGTTGGGGGAAGTGGAGCAGGTAAATCTACTTTAATGAAAACCTTGTTGGGGATTCAACCTACAAGCCAAGGCGCAGTTTACATCAATGGAGAAAACCTCAGACAGAGCTTTAATATTTATCGCAATCAAATCGGTTATGTACCTCAATCAGATATTATTCACAAGGAATTAACAGTTACAGAAGCTTTAAGATATGCAGCTAAACTCAGACTTCCCCCCGATACTGATCTAAATTCAATTATTCAAAAAACCCTAACTCAAATTGAACTGTTACCCTGTCGGGATGTGTTAGTTAAAAACCTCAGTGGCGGACAATTAAAGCGAGTTTCTATCGGAGTAGAGTTATTAGTCGATCCTAAACTATTTTTTCTAGATGAACCCACATCAGGGTTAGACCCAGGTTTAGATAAAAAAATGATGCAACTGCTCAGAAAGTTGGCTAATCAAGGCAGAACCATCATTTTAGTTACCCATGCTACAACTAATATTGATCTGTGTGACCGCATTGTATTTCTCGGTCAAGGTGGTAACCTCTGCTACTTTGGCTCATTTGAGGATGCCTGTGTATTTTTTAACTTAAATAACAAAGATTTCGCAGATATTTATATCGAGTTGGATAATCAAGAAGTTGTCATCAGAACTGCGGAACTATTTAAACAGTCACCTTATCAAACCCAATATATTGACCAACGCTTGGGTATGAGCAATTCCCACATCATCACAGCCAAACCTCGCCAAGTTCAGGCCTCTTTAGTAGATCAAACCTGGATATTAGCCCAAAGATATCTACAGTTAGTGATTCGAGACCGAGTGAACTTAATTATCTCCCTGGTCACCGCACCCCTTGGTATTTTACTGATTAATTTAGCCATAGCAGATCAAGAACCCTTTATTCTCCCTAGTGAAGCTAACCCTAGACTAGCTCCCCTAGCTCAAACTGTGGTCTTGGTCTTTACTTGTGCTGCTATTTGGATAGGTTTAGGTACTTCTTTACAAGAAATTGTTAAAGAAAATGATATTTATTTAAGAGAAAGACTAGTTAATTTAAGTTGTTTTAGCTATTTAACCTCAAAGGTATTAGTTCTTTCGGGAATAGCTTGTTTACAAACCATAATCATGGTCATTGCTATTCTCATCAGTTTTGCTGCGCCAGATTCTCTAACAGTTCCCTGGTTTTATGGCGTTTCTATTACGAGCTTTTTGACTTTATTTTCTTGTTTCTGTCTAGGGTTAATGGTTTCTGCTGCTGTGAAAAACAGCACCCAGGCTAACAGTGCTTTAGTAGTATTACTATTACCGCAAATTATTTTCTCTGGAGTTTTATTTAAAACTGAAGGAATCAGTAAATACCTTGCCTGGTTAATGGTTAGTCGGTGGTCTGTGGGAGCTTATGGATCTTTGGTGAATATCAATGCTTTAGTCCCAGAGCCTATTTTACTTCCTGATGGTACTAGCATCCCAGCACCATTTGCTATCACCGATGTCTACGAACCCAGTTGGGATAATCTCAGTCTCAACTGGAAATTATTGCTCCTGCATAGCTTAGTTTATCTGATAGTTACCTTGATCATTCAAAAAAAGAAAGACATCCTCTGATCCCAGTTGAAAAATTCCCTACTAATTACCAATGTTTTCTATGATGCTAACTCAAGAATATTTCGCAATAATTATCTTAAACAGCAAAAAATTAGGGACAATTACTTCTGACTTTTTCTTTGATTATCGACAAAGTATATCAATTTACGCCTCAAAAATAGACTCAAATTTCTACTTTAATATCCCCTAAATATAAACCCACAGAAATTTATTTTCAGTTAAACCAAGCTCAGTTCCCACAATCAAACCCACAATCAAATAGAAGTTAGATATGCAGAACTTACTCCTTAATCGTTATGAGATCCTCAGTCCACTGGGTTCCGGTGGATTTGGTGAAACCTTTCTAGCTCGGGATACTCAAATTCCCTCCCAACGTCTGGTGGTTTTGAAGCGCCTGAAACCTGCTCACCAGAGTAATCATACCTCCACAGAAATGATTGAAAAACTCTTCCGCAAAGAAGCGGAAGCACTAGAAGAACTCGGAAGCCATTGTTCTCAAATTCCTACTTTACTCAGCTACTTTGCAGATCAGGGTCAATTTTATTTAGTTCAAGAATATATTGAAGGCAAAAACCTGGCTCAAGTGGGAATCATTAGCTCAGAGCAAGGGGTGGCTATCCTCACCTCCTTACTTAATACCCTGAAATATATTCACAGCAAAAATATTATTCATCGAGATATTAAACCTGAAAATATTATCCTACGAGATAGCGATCGCTTACCTGTATTAATTGACTTCGGCGCAGTCAAAGAAACTATGGGAGCAGTCACCCTCGGATCAGGTTCCACCATCAGTTCAGTAATAGTAGGAACCAGAGGGTTTATGGCTCCCGAACAGAGCGCCGGGCGAACAGTATTTAGTACAGACCTCTATGCTCTGGGACTAACAATGATTTATACCCTCACCGGAAAATTACCAATTGAGTTTGACACTAGTCAACTTACAGGGGAACTGGATTGGCACAGTCATGTACCCAATCTTGAACCTAAATTGGCAAAGGTATTAGATAAATCCATCAAGTTAGATTTAGCTAGTCGGTATCGAACAGCGGCAGAAATGTATCAGGATTTACATTCTGTAGATATCAATACACCAGGATTACCACCCAGCCATTTAAACACAGTCATCATATCACCAAAATATGATACTCTCCCACAAACCTTGATCCATACAGAAGTAGAGAATCAGCAAATACCGACTGGAAAAACAGCTAAGTTTTCCAATTTGAAGTTAAGAATGATCATCATCACTGTTGTGTTAACTGCTTTAGGATTAGCTGGCGGATTTTTTGTGACCCAACAAATTCTAGAAGCCCAACAAAATGCAGCTCAAGCAGAGAGAGAAAAACAAGAAGCAGAACAAAAACGCCTAGAAGCAGAACAAAGAGCAGCTCAAGCAGAGAGAGAAAAGCAAGAAGCAGAACAAAAACGCCTAGAAGCTGAGAAACAACAAGCTCAACAAGAGCGACAACGTTTAGCTACAGAAGCTCGACGAGCTAGGGAGGAACGCCAACGTTTAGCAGCAGAAAGAAAACGTTTAGAATCTTTAGCTTCCACCTATGTTGGAGGTGTCAATACTAGAACTTCCAACACTACCACATGGAGCTCAACTTGTGGCCATCCCTATGTTTCTGGCGCTGATTGGTGGGCTGTCAAAGGCCCCTCCAGTGCGTTGAGTACAGTCAAAAATAATTATTGTGGTGATGCGTTGATTGTCGGTAAAGAAACCCAAGCTGCGAGTTTTACTTCAGAAGTAGACGCTTGGAGTTTCGCCAATAGCTTAAGTAATGAATCTGGCTATCAATTTTGGGTAACAAAAAGTCGTTAGTTTTTTTGACTCACATAGTCCCCGGTTACCAACCGGGGACACCACCCATAACTACACATTAAAGCGGAATAGCATTACATCCCCTTCTTGCACAATATATTCTTTCCCTTCACTGCGCACCAAACCCTTTTCCTTCGCAGCATTCATAGAACCATGTGTAACTAAATCCTGATAAGCCACAGTTTCAGCGCGAATAAATCCCCGTTCAAAATCTGAGTGAATCACCCCAGCTGCTTGGGGTGCAGACATTCCCGCGTTAATTGTCCAAGCGCGGGTTTCCTTCGGACCCGAAGTAAAATAAGTCCGTAAACCCAAAAGAGTGTAAGTAGCACGAATCAAGGATTTTAACCCGCCTTCTTCCACACCTAAAGAGGCCAAAAAATCAGCCTTATCCTCTGCTGGTAATTCCACTAATTCCGCTTCTACCTGCGCTGAAACAATCACAACTTGAGCATTTTCACCAGCTGCAACTTGTCGAACCTGTTCCACAAATTCATTACCCGTTGCTAATTCATCCTCAGACACATTCGCAGCGTAAATAATCGGCTTGTTAGTCAGTAATTCTAATCCCTTAATTATCTCCCCTTCCTCTGCAGATAAACTGACCTGACGGACAGATTTACCCTCGTTTAAAGCAGCAGCTAATTTTTCTAAAACTGTGATTTCAAACTGTGCATCTTTGCTGGTACGCGCTAGTTTGCGTGTGCGCTCAATTCGCCGTTCAATTTGTGCTAAATCTGATAAACCCAGTTCTAAATTAATGATTTCCATATCTCGCACTGGGTCAATAGAACCAGCTACATGGATAATATCATCATTTTCAAAACACCGCACCACATGGACAATAGCATCAACTTGACGGATGTGGGACAAAAATTGATTACCCAGTCCCTCTCCTTGACTTGCTCCTTTAACCAAGCCGGCGATATCGACAAACTCCACCCGCGCTGGTATAATCTGAACAGAACTAGCAATTTTAGCCAGAACATCTAAGCGCTCATCCGGGACCGAGACAACACCGACATTCGGTTCAATCGTGCAAAAAGGGAAGTTAGCTGCTTCTGCTTTGGCGTTAGCAACCACAGCATTAAATAACGTAGATTTTCCGACGTTGGGAAGTCCGACAATTCCGGCTCTTAGCATTTTGGATTTAAGATTTTGTGAACTACAAAGTTAATTTAAACAGGTTCTAGGATGGTTTGGGGGATTGTACCGGTAACAGTTTTTGTGCTGGTACTGGTTCTAAGAGGATGTTTGATAAGTTTTCAACAGCTAATTTTTATCTTAGTGAACACACAAAAAACAATCAAATCCCGTCCCCTCCCCTGACAAGGGGAGGGTTAGGGTGGGGTAAAACAATAGTTGATACACTAATCATGACTTGACAAACATCCTCTCAGGCTATTGACCCTGACTAGGGCATTTTAACATCTGGTCTGAGAGGGCGATCGCCTCAACAATTTAACCCCCTTACTAACGGGAATTGGGGGGAGCACCCAAGGCTCTTTTCACCTTCATAAGGGGGTTGGGAGGAAACAAAAGAATCAGAGGTTTTTGATGTGGTTAATTTACAAGTGCGCCTGGTTGTCCATTTTGAACTACAAAGGAAGCCAAGGTTCTGACAGAGGCGTTCAAGTCCAGGATGCTGGAAACAATGCGGTAGTCAGTTTGCCAAAGTGTTGGTGTTAGTTGACAACGAACGTACCCCCGAAAAGCACCATCAAAAAATTTAGTATGGGGGTTATTAGGTAGGGAAGCTTGAACTGGAGCAATAAATTGGACAGGAAAATCAGAGGAAATTGAAGTTCCGACAAACTCTGTACCTATTGTTGCTGAGTTGGGATTATCAAAATCTAGTTTTAAGTCGTGTACCCAACTTGAGTGAATGTCGCCGGTAATTACTACTGGGTTGGAAACTCGACGGTCATTGAGGAAATTTAACAGTCGATTACGTTGAGCTACGTAACCGTCCCACTGATCCATGTTGAACACACCCGGACTGGGGTTAGTATTAAAGTTGTATTGAGCAAACATTGTCTGCTGGGCTATAATATTCCACCGCGATCGCGATTGGTCTAATCCTGTGAGTAGCCACTGTTCTTGTTCTGAACCTGTCATGGTACCCTTATCGTCAAGGGCATCGGCACAACGAGGTTTGAGTCCATCATCACAAGGTTGGTTGGTGCGGTATTGTCTGGTATCTAGAACGTTGAACTCAGCTAAATTCCCGAAAGTAAAGCGTCGATACAGTAACATATCCAGGCCATTGGGCAATGAAGATCGACGTAAAGGCATATGTTCATAGTAAGCCTGGTAAGCATTGATTCGCCGCTGAGTAAAATCACTTAAGGTTTGGTCGTCTTCGGGTATTAAGTTGGCGTAGTTGTTGTCAACTTCATGATCATCCCAGGTAAAAATCCAGGGACAAGCAGCATGAGCAGCTTGCAGATTGGGATCAGTTTTGTAAAGAGCATGACGGTTCCGGTAGTCATCTAGAGTGATGATTTCTGGTCCATTATGTTGGCGTGGCGCACCCTGTCGCGGTCCGTATTCATATATATAATCTCCTAAATGAACTACTAAGTCGAGATTTTCCTCAGCTAAATGCCGAAAAGCTGTATAGAAACCATTTTGCCAGTCTTGACAAGAAACAAAAGCAAAGTTGAGTTTTTGAGGCAAGGTATACAATGCTGGTGCGGTGCGAGTCCGCCCAATGGGGCTAAATTCTCGACCCACTTGAAATCGATACCAATACCAACGCTCAGGATCTAACCCACGTACATCAACGTGTACTGAGTGTCCTAATTCTGGTGTCGCCATTGCTACCCCTCGACGCACAACCCGGCGCATCTTTTCATCTAGGGCAACTTGCCATCGCACTGGAACGTTTTTCACCGGCATTCCTCCCCCAATCAGGGGATTAGGAGCTAGTCTAGTCCAAATAACTACACTATCGGGTAAAGGATCCCCAGAAGCTACTCCCAGACTAAAGGGATAAGCGGAAAATCTGGGGTCAGCCAATACCGGATGCCATTGACTTGTAATTGTTAACCCGGTTAAAAATCCTGCACCTAGCAAAAAATTACGCCGTTTGTATTTATTGGCTAGGAGACGATTGTAATTTATAAATTCCATATTTATCCCTAGATGAGATGTTAATTTACTGGTTCCTCAATTGCATCAACCTCTCATCAAGTGGGGATTAAGATTGTGTTAAATTTAGTTGTTTTACCAATATAAATATTATTTCTCATCTGTCTTGGCGGTTCCTTTCTCAAAAAATGCAAAATCAACACCAAACCCCCTTGTTAGATGCCTTAAAGGCTTATACAACCCAGGCTCACGCCCCTTTTTACACCCCAGGACATAAGCAAGGTATGGGCATTTCTCAACCCTTGGCTGACTTACTGGGTACAAAAGTCTTCGGGGCTGATTTAACAGAACTAGCAGATTTAGATAATTTGTTTGCACCCCAAGGGGTAATTCAAGCCGCCCAAGCACTAGCAGCAGAGGCTTTTGGCGCATCACAAACATGGTTTCTTGTCAATGGTTCTACCTGTGGAATTGATGCGGCAATTTTGGCTACCTGTAGTCCTGGGGATAAAATTATCTTGCCGCGTAATGTGCATTCATCGGCTATTTCGGGGTTAATTCTCTCTGGTGCTATTCCAATTTTTGTTAATCCTGAATATGACCCAGTTTCAGATATTGCTCACAGTGTCACACCCGCATCTGTGGAAGCTGCATTACAAAAGCATCCTGAAGCCAAAGCAGTTTTGGTGGTCTATCCCACATATTACGGTGTTTGTGGAGATTTGCAAGCGATCGCCCAAATCACCCACCAATATCATATCCCCTTACTGGTAGACGAGGCACACGGAGCGCACTTTGCCTTTCATCCCCAATTACCCACCCCCGCCTTAGCCGCCGGGGCAGATTTAACTGTACAATCTACTCATAAGGTACTCGGTGCCATGACACAGGCATCAATGTTACACATCCAAGGACACAGGATAGATATTCACCGAGTCAATAAAGCTTTACAACTTGTCCAGTCTACCAGTCCTAGTTATATCCTTTTAGCTTCCTTAGATGCTGCACGTCAACAAATGGCGCTACACGGAAAAGCCCTGATGTCTCGCACCTTGGAACTTGCAGATATAGCCAGAAGCAGAATCAGCAGTATTGCGAGATTATCGATTTTACAACTACCGAATTTAGACCAAACACGGCTAACTGTCAACGTTTCCGGCTTAGGTTTAACAGGATTTGCAGCCGAGACAATTCTGGATGAACAACTAGGTGTTACCCCAGAGTTGGCATCATGGCAACATCTCACCTTTATTATTACTCTAGGGAACACCTTAGCTGATATTGAGCAATTGGTGCAAGGTTTCACCTCTCTAGGGAAGATGAACCACCATTGTCATCCCCCAAGTGGTAAGGCGTTGATTGTCGGCGATAATTTAACAACAGTTTCCCCCCGTGAAGCTTTTTTTGCTGCTAATGAAATTTTACCCTTAGCAGAAACCAGCGATCGCATCTGCGCTGAAATCGTCTGTCCTTATCCACCAGGAATCCCGGTTTTAATGCCAGGAGAATTGATTACTCCATCCGCATTAGAATATTTACAACAAGTTCAAGCCATGGGTGGATTAATCACTGGTTGCGCAGATCCCAGTCTAAAAAATTTAAAAGTTCTAAAAAAGTCATGACCCAGGGTCTATCCTCAGGAGAACCACGCCAAAGACCACAGAGAAATCAAGAAATTAAAAAATAGCATAACATTGATATCATGTGCGCTAAATTACTTTTAATGCTGGCAGAACCTCAAGGATAGCCTTGAAGGGAATATACTTTGTTTAATCCCCATTCTCTCATTCACTACTTCTTATGTTTCTTTTTATTCAGGTTCTTGTGTGTGTCCTGTTGGTGATTGCTGTAGGTATGCGGCTTTCCCAAAGTGCTGATGTTGTAGCTGAGAAAACAGGCTTGGGACGTACCTGGGTTGGTAGTCTACTTTTGGCCGGTGTCACATCTTTACCAGAGTTGGCTACAGGAGTCAGTGCAGTAACGGTATTAGACGCCCCAGATTTAGCAGTGGGGGGTATTTTGGGTAGTTGTATGTTCAATTTAATGATTTTGGGAATACTTGATCTTGTGAGCGGACGGGAGCCATTACTTAAACGCGCACCAGTAGGTCTGGGTTTGTCCGCCAGTTTAGGCTGTGCGATGTTGGGGTTAACTGCTGCGGGAATGCTATTAACTAAGAAAGGAATTCATCTGGCTTTAGGATGGGTTGGTATTCCTAGTTTGTTATTAATCCTACTTTATGTAGTCAGCGCCCGGATCATGACACAGTTTGAAATCAGGCGAATGGCTGCTGCTATCTTAGAAGTGGAACCAGAAGCTGCTCAATACCAACATATTAAACGCAGACGAGCTTATCTGAATTTTACCTTACTGGCTGTAGCTACCGTACTTTTAGGTGTGTGGCTGGCGTATTTGGGGGATGAGGTAGCGAGAACCACTGGATTGGGAAAAAGCTTTATAGGCTCCTTGTTACTAGCCGCGGCCACATCACTACCGGAAGTGGTGGTATCCCTGGAAGCAATTCGTATGAATGCAGTAGAAATGGCAGTTTCTAATATTTTCGGCTCTAATCTCTGGAATTTAGCGATTCTGGGAATTTACGATGTGGCGTACCTCAAAGGTGATTTGTGGTTGCCAATTAGTGATGTCCATCTGTTTACTGCTATCATTTCGATGATCATGACTTCCGTCGCCATTGTTGGACTAATCTATCATGCGGTCAGTCGCTCCCGGATGTATGTAACTTGGGATGGACTGACTCTGATCGCTCTCTACATTGGTGGGATGTATATCATATACCGCAATTGAGTCGCCATAGCTCCGGCGATCGCACTGGCGAACAGAGAAGTCAAGGCTGTACCAAATAGCCACCAAGCTGCATTAGCCACAATTCTCTTGGTTTCTTCAGCTTGAATTTTTGCTTGTTCTTGAATTGCTTGGAGGCGTTTTTGGGTTTCTTCCTGGATGCGTTCAGCTCTATGCAATATGCTATCCCGGGTCGTTTCTATTTGGTTAATAATGCGGTTAGCATCCTCGGGGGAAATATCCTCACGAGAACTGAGAATAGCCACCAAAGTATCACGATTAAATTGAGTGAGGCGATGGCGCAAAGCCTCAAATCCAGCTTGGGGATCATCAAACAATTGAGCAAAGTCTTGCTGAATACTCTCATAATTCAGTTCTGGACGCTCCAAAGAGTTGAGATAATCGCGAATTTTGGCCAAAACTCCCTCAATTACCGATTCTACCCTCTCCTGAACCTGCTGCCATTGCTTGACAACCGAATCACGCACCGACTCAATTTGATCCACGATGCGGTTAGCTTCTTGTTCGGAAATATCTTGCCTTTGGGATAATAAGGCCACAATTGTGGAACGGTCAAATTGCGCCAGGCGATCGCCTAAATTACCCCATCCCACCTGTGGATCTCGCAGCAATAATTGCACATCACGTTTAATGCTTTCTGGGTTGAGTTCCTCTTTATCCGTGTGGCGCAAGTAATTTTCTAGATCACCTTCAAAATCCCGCAGTCTTTGAGTCACACGACTAGCATAGCGTCGCGGTGTTCTAATTATACTATTAATTCCTTCTTGTACCTGATTAATCACCTGATTAACTTGCTCTGGGGTCAAATCTGGACGTTGACTCAGGAGTTTTACCAATGTATCACGGTCAATTTGCGATAGGCGATGGCGGAATGCTAAAGCACCCTCTCGCGGGTCAGCGAGTAATGTTTCCAAATCTCCCCTAATACCTTCTGGGTTCAGTTCTGGTAAGTTAGTATTGCGGAGATATTCAGTTAATTTATCTACTGTTGTTTGTGGTACTTGCAAAATGCGATCAACTACTGCTTGGATTTGCTCAAATATTTGGTTAACCTCTTCCTCGCTTAAATCTTGTCTTTGACTGAGTAACTTTACTACTGTATCACGGTTAAAATGGGACAGGCTGGCGCGAATTAAATTAATTCCTACTTCCGGTTGTTCTAGTAAAGCTGCAAAATCACGTTTAATACCTTCAGGATTTAATTCTGCTTTGTTCGTATTCCTCAGATACTCTTCTATTCTTTGCCATAATTGATTGGCCGTTGCTCTTTCTTGATTCGAGACGCGATCGCATACACTTTCTAGTTGACTCACCAGATCATCAGCTTCTGCTGCGCTCAAATCCTGACGCTGCAAAAGTAACTGGACAAAAGCATCACGGTCAAATGCGTGTAAGCGGATATCTAAATCTAAATCTGTAAAATCTTGTAATATATTTGTAACATCCCCCTCAATAGCATCTGGATTCAGTCGGGCTTTACTTGTAGAACGTAAGTAATTTTCTATACTTAAGCGCAGTTCCTCACCTTTTTCGCGGATTTGCGCCTGTTCGACAATTTCTAAAACTTCCTCACGGATAGCCTCCATCTGCTGAGTAATTTCTGTCACCCTAGCTTCGCTGAGATCACCCCGCTGTTTGAGCCAGTTTCTAAAATCCTCTTGACTGATTTGGGTCAATTCCCGGCGGCTGGTGGTAGGATCTGCCTGTGGATCATAGATAACTTCTTGAAATTCATCTCTAATTGTAGTGCGATTAAAATGCCAAGGTAAACAATTGATAATGTACTCTTCTACATCCGCTTTGATAGTATTGTAGCTTGGCTGTGGTAATCTCTTAGCTATTTTGCTTTGTAACTGTTGGGTAATTTTCTCCACATCGATATCTTGAAATTTATCTCTCAGCTTTTGTATTTGATTAGTAATTTCTTCTAGATCAATATCAGAGATATCTACCCGATCTAAGATTGCTGGTACAGAAGTGCTCAAACCATATTTTATCCCTTTTTTAATCCAAGTATTGCGACCATTACCATTTTGTCTAACTCCCACTAATTCCTGAAGACGTTCAGCTAATTCTTCAGAATTCAACTCTTCTGGTGTAGCAGATTTAATTAAATTAATGACTTGCTCAGTGGGACTTTGACGAGCAATAACTTGTTTCCAAGTCTGTTCTAGTTTGTCAGCAATTTGATTAATTTCTTTTTTGGATAAATTTGTCTGACTGCTAATTAAATCGACCAATGTTTGGCGATTTATTTTTTCTTCTAAATCACCCCCACCAATAGATGATAAATCTACATCGCCAAGTATTCGCTCAAATTGTTGGCGAATATCTTCTAAATTTAGTTGTGGTCTTTCCAGAGATTTTAAATAACTTTGTAGAGTCTTGTTAATACTTTCAACATCTACAGTCGAAGTGAATTCCCGCCGGACTGTGTCTATAATTTCCTCAGTAGTAGAAACCGCTGGTTTGTTCGCTGCATTAGCGCTAATTCTACTAAGAATAGCCTGTAATCCTGCATTCGTAGTATTTATAAGAGAGCTAATGAGAGAACCCAGAGTTGATGAACCTAGCCAAACCACTAATAAAAAGTAAATAGACCAGATGACCACACCCATAATTGCTCCTAGGAGCATACTTTCAATTAGGCTGAGTTTCACTGCTAGAAAACAAGCCAAAGATAATGCAATACTAGCGCTAATTAGTCCCCAAAATCCGACTTTTTTTTCAATTTTACGAATCGTACCGCCCCAAGTACTCGACTCATGATCACCAGCAGAATCATTTCCTAAAGATAAAATTCCTACTGCTAGTGAAAAATTCGTCAATAAAAATTGGAAAGCCAAGGCCATTAAAGTACCAGCTAATAGTGCAACTATCAACTTTGGTCCAGAAAATAGTAATGATACTTGTTCTGAACTCAAAATTTCCGACGTTCCATTTCTGGGTGCTATTTCTAAAGGTAGCCAAACCAACTTGAAAATGATTCCCACACTTTGAAACATAATTGTATTTTCCTGGTAGGACTGAATGCAATAGCTATTTTTCTGTTCAAAAGGCTCACCTAATAGTTTAAATATTTATTTATTTAACTCTACACCTTCTTAGGTAATAAAAATCTGCGCCAAAAGTCGTACCTTAATCCAGTTACAGCAGATGATCATTTTATTTAATGTATATTATTATTGCATGATCAACTATAAGAACTAATACTTTGATACTCAATAATAATTAAGTTATAGTTATTTGGCAATATAAATACTTATGTCTAATGAAATAGATGTAAATTATGTCAGGGGATTGATGGAAATATTGAATAAAAATGTGTAAATAGAAGGTGTTGATAGCATTTTTATATAGAAGGATGTAGTTAAATACAGCGCCTTTCAAGTAAATCACAACTCTTGTGAGGTGGGCATACTGTCCGCCTTTGTCTACCTCAATAAAATGAAATACGCTTTAATTTAGGATATCCCATTAACTGGGTTAGTGAAGATGCAAAATTGGCGAAACATTAAACGATATCAATAAATTTGACGAGGGTTTTTAGAATGGTAGTTAACGTGCATAGAAGAGCTGTAGGTACTTTTTCTCACCGTAGAGATATTGAAAAAGCATTGCATGAATTGAAAAATTCCGGCTTTTCAATGGAAAGAGTTTCAGTGATCGCCAAAGATGCAGAACACAGAGGTGATATTGCTGGTACTCCAACAACAGAACAGGTAGGTAATAAAGCCGATGAAGGAGCTGCTGCTGGGGCGATTTCTGGCGGTGCTTTGGGTGGTGTTACTGGTTTATTAGTTGGTCTGGGAACTTTAGCAATTCCTGGAATTGGGCCAATTATGCTCGCAGGTGCGACAGCTACAACTTTGGCTACAACTCTAGCTGGCGCTGGTATTGGTGCTGCAGCTGGTGGTCTAATAGGTGCATTAATCGGGTTGGGAATTCCCGAAGAACGGGCCAGAGTTTATCAGCAGCGGGTTGAACAAGGACATTATTTAGTGATTATAGAAGGCACAGAGGCAGAAATTGCCAGAGCTGAAGCAATTTTCAACCGCTACGGTGTTCAAGATTTTGGTGTTTACGGCTATCCGAATGATGTGAGAGAACATAGAGAGCAAACTGCACCAGTTACACAGACAGTTCATGGGGAACGCAATGAGCCAACGGTAGTAATTGTAGACCATCGTGATCAACGAGCTTAATCTAATTTGGTTATCACCGACAACATTTATTAGGAGTAGGAAGCAACCCAGAGAATGGTTCGGTTCCTACTCCTAAAAACCCCAATATATTTTCACAATTTGAATTTGTGAGGAAGACTTCTAAAATGCAAAAGCTCACTCCTTTTTTAATTGGTTGCTTTGTGTTATTTGGTGCAGTGGCTTGTGAGGATGTGGCGAGAACGGATAGAACTGCTCCCGGTCCTGGTGAAGTTGTCGAAGCACCAACCCCGGAAGAAAGACAAGCTGCACTGGAAGATTCTCAAAGTGAAATCCGCCGGAGACAATTGGATGCTGACATTCGCGCTCGTGAACAGCGAACTGATGCTTTAACTGATGATTCTAGCGATAGAACTCCAGAAGACTTAGCGAGTGAAGTTCGTTCTAAATTAGAGGCGAATATCCCTGATGGACGATTAACAGTTCAGGCCACAGAACAAGGTACAGTCATTGTCTCAGGAACTGTAAATAATCAGGCACAGTTATCTAAAATTGAACCATTAGCCCAAGAAATTAACGGTGTTAATGATGTCATTGTTAACGCAGTTGTGGCGTCACCACGGGGTTAAATTCGTGGAATCAAAGCCTAATTACTAAGATAAGCTAAATAATTTTAGGGTAATGAGGGAATCTATCCTTCATTACCGGCAAATCCATGAATTATACATTACCCTATAAATTAAAAAAATCTTAAGTCAGATCACAAACCCGATTGTGATCTGTATTAATATCCAGTAATTTAAAAGAAATGCTGTAACTACCAACTTCAAAAACTATGGAAACTGAACAAAAGGAACTGGAAGCAGTTATCACACCTAATGGAATACTACCACCTTCTGGGGATGCAAATTTAGCAAAGCTAACGTCAGCTTACGAACCGGAAGCGCAATGGCGACAAGTTGCTAACACCACAACTGACTTTTTAGAACAATTTCCTGAATATGTAAGTACCTTTTTTGACAAAAATAAGCGCCCTCTCAGCAACTTGGCTTTAATTATCACAGCACTGATTACACTTAAATTGGTAATAGCTGTCTTAGGTGCAATAAATGATGTCCCCCTACTAGAACCATTCTTTGAGTTGATTGGTATTGGTTACTTTTGTTGGTTTAGTTGGCGATATCTAGCTAAATCTGAAACTCGCCAAGAATTAACTGAGAAAATTCGATTCTGGAAACAAGAAATCTTGGGTAACTAATTTTCTCAATCACACAGAGAACCTCACCCTCTCCTGAGTCAGGAGAGGGTTGTATAATTTTTTGAGCTATCGAAAATATAGTGGGAGGGTGAGAACCCCTCCGCTTCAGCGAGGGTGATGAAACCCGACTCAAGGGGATTTATCCTTTGTGTTTGCTCATTTCCCACGCTGGTTTTCAATATATTTTTTAACTACCTCAGTGCTTACCTGTCCAGTTGTCGCAACAAAATAGGTTGGAGTCCACAAAGAAGGCAGCTTTTTTAATTGTGGAAATTCTTTTCTTAAATAATTTGATGCCCTACCTTTAACCCATCTAGCGATATCTGCTGGGGATTCATGGGTCGGCGCATTAATAAAAAAGTGAACATGGTCTGGTTGAACTTCAAGTGCGATTAATTTCCATCCATGTTCAGTAACTAAGTCAAAAATAATTTCTTGTAATCGTGCAGCAACATCTTTAATTAATACTGGTCTTCTACGCTTTGGTACAAAAACAAAGTGGTAGTTGATTGATGATACAGAGTTTTCGGTTCGTCTGTACTCATAATCTTCTTTTGATAATTTAGCCATTGTATATTGTTGATTTTAAATGTTGTTTCAACTATCCTTCTAAACAGGAGGTGAGTAAAGATTGTACAGAACAATTCCAATCAGAGCTAAATTCACTGATGAAGAAAAAGCTTTTTGGGTTGACCAATGCCAACACTCGAATAGCTTAATAAATTGTGCGATTTACTATACTCGTCAAAGTCATTACGCACGACTAGAAAGCATGCATAATGCTTTGACAACTTATTGGTCTGGCGACGAATTGCGTAGTGGATGGAAAACTTATTATTGCCAAACAACTTACCCGGAATTAGATAAAACTCTTAAAGATAATCCCCATTACAAAGGTTTAGCCGCACAAGCAGCACAACAAACCTTAAAACTAGTTGGTGAAGCAATAACCAGTTACAACGGATTGGTTAAAGCTTATTACAACGGGGAGGTTGATAGACCCTCATTACCTAAGTATCGTAAAAAAGGAGGATTAGCCGCAGTAACATTCCCAAGGCAAGCACTTACTTTTAAAGATGGTTATTTCAAGCCATCAATAAGTAAAGAAACCAAACCAGAATTAATCACAGATATCAAACTAACCTTGCCTGATTTTATTGATTCCGATTGGGTAAAGGAAGTAACAGTTCGTCCTTATTATGGTCTTTTCTGGATTGACTGGGTAATTGATGATGGTAAGCAACCAATTGAAAACAACCCACATCTTGATTACTCCCAAGCATGGGGATTTGACCACGGAGGGACTAATTGGTTAACAGGTGTTTCTACTCTTGGCAAAAGTTTAATCATTGATGGTAAGAAACTCAAATCAATGAATCAAGGTTATTGCCGTCTAGTTGCTAAATATAAGCAAGGTAAGTCTGATTTTTATTGGGATGCTAACCTTGACCGCATTCAACGCAAACGCAATAACCAGATGCGAGATGCCATTAACAAAGCAGCTAGATTCATTGTTAACAGATGCCTGAATGACCAGATAGGAAATATAGTTATTGGATGGAATCAAGGACAAAAAGTTAATGCTAATTTAGGTAAGGCAAACAATCAAAATTTTGTCCCCATCCCCACAGGGAGATTGATTCAAAGATTAAAGGAATTGGCTAATGAATATGGAATTGTTGTGACATTAACGGAAGAGGCGTATACATCACAAGCGTCTTACCTGGATGACGATAGCATCTACAAGCATGGTGAAAAACCCGCAGGATGGAAACCGTCAGGTAAAAGGGTAAAACGTGGATTATACCAATCTGCCAAAGGATTATTAATCTCCGCAGATGCTCAAGCTGCAGCAAATATTTTAAGAAAAGTAACCACACAGCTAGGTTTATGTTTAGCCGAGGTGGGTAGGGCATCTTTGACTGTGCCACAACGATATGACTTGTTTATTAGGTTAAATAAATCATATCGTAAACGTTGCGTAGCGTGTCTTCAGACCGCGTAGCAACATCAGTTTAGAATCCCTTGTGTTTCAACCAAGGGAGAAGTCAAGACTCACAAAGAGTGACAATACAAACTACTCCTGAATTTTGCTGTTCTGTTTACTCTCCACCATCAAGTTAGGAAGTCCCTCTAGTTTTTCCGTCGAACTAACTGCTTGGTCAAAAGGCACAAAAATTTTCAAGCCTGCTGGTACACAATTAACTTCAATAGGAGTTGTACCAATAATTTCACCATCTAAAACCACCTTTTGGGGGGGTGAGGTGTTAATTTTGAATTGCTTTCCTCGCAGGTAGCCGATATCATCCCGCTTGACTGGGCTACCGCTAGAAGCGGTTTGTAATAAATGAAATGTCGCCGCGATCGCTCCTGCTTTGCTTTCCGGAGCCACTATGGTTAAATCTAGCAGTCCATCATCGTAAATAATACCTGCTGGACCTTGAGCTAAAACTGAACTAGGAGGGGCAGCATTAGCTACTGTTACAGCGGATGCTGTGGTGCTAATGATTTTATCCTCAGTCTCAATTTGTACTTGAAAACTTTGTAAATTCCTTAGTGTTTGTAACCCAGCTAAAATATAAGCCATTACCCCCAGGCGTTTTTTAGCGTCTCGGTCTGTCATTTCTACAGTTTCGGCTTCAAAGCCGATACCTGCTAGTAATACCATGGGGTGATGGTTACAATAAGCTGTATCTACATATCGAGTTCGCCCTTGCAGAATTGTCTGACAAGCCGCGTCAATAGTATCAGGTATTTTTAATGCAGTGGCGAAGGCGTTGGCTGTTCCCCGGGAAATAATCCCAAAGGGAATATCTGTACCTACTACAGCAGTAGCAGCCGCTGACAAAGTGCCATCTCCCCCAGAAACAATAATTGCTTCCACACCGCGTTTTACGGCTAATTCAGCTAGTTTGTCGGCAGCAACTTCTGCTGTTGTGTGGTAAACATCCAAGTCAATTTCTGGCTCTAATAATGCCCGAATGATCGCCAGATCTTGTTCAGGGTCTCCTTGACCCGCTACTGGATTAAAGATAAGGCAAGCGGAACGGCTCATGGGTGGCAAACTTCAGTTTTATGAAATTAAGGTATCAAATTATGGGGATGTCTGTCGTCTACCCATGATCTGGGGTTGTACCAGCAAACTGTTAACTAATTCAGCAAAATGTAAAAAAATGTAAAAAAACAGGATAAATTTTACATGAATTAGACAATAACCATCGGGAGACTTACCCACTGCGGTAATCTAGATGAGAATAAGTTGATTCCCTGGTTTTCAGATACTGTTTTATTTATGACTTCAGTTGTTTCCAGTCCTGTACGCACTATCCGCATTGGTTCTCGTAAAAGTCAACTCGCCCTAGTTCAGACCTACTGGGTAAGAGAACAACTTCAAAAAAGCTTTCCTGATATCACTTTTGAAGTCCATACCATGTCTACCCAAGGTGACAAAATCTTGGATGTAGCATTAGCTAAAATCGGCGATAAGGGACTATTCACTAAGGAGTTGGAACTGGGAATGCTCAGTCAGGAGATTGACTTTGCAGTTCATTCTCTCAAGGATCTACCCACTAATTTACCGGAAGGGTTAACTCTAGCAGTGATTACAGAGCGGGAAAACCCCGCGGATGCCCTGGTGGTACACGATAAGTATAAGAATAAGCAACTTGAAACTTTGCCAGCAGGTGCAGTGATCGGCACATCTTCCTTAAGACGACTAGCACAGTTACGCCACAAATTTCCTCATTTCACGTTTAAAGATGTCCGGGGAAATTTAAATACACGCCTGGCTAAACTGGATGCTGGGGAATATGATGCCCTAATTTTAGCAGCGGCGGGATTGGAGCGCCTGGGGATGAGTGATCGCATTCATCAAATTATCCCCCCAGAAATTTCTCTCCATGCAGTAGGACAAGGTGCTTTAGGGATAGAATGCCGTGCAGATGACCAGGAAATCATCACCATCCTCAAAGCCATTGAACACCCTCCAACCCGCGATCGCTGTCTCGCCGAAAGGGCATTTTTGCGGGTTCTCGAAGGCGGCTGTCAAGTTCCTATAGGTGTAAATACAGAGATAAGTGGTGATAATTTAACTTTAACTGGCATAGTTGCCAGTGTGGACGGTCAAAAACTGGTAAAAGACACTGTAAGTGGTGCAGCGCAGGAGTCCGAAAAACTAGGGGCACAACTAGCAGAACTATTACGCGAAAAAGGCGCACAGGAAATCTTGGAGGAAATATTTACCGAAATTCAACGGGGTTCCTGAGATATTGGGTCAGCAAATGTGATTAGATCAGTAATTATAGTGCAAAACTTAATAACTCAAAACAGATAAGCATAACCGGGGAAATAAAAACTACCATGCGGATTCTATTTGTTGCAGCAGAAGCAGCTCCCGTGGCCAAAGTGGGAGGAATGGGGGATGTGGTGGGTGCATTACCCAAAATATTGAGACAAATGGGGCATGATGTCCGCATATTCTTGCCTTATTATGGCTTCCTCCCAGACAAAATGCAGGTTCCTGAAACACCAATTTGGAAGGGTTATGCCATGTTCCAGGACTTTGAGGTTTACGAAAGTGTGTTACCAGGTACTGACGTTCCCTTGTACTTATTCGGACACCCTGCATTTTTACCCCGCCGGATTTATAGTGGTGATGATGAGGACTGGCGGTTTACTTTTTTTGCCAATGGTGCAGCTGAATTTTGCTGGAACTACTGGAAGCCACAAGTTATCCACTGTCATGATTGGCACACAGGAATGATTCCGGTGTGGATGCACCAAGACCCGGATATCAGCACTGTGTTTACTATTCACAACCTCGCCTATCAAGGACCGTGGCGATGGTATTTAGAAAAAATTACTTGGTGTCCATGGTATATGCAGGGACATAATACCATGGCGGCTGCAGTGCAGTACGCTGACCGGGTGAACACAGTTTCTCCCACTTATGCTGAACAAATCAAAACTCCTGCCTACGGCGAAACCCTAGAAGGTTTGCTGTCTTTTATCAGTGGTAAGTTATCGGGGATTATCAATGGTATAGACCTTGAGCTTTACGATCCTGCCACAGATAAAGCCATCAGCCAAAACTTTACTATCGGTACCCTGGATAAACGCAAGGCTAACAAAATTGCTCTCCAAGAAGAAGTGGGTTTAGAAGTTAATAGCAAAGCCTTTTTAATCGGCATGGTAACACGCTTAGTAGAGCAAAAAGGTATTGATTTGGTCTTACAAATCCTAGACCGTTTCATGGCTTATACTGATGCCCAATTCGTGCTGTTGGGAACAGGCGATCGCTACTACGAAACCCAAATGTGGCAGTTAGCATCCCGCTATCCTGGAAGGATGGCAACTTATCTGCTATATAATGATGCCCTGTCTCGGCGGATTTATGCTGGTGCTGATACTTTCTTAATGCCTAGCCGATTTGAACCCTGCGGTATCAGTCAAATGATGTCTTTGCGTTACGGTTGTCCCCCTATTGTGCGCCGTACAGGTGGATTAGTGGACACCGTATTGCACCATGACCCCATGAACGCAGCCGGTACTGGTTATTGTTTTGACCGCTATGAACCGTTAGACCTGTTTACCTGTATGATCCGAGCTTGGGAAGGCTTCCGTTTCCAACCTCAATGGCAGGAATTGCAACAACGTGGTATGAGCCAGAACTTCAGCTGGCATGAATCTGCCAAACAGTACATCAAGTTATATAAATCAATTTTTGGCTTACCAGAGGAAGAGGAATAGCCATCAGTGGAGTCATCCTAAATCTTGATTCCATCATCAAATAATTTTCTTAACTCATGAAGGTGTCGCGGGTCATTAACCTGAGCGTCCGGATCATGAGTTTTTTTAGTGAGTTACTATAGTAGCTCAGAGCATGAAAAAGATAGATTACACCTGCAAATAGTACTGTTTGTTACTTAGGCAATTTTGAAGGTGTGGAAGTATAGTGCAATGGCGGGCAAATTCATGCTGATATTTTTTGTCTGGAGTTCTCGCCGTCAAGCTATCCATTACCTGGATATTTCTGAATATTTGTCAGGGCGGTCGCGCACCAAAATCCTAAGCCTTAATCCTCCGTTGTTCATGCTCAATAAAATGAGGTTTTCATCGATAATAATCAGTTACTTTTTGTCAAGAGTATTGCAATTTTCAAATCTCGAAATCTTTGTTGTATAAGCTTTTCGAGAATCTTAAGCAATATGTTGGTAAACCATAGGACTTTAATGGCAGGGTTTAATCCTTTTAGCTTTCCAGCTTCAGTAATTCTTGACCAATTCTCAATTGATTGTTGAAAGGAGCAATTATGGACTACATGGCTTATTCACATATGTTTATGGCCAACGAAGAAGCAAATGAGAATAATGTTCCTAACCTTCAGCTTGAGTGGAAACAACTCTTGATGCCTTCAAGAGTAGTCACACCTACAGAATATCATATTCCGCAGCGACAATTCAACTGGCTGAATTTTCTCAAATCCTCTGCTTGGTTAGCTTTAGCCGGCATGACTATATTTTTAGCTACACTGACCCAAGCTCAGGCGCTGGCAACATCATACGTCAGCACCAACGGTGGTTGTTTACGTGTCCGTCAGCATCCCAACCTCCACTCCCCAGTTGTAGACTGTCTCCCTAATGGTACCCCCATCCATCCTAGGGAAATCATTAATGGTTTCGCTCGGCTATCTGGCAATAGATTTGTTTCTGCCAGATGGATTGGTAGGACACCAAATTATCGTCGTCGTACCACTCATATTACTAATCGTGGTGTTGGTGGCGCAGTTAATCTCAGATTCGGATCTCGCAGTTCAGCTGTCAGAGAAGTTCAAAGAGCTTTAGGGGTACAACCTACGGGATATTATGGCCCTGTGACTGCTCGCGCAGTTCGACATTTTCAGGCTCGCAATCACTTACCTGTTGATGGTGTTGTTGGTACTCGAACTCGCCGAGCTTTATTTGGCAATACTTACAGCAGTTCTCAGGGCAGAGGAGTTCATCTGAGATTGGGATCTCGAGGTGCATCTGTCAGAGAAGTTCAAAGAGCCTTAGGGGTGCAACCTACGGGATATTATGGCCCTGTGACTGCTCGCGCAGTTCGACATTTTCAGGCTCGTAATCACTTACCTGTTGATGGTGTTGTTGGTACTCGAACTCGCCGAGCTTTATTTGGACGGTAACTCAAAATAATTTTGCACAATTTCTAAGATGCGTTCGGCTGCGTGACCGTCTCCATAAGGATTTATGGCGTTGGCCATTGTGTCATAGACCTTGGGGTTACTTAGTAACTCCCCCGCAGCTTGAACAATTTTCTGTGTTGTCGTTCCCACCAGTTTGGCTGTACCAGCAGTTACAGCCTCCGGCCTTTCTGTAGTATCTCGCAGAACCAATACTGGTTTTCCCAAGCTGGGAGCTTCTTCTTGCAAACCCCCAGAGTCAGTTAACAAGAAATGCGATCGCCCAATTGCCCCCACTAGTTCGGCATAATCTAAAGGTTCAATTAAAAAGATGCGGGGATGATTCCCTAATAGTGCTTGTAATGGTTCTCGCACTGTGGGGTTACGGTGCAATGGTAACACCAAGGCTGTATCAGGAAACTTATCTAATATCTGTAAAAATGCTTGCGCGATCGCTTGTAATGGTTCTCCCCAGTTTTCCCGCCGATGAACTGTTGCTAGCAATATGCGATAGGAATTCCAATCTAAACCCGGTACATTACAGGTGGGTTGAGTTGCAGCTACATTTAATAGTGCATCAATGACAGTGTTACCTGTGATGTGAATTGTTCCCAAAACCCCAGAACGTTGTAAGTTATCCGCAGCCCAAGGAGTGGGCGCAAAATGTAACTGTGTGATTTGAGAAATCAGCCGCCGATTCGCTTCTTCCGGATATGGATTCCATAATTCGTCAGTTCTTAAACCAGCTTCTACATGACCAACGGGAATTTTCTGATAAAATGCTGCCAAAGCTGCGGCAAAAGCTGTGGTAGTGTCTCCCTGAACTATGACTAATTCCGGCTGACTTTTGTGAAATAATCTTTCTAATCCCTCTAAGCTTCGACAAGTAATATCATTTAAGGTTTGCTGAGGCTGCATAATTTCTAAATCATCATCAGCTTTTAGGTTGAATAAATGCATCACTTGCTCTACCATCTCGCGATGCTGTCCAGTTAAAATTACCTGTAAGTTAAATTTTGGCGACTTTTGAAATACTTGAATCACAGGAGCCAGTTTAATCGCTTCTGGACGTGTACCTAAAATAATGGCAACTTTCTTTTTAATAGTCATTGTTTATCAAGATATCATTACCTGATCACTACAAACTATAGCCATCCTAGTAAAATCATCCCCTATCTTCAACATAGAGAAATTAAACATGAAAAAACCCGGTTTAACCGGGCAGATGCTCTGTTTGTCAAATTGATCGGAATAAACTATACCTCTATTTCACAAGTCAAAGGACAAGCCGCATATACAGAAGAAGTCTGTATATGCTCTCCTTCTCCATGTAACCAGCTCAACCACTTGACCTGATTGGGGTGTACACCTTTAAAAGTCAACACGCCAGCAGCGATCATTACCCCCAGGACGTTCAACATAATTAAACCACCTGATACCAGCAAAACGGCACTAACAGGCATTACAGATTGCAAGACAATTGACAATAAGCATCCGACCGTAGCCATCAAAAAGACTAATGGAAATCCGACAACCAACAAGCATACTGCCAATGTGAACGTCCAAATCAAAAAACTTTTGATCATCAAGGAGTAGGTCTTTCCTAGATTAGAGCCTTTAGCCGAAACCATGACTTTTCCTCCCAAAAATATACAGCAAGGTTTTCATGTCAGTTACATATCGTTGTTCACGATTTAACTGAATTCTTCAATTGAAGTTTAAGTATATAGAATGCCGTTCATAAAATGAGCATTTCTTTACTAAAGTTTACACTTGATTTTTGACAAAGATGAGTGTAAGGTCAATTTCACGTTTAATCGGCCACCTAGTTTATGGCATCTATAGCAACCGCCAAGGTAATTTAAGCATAAACTATAAGTAGTCCCTTTTCATGTGAAGCGATCGCTTGCTACAGGTATATGCCCAAACCGTACAGTTACGACCTTCGTCAAAAAGTAATCCAAGCGATTGAACTCGATGGCTTGAAGAAAACTCAAGCCAGTCAAATGTTTAATATTAGTCGCAACACCATCACCCTATGGTTGAAGCGAAAAACCGAAACGGGGGACTTCCAAGCCTTGCCTAATCAGCGTCCTGGGAATGGTCACAAAATTACCGATTGGGAAAAATTTCGTGAGTTCGCTTCCGTACATGGCGAGAAAACCCAAGTAGAGATGGCCTCACTTTGGCCTGAAGAAATTAGCGATCGCACAATCTCAAGAGCTTTGAAAAAAATTGGTTTTACGCGAAAAAAAAGACTTATGGCTACCGTGAGCGCGATGAGGTCAAACGACAGGCTTTCGTAACGCAGTTGTCTGAGTTACCTGTGGAGAAGATTGTATACCTCGATGAGTCAGGAATGGACAACCGAGACCAGTATGATTACGGTTGGAATTCAAAAGGACAGCGCTTCCATGCACTTAAATCAGGTCGTCGTCAAGGTCGGGTGAACATAATTGCCGCGCTGTGTAACCATAAGCTGATAGCTCCTTTCACTGTTGAGGGTGCGTGTAATCGAATAGTATTTGAGACTTGGCTTGAAGCTTGTTTGCTTCCCACACTCAAACCAGGACAGGTTGTGGTGATGGATAATGCCACATTTCATAAAGGTGGGCGCATTCAACAACTGATTCAGTACGCAGGGTGTGAAGTGCTGTACCTACCACCTTATTCTCCAGACCTGAATCAGATTGAAAAATGTTGGTCTTGGTTAAAAAGTCGAATCCGCAAAAAACTTGAGCGGTTTGATTCTTTACGAGATGCCATTGAGGATGTCTTGCTTTTTGCGTCCTAACCTCCTTGGCGGTTGCTATATCCCTCTTCTGTCACTTTCCGAGAATAAAGAATATAATAGTTAAAAGAAAAAACTCTACAAGGTAGGTAGAGCAATGGATGTAGAATTACAAATACTCAAACATTTACGTCGAGAGGCCCACCCAACAGTGGGAGTCATAGATGAATATTGTGAAGAGTACAGAGACATATTTAAAGAAGTAAGAAATTATGAGTGCTTCAAATATTTACATTTGGGAATCATCTCAACGCTCAAAAGGAAATCCTTACCAGAGATAGCGAAAGTAGTAAGCATAAACTCAGCCCAATCATTACATCATTTTATTGCTAATTCAGACTGGTCAGTAGAGAAAGTAAGAAACAAAAGATTAGATAAAATAAAGAGAGCATTAAATGGAAAAGCAATTACCGTAGTCATTGATGAAACAGGAGACAGGAAAAAAGGTAACAAGACTGATTACGTAGCCAGACAATATTTAGGAAGTGTGGGGAAAATAGATAGAGGGATAGTTTCAGTCAATGCCTATGGAGTGTACGATAACATAACATTTCCGCTACTGTTCAAAGTATTCAAACCGCAAAAGACACTAAGAGCAGAAGATACATATAAGACCAAGATAGAATTAGCGACAGAAATAATTACAGAATTAATTGAGTTCGGCTTTACTATTGAATTAGTATTGGCAGACAGTTTATATGGTGAGAGTAGTCAATTTATAAGAAAATTAGCAGCATATAACTTAGCTTATGTCGTAGCAATTAGAAGTAATCATGCAGTATGGTTGCCTGGCAATCAGAAGGTTAGGGCGAATAAGTGGTGTAAATTTACCAGAACATTTAGTAACCAAAAATCAGAGAATAGATATATCCGCGAAATAATTTATGGTAAGAGAAAGGAGATAACTTACTGGGAATTAACCACAGATCCAGAAACAATGCCAGAGAATTCTACTTCTTTTGTCATGACCAATCTTCAAGGAAATCTCAAGAAAATTTTAGGCGACTTTTATGGATTAAGAACATGGGTAGAATATGCCTTTCGTCAGTGTAAACAGGAATTAGGTTGGACAGATTATCGGTTTACTGATTTTCAGCATATTGAGAAATGGTGGGAAATTATTTTGTGTGTTTACACAATGATTAGTTTAAACTCTCCAGCGTTTTTATCCCTAAATCAATCTCATCAGCTTGCACCTAACATACTAGAAATCAGTGCAGTTGATTTCTCTGTGCATCAGCAATGGAATCATCAAACCGGATGGAAGAATACTCTCAATAATCTGCGATTAATTGTCCAACCATTTTTACTTTTTTGGTTGATTTATCCCTGGCTTGATGTTTTTCCCAATTCCAATTTGCTGCTTGGGTTTAACCAACTCATTAGTGTTATGAATGGATTAAAACCCTTTTATTCTTCTGCATAATTTATTGTATTTACTGCTTGTTTATTTCGGAAAGTGACAGAAGAGGGATATCTTCCGGAATACTTCAGAATATGACTTAGATATCCCAGTTTCTTTCTCAATCAGAAATTCACTTTTACTTAATATTTCTTAGCAAATTGCCTGCTAATTCTCATAATTATCATCAACAACTGAATAACTGCTGACTATTGCAGGGTGCAAACCCTAGCAGTAACTCCAACCTAGATTTACTGAAATATTCTTGATTATTGAAAATAACTTAAAATTTATTGATATAATCACTGTCTTGTGCCGAACAAGTATATGTGAGCCAAAAAATAAAAAAATATACAATAGCACTACGTATTATTGCTTTTAAAACATCATGTCATCAAATCACACAGTTTCTGTGAGTACAAGTTTAGGTAGAATACATGATCAAAACAATCTTTTGACTTTTATTTTCCCTCAACCCTGTAACTGAATTGATCACTGATAAACTATCGAAACCCCAATTGTTTAAAGGTATTGCCCTTTTTACACCAGGAGGGGATTTAATTTACTGCATCGACCCTCACAAGCAGGGGCGATGGCATTTACATTTATGTGCGGCTTTGCAGGAAATCTTGGACTTACCAGAACCGCCACATTTTTTAGTTCCTTGCTATACTGCAACTATTGACCACTGGTTAGATCCACATACTCACGAAATCAAAACCTTTGCTGAAGCCTATCCATATGTTATGCGACATCAGGCCTTACTTAATGCTATTTTTGGCACGGATTTAGTTTGGCAAACAGCACCAAGGCAAGAGGGATTGTGCGATCATATGGTCTTAGCAACTTATCGCTCCACCTTTCCCCAACTTTGGGAAGACCATGATTTAATAGTTGATTTGGACTACTCCGGAGCTCAACTACAGTCTGATATACCAATGAACCTTACACAAAAGTTAAAGTTACAAGCAGAATGTTATGTTTTGCGGCTGTTTGTGGCTGGACATAGTTTGAATACACAACGGATTCTTCAGAATCTCCACGCACTTTTGGAGCGATCGCTGGGGTATCCTTATACGATGAAAGTCATTGATGTTTTAACCAATCCCGAACAGGCCGAAATTGATCAAGTTTCTGCAACTCCTACTCTGGTTAAGGTTTGGCCGCAACCAATTCGGCGCATTGTTGGGGATATAGATAATGTAGACAAACTTTTACAGATGTTAGCAGCAGAGGACATTATTAACAAAAGACCCCAAATCAGCTAAACCACTGTGCCCAAAATCTATTTCACTCAGAGTGCTAATCTGTAAAACTTTCTCTTCTTGAGAGCTTTTATCTGACGGTAAATCAGAGGGAGTACTGAACTTTGCTAACCCTAACTGGTGATTCTGGTCAATATCACTTATATCTGTGTTTTCTCGACCATCCCCCAATAACACGAGAGTATAAGTACTATTTTCTGTTGCTGTGTGATCACTGCCAGAGAGTTCATTTAAGCTGGTTATAATCTCTGGGGGCATTATCATACCCGAATCATTAGCATCATTATCTGTATTTGAGGAGAATTTCTCCCCTGCTGTGGGTTCCTCTACATATACAGGCTGGTGAAACTCCTGAGACTGTAAGAAATCCAGTTTTCCCACGTTTAAGAGGGCTGATAATTGCTCACTAGTTACAATCTCCTGTTCTCTACCTTGGAGAACTAGTTCTTGGGCTTGTTTAATTTCGGTAACAACAATTTTCGCTAGGGTCAGATAGGTATTGTGAGGATTTGCGATCGCACTTGCCGCTGTCTGACATAATCTACACCAATGAGGGAAATTTTGCCTCTGGCCAATTTCCACCAAATGCTGACAACATTGCTGGAGATAGATCCGAGATGCGGGTTTTTTGTTTTGCTTAAATAGTTGCAACATTTCCCGCACTGTTTGCAACACCAGGGGGTGAAATTCATCCCCATAGTTATTTGCTCCTGCCGGTAGCGAATGTTGTTCTGAAAATCCTCCAGACAAGAGTGATTCTGTCGATGGAGTTTCCCCGTATTCTGCCACCTTAAGAATATCTAGACAGGGTAACACCTCGGTAAGTTTACTGACAATATCCTCCCGGCTGATTTCCACTGCTATTCCGGTCTTTTCCTTTAGCAGTTCACCACTGTTTTGTTTGAGCAGCAATTCCAGATGCTGATACAGCCCTTGAAATTGAGCAGCACTTTCTTCTAATATCCAAGTATGAGCCGTATGTTCCGATATATCTGGGGAAACGCTACTTAAATTTTCTAATAGTACCTTTAGGGTATTACATACATTGAGAAATAAAGATGTTAACTTTTGGTCAACCTGAACCTGATGTTCTTGCAAAACTTTAAAACAATCTTCTAGACGGTGGGATGTCTGTTCAATGGTAATTAGCCCTAGCATCCCCGCCCTTTCCGTGAGCCAATGAGCGGACTGGAAAATTTCTTTGACCATTTCTGGCTTATTCCAGGTATTTTGGATATCCAGTAACCCCTGCTCAATTATATTCACATGGTCTCTAGCTTCTTCTATGAAGTAACCTAAAATTGGCTGTTGTTCCCGCAGCATAATCAAAGTTCTGAGTACTGATTGGTTTTTGGTTATTTACTTCAATTCTAGGATTACCACTAGGATGTTTAGTGGAACTACCCCGTGTTTTACCTAATTTCATCCTACCTAGCTTTAGATCCCACCAGAGTAAATCAGTTTGGTGGAGACGCCATTAATCTCCTCTCTGATAGTCCTTGAGGCAAATCCAATCGCCTTGGACTTGGGCGATGATACCTCCAGGAAATGGATCGGTTTGTGAACGGTTTGGGGCTGTAATTAACGCTCTTAGTTTTTCAATATGTTCAAAAATCGGAGTATCAGTGAGAATCTTTTGTAATATTTGCCTCATGACCCGACGTTGCAGCGCTAATGGTGCTTTCTGTAATACCCGGCGATTTAACCTTAACTCAGTTCGATTTCCTTCATTACCTGTGGGGTGCGCATTTGGCCCCCCAATGGCTTCTTCCCTTAACTTGTCAGCTGCTTGCTCTAAATATTCCACTTCGGCTTGCAATAGTTCTGCTGTTTGTGCTAAAGCGGATTCTACTTTGGGGTTGAAATTTGCTTTTAAATATGGTATCAATTCTTGGCGAATCCGATTGCGGGCATATTTTACATCTTGATTAGTGATATCTTCCCACACTGGGAGATGAAAGTCTTGACAAAATTTCCCTGTTTGTTGGCGAGTAATTTCTAAAAGCGGACGAATTAGTAAAACACCTGCTGTGAGTGGTCTTTGCCAAGTAAGTGCTTGTAACCCATCGGTACCCGTTCCCCGCATGAGGTTGTACAGCAGAGTTTCAGCGCGATCGCTGGCGGTATGCCCTGTAACAATATACTGGTAACTATTTGCCTGGGCGATGGTACTTAAAGCTTGATATCGCCAATTACGAGCAGCCGCTTCACTATTTAAGGCTTCCCTAGCTGTTGCTAAATAAAAGGATATACCCCAACTTTTAGCTAATTTTTCCACATGATGGGCATTAGCGTCAGAATCGTTACGCCAGCGATGATTACAGTGGGCAACACCTAAATGCCATTGACCCTTGGGTTGTAAATCCGACAGTAACTTGATTAAACACAGAGAATCTTGCCCACCAGAAACCGCTACTAATAGCCTCTGATGACGCTCAAACAATTGGCGTGAGCGAATCGTACGATGTATTTTTGCGTGTAGGTCAGTCCATACCATTTTATCTTTTTTTACCTCCTCCCCTGGGGGGAGGGGTTAGAGGATAATTAAAAAAACCAACCGTAAGAATGCAAACCTTTACCTAAAAGATTCACACCCAGATAGCAAATCCAGACCACCACAAAACCACTGGCGGCTAAAATTGCCGGGCGACGACCTTGCCAACCGCGAGTAATGCGGGCGTGGAGATAGGCGGCAAAAACTAACCAGGTAATTAAAGCCCAGGTTTCTTTTGGGTCCCAACTCCAGTAGGAACCCCAAGCTTCGTTAGCCCAGACCGCACCGGCAATAATACCAATGGTAATCAGGGGAAATCCTAGTCCAATGACGCGATAGCTCATATTGTCTAAGGTTTCAGCTAGACTCAAGCGCTGTGGTGATAGTACTTCCTTGGCAGTAGTCACTACTGTGGGTGACTCAGTAACCGTAACTAAATCTAAAACCGCAGTGTGACGGTTGCCATTGTTATTACCATCAAAGCGAGCAAAGCCATTATTCTCTAACGGGGGTGTTCCCGGTTGGGAAGTTAGCTCCCCTGCTTTATGCAAACGGTAGCTGTTATGGCGATAACCGCCATTACCTACAGAACTGCCTTGTACTTGAATATTTTTACCGCGAGTCACTATGAGAAAGGCGATCGCTAATAGTGATCCTACCATCAAAGCAGCATAACTCAACATCATCACACTGACGTGCATCATCAACCAGTTCGACTTCAGAGCAGGTACTAAAGGTTCGGCTGATTGCATTTCTGATGGTAAGGTGAGGGCTGCAAAAGCAGTAATCCCCATTGCTACCGGTGCTGTGACAACCCCTACTAGGCGGCTCCGGCTCGTGTTCTCGGCAAACAGATGCACTGCGGTAATACCCCACACCAAAAAAAATAGGGACTCATACAAGTTACTCAGAGGAAAATAGCCCGCTTCTATCCATCGCGCCCCTAGTAAGGTAGCTATACATAAATTCGCCATCGCCATACCCCCAGTCCCCAAACCAGCAAGTGCGGGCAGATTCGGAAATGCTGCACCCCCCCAGTACACCAGCATTGTGACAAATAATACAGCAAAAGTGGCATTGTCCAGCCAGTTCTGGAGTTCAACCAGATTCATAAAGTCTTCTCCCCAGTTGATTCGTTAAAATAATAATTCTGACTGTTCTGATCCTATCGGCTTAGGAGACTGATTGGACATAGTTTTTAGTCCCCCCTTGGTGCATTACACCCTTGCTAACCACTCAGAAATTATCCTGTGAGAAGCATTACTGGGGCCGGTAGGTTTCTTGAGACTAACTAGCCAGCACCTTTTGTCTCACCTTTTTTGAGTATTATAAAAATTTCGTAGCGCATACTGCGCTCATCGCTTACAGCAGATGTCATACCAATTGATTGCGTAGCATCTAGAAAGGCTTGTTGCTGAGGAAATACAGTATTTAATGCAAAATCTTTAACAGATGTTTCCATATCCAAAAAAAATCTGGCAGTGGTATGGGATTGTTTAGGAACAGTTTGTTGAAATGACTCCCTACTAGCTAGTGTTTGCTCAGGTTTAGGAATAATTTTATCAGTGATGGGAGCCCCCACTACTAAAAAAGCAATATCGTTATCCAACCAGCCATGGGTGGCAGTTAAAGTATTAAAGGGTGTAATCCAGTTAACAACTGGTTTACCTGCAACTGTACTCGGTTGAATTTGGAACTGATATTGGTTTTGCATCACCTCATCCAGCTTTTTCAAAGATGCTTCAGCTGACTTACGTAGGCTTTCCCCGTTAGAAGCATCTCTTGCTTGTACCATGAGTAACAAGCCTGCACGGTAATCCTGGGAATAATCATTATTTGAGCTATTGGGAATCACCGAGACAGAAAATTCACCTTGCATCCAACTGAGAAAATCTTTATCTAAGTCCAATCCGGTGAGTGACTTCACATTACCTCGCAACTTTTCTGGGGATATAGGCGAGAGGGGGTTTTTTTGTGAGATTAAAACGTACTCTTCCCACAAGTTTTGTAGGTTTGTGTGAGACAGCATCATTAATGTGTCCGCAGGTAACCGGTTTTGCATGATTCCGTCTGTCTTGTCCACTTTTAACAGACGCTGACTTTGAGAATTCCGCCACCAAATACCCGTAAGCCTTATTCCTTCTGCTTCCAAAGTCACAGACCCGGCTAGACCCTGATTATTTTGCAGTTGGGTTAAAACTTGAGCCGGAAAAGGAGGGTCGGGAGTAGCAGCAGCAGCCAGTTTGGAGGCAATTGGTACATTCAGATAAAACTGAGCAAAGGGGCGATAATTGGCAATTTTGCGCAAATTATCCCCAAAACCCTCTAGTGTTGCTAGGGATGGTTTACCTTTATATGTATCAATTACCCGTTCTGTGGCTTGGGGATCATCAGTGAGCACTAGAAACCGTTGGTCTAGTAATGCAGCTGAAAGCTTTTGCCCTGATTGATTATCAGTTTGTCTAATGGTAATTCCTTGATAGATATGCTCAGTCCATTTACCTTGTTTAAGGGTTTTAGGCTCTGCCAACATATTTTGGGCTGCTTCCAGGTTTTTGACCGGTAATACCATGATTATGGACTGTTGAGCTATGGCACTATCCTTATTCTTGTCCAAGGGTTTCAGCCCTGGTTCAATTGTTGGCGCAGAGAAAATTCCCAGGGTGACTTGATCACCTACCCACGGGGTGATGTCTGTCTGGAAGTCATAACCATTCTCAGTCAAAAAGCGATCGCGCAACTGCACTAAATTTTTAGTGATTTCTGCTTGCATTTCTTTTGTTCCCAACTCCTGCAATTTTTGCCATTGTTTGGGATCTGTAGTTAAAGAAACCGTCAATAGAGCATCTTGAGGGATAATATTTACACCCACTGGCAAACCTCTAGAAGATGTTTGCTTCTGGCTTAAAAACCAGAATGTCGCCCCTCCTACACCAATTAACAATCCAGCAGCCAGTAGTGTCAGCAGCAGAGATGGTTTCTTAGTATTGTTTTTAATCACAGATATAATGGGCAGCTTCATCGAAACCTATACCTCATCCTTTCCTAAATTGAGTAGACCCGTTTTTTGGGATGGTTCCCAGAAGGTAAATCAGTCATCCTCCTAGCACTTTGAAAGTATAGCTAACTTGAAAAAGCTGCACTGTGGTCACATAAATATAATTGATATTCTACCTGAAAACGCGCACAGTGCCCCTGGTTTCTAACTATGGGGGTGTAGTGCGCTAGCGACTTTAGTCGCATTAGAACGATTGACTGGCTTTAGCCACAGTGATATAATGGTCAAAGCGAGTAAAACAACCATTTAGCCGCAGACTTGCAGCCGTGGGGCACACGGTCAAGATGCTTGCAGTTAGCGAAGCTGCGCGTTAGCGCGGGTAAATTCATTGGAATCCCCGTGAAGCAAGAATCCCCCGGCTTCTAGCCGTGGGGAGTGTCAAGAAATCATACTAACTTTCTGCCTCTTCTCCATTTGGGTAAATCAGTCTTGGGCTACCCAAATACTTGGTTAAACAAGGCGAAAAAACCTCATATATTAAAGTTAATGGTCTTCCGTGATGCCAAAACAAGTAATGACGACCCCAAAAAGGACCAGATATCTCAAAACCTGACTCTATATCTGCTGATTCACCATAGTAAATACCCTGAATATCGCGGTATAATTCTGTACGGATACTTGCTAAACTTGCCCAAATTGGTAGTGAACGATTTTGTAAAAATTCATCTACATGACTAGCTTCCCACCATGAGGTAGCATAACCCAATCGTTGACCTGATGCAGTACGTAACCATACCTGTCGCCGCAGTCGTGGTCCTGGCACAGCCTGAATTAATTCGGGGGCTTCATCTGAGTTCATGCCAATCAAAGACATATCTATAACATCTACTTCCGTAGGTTCTCCCGTCAGTAATTGTAAATGTCTTGTTGGCGAACCGTCACCTAACAGCAACAATTGCCAGGCTGGTGCTAACTGTGAGTGTGGCAAACCTTTGTGGATCACCTCCTCCCCACCTTGCCAAATGGGGGTGAGGCGATGCCATGCTGTCGGCGCTGTTGAATTGTTCTTCCCTCTAAAAATTGCAGTCAATGTTCTTTACAAAAGTTCACTTAATTCTATAAAAGCACAAAAATTATGCTTCCAACACCAAGTTGGAAATTACAGACATGATTTTTGAGGAAATAAATAAAAAATGCGGATGGCGAGACTCGAACTCGCAAGGCAAAGCCACACGCACCTCAAGCGTGCGCGTATACCAATTCCGCCACATCCGCGCTGGTTGTCCAGAAATAAAGTATAGCACAAAAAAAATAAAGATAGTGAGAAAATAGTTAAATTTAGTAAAAGCAGCCCAAAAATTAAGTGGAAGTAAACACAAAATCCGGGAAGGAGGATAGATGACCAACAAATCTAGTGGATTGATGAGTAAGATAAGATGCCAACTGGGCTGACAAAAGCCTAGGAGAATCAAGACTGGCAGATGCAAGTAGTAGTAACCCAAGCTTTCATAATCATACTCCTTACCGAACTATGAAAATAGAAGGAAAAGCCATCAATATTTAAGATAGTAGCAAAACACTGGCTATTTTTGTCTATCTCAAGACCCAAAGGATCGTCAAAAGTTCCTAGAATCAGTCCTGTCATCATTTGAGATCCAGCAACAGTATTGTGGCAAATCGGATAGGAGACAATAACTATCTACTGGTACTAACATCGAAGCTGGTTGGATGAATGGGGACACTGAAAAACAAGTTTCTGCATCTGATCAGGATTGGAAACAGTTAGGACAGTTTAGTAAATCTAAAGTCCGGTTGATTTGACGCTCAACAGGATTAATGATCACTGCGGTTCAAACCGCTGGCGTCGCTTCCCTCTCAGTACCCTTGGTGACTGAGTTTCCCGCATACCATGTATTTCTATGAAGTTTGACAAAATATTAATTGCCAATCGGGGGGAAATTGCCCTTCGCATTCTCCGCGCCTGTGAAGAAATGGGAATCGCCACGGTTGCGGTTCACTCCACAGTTGACCAGAATGCTCTCCACGTTCAACTTGCCGACGAAGCGGTTTGCATTGGCGAACCTGCTAGCGGTAAAAGTTATTTGAATATTCCCAACATTATTTCTGCAGCCCTAACACGTCATGCCAGTGCCATTCATCCTGGTTATGGATTTTTAGCAGAAAATGCCAGATTTGCAGAAATCTGTGCTGACCATCATATTGCCTTTATTGGTCCTACTCCCGAAGCCATACGGCTGATGGGGGATAAATCCACAGCTAAAGAAACCATGCAAAAAGCTTTGGTTCCAACTGTACCAGGTAGTGATGGCTTAGTAGAATCCGAACAAGAAGGATTGCTAATTGCCAAGAATATGGATTATCCGGTAATGATTAAAGCTACTGCTGGTGGGGGCGGTAGAGGAATGCGTTTAGTCCGTTCTGAAAGTGAATTTGTCAAACTTTTCTTAGCCGCCCAAGGGGAAGCAGGAGCGGCCTTTGGTAATTCTGGCGTTTATATAGAAAAATTTATTGAACGTCCGCGGCACATTGAATTCCAAATTTTGGCAGATAATTACGGTAACGTTATACATCTGGGCGAACGGGACTGCTCAATTCAGCGCCGCAATCAGAAGTTACTAGAAGAAGCTCCCAGTCCGGCACTTGACCCAGAACTACGAGAAAAAATGGGACAAGCTGCCGTTAGAGCAGCCCAGTTTATCAACTTTACTGGGGCTGGTACAGTGGAATTTCTTCTAGATAGATCTGGTAAGTTCTACTTTATGGAAATGAATACGCGGATTCAAGTTGAGCATCCTGTAACAGAAATGGTCACAGGAATAGACTTAGTTGCTGAACAAATCCGCATTGCCCAAGGGGAACGACTAAGGATTACCCAAGACCAAGTAATCTTAAGAGGTCATGCTATTGAATGCCGCATTAACGCCGAAGACCCTGACCATGATTTTCGCCCCGCACCTGGACGTATTAGCGGCTATCTTCCTCCTGGTGGACCTGGTGTCCGTATTGATTCCCATGTTTACACAGACTACCAAATCCCCCCATATTATGATTCTCTCATTGGTAAATTAATTGTTTGGGGGCCAGACCGAGCCACTGCAATTAACCGCATGAAACGCGCATTGCGAGAATGTGCCATTACCGGACTTCCCACTACTATTGGATTTCATCAAAAGATTATGGAAAACCCCCGATTCTTGCAAGGTAATGTCTACACCAATTTTGTCCAGGAGATGAATCTTTAGGTCTGGGGGAAATAAAAGAAGTTGGGTAGGGGTAAAGCAGTTGGTCTGGTACTAACATCTTTGACCCCCTCCCACTCCCTTCCTAATTCCCTAATTTAGGCGAGTCATCATGGTGAGCAATCCTTGCTGACCCAGCAGAATTTCCCTGATCAGGCTGAGAATTCCTACCCAAAGAATAGGGGTAATATCTACCCCTCCTATGGGCTGCACTAGCTTTCGCAATGGCACTAAAAAGGGTTCAGTAGGCCAAGCTATCAGGTTAAAGGGCAAACGATTCAGGTCTGCTTGTGGATACCAAGTGAGAATTATCCGGAAAATAAACAAAAATGTCATCAGTCCCAATAAAGGACTGAGAATCCAAACAGTTAGGTTAAGACCAGTCATTGGTTTGAGGTACTATCTGTGAACTAAGAAAGAATTTAGGTGAAAGCCAGCAAGGCAGCAATGTTTCAATGCTTTTGCTTCAATTTTACCTAATTCCAGGAAGGATACTTTTTTTCCCTCAGCATTGACGATGTTCCACTTTTTTGGTGAGACACCATATTAGAATTATGATCAAGTGTGTAAAAAAAAGGTTTAGAACTATGACACCTTCATTAGCAAATTTTCTTTGGAGTCTGTTTTGGGGTGGTGTGATTGTAGTACTCCCTGCTACAGTTGGGCTGATTTTCATTAGCCAAAAAGATAAAATCCAGCGTTCATAATTCTTGGGAGGGTGGCTTTGACTTTCATCTGTGACTGATTGTCTGTCAGCTATCTGGGCTCACACTCATCTAATTTGCATATTTTCTCAGGTAGGTATCTTGCACACCTGAAATATGTAAGTTAAACATGAACCAGCTTAACCAATTGTACCAACAGCAAATAGTCCTCCCAGTGAGGACAAGCTATACTTTGACTAGCTGGCGCTAAACGGCTTCAGAGCTTCTTTACTGGAGGCTTTGAAGCTTCAATATATTGTCGATATTCTGCCTGATTAGAGTAGTGATTTTAATTGTGACTCGCTAACATAGATTTGATATTTGGAAAAGAACAATGGTAAATTTTGGGCTGAATTCAGCCAGCGTTCTGGCTCAGGTCAATTTTGGGACGAACTCAGCCAGTATTCTAGGAATTTTCCTGGCTGTGTCTGGGGCAGCACTGTATTTTCTACGCACAGTGCGCCCAGAACTGTCACGAGATCAAGATATTTTCTTTGCAGCAGTGGGCTTACTCTGCGGCTTTATTCTTATTTTCCAAGGGTGGCGATTAGATCCAATTCTACAATTTAATCAGCTGCTGTTAGTCGGCTCAACTGTGTTTTTTGCGGTTGAAAGTATTCGTTTGCGAGGTATAGCTACTCAACAAGCCAAGCGCAATACTCCCATTGTGGATGAGGAACGAGAAGTCAGCAGAAGCTATTCCTACGACCGCAGAGGATATGAGGCTGAGGTAGAAGAAGATTTGGAACCACTTCCCTATGATGAAGAAGAACCACCTGTGCGCCCTCGTATTCGCGGTAGTAGGGATACTCGTTCCCCTCGTGATCAATACTATGAGGATCAACCACCCCGCCGCCCAGAACGCCGGAGTACTAGGGAAAGACCAGAAATCTCAGACACAAAGCGTCGTTCTAGTTCTGTCCGCCCGGTAAGTCGCAGTCGTGGGAGTTTTGAAGCAGAAAATTGGGGTGCTACTAGAGAAGTTGATGATTGGGATAGTTCCGGTGGTGAAGTGACAAAATCTCCCAGTCGTAGCACTAATAGACCACCACGTCGGGAAACTCGTGACCAGGATACCCCCTCGCGACCAAGAAAGCGCCCGCCTTCTCCAGACTCCAGTTCACTCAGACCCCTTGATGATGATGCAATACCAACTGAATACGTCCCATATAAACCGATAGAAAACCCCAATCAGGAACCAGATGATTTGACTGATGTGGATTAGGGTGTTATCTAATACGATGGGGTGTGCATTAGGTCTGGAGGTTATGGAAAACAATTGAGGTGAAAATACTTAGGCCTAGATTTTGGCTCCAAGGACCAATTCGTTGGAGCCTGGTTTTTAGCTTTGCTAGTTTATTGTTATCTTGCAGTGCCAACGAAATACCATTAGGGACTACTTCCCTCAACAGTCGCTACACTGAAGAGCAACCTGCATTGAGTGGAAATGGTCGCTTTTTAGCATTTATATCTAATCGTAATGGTAGTCACCAACTGTTGGTCTATGACTTGCAAGAACAACGGTTAGTGAGCACGCCAGGTTTAAATCGACCACGGACGATTACTGAAAGTCCAAGCTTGAGTTATACCGGACGTTACATTGCTTATCTCACAAGTGATCAAGGTAGACCTGTTGTGGCACTTTATGATCGGGCTACGCAAAATTCACAAGTTATTACTCCCAGTTATAGGGGCTGGTTGAGAAATCCAGGAATTAGCGCAGATGGACGTTATATTGTGTTTGAAACCGCTAGCCGTGGTCAATGGGATATTGAACTTTTAGACCGCGGACCAAATATTGAATTAGATATTCCCAATGGTGCTAGTTTGAGATAATCATCTGTGGTTAATTAATTCTCTCCCTACGCCACCCCCAGGATATAGATTTCCGGAAATTCACCCCACTCTTACTAAATAATGGTGTTAGTTATTAAGTTGTTCGTCTAATGAGCATTGACTAATGACCACATGAATAATCAAACTATTTTTATACCCATATTTATTGCTAGCTTGGGCTTATTGGTTGGCTGTGTGGGCTATCCTCGCTTAGTCAATTATCCCTTTGATCCTGGTGGTCGGAGTCTTAACAGTCCGTCTTCGGAACTAGATCCCCAAATTTCTGGGAGATATATTGTTTTTACGAGCGATCGCCGGGGCAGCCAAGATGTTTATATGTTCGATACACTAACTCGTACCCTGGTAGATTTACCGGGTTTGAATGCCTTCGATACTATCGCATCTCATCCGAGTGTGGCTGAGAATGGTCGCTACATTGTTTTTGCTGCTAGTCGTCAGGGAAGATCTACTATTTTTCTCTATGACCGAGAAACTAGACAATCTAGAAATTTAACTAATAACTTACCAGCAGAAGTCCGCAACCCTACGATTAGCGCTGATGGTCGGAGGATTGCGTTTGAGTACAATAACAATGGTCAATGGGATATTTTAGTTTATGAACAATCAGGACAAAAGTTAAATATACCTCAAGAGCCACGCTAAAAATAGGTACTGGGGAATTTATTAATCAGTGCTGTTCTTTTGCACAGATTCAATCAGCGATCGCACTTGTTGAGTACCTTGGGAAGGTTCAAAGGAAAGTGGGAATTTACCCCTAAGGAACATTCGTAAACCAAGAGGTGCAAGACTGAGTAATCCTTTCAGGTCCTGAAAGTAGTTACCAACCACTTGGATACCAAATTGACGTTCGTCGATCCAACCACCTTGTTTCACCAAATCTACTAATACTTTGCGGTGGCGAATTGAGCGACTGTCTTGGGCCTGTTTACGTTGCAAAATCTCCTGTTTAATTTTTGTGATTTGCTCTAATGGTGCTACCTCCATGGGACAAACTGAGTCACAGTAGAAACAACGGGTACAACCCCAAACTCCTTTAGTTCCTTGGTTGTAACTTTCTAAGCGATTTTCGGTTTCAGCATCACGAGAGTCAGCTACCATACGATAGGCCTTGGCCAAAGCATGGGGACCAACAAAATCTGGATTGACTTCACGGGCATTACATTCAGAGTAGCAAGCACCACACATGATACAATTACCAGTCTGATCAAGACGCGATCGCTCCAGTGGTGTTTGTAAAAATTCCCTTTCCGGAACTTGTCGCGCCGCCGTACTTACATAAGGAGCCACTGCATCTAGATGACTCCAGAAACTACTCATGTCCACAACCAAATCTTTAATCACGGGCATATTACCTAAAGGAGCTACTGTAATTTCCCCAATGGTGTTGGGGTTATTTTCCCCTGGGGGGATTTGCGGTAATCTAGCTAGTTCACTACCAACACTTTCCTTACAAGCTAAGGCGGAACGCCCATTAATTCGCATAGCACAACTACCGCAAATCGTATTGCGGCAATTTTTGCGAAAAGCGAGTGTTCCATCTTGTTCCCACTTAATGCGATTGAGGCAATCCAAGATTGTATTGCCAGAATCTACCTCTAAAAGGTAAGTTTGTACAACAGGGGAGAAATTTTGTTGCTGTCGAATGATTTTAAATAGAACTTCCATTATCACCAACCACAATCTTCAAATTATATTGCCAGCCTGGGAAATCGTGATTCAAGGCTGGTGGTCACTCTTGAGCTATACTCTTGTTGCTCTTAATGGCCAGCCGGGTGTTAATAGGCTACTGCTCAAAGAGCAACTGATTCTAGTTTAAGGATAACCATTCAAATTTAATTTGTAGAGATGCTATAAGTGAGATTCTTGTCAACCTCTCAAATCAAAGGCAAATCAGGTAATTATGGTGGGGGGAGCATTGGACTTCATTGTTTCGCAGTAACACAAGTAGGTTTTTCAGGAGAAAAAGCTAGGTTTATATTCTGCACACGTGAATATATCTCAACTAAATCCAGTAATGTTTCTCAATCTCTCTTGATGTGAAGAGCAATGGCTGCTATTGGCGCATAAAATCCCTAATCTAGTTGCGAAACCATGGTTTTTTTGTGTATATGTGAGCGCTAAACCTGTAGAGTAACATCCGCTAAGAAGCAAGTATTTACAAGATATAGTAAAATTTATTCTTCCCCTAGACAGACGTAGGTAATCCATATTAGCTTTTTGTCTGGCGAGAATAAAGCAGCAGAAGAGTCCTCACTTAGTTGATGTCTGTACAAAATCAAGGAAATTTGGCATTTTACTCACTTATCAAAACTCCTCATCTAAATTTAGATTAATTTTTATAAAACTCACGCTGCAATATTCACTAGGGCAAAAGTTCGGATGAAACCCACTTTTTGCCTTCCCAAGGTTAGATATTTAGATTGAAGTTTTTGGTGGCAGTTCAATTAAAAACTAAACAATTATTTTGCTATTATTAGTTCATGCTAGTATTTAATATAAAATTACGAGGCAACAAATCCAGTACCAATAGCTGCATAAGCACGGCTAATGCTGATTTGTAAATTCGTAATGTAGAGACAAAAAATTCAGGTCTCTACAGGCATAACAAAGGTGTATGTCCGTAACAGGCTATTCACATACTATGCTGTCCTAGGCTGGAGAGTCGGAGTAGGGAAAACCTCACAACTCAAAGGTAATAAAGGACAGCACTGAAAGTTGAAATCCAGCAGTTTATTGGGTCTAGGACTTATTTGTAGTCACACTCAAATAACTTGTGCAGGGGGCTGAAAGTGACACTGCTACAGTAGCGCCAACAGAGAAAATCAATTGATTTGCCATGGTGATTTCTGGTAAAAATTGCCGTAAAATCCCTGAAGTTAATGTTTGTGGCCACCATGACCCCTAGTCTGTTGTGGATGAACATGATATAGGCGCTTGTAGCTCAACCTATAAACAGGAATTTATCCCTCACACCAGAGTCATGAGTAGTCAAATACTGGCATGAAACAACTTTGTTTATCAGTTTGGAGAGAGTAAGGAAAATTTGAGCGTAATGACTGAAACTGCAACCGCACCATTAACTGGAAAAGCATTGCTTGCTAAGGTAAAAGAACTGTCTAATTTACCACGCCGAGAAAGAGCCAAGCAGTGCGGATATTACACCATTACTAAGAATAATCAAGTTCGCGTCAATCTTACAGATTTTTATGATGCTTTGCTATCGGCTAGAGGAATTCCCCTGAGTCCCGAAGCTCCTAAAGATGGTCGTGGTCGTGAACCGACATATCGTGTTAGCGTTCATCAAAACGGTCAAATTGTGATTGGTGCTACCTACACTAAGGCAATGAACTTAAAGCCGGGTGATGAGTTTGAAATCAGACTGGGATATAAACATATTCACTTAATTCAACTCGGAGAAAGCGATAAAAAGGTGACTTCAGGAGATATAGACTCAGAAGAATCCGATGAGGATTTAGAAGAGTAAGTTTGCCAATGGTATGAATAAGTTAACAGTCAAGGCTTGATAACTGATTCCTACCATCACGGCGCTGGAATTTTCTAAGATGCAAACAATACGATTAGACCCCTTGCAGAAGTGACAAACTCTAGTAGAGTCTTGATTAACAAGCAAGAAGTCTATCGTGTTTTTTTATGTCTACTTTGATAAAAATATTCAATACCGTAGCAGCATTTATACAAGATACCTCAACGCTAGTTGTGGTGATGATATTTTTTATCAGCTGGATAGGATGCTGGTTGCCAATAGCAGCAGTCATCGCAATCACAATGAATTGGCAACCAGCTAAAGCTTTACAACCAGAACAAAAAATACCTTTATTAGTGCCACTTTACTTATTAGCCCCCCTGGTTCTCTGGGTAGTTATTTGGCTATCCCATAAATCTTTTTCAGATTATGGCTTGGTGGTAAGTGTTTCCCTGTTGGGTTCCTGGTCGCTAGGTTTTGCTTTGGGAGTATTGAGCCTAGCAATGATGTTTACCTGGCAATTCTGGCTTGGGTGGTGCCATTTAGAAAAATCAAGTATTAAGTTCATACCATCAATTTTATTGATAGCCTTGTTAGTTGGGGGTATAGAAGAGTTAGTTTTTCGTGGTTTCCTGTTCACTGAATTGCTGCATGATTACCCAGTGTGGGTAGCAGCAACAATTTCCAGCTTAATTTTTGCCCTTGTGCACTTAGTATGGGAACAACAGGAAACCACACCCCAACTCCCTGGATTATGGCTGATGGGAATGATGTTGGTATTAGCCAGGATTGCTGATAGCGGCAGTTTGGGTATAGCTTGGGGATTACATACAGCATTAGTATGGGCGATCGCGACCATAGATACAGCACAACTAATTAGCTATACTGGTAAAGCCTCAGAATGGTGGACTGGTAAAAACAAAAAACCCCTAGCTGGGGGAGCAGGGATTATTTGTGTGTTGGGAACCGGGTTAATTCTGTGGTTCTTATGAGGATATAGCGTTTCCTATTCTGCTGAGATACTAATTGTCTGTGTTTATTTTTGACACTCCCCACGGCTAGAAGCCGGGGGATTCTTGCTTCACGGGGATTCCAATGAATTTACCCGCGCTAACGCGCCGCTCCGCTAACTGCAAGCATCTTGACCGTGTGCCCCACGGCTGCAAGTCTGCGGGTAAATGGTTGTTTTACTCGCTTTGACCATTATATCACTGTGGCTAAAGCCAGTCAATCGTTCTAATGCGACTAAAGTCGCTAGCGCACTACACCCCCATAGTTAGAAACCAGGGGCACTGTGCGCGTTTTCTGGTAGTCGAATAATTCTTGATATCAATAGCATACAGGAGCGCGACACATCTAAGTTAAAAGCCGGGTTGAGATTGAGTCAGGCATACAAGCTCAGATTCACATAAGCAGAATCAATGATGGGGGGTTACTAATGGCTAACCCACCCTCAGATTTTTGGGAATCCCATCCCATTCTTTAACTGATCAAATGCAACTGGCTGATTACCATACTTATCAGATGATGGGTAATTGGCAGACTATCGATCACCATACCCAAACATAATAGCATCATGTAAGAGATGGAATAGAGAAACAACTCTCTAGCCACAGTGCGATCCTCTGGACTTTGTAACAAACGCCAAGATTTGTGAACAAATAATCCTCCCAGACTGAGGGCGATGGTGGCGTAAACAAATCCACTGGCGTGCAAAGGATAAAAAAGTAAGATAGTGGTACCAACTGTGACCAGTGTATAGTACCAAATCTGCCTGACCGTTGCTAGATCACCCTGAACTACAGGTAACATTGGAATACCAACTTTTGCGTAATCATCCCGAATCATCAGGGCTAGGGCCCAGAAATGGGGAGGAGTCCATAAGAAAACTATGGCAAAAAGCAACCATGCTGCCCAGCTTAAAGTCCCTGTTACAGCCGCCCAACCGACTAAAGCGGGAATTGCTCCAGCAGCGCCACCAATGACAATATTTTGAGTGCTGTGGCGTTTTAACCAGTGGGTGTAGATCAAAACATAAAAGACGATGCCGGAGAATGCAAGACAAGCAGCGAGTAAATTGGCGAATACTGCTAGCAGAGTGAAAGACATCACCGCCAGAGCGATGGCAAAAATTAGGGCATCACGAGGCTGCACCTTACCAGAAGGGATCGGACGATGACGTGTCCGTTCCATATCATAGTCAATATCCCGGTCATAGATACAGTTAATAGTCTGGGCGCTAGCAGCCGCCAAAGTACCACCAGTAAGAGTTACCAACAGCAACAATGGGTCTACCTGTCCCTGAGCAGCAATCCACATACTTCCAGCCGTGGTAATCAACAGCAACGGAATAATCCGCGGCTTTGTGAGTTGGTAGTAGCTTTGGATGACTTGGAGAAATGTTTGGTTTTGGCGAGAGACATTAGTCTCAATCATGTTAGTTCTTGTTCCTTATTTTTCAACAACTTTTATGCAGCCCTGCTCATACTGAGTTGACATTAAAAATAGTGACTCAGACTCAGGGAAGACGGGGAAGATGAGGAGGATGGAGAAGATCGGGAAGATTGTGACAAGACTCCCTGAACTTTCCCCGCGCCCCCATATACCCGGGTTTCAGACTAGCTGGTGAAAGTTGAGACTTTTCTTTGGGGTGCAAGCAGTTTCGGTTTTTATGGTGCCACCACTTTTAATACCAGGGGGTTGTTGCCAGATGTGATGGCAACTTGATTTCCTCCGGTGGTAAGAAGCTACATAACAATGGGGAAACCAACCCAAATTAACTTATGCATTGGTTCCATTTACTGGTGTACTGGGAACAGTAGCTGTTGAAACAACAGGGTAAGCATTGATTTCACGGCTCATAGCCCAGTCACGGAGTGCTAGAACTGTAAAAGCGACTAAAGTACCCAGCAAAGCAGCCCCGACAGTCTGGTGAGAAACTGTCAAAAGCTCGACTTGGAGATGTAATCGGAAAGTAGCAACTCCTAAGAAGATTTGTAACATTAACAACCCACCCGCCATAGTTGCCAGTCGCCGTAAAGCTGGATGGAGCGCTGGAGTGCGCCAGGATATGAATACCACTGCCAAAGTAGCTACAGTCGGCGGTACCAAGCCAAAGATATGGCTATACATCACATTACAAAGCTGAGAATCACCAAAGCATTGGTGTAATGCCCAGCGAGAGCCTACTAAAGCGCCTAGTATACTTTGTAGATACACAAAAATAACCGCACTTAGACCAAACCAAGGTAAGTTGCCAACAGTTCCAGTTCCTTGATAGGGAGTGAGGGCTATGCCAATAATTAGTAGGGTAGTGAAAAATAACAGCGCCGTTCCCAGGTGGGCGGTAACAATATCAAACCGCAACAGTTGGGTGACGGTAAGTCCTCCCAAAATACCTTGGAAGACGATTAAAAACAGGGCAAATGTGGATGCCCAGGGCAGCCAAGTGGGTAAGCAACGACGATACCACCAGGACAACCCAGCCAGGGCTATGGCGCTTAAACCAATTAACCCCGCATCTAATCTGTGAAACCACTCCAAGAAAACTTGAAGATTCATTTGTCTAGTTGGCACCAATTCCCCATAGCACAATGGCCAGTCTGGACAAGCAAGTCCAGCATTCATCACACGGGTGGCACTGCCTATGGCCATCAAAATCAAGGTGGCTATGCAAATTTTCCACACCAAGCGACGAATTATTTCTTGGGGCTTTTGCTGCGCGGTTGCCGCTTCATTTTGTTGTTCTAGGACTTGATTCATGAACAGTACCTTCCGCCTGCTCTTGGTTGAGCTTCTGTTAAAGTTTTCCAGTTTGAGTACCAATCTATCTACACCCTAACCTATGCAGCCTGGTAGAAAAGATTGGCTTGCACTTATACTGTGGATCACTCTAGCTAGTTTTAGCCGAGCTTTAGGTATTTTTTAATTTGTTAACGATTAATAATTATTGATTAATTTTACCAATCTGAAATATTTAGGGAATTTTACCTAGCATTTACACTAATCTAGCTCTAGCCATAAATGTATAAAATACATATCTGATGCTGAAAACTAGTAAATTAGCGGGAAAAATTAATAAAATCTTAAAACCATAAGACTCCAGATTTAATTCCCTGAACTACCTTAGTAAGTGGGTAGCATAGAGATAAAGTAGTAAATTCATTTAAGTAAACCGTGAAGATTCCAAGTTCCATCTGGACACTACTAATTGGCATCCTACTAACGCTATCGAGCCTTTGGTACGGTCAAAATCACGGTCTGTTGCCAACAGCTGCCACAGACGAAGCCGTTTTAGTGGATGGTCTGTTTAACACGATGATGATTGTTTCCACAGGTATATTCTTACTTGTGGAAGGTATTTTGATCTACTCGGTAATTAAATACCGGCGACGGGCTGATGATCTCGAAGATGGGCCACCAATTGAGGGGAATGTGCCTTTAGAAATCCTCTGGACGGCGATACCAGCCATTATCGTTCTGGGTATTTCTGTTTATAGTTTTGAGGTATATAACGACATTGGCGGCTTTGATCCCCATTCTGTCCATGAAGCGCCGATGATTCAGGAGTCTATGACAATGCCGGGGGCTGCCATTGCGGCAACTTTAAGTGATACACCCCCTAGCATAGGAGAGAATAGAAATCAAGAAAAGTCTGATGAGGCAATGGAAGACCCAGCCACAGCAGCAGTCCGCAATGCTGACCAAATTCCCCAAAAGCGGAATGCGCCTGGTGTAGGTAGTGTGGCTCCCACCATTGGGGGAAGTCCGGAAAAAGCCGCTCTACCAGCAGAATTACGGGTTAATGTTACTGGGTTACAATATGCTTGGATTTTCACCTATCCTGATACAGGAGTGACTACAGGTGAGCTACACATCCCAGTTGGTCGGGAGGTGGAAATCAACATGACAGCTAATGATGTCATCCATGCCTTCTGGGTTCCAGAGTTCCGCCTCAAACAAGATGCTATCCCCGGTAGACAAAGCGAAATTCGGTTCACGCCCAGATTAGCTGGTACTTATGACTTGATTTGTGCCGAACTTTGTGGCCCTTACCACGGAGCTATGAAAACCCAAGTAGTAGTAGAAACCCAAGAAGCCTATGACGCTTGGATGCAAGAACAATTGGTTGCTAGCAGCGAAACCCTAAAGCAGGCGGTTGCTGTTAATCCTGCGGATTTGTCCCCAGATGAATTTCTCAGTCCTTACACTAGGGATATGGGTATAGAGCCAGAAATGCTACATCATATGCACCACCAGAGTGTTGAGTAAACAGTATCCCTAGCTGGGTCAGCATTTCATCCCTGACTCAGCACAGAAATTCAAGGTCATTCAATCCGTAAAAACAAGTTAGGAACGGGAAGAAGATCATTTTCCTCATGAGTAATGACTAATTAACTTATGACACAAACTCAGTTAGAAAAAACTGCCAATATTCCGCCTCATATAGAAGAACCACAAGAAAGACATTGGCTAGACTTTTTTGGTTTCAGTACCGACCATAAGGTGATTGGGATTCAATACCTAGTTACTTCCTTTGTTTTCTACTGTATTGGCGGGGTAATGGCTGACTTGGTGCGGACAGAACTACGTACCCCAGAAGTAGATTTTGTCAGCCCGGAAATTTACAACAGTTTATTTACACTGCACGCCACAATCATGATTTTTTTGTGGATTGTGCCAGCAGGTGCGGGATTTGCTAACTATCTGATTCCCCTGATGATTGGGGCTAGAGATATGGCATTTCCGCGCTTGAATGCTGTAGCTTTTTGGATGATTCCCCCGGCGGGTGTGTTGCTGATCGCCAGTTTAGCCCTGGGTGATGCGGCTGATGCTGGATGGACTTCCTACCCTCCTTTGAGCTTGGTAACAGGTCAAGTGGGTGAGGCGATCTGGATTATGAGTGTGCTGCTATTGGGTACATCCTCGATTTTGGGAGCCATTAACTTTATTGTTACCATTCTGAAGATGCGTGTTCCCAGTATGGGCGTTCATCAAATGCCTTTATTTTGTTGGTCAATGTTGGCAACTTCAGCTTTAGTGTTGCTATCTACACCAGTACTGGCGGGGGCGCTGATTCTCCTGGGTTTTGACTTATTAGCAGGAACAGCATTTTTTAACCCCACTGGCGGGGGAGACCCGGTGGTTTACCAGCATATGTTCTGGTTTTATTCTCACCCGGCGGTTTATATCATGATTTTGCCTTTCTTTGGGGCAATTTCGGAAATTTTGCCGGTTCATGCTCGCAAACCTATTTTTGGCTATAAGGCGATCGCCTATTCTTCTCTGGCTATCAGTTTCTTAGGGCTAATCGTCTGGGCGCATCATATGTTTACAAGTGGTGTCCCCGGTTGGTTAAGAATGTTTTTTATGATCACCACCATGATCATTGCTGTACCCACTGGGATTAAAATCTTTGGTTGGTTAGCAACTATTTGGGGTGGGAAAATTAGCCTCAATAGTCCGATGATTTTTGCTATGGGCTTTTTAGGAACCTTCGTGATTGGGGGGGTTAGTGGTGTGATGTTAGCCGCAGTCCCCTTTGATATTCACGTTCATGATACTTATTTTGTAGTGGCACACTTACACTACGTTCTTTTTGGTGGTAGTGTTTTAGGAATTTTTGCCGCTATTTATCACTGGTTCCCAAAAATGACGGGACGGATGATGAACGAATTTTGGGGTAAAGTTCATGCTGTTTTAACTATTGTGGGTCTGAATATGACCTTCTTACCCATGCACAAACTGGGACTGATGGGGATGAACCGCCGTATTGCCCAATATGACCCCAAATTCACATCATTGAATGAAATCTGCACCTACGGGTCTTATATTCTGGCGATTTCAACATTACCCTTTATCATCAATGCTGTTTGGAGTTGGTGGTATGGAGAAAAAGCTGGTAATAATCCTTGGCGGGGACTAACTTTAGAGTGGACTACTAGCTCACCTCCAGAAATTGAGAATTTTGAGCAGCTCCCGGTCTTAACTACAGGGCCTTACGATTATGGCGTAGGTAAGAAAGAAGTGGATATTCAGGCGGTGTTAAGCCTCGAACCTGATGAACCATATCCCACCATTGAGTCCGGCGCTTAAGAGTGGGGATTAGGGGTGTAATTCCCTATTCCCCATTCCCTGTTCATTTACATTTTGAAAGATTCATGCAAAGTCAAACAATTGACCCAGGAAAAACTCAACTGAATGATCATTCTGGAACAGCCCATAGTGCTCATGAAGAACATCCAGACCTGCGCCTATTTGGGCTAGTGATGTTTCTGGTGGCTGAAGGAATGATTTTTATGGGGATGTTCGGAGCTTATTTGGCTTTCCGTGCTACTTTACCAACATGGCCTCCAGAAGGAACACCGGAATTAGAACTATTGCTACCTGGGGTTAATACTGTCAATCTAATTGCTAGTAGTTTTGTGATGCACAATGCTGACACTGCTATCAAAAAGAATGATGTTAAGGGGATGCGTATTTGGTTGACAATTACGGCGGTCATGGGTGGTATTTTCTTGATGGGTCAGGTTTATGAATATGCCCATCTGGAATTTGGTTTGACCACAAATTTGTTTGCTAGTGCATTTTATGTTTTAACTGGCTTCCACGGTTTGCACGTTACTATTGGAGTTTTGGCAATTGTTGCTGTTCTGTGGCGATCGCGCGTTCCTGGTCACTACAGTAACGAACAGCACTTTGGTATGGAAGCCGCAGAAATCTATTGGCACTTTGTTGATGTGATTTGGATTATTCTGTTTGGTTTACTGTATTTACTGTGAATACTAGTTATTTAGTCCAGGAAAATAACTAAATCAGCCCCAAGATAGGGGTTTTTTTTTGTTAAGTTTGGCTGGTGGTCAAGTGTCCGAAAGACCTTTGTGTGTCATCTTGAAGAAATTGGTAAAGATGTATTAAGCTAAACGATAACTGATATTGATCATCTAGATCCATCTGTCTAGATATCAGTCATACCTTGTATTTGCTATCACACGAATTGCTCAATAAACCTGCTGATAAAAATCAAACTTGTTTGATTTGTGCAAGGTTAGTAATTTTTTCGGAGTCAGTCAGTATGTTAAGGCAAATCTTTAAAGGTAGCTCAGTTTTGGTTTTTTTACTTGGGGGGAATTTTTCTGTTGTTGCACAAACTCCCGTTTCTCCAGCAATCGCGGAACAATCCTCACAGGCTCAAGCACAAACTAATGTCAGTCAAGAAGAACTCCAACAATTTGCCGGTATTCTCCCCCGGTTGCAGGAAATTGCCGAAACAGGTCAACAGAGGAGTCTAGAAATTATTCAGCAATCAGATATAAGCGTAGAGAGGTTTCAAGAGCTTTCCCAAGCACAACAAACACCGGATAGTCAACCGTCTTCACCACCCACTCAAGAGGAGCAACAGTCTTTTAACCAAATAGCCGCCCAGATTGAGTCAATCCAACAGCAAACGGTGTTGCAACAGGAGGAAGCTGTGCGGGCTGGGGGTCTAGAGCTAAACCGCTTTAATGAGATATTTGTCGCCGTTCAGCAAGACCCGGCTTTGCAACAACAGCTACAGCGGCTACTTCAGAACAACTAGCCGTTAATTATCGGCGTGGTTTTTTCTGAGGAACAGTCAGAACTGGCAGATTAGCACTAGATGATTGGGGAGGTAAATAATGTTGCACTTCCACTGCATCTGATAGGGGTTCCCGTTGCTGGATACGCCATAACTTAAAAGCTAGACTGATCCCGGCAGTTCCCAGACCGAAAGCAAATAATGACCAACTATCATCTAGTCCACCAATCAGGGCATCTACCACCCCTACGGTCATCAATACACTGATGATGGGATCTTTTCTGTAGGCTGATTTCAAAAAACGAGGTAATACAGCATTCATCACAGCTTGGTTTGTCCAGATTACCTGAGGTTTAACTTGATCAAGAATAACTTACACATTAACTGCCATTGTCAGGATATGCATCTAGATGACTAGATTTTTTTCGTTATATATGGCAAGTTGTGTAAGAAAGTCCGCTATTAGGTAGATATAAGGTCAAAACCAGCTAAAACAACTAGCTGGTTAAAACAGTTCTAATTACTAGCTTACAACTGAAAGTTTTATATTTTGTAGTGCAGCTTTTAAGCTAATCAAAGCGATTAAACTTAAGTAACTACGGCATCCGTCAATTCTGACGAGTCAGAAAGCACGATAGAATCATGGGTCACGGTGAAGGCAGTTGCTTGCAAAGCACACAATAGAATATTGCGTGCGCCATTCACATCACGAGAAATCTGAATTCCGCAATGTCTTACTACTTCAGGCCTAGCCATGATAGCACACCTTGGTTAGTGAAGTACTCAATCACCACTATCAATAAAAAGCCAATCATTGCAGCTCGCCCGTTTAAGCGTTCAGCATATTCATTAAAGCCAAACTTAGGCTCTTCTAATTTGGGGGTAATTGTTGGTTGTAATTGTGACATTTTTTCAAAACCTCTTTGTGGTGGAAGTTAAAACAGTGAACAGTAAAGGATTATCAAACTTTCAGATGGCATTGATCACCAAACTGAATTGAAAACTTGGAGAACCTGACCCCCAGATGATTGGTAACTGGTGGTAGTGATGGTGGTGCATAAATCCCCGAATCTGCTACAGCTTCCAAATAGGAAACCGTACAATCCTATTTTAACAATTTGTAATTATTTTTTATATATTGTAGAAATATTGGGGCAATAGTCAAGGGCAGGAGTTTGATCACCTAGCTTAGTAATTAGCTATCCCTAATACGGAAGTGGAAGCCAACGCAGGCTAAAGTTGAACAAAAAAAATCATTAGAGGCGGAACATGGAAATCGGCGTTCCTCGCGAGTTGAAGGATCAAGAGTTTCGAGTAGGGTTAAGTCCCTCTAGTGTGCGGGTACTGCGGGAAAATGGTCATGCCATTTTTGTTCAGAGTCAAGCAGGTAGTGGTGCGGGATTTACAGATGAGGATTATCAAGAGGCTGGCGCTGAGATTGTTTATACGCAAGAAGCAGCTTGGAATCGGGAGTTAGTTATCAAGGTCAAAGAACCTTTAACAAAAGAGTACAAGTATTTACAAAAAGGACAGATATTATTTACTTATCTGCATTTAGCAGCCGATCGCAGTTTAACTGAGCATTTAATTGATTGTGGCACTTGTGCGATCGCTTACGAAACCGTAGAACAAACCGGTGCAAATAAACTACCTTTGCTCAGTCCCATGAGCATTATTGCGGGTCGCCTAGCAGTACAATTCGGAGCCAGATTTCTAGAACGCCAACAAGGTGGTAGAGGAGTTCTCTTAGGGGGTGTCCCTGGGGTTAAACCAGGAAAAGTAGTAATTTTAGGCGGCGGCGTTGTGGGTACAGAAGCGGCTAAAATTGCTGTGGGTATGGGTGCTGCTGTCCAAATCTTAGATGTAAATGTCGAGCGTTTATCTTACTTAGAAACCTCATTTGGTTCTAGAGTTGAACTACTATATAGCAATTCAGCCCATATCCAAACTGCCATCAAAGAAGCTGATTTACTCATTGGTGCTGTTTTAGTCCCCGGACGGAGAGCGCCCATACTAGTATCCCGTGAATTTGTCCAACAAATGCGTCCCGGTTCGGTAATTGTAGATGTTGCGGTTGACCAAGGGGGTTGTGTAGAAACTTTACACGTAACCTCACACACCAATCCTGTATACATAGAAGAAGGTGTCGTACATTATGGCGTTCCCAATATGCCAGGTGCAGTACCTTGGACGGCTACCCAAGCACTTAATAACAGTACATTACCTTATGTTGTGCAATTAGCAAATTTAGGTATTAAAGCCCTAGAAGTTAACCCAGCCTTAGCTAAAGGCCTGAATGTGCAAAATCACCGCTTAGTACATCCAGCAGTGCAAGAAGTTTTCCCGGATTTGGTAAATTAAGATATTCGGTGATGGCGTCAGATATTCTCTGAGGTTAGATCAAAAAGCCTGCCTATGCAGGCTCAATACTTTATAGTTAAAATTTTAGTTGTTAGCGAATATACTAAGAAGCATACAAATTCAATTTTTGAGTATATTTACATTCTAGCCAAAAAGTGTATCCTAACTGGTATGGCTAACTCAGGGAGATAAGTCGTGGAATTTTTATCCGATTCTGTGGTGTTATCACGGATGCAATTTGCATTAACTGCACTATTCCATATGCTCTGGCCAGTCCTGACAACGGGGATGGGGATTTATCTGGTCATCGTTGAAGGAGTATGGCTAAAAACTCGTAATCCTGATTATTACCTTCACGCTCGGTTTTGGTCTAAGTTTTATGTCCTTAACTTTGGTATTGGTGTAGCAACGGGTATACCCATGGAATTTCAGTTTGGTACCAATTGGGGACCATTCTCGGAAGCTGTGGGTAACTTTTTTGGTAGTGTTATTGGTTTTGAGGCTTCTTGGGCGTTTATGCTAGAAGCTGCATTTTTAGGGATTATGTTATTCGGCTGGGAGCGTGTCAATCCCGCCATTCACTATCTTTCCACAATTTTGGTAGCTGTAGGTGCGAACTTATCCACCCTCTGGATTTTGACAGCAAACTCCTGGATGCAAACCCCCGCGGGTGGGGAAATGGTAGATGGTAAATTTATTGTCAGTGATTATTTTCAAGCAATTTTAAATCCCTTTATGGTTAACAGTGTGCTGCATATGTTTTTTGCGACACTGGAAACTTCTTTATTTGTGATTGGGGGAATTAGTGCTTGGTATATTTTAAAGCAACGTCACCCGGATTTCTTTTCTAAGTCTTTTAAGATTGCCTTAGCAGCGTCGATCGCGGTTGCACCATTACAAATATACATCGGACACCTCAGCGGCGAGCAAGTTTATCACTATCAACCCACGAAACTCGCAGCCATGGAAGCCCAATGGGAAACTTCTCCAGCGGGACAACCTGCTGACTGGAGTTTGTTAGCTATACCCAACGAAAAAGCCCAAAAAAACGACTGGGAAATCACTGTTCCCAACGCTCTGGGGTACATTCTGGAATTTAAGAGAAATCTTTCCGAACCAGTACGGGGATTAAAAGAGTGGAAACCAGAGGATCGACCCCACATGGTGGGGTTAATTTATTACGCCTTCCGCACCATGATCGCCATTGGCTTTTTCTTAGCTGGTTTAATGTTATTCAGTACATTACAATGGTTACGGGGTAAACTTTCAGTAGAAAACATTACCCAGCAATCCTGGTTGTTGCGGGGTTGGATACTTGCAGCACCTTTAGGATACATCGCCGTTGAGTCGGGGTGGATTGTGCGCTGTGTAGGAAGACAGCCTTGGACACTTTACGGACAAATCCGCACGGTTGACGCTGCTTCTCATATACCTGCTAGTAATGTTTTAGTTTCACTCACCAGTTTTGCCACAGTTTACACTCTGTTATTTATTGCTGCTTTGTACTTTGGTAGTCGCATAATTCGTCAAGGTCCAAATCTAGATTTACCAGTTCCAGGGCTAGAGATCAATCAACCCGCAGTAGAAACCACCCCTGGGGAGTTTCTACCCGATGAACGTCCCGCTGAAGCACAACAATAATCAGAAAATTCCACAACCTCTAATTTAGCAACCAATCTCAAGAGTTAATTATATGGAGACACTCCAGTATTTTCTCCCCCAAGTATGGTTTGTAATTTTGGCTTTGTTCCTCTTTCTCTACGTCATGCTAGATGGTTTTGATTTAGGGGTGGGGATATTATCTCTCACTTCATCGGATGAGGAACGCCGGGGAATTTTAATGACTAGTCTCAGTAATATTTGGGATGCAAACGAAACCTGGCTAGTTTTAATGGGAGGAGGTCTGTTTGGTGCGTTTCCCTTGGCTTATGGCACAATTTTAAGCGCCTTGTATATTCCCATTCTGACTATGGTGTTTGGGTTTATTTTTCGGGGTGTGGCTTTTGAATTTCGGGAGTTATCCAACCGCAAGTTTTTATGGAATTTTGCCTTTGGTGCGGGGAGTTTTACCGCCGCGCTCGGTCAAGGTTTTGCTTTAGGTGCGGTACTCAAGGGAATTAAAGTTGATGAAGCTGGACACTTTATTGGTACAACCTGGGACTGGTTGAGCATTCCTTCTGTGTTGGTGGCTTTAACTTTGATTCAAGCCTATGTGTTAATTGGTTCGACTTATCTGGTGTGGAAGACTACAGGAGAATTACAAGCTACTCATTTTAAAACTGCTAAAATTGCGGCTTGGACGACTTTAATAGGCGCTATTTTCATCACCATTAGCACACCAATTATTTATGAAAATGCCAGAGCACGCTTATTTCAACAACCACTAGTATATATCTTTGCTGTGATCCCTGTGTTGGGAGTGCTGCTAATTTGGCAACTTCTCAAGAGTCTTAACCTGAGAGAGGAAAGAGCGCCGTTTGTCTGGACTATTCTTTTATTTGTGCTGACTTTTTTGGGGTTGGGATTAATTGTTTTTCCTTATATTATCCCTAATCAAATTACCATTTATCAGGCGGCGGCTGATCCGAGTTCTCTGGTAATTATGATTATTTTTATCGGGTTTCTGATTCCGGTGATGTTGTTTTACAACCTTTACCAGTACATTGTGTTTCGCGGTAAGGTGACTGGGGGACAGTATGGGGAGTGATTGAAATTTGCGACAGATTTAAACTAAAAAATTAAGTTAGGCGGACGCAAAGGTGAGAGGGTAAAGTTAGGGAAGGTGATCTACAACTCGCCTGACCTCTCACTACTCATCTACAATAGAAATAGAATTTGTTGAGATTTGTATAGTTAGAGTTTAAGCTGTCATGGCTCCTGCCGTTTTAATTGAAAAACTACAAAAGAGTTACGGTAAAGTAGTCGCAGTCAAAGATGTATCCTTTCAGGTGGAACCGGGGGAAATCTTTGGTTTACTCGGTCCTAACGGTGCGGGTAAAACTACGACTCTGCGAGCTTTATGTACTCTGACGACACCGGATGCTGGCAAAATCGAAGTATCTGGTATATCCGTGACGGAGAACCCGAAAATCGCTCGCCAAAAACTGGGTTATGTGGCCCAAGAAGTCGCTTTAGATAAGGTTCTAACTGGACGGGAACTACTGGAACTACAAGCAGCACTGTATCATATCCCCCGGTCTGTGGCTAAACAGCGGATTGATATGGTGTTAAGTTTACTGGGTTTACAGGAATACGCCGGTAAAAAGACTGGAACCTATTCCGGCGGTTTACGCAAGCGCCTAGACTTAGCAGCGGGTTTACTCCATGCTCCAGATGTTTTGGTGTTGGATGAGCCGACTGTGGGGCTTGACATAGATAGCAGGTTTGTGGTGTGGGAATTTTTACGCCAGTTACGCGCCTCTGGAACAACAGTATTGATTACCAGTCATTACTTAGAAGAAATTGACGCTTTAGCCGATCGCGTGGCTATTATTGACCGTGGTACGGTGATTGCGGCGGGTACACCTTCTCAATTAAAAGATCAAGTTGGGGGCGATCGCATCACTCTGCGCATCCGGGAATTTTCCCCAGCAGAAGAAGCGGAAAAAGCCAAACAAATGTTACAAAATTTACCCTTTGTCCAAGAAGTAATAATTAACAGCGCTCAAGGTAATTCCCTCAACTTGGTAGTCACACCGGAAAATGATGCCTTAATGACCATACAGCAATCCCTAAACACTGTGGGCTTGCCGATATTTGGTATTGCTCAATCTCGCCCCAGCCTAGATGATGTTTACCTTGCAGCCACTGGGCGCACTTTGCTAGATGCAGAATTGGCCGCGGTTAGCACCCGCGATGTCAAAGCTGAGAAAAAGCAAAATATGAGATAGGTCATGGAACTTCGTCCTTTTCCCCTACTTCCTAAATTACTATGAGTGTTACCCCTAAATCTGAAATGAATTGGCAGCAATTAGCATCGCCAGAATTAGATGTGAATACTGCCCCCAATTTATTGGGTGAACTAGCACAAGAGACCTTAGCTTTAACTCGTCGCTTGTTTATTCAATTACAACGCCGTCCCTCAACCTTAGTGGCTGGAATTATTCAGCCTGTGATGTGGTTAGTCCTATTTGGGGCTTTATTCCAAAATGCCCCCAAGGGTTTGTTTGGAACTACGACGAATTACGGTCAATTTTTGGCTGCGGGTGTAATTGTGTTTACAGCCTTTGCGGGAGCCCTGAATGCTGGTTTACCGGTGATGTTTGACCGGGAATTTGGCTTTTTAAATCGGTTACTGGTAGCACCTTTAGCTTCTCGGTTTTCCATTGTCTTTGCTTCTGCCATCTTTATTATTAGCCAAAGTTTACTACAAGCAGCGGTAATTGTAGCAGCAGCAGCGTTTCTGGGTGCAGGGCTACCGGATGCCGCCGGTTTGGGGGCGATCGCCTTAATCGTGTTTCTACTGGCATTGGGTGTAACTGCCATCTCCCTGGGTTTAGCCTTTGCCTTACCTGGACACATTGAATTAATTGCGGTGATTTTCGTGACAAATCTACCATTATTGTTTGCCAGTACGGCCTTAGCTCCTTTATCCTTTATGCCTGGGTGGTTGCAAATTGTGGCTACCCTCAACCCCCTGAGCTTTGCCATAGAACCAATTCGTTACCTATATCTTCACAGCGATTGGGGGCTAAATAGTGTAGTCATGTCAGCACCTTGGGGTAATGTTACCTTTGGTGGAGCGCTCCTGGTGTTGTTTGGCTTTGCGTTGGTGGCTTTATTGAGCATTCAAAACCGACTGCGGCGGACTCTGGCCTAGAAGCTCAGTCAGCTAAATTATTGATAGTAATTTCACAGTCAAAAGTCCATGGAAAAAAGATTTTTATCATTTACTCAATTTTCCCTCCTCAGTATTGCAGGAATTAGCCTCGCTTCCTTGTTTCTGGCTCCACCGAGTCTGGCTCAATTTAACTCTGTAGATCGTGGTACAAACCAGAATAGTGACCCCTTAGCAACCCCAAACTCAGGTGATTTAAATATGTTTGATATTATTCACCGGGCGAATTTGGGGAATCTCAACTGGAATGCTTATGAGCAAAAACAACAAATAGACTCAGCCGCTTCAGACTTTAGAGCCAGACAACAAAAAGCTTTTCAAGAACAGCAACGGTCAAATACAGATTCACCATCGGTTTCACCTGAAGGAACTCAATTACCATAAATGGGGATTTGAATTAACCTATCAGGTTAATTCAAATCCCATCACTACAGACCAAGTGCGGCTAAAACATCACTGGCGTGAGTGGTAGTATTGACACTGGCGTCAACATGAACGATTTTGCCATTGGGGTCAATTACGTAGGTAACACGCTTGGCGTAACCACCGCCATCGACATCATAAGCTTTGATTAAAGTTTGGTTGGTGTCAGCCAACAAAGGAAAGTTGAGATTATATTTTTGGGTAAAGGCCTGATGAGAGGCTTGATCATCGGCGCTGACTCCCAGCACGACTATATCTTTACCTAAATATTCAGGTTGAGCATCCCGGAAACTACAAGCTTGTTTGGTGCAACCAGGGGTGTCATCTTTAGGGTAGAAGTATAAAACAACTGTCTTCCCAGCAAAATCTGATAACGAAACGGTGTTACCGCTGGTATCCTTGACGGTAAATGCAGGTGCATCCGTACCAACTGCTAGAGGCATAATGAACCTTTCCTGTTTTAAATTGATGACTTGTAAATTTTACAATAATTTACAATATTTAAGGAATTTATGCGAAAACAATGGTACTGAAAACTGGGGAATAACCAATGACTAATAACCAGAAGGCGTTATCTTATACAAATACTGCGGTAGACAGGGCCAGGAGAGCGCTGATATGTTCTCCTTTTAATCTGGCGTTGTTACAGGCTATGGGTCAGCAAAGTTTACCATTAAGCAGCATAGCTATGGAAAGTGGTTTGCACCATGGCTATACTAAACGCATTTTGTCAGAATTGGCTTGTGATGATGCTTTAAACTGGCTGATTCAAGTCGGTATTTTGCGGCGAGAAGTGGATGGTCAGGGAATTACAGATAGTTTTCGTCTCACTCCCCTGGGTCATCTGTTGGTAGAACAATTCCATGGCAACAATTGGCCTAATGCTTCCTGGAGCGATCGCTTGTATAATGCGGTAGTTTACTGGTTTCGACTACCCTTTTAATTACGAACTATGAAAGCAATTATGGTAGTGGGGACAACATCCCACGCGGGGAAATCACTGATAAGTACAGCTATTTGTCGGATTCTGTCGCGGCGTGGTTGGCGGGTGGCTCCCTTTAAAGGTCAAAATATGGCTTTGAATGCTTATGTCACTGCTAATGGGGGAGAAATTGGTTACGCTCAAGCAGTACAGGCCTGGGCTGCTGGTGTTGTCCCTGCGGTAGAAATGAACCCGATTTTACTCAAACCCCAGGGGGATATGACTTCCCAAGTGATTATTAAAGGTAGAGCTGTAGGCAAAGTTAGAGCTTCAGATTATTACGAAAAATACTTTAATGTTGGTTGGCAGGCAATAGAAGAGTCTTTAAAACATTTATCTACAGAATTTGATTTACTTGTCTGTGAGGGTGCAGGTAGTCCGGCGGAGATTAACCTCAAGCACCGCGACTTAACTAATATGCGGATAGCAAAATATTTGAACGCGCCAACTATATTAGTGGTTGATATTGACCGGGGTGGTGCTTTTGCTCATGTGGTGGGAACTCTGGAGTTACTAGAACCAGAAGAGCGTCAATTAATTAAAGGTATAGTAATTAACAAATTCCGGGGACAGCGATCGCTTTTGCAACCGGGGATCAAGTGGTTAGAAGAGCGTATTGGCATCCCTGTAATTGGCGTGATCCCTTATTTTCAAGAAGTTTTTCCCGCTGAAGACTCCCTAGACCTACTAGAACGTAAGTCATACAAAACCAACACAGACCTGAATATCACTGTTATTCGCTTACCGAGAATTGCTAACTTTACGGATTTTGACCCCTTGGAGTCAGAGCCGACTGTAGCAGTGAAATTCCTGAGTATGAGGCAAGAGTTGGGACATCCGGATGCTGTGATTATACCTGGAACAAAGAGCACTATTACGGACTTACTACTGATGCATAAAACGGGTATGTCAGAAGCAATTAAAAACTATGCAGCTTCCGGTGGTACAGTTTTGGGCATTTGCGGTGGTTATCAAATGCTGGGACAAATTATCGCTGATCCCGAAGGGGTGGAAGGACAGGCGGGGCGATTTGCTGGGTTAAATCTTTTACCGATTAGAACTGTAATTACTGGACAGAAAATTACTCGCCAGCGTCAAGTTAGCTCCAATTATCCCCAAATAGGGTTACCGGTGAATGGCTTTGAAATCCATCAAGGGCGATCGCGCATAGAACAATCAGAACAGAACCAAGGATATAATCACTTATTTGATGATGCTAATTTAGGATTAGTGGATAGCTCTCAATCTGTTTGGGGTACATATCTCCACGGACTATTTGATAATGGCCCTTGGCGACGGGCTTGGTTAAACCGGTTGCGTCAACAGCGAGGTTTAAAATCCTTGCCTACAGGTGTTGCTAACTACAAGGAACATCGAGAACAGATTTTAGACTCTGTGGCTACAGAAATTGAAACCCATTTAGACTTGGAGCCAATTTTACCTTAATTAAGCTGATTATTCATGACTATTCGCGTCCGCTTTTTGCCAGATGATGTTACTGTTAATGCCGAAGTGGGAGAACCGCTGTTAGAGGTAGCCCAACGGGCTGGGGTGTTTATTCCTACAGGTTGTCTCATGGGGTCTTGTCACGCTTGCACAGTGGAACTAGAAGATGGGGAAGTTATCCGCGCCTGTATATCCTCAGTGTCACCGGCTCGTGAAGAAATGATCATTAATTTATATGGTGACCCTAATTGGTAATTTTTGGTACTAATTTTGTTAGGTGAGGATTTAATTAGGTATGATCATGCGGCTAGCTAGCCCCCATAAATAGAAATAAATAGAATTTAGTGGCTACCTCGCCGCAGTTAATTTGGTGTTGAATGGCTTGGGGTGGTTAGCTTTGAGATTTAACATTCAAAGCATATACTTTGAACCTTTCCAAGTCGGCTTGAATGGTAGACTCAACTACCCGTCCCAAAAACAAGTTATCCATAATTTTGCCAATAATTCCAGGGATGGCATAGGAAACGGTCATTTTGACAATACTACTACCGTGGCGGTCATAAAAGCGAATGGCACCTTGATTTGGCAAACCATCAACGGATTCCCATTGAATAATTTGCTCTTTGACGACCTTGAGGATGCGGGATTTCCATTTAAATTCCAGACCCCCTGTACTCAGTTTCCATAGAGATATGTCGGGGTTGTCTGGGGAAATCTTCACCGAATCAATCCACTTCATCCAACGAGGCATTTGCTCTAAGTCAGACCACAGACCCCATACTAGTTCCATGGGAGCATCGACTTCAATCTGCACACTATGCTCTAACCACTCTGCCATTTTCGTTTATTCCTTTGCTTGGTGCGTTTGCTTATTGTTTCAGGTTCTCTAAAATCACTTTTGCTGCACGCCGTCCAGAAATGGTTGCTCCTTCCATGCTGTCAATATAATCTTGTTGAGTATAACTACCTGCTAAAAAGAAGTTATGCACTGGGGTTTTTTGGTGAGGACGGTAAGGGTCCATCCCTGGTGCTTCTCGGTAGAGTGATTTCGCCAGTTTGACAACACTATACCAAGTCATATTCAGTTCCCGGGATGAGGGGAAGAGTTGATGAACTTGTTTGAGGACGTGTTGGGCGATCGCTTCATTACTTTGTTTAATAAAAGGGTCTCCTGGTGTGAGTACCAGCTGTAATAAAGACCCTTGTCCGGGGCGATAATAATCACTGGGGCTAGTCAGAGCTAAATCAGCAAAACAAGAAAAGTCAGCATCGGCGGTATAGAGTAAGTTATCTATTCCTGCGGCATGATTTAGCTGTTTGCGTTCGTTTTCATCTTGGAGTTCTGTTACCCAGCCATCGAAACGCAGCTGTACTGTGGCTACAGGTACTGCATCTAATTTATAAATATTGTCAAATTCCGACCATTTACGCCACTCTTGGGGTAGTATACGCTGAATCCCTGGGACATCGCAAGCGCACAGGTAAGCATCAGCCGTAACGGTTTGTGTGGTGTCACCTTGGGCAACTATAATGCCAGTCACCTGAGTTTGTTCCCCTGATTGAGTAAATTGAATTTCCCGGACTTGGCGACGAGTATGAATTTTAACGTTTCTTTCTTCTAAATATTTCAGGATGGGTTTGTGCAAATACTCATCTGGGGAACCTTCGAGCATCCGCATAATTGAGGCTTCAGTTTTAGATGCGAAAAACTGGAAGATTGTCAACATACAACGGGCAGAAATATGATCACAATCAATAAAGCCCAAAGCATAAGCAATGGGGTTCCACATCCGTTTGATACTACCCTCACTACCGCCGTGATTGCGGAACCATTCAGCAAAGCTAACTTTATCTAAGTTACGGATAGTTTTCATCGCCCCGTTGAAGTCTACTAATCCGCGAACGATGGGGCTAGTACCCAAGGCGATGGCATTTTGGAGCTTATCTTGTAATGATAATTGAGAAGTTGTAAAAAATGCTTTTAAGCCATTAAAAGGCGCGCCGGTAATAAAGCGAAAATCTAAACTACCAGTACGTCCCCCTTGATTAATAAAGGTGTGGGTATGTTCCTTAAGGCGTAAGTTCGATAACGCCCCTACTTTCTCCATTAAATCAAACAGCTGGTAGTAACAACCAAAAAATACGTGCAATCCCATTTCAATATGGTTGCCATCTTCATCTACCCAACTACTGACTTTACCACCAACAAAGGGGCGGGACTCAAAAATCTCCACTTCACAACCAGCATCAGCCAAATCTACTGCGGTTGCTAGCCCAGCCAGTCCCGCACCCACAATTGCAACGCGCATTCTATCTCACCTTTTCAATTTCTTTACAAATTGTAACTGAGTTGCTGGCGGAATTGATGGTTGATTTTTGGTTCAGGTTCACTCAAATTCTAACTCAGGCATGAGTTGTAGAGTGCCAAAGCCTAGGTCTTGATGAGAAAGTGATTGGGCTTCAAATAAAGCCATCATATCTCGTGGTTCGGGATTACCACTGGTAGATCCTTTGACTCCTTTAGCAATAATTAAACCACAGTAGCCTTTGGTATTTTTACATCGCTTGTCCCATTTCTGGCGGGCTTCTCCATGGGTGGGATCGTCATCTAAAAATTCACCGAACAAGAATAATTCGCCATTTTGAGTTTGCAACAAACCTAAATCGTAGCGATCGCCATCAATAGGATCAGTACCCGGATTAAAGCAAATGGCTTTGAGTCCGCCGGCGGCGACAATATTTTCAATTAAAGTTTTAGCCTTGGGTCGGGAACTTTGAATTAAAACCACCGGTAATCCGTCACCGACCTTTGATATTTCGGCAGGTTGATGATTTGGAACCATGTGACGCAAGGAATCTAACATTTCCCAAGAGATCACTCCGAGGCTGATAAAAGAGTCTTGTGGGATCAGATCATCTCGCAAGCCGGGAAAATCCGGGGAGTCTTCTGCTTCTAGTTCTTCGGTCTCCAAACCTGCCATTTCCTCTAATTCTGCTGCTAACTGTGGCATGGTGGAGACAGTAACAGACAAAGATTTAATTGATGCTGAATTGGATTTAGGTAGAGAAATCCGATACCGGCGGTTGAGGCTAGGAAAAGTTTCCGTGTCCAGTTGGTCATGGTAATCGCGGATAAAGCGCAGCAGGCTCTCTAGAGCCACAAACACTGCTAGTGCTTCCTCTTCATACAAAACAGACCGCAATCCTTCTAATGGATGGATATTACCGAAAGTCGGCTGAATTTCCGATGTGGGTATATCGGTTAAATCTTCCTCCTCGTCAATTTCACTTTCGGTATCAAAAGTTAGAAACAGACAGTCTTGTTTGAGGAATGCCTCTTCTAAATGTGCTTGTGATTCATCATCCTGTAAAACTTGTGTCCGAAACTCTCTGAGAGAATCTTCGGAACGATAAAATAAGATACCGTACTCCATCCCTAGCATTCCCATGACGGAGACGTAAAGTGTACCAACGTCCCAGTGATTAATCTCTATTGATAATATTTGTTGTTCTTCTAAAATTTCCCAAGGGGCTATGTGCCAAATAGCGAGGGCTTGATCACGCAAAAGTTGTGCATATTGGGGGGGTAAATCGGGAACTTGGTTGTCCTGTATTTCAGTAAATCCGCGGAAAAGTTCGTCGATTAAGGGCAATTCGGGAACGTAATCGATGCTAATATCCAAGCCTTGCAATACACCCCGCAGGTAAAACTGAATTTCTCGGTCTTTAACTACGATTTTTTGGGGTCTGGCGGGTTTACCAGGGCTATGGGGATGCTCCATTGCACGCATTAAGGTGCGAACAATCGCTTCTGGACCTATTTCAGGAGATACCACATCCATTCCCCGCACTACACCTTGGGAACCATCTACCCAAAGAATACATTCACCGTTGGACTCGGAGTTTGAAGCTGAGGTTGGCGATGATGACATCGGACGGCGATCGCCCTCCCATACAGAAGGAATTTGAGTTAATGTTTTCAACCGACGAGTGGTAGAGCGATTAAAGCTTGTCATAAAGTAGATTAATCAAAAAGAAGCTATTTGGCAGTAGACTATGGGAAAGAGCTAGCCTTGGGTAAAATCTTCCTGTTTACACCTGAAGAGTAGCTGTAACTGATGGTTGTAACAAGGAGCAGAACTCTAACAATCCCAATTCATCAACATACCCAATCTCTCAATTCTAGGATAAAAAGTTTTAGCTACTTTTGACCAGTTGTTGACAATTTGGCAACTAATGATCGAAATCTCGCTAGAATAAGAGCAAAAACCCAAGGGTGTTCCAATAATTATCAAAAACCTAAATAGGTAACTAATTATACTATCTTCAGGAGTTGAAACAGTAACATGACACAAGCAACTCAGTCTCAACAACGGGGAATTCAACTAAGTGAAACAGCCCTGCGCCAGGTTAAATCCTTGCAACAAAAGCAAGGAGAAGAACTTTGCTTGCGGGTGGGAGTTCGTCAAGGTGGTTGCTCTGGAATGTCTTACATGATGGACTTTGAGGACACCAGCAAGATCACTCCTCATGATGAGGTTTTTGATTACGATGGGTTCAAAATTGTTTGCGATCGCAAAAGTCTATTATATCTCTATGGTTTAATGCTTGACTATAGCGATGCCATGATTGGTGGTGGTTTCCAGTTTACTAACCCTAATGCAGCCCAAACCTGTGGTTGCGGCAAATCATTTGGAGTGTAATATTGTCAGTGGTTGGTTGTCAGTTGTTCATGACTATTGACGGCTGACTCCTGACTATTAACTATATAATTATTAACTGATTTGCTATGGCTCAAACAGTTGAATTCCTGTTTGATACAGGATTGGAACGCTATAAAGCTGGTGAAGCACCAGAATCTTTAATCCCAGTATTTAAGGAAGTGTGCGATCGCGCCCCGAAAACAAGTTCTGCTTGGATTTGTTTAGCTTGGTTGTATTTGCTCGAGAATCAACCCAACTTGGCTTACAAAGCAGCACAAAAGGCGGTGAAGTTAAATCCACAAGACCCACAAGCCAGAATTAACTTGGCGGTGTCAATGCTGGAAACAGGTCAAAAAGGATTACGAGAACATATTGATTTTGTCAAACAGTTAATTTTTGTGAACCCAGAATGGGAAAGCGATATTAAAGATAGTATCGCCGATGGTTTAAGCCGAAAACCAGATTGGCAAAGTTTGGCAAAAGTTAAAGGTTGGCTATTTGAACCCTAGATTTTAACAACCAGCACCACGCAGGGGGAAGGGGGAGAAAAAACTTCCCAGTCCCTTGTGATTGATTTGAGTCTCTCAACCCCACTTCTGAGTATGAAAGAAAAATTATTAAACTGGCTAAACTTGATTTTAGTTGCTGATGTATTCTTAGTTCTATTTGGCTTTGGCTGGTTAGCGATCGCTGCTCTTGGCGATGCTGCGGGAATCAACCTCGGTTTAGATTTATGGCATCAACTTTGGCAACCTCTGTTTAACCCAGCAATTGGTATCCTGATGGGGGGGGCTATCCTGAGCGGTTTAATTAGTTGGATTTCCCGCAAATTTCAGGCTAATTAACGGTTTTGCTGGGAGACTTTATTCCTGAGTTTTATGTATCATAATTTACTGAACAATTCCCTGCAATGCTGGTAATAATTGAGGATATTGATACTTAAAGCCCGCTTCTAAAGTACGTTGAGGCATAACTTGTTGACCTTGCAAAACTACCATAGCTCCATCCCCCAAGAGCAACTCCAGGGCAAAGCCAGGAACTGGTAACCAAGAGGGACGTTGCATAACTTCCCCCAAAGTTTGGCTGAACTCTGCCATCCGCACGGGATGGGGAGCCGTAGCATTATAAACACCTTTCATCCCTGGGTTAGTTAAGGCTTGTAAAATCAGATCGACTAAATCATCTAAGTGAATCCACGATAGCCACTGGCGACCACTACCAATGGGTCCACCTGTAAACAGCTTGAAAGGTGTAATCATTTTAGCCAAAGCGCCACCATTGCCTAAAACGATGCCAAAACGCAGAATAACCAAGCGGACACCAGCATCTTCAACTTTTTGGGCTTCTGCTTCCCAGGCTTCACAGACTTGAGCTAGAAAATCGTTACCAGGTGAACTTGTTTCATCAAAGGTAGCGGTTTCACTGGTGCCATAATAACCAATAGCAGAAGCATTAACTAACACAGAGGGTTGAGGATTAGCCTTAGCTATGGCTTCCACGATTTTCTGTGTACCTAGCTGGCGACTATTGAGGATTTTCTGCTTTTGTTCTGGTGTCCAGCGTTCCTCAGCAATGGGTTCTCCGGCTAGATTGACTACACTATCACAACGGTTGAGGGCATCTTGCCAAGAACCAGACACAGTGGGGGTATAGGCGACAATTTCTACTTGAGGAAAAGCCCCTGGGGGAAAAACCTTGACCGCAGAAGCAGGGTTACGGGTGAACACTAGTATTTGATGACCATCCTTGTGGAGTCGTTCTACCAAACGACTACCGACAAATCCTGTTGCTCCTGTAATTGCTACTTTCATAATCTTAATGCACTTCAACCAAAGCCTTATTTTAACTTGGGTTAGGAGTCTTTGATTTTGGATGACCAATTGCGCAATAAGATTGAGTTGGTAACAACACTCACAGAGCTAAAAGCCATTAATGCTGCGGCTCCAGATGGACTAAGGATAAAACCAAAACTGGGTAATAATACACCGGCAGCTAAGGGAATACCGATAGTGTTGTATGCAAATGCCCAGAAGAGATTTTGGCGGATTTTGTTGAAAGTACAACGACTCAGTTGAATTGCAGCCACAACATCATGTAGGCGATCGCCCATCAAGACAATTTCCGCCGTTTCCATGGCTACATCTGTTCCCGAATATAAAGCAATGCCGACATCTGCTTGGGATAAAGCGGGAGCATCATTAATACCATCGCCAACCATAGCTACTTTTGCGGCTGATTGTGTTTGTAATTCTTGGATGAGAGCCGCTTTTTGACTGGGGAGAACTCCGGCTATGACATCGGCGCTATCTAGTCCCAGTGGTTGAGCTATGGCCTGAGCTGCTTCATAGCGATCGCCACTGAGCAACATCACCCGTAAACCCATATCGCGCAATTGCTTGACCGTTGCTTGAGCATCCGTTCTCAGGGGGTCTTGAACGGCAATTAGTCCGGCCAAATTTCCCCCAACTGCTACCCCCACCACTGTTTTACCATTTTCTGCTAGTTCTGGGATCATCTGTTCTGCCGCGTCACTCCAAGTCACCCCATGCTGAGTCAAGAAGGCACAGTTACCTAAAATTACAGACAGACCCTCGACAATAGCAGATACACCCAATCCGGGTTCTGTATGAAAATCTACAGCCTCGGGAATATGTAGATTCTGGTCTTGGGCTGCTTGTTGAATGGCTTTAGCGAGGGGGTGGTAAGTACCATTTTCGACTGCTGCTGCTAGTTGCAGGAGAGAGTAGGGTTTTTCATCCTTCCATTCTCCCATGGGTAGACAATCTGTTACAGTAGGATTACCAGTTGTAAGAGTGCCTGTTTTATCAAATACGACAGTATCTAACTGGTGTACTGTTTCCAAGACATCACCACCTTTGATTAACAGACCCCGTTCGGCACCCATGGCGGTTCCCACAAGAATGGCTGTAGGGGTAGCCAGTCCCAAGGCGCAGGGACAAGCCACAACCATCACAGCGATCGCTAGTTTTAAGCTGGTCAGCAGAGGGGAATAGGTAGAAACCCCATCGATTACCTCTGTATGAGACAGTGGGGAATGGTTCATCATTTCCATACCCCCAGAAACAGTCACATCATTCCAAATGTGAGTACCCCAAAAGAACCAAAAAACAAATGTCAATACAGAGGCGGTCAACACACCATAGGTAAAGTAACCCGCCACAGTATCGGCTAATTTTTGTACAGGTGCTTTACGGGTTTGTGCTGTTTCTACTAGGCTAACGATCTGCGCCAAAGTAGTATCGCTACCAGTTCGAGTGGCGACTATAGCCATTGCTCCTGACTGGTTCAGAGTTCCTGCGGATACCATATTTCCGGGCTGCTTCATCACTGGTACAGCTTCCCCTGTGAGCATGGACTCATTTACCGTTGTTTGCCCAAAGCGCACCTCGCCATCCACAGGGATTTTATCTCCTGGTAGCACTTGCAACCATTCACCAACACGCACCTTCTCGGCGGGAATCTCCACAATATTGGTTCCCAAACCTATTTTTTCTGGGTCTGGGTTGAGAATCAACCGTGCTAGTTGTGGTTGGAGTGTGAGCAATTCTCTAAAGGCTGCGGAGGCTCTTCCTCTGGCCTGTTGTTCTAAAGTTCTACCCAGGAGGATAAAACTCAGCATCATGACTGGTTCGTCAAAGAAGCATTCCCAGCCCATTTGGGGGAATAGCAGCGCGACTAAACTCGCAGTGTAGGCTGTCAGTGTTCCTAATCCCACTAGGGTATTCATATTAGGGGAACTGCGCCGCCATCCCCGCCAACCGTCTACTATAATGGGGCGACCGGGAATGATTATGGCCAATGTTGCCAATCCACAGTGAAACCAGATGTTATTTAAGATTGGTAGTATTGCCCCCCCCATATTGCCAAAATGTCCGATTCCTGACAACACCAGTAGGAGTCCAGCAATGATTAACTGCTGGAATGAAGAACCCATTTCTTGGCGTCTTCGTGCTTCTTTTTGATCTAGGGCGGTTTCTTGGGCTATTTTTCCCCTTGTCTGACGCGGTTGAGTGGGAAATCCGGCTGATGTTAATCGTTGTGCAAGTGTGTCTGGGTCTACCGCACCGGTTTCTGACTCTACCACAGCTACCTCTGTAGCCAAGTTCACACAGGCGCTTTTCACTCCTGGATATTGGGTTAGCTGTCGCTCTACAGCGCTTACACATCCAGCGCATTTCATCCCCCCCACATCGAGGATAATTTTCTCTAAGGTTGGGCTTGGTTCTGGAGTAAGCTGAGTTTTCGGGGTCAGTTGCATGACAAGTGTTGAGTGGGCTAGGAAAATTCAACGCCTTAATAAAAGCGTCCGATACTTTTTTGCTAACATTCACTAACAAATACACTCTTTAAGAGAGGGCGTATCAACCAATGCACGAAGGAAAATCCCCCGCGCACCATTTATGTCCCGGCCCATTACCAGCCCGTCAGATGGAGACTTAACGAATTTAGCACCACCAAGGTTGGGGATGATTTCACCAGTCCAACTGACTGTTTTTGATGTGTACGCTTCGTTCACATCCATCACTACTTTATTAGTCTCAAAAGCCTTATGCTTGAGAAACTGCTTAAATCGGTAGTGAGAGAGTGTTAACATTTGGCGCACTGACTTTGACCTAATCCGTCGTTTCGCCTTCTGAGACATTTGGGATGTTTCAAAGGTTGGCAGTAAAATAATGTCAAAGTTATCAACCAAAAATCGAGCAGTTTTCTTGTGCAATTCGTCTACAAGGTTTTTGATTTTACCCCGCAGTCTACTGGCGGCAAGTTTCATCCTTCTTCTTTGTTTGCACTTGGCTTTAGTGAATTTAGAAATTAACTTATCCAAACGAAAACACAGCTTTTGTATTTGCAAATTAGCAGATGTGCCAATTTCACCAAAACTAGATTCAGAAAAGAAGGTGATAAATGTTCTGATACCGGGGTCAAGTGCTACAACACGTCCTTGGTTATCGGACTTCTGTTGTAGCACGTCCTCTGGAACTGTCAAATAGTAATCACGGTAGGCAAATACTAAACGACAGTCGCCAAAGCTTTGTGGTAAGGCTTCTTTGAAGGTTACCTTACCTAATATAGTATGGTAAATCCCCAAGTCTTTTACGGCAGATTTGGGAATGTAGCAAGATTGTACAGTGTCTTTTCTTGACCTAAATCTAATCTTGCTAACACCACCACCGGTTTTAAACTTTTTCTTGGCATTGCTGATAGACTTACAAGCATCTTTGATGGCGATTGATTTAATTTGATAAGGGACTGATTTACTCCATTCTGGTAGTCCGTTCAATATGTCAGTCTTAATCGCTTTCCAGTTAGCTTTGATGCTAGTGTCTTGCAGCAGTTTGACGGTGGTGTTGTAAACAAACCTGGACACACCAAACCACTGTTTAACGATCTGCTTCTGCTCGGTTGTGAGGAAGATCCGGATCTTCCTTGATTTTTTTACTGTACTTCCTGAGTCCGTGCATCCGACAAGAGAAGACGTGGAGGATGGAGAGAAGATCCGAGGTAAGTTCTGACTCTGGGGAATGTACAGTGTTGTCGAGAACCACGATTCGTCCACCGTTTTGCTTGACCATGTACTCAATAAGCTCGAATCCAAACCTTGCGAGTCTGTCACGACAGGCAACAACAAGCGTGAGCTTATCTGGGCGCATAAGTCTGTCCAGTAAGGTTTGCAGTCCTTTTGTTTTAAAGTTGATTCCACTGCCGATATCTTTGATGATTTCGGCATCTGGGTAGAGTGATTGCATATAGGCGAGTCTACCAAGGTCGTCTCGTTGCTTGGTTGAACTAACTCGGCAGTAGCAGACAAAGGAAGTTCTAGTTGCACCACGGAGGTAGGATTCAATGTGAAAAAGTCTTTGTCCTGCTTCGTTTTTGATGCTTTCAATCTTGCCATTGTCTGCGTACTTCCTTAAAGTGTTTGGGTGCAATCCCAGTTGTTTAACTGCTTCTCGTAGTGGTACATAAGCCATACTACTATATGAGCATTTATGAGCATATGTAATCTATTATTAGTAAATAACTAGCTATTGGCTAACCCCTAATGTTGAATTTTAGTGCCGCTCTTTCTGATATAAGTTATATATATCACAGCTAACACTTGTATGGGCATCATAGCAATCAGACTCTTGCCAAAATAATTGATGTCTAAAATAGACAGGGCGCTGAAGTAGCCCATACCTACCAGCGGGAAGATCCCCCATGTGAGATATTTACGTTTAATTCTTAGCATAATTCTCAAGATAAATTCCCCGGGTAACAGTAACTTTTAGAACCACCCCTGCTTGTTAACAAAGTAGGTATTAACAAAGTCTTCAGAACTTTTGTTTAAGTAGATCATGCCTTCAATCAAACCCACAAGCTGCATAATTAACAAGCTAATACCGTAGGTAAAATAACCTCCAACTAAGGATATAATCAACATGATGCAGCCTTCTGGGGTATATCCCAGGACAAATTTATGGACTCCAAATCCCCCGCAAATAATGCCGCAGTAACCAGCAATCAGTTGTTTAGTTGTTTCAGTGGTATTGAAATTTGCCATATTAGTTCTACTCGATGGAAAGTGAATATAAAACTAAAATTCTAATTGATACTAAAATCCTCAAATATATTTTTTCAGTAAATATATTTTGAAGTTTTTACTAGTCAGATTATGCTCCCATATGCTTAATTAAACTTAGTTGGTGTAGTTTAAATAGCAGATTTACAATCTATTACGGAATATTTATGGCTACCAGGAGATTTAAAAATTATTGTAATTAATATTAACAATTGGTGAATTTTGACTGGATAGACCCCTGTGTTAGCATCTCCCCATTACCTACAAGAAAATGGGGATAAAGTGCAGTTAGTTGTGTTTTGTGGGATAAGTTCTGAAGGTTATGTACCCAAGGTGACGACTTAACAAGCAACTTCTCAATATTTGTAGCAACATTGTCTGATTTGCTAAATTTTAGGCACTGTGAATAAACAGTTTTTGGCAGTGCCGATGAGATTTGCTGAAGATTGATATCCCCTAGGTTATCCCTCGCAATTAATAATTTATACTTTATCCTACCCAATAATCTTTTAGATGCATCGTGATTATATTCTTTGTAGATGCTACTTACTCGTGAGTGAGGAAACAAATTCGCTACACTTAGATAATGAGCGCACAAGAGTAGTAACTGCGTGGGCAATTTCTAGTGCAATTCATATAATATATATGCAAATAAAAGCAAATTGTTGATAAATTATCAACCGTGTTGGGAAGTTTTATTAATTACTACTACCCAGGATAAACAGACTCAGTAGGGTGCCACTATTCCAGAGACTATGGAGAAGCATGGGCGCCAAAAGATTACGCGATCGCGTGTATACTATCCCTAAAACCACACCCAAAGCTGTTAAAGGTAGGATTTCTGATAAACTCAGGTGGGCGATCGCAAACAACAAACTACTGAAAATAATTGCTCCCCACACAGGTACATAACGAGTCAGAGAAGGCAATAAAAAGCCGCGAAACAGCAGTTCTTCAAAAATTGGGGCGGCGATCGCTGCTGTCAAGAAAAACAGCCCCAAAGCCATAGTATCTTGACTTTCTAAAGCTAGTTGCAAGAGGGGATTACTACCGCCCTGACCCTGCCATAATTGTTGATTAATCAGAGACACCAGTACCACTATCGGTACAGCCGCGCAATAACCCCCAAATCCCCATAAAAACCATCTATCCTGCAACCGGAAGCGAAACCAGTGGTCAGGAAGCGGCAAAAAACGCTTAATCGACAAATACAGCACCAACAGCGCACCTGATGCCACCATCATATAGCTAACTAACACCGACCAAGCCTGAAAGCGGACATTGTTAATAGGGCGATCTATGGGTAATAGGGATAGCAACAGAGGTACAAATATTTGACCCATAAAGAAAAAGCCCACCACAAAAACTTGTAAAATGGTTTCTCCACCCCAGGGCGTTGACCAAGATAAATCAGCATTACGAGCCAATAAAGCAGCTTTCCCCTTCAGCAAACGCTGACCAATCAAGAAAACTAGTAATATGAGACCAATTAATGCTGTCACCGTGGGAATTGTGCCAATCAGGGCTAGTTTGCCCACAGCCTGGGTAGCAGCTTCCTGTGCTTCTGCTCTAATTTCCGATAAAGCTGCCTGTCGTTGTTGCAGTTGATACAGTTGAATTAAAGCAGTAGAGCGAAACCAACCATCTAAATTTTGATTAATCAGCTGTTGAGCATTGGGTAAGACTAGGGGGGGAGTACTCCATAGCCCAGTTAACACAGCAGCAATTTCCCTGACTGGATTAACTTCCCCGCTTTGCTGTAGTTCTTCCCAAGTCTGGATGGCTGTATCTGTCTGTCCTTGCTTTGCTTGTAAAATTCCCAGACGTAGGTCTAACTCAGCCCGTAATTTTTGCAGTTGTTGGAATGATCGCTGTAATTTTTCTTGCTTGTCTTGAGGCGAAGCCGGAGTTTGGGGGGGTTCCCCTCCTAAAGGTTTAGGGGGTAGGGGAATAGGCTGAGGTTGAGCAAGTTGGTTTTGAACCTTATCCCAATTTGTTTGAACCGACTCACGCACCTGCTGATATTGCTTGGTAGCACTTTCTAGAGGTTTATCCCCCACTATGGCCGCTTTAATTGCTGAGAAATTATCGTCATTAATATCTTCTGGCTGCCAAGTTTGGGCTTGGAGTGCAATATTAGTTTGGTAGAGTTCCAAAGTTGTCTGAAACTGGGGTTCTTGTAAACTGCCGAATAAAGACGAGACCGACAACAGAACGGCTATCGGTGTGAGGACAAAAAATAAAATTAACTGCTTAATCGTCATCTATTCCCCTTGAACAATTCACCAGGGCAAGGTTTACCCTTTGCTTCATAATCTTTGCAACAAACAGCCGCAAGTTGATCAATATATTAATATTTTTAATATTTTGATGTCAGTACTTGATGCTGGAGTTCGGTTTTATCAATGCCACTGGAAAATGGTAATATCATGACTCAGCCAGCAATAGGGTCATCTGTTGCTAACCTAAAATTTTGGTTTTCATGAGCAGCGACATCCAACTCAACCTTTTTGACCACCCCAACTCAAACCCACGAGATTTAATTCCCACAGACGCAAAAATCCCGATCATACCGGGAACATACAGGAATATGAGTGAGTTGGCGCAGGATTGTGATCACTGTCACCGTTGTCCCTTGGGAGACAGTCGGACTCATGCTGTTGTGGGCCGTGGTCATCTCCAAGCACCAATTATGGTCATAGGTGAAGCCCCTGGTCAAAGTGAAGATGAGACTGGTTTACCATTTGTAGGCAGATCGGGACAGTTACTAGAGAAAATATTAGCATCTGTGAATCTGAGTACTGAACAGGATGTATATATTGCCAATATTAATAAGTGTCGTCCACCACAAAACCGAGTCCCTACCCCTGATGAAATTGCGGCTTGCAAACCCTACTTGTTAGAACAAATTCGCCTTGTTGACCCGAAAATAATTTTACTTACCGGTGCAACTGCGGTTAAAGGTATCATTGGCGATAAACAAGGAATGACGAAAATTCGCGGTCAGTGGATGGAGTGGGAGGGGCGTTTGTGTATGCCGATTTTTCACCCTTCTTATTTGCTGCGTAATCCTTCTAAGGAAGTAGGTAAGCCTAAATGGTTAATGTGGCAAGATATGCAAGCAGTCCGCGCTAAGTTAGATGAAATTACTGCCAACTAGGACTGTTTACCTGAAAAATTTTGACTACTGCGCCCGACAGTCTCGCAACCAAGTTTTGACAGCTTGTGCAACCAGACCGTTACTACTATCCCTGGGGGGAGATACTACCTGCTGTTGGGGATAATTACCTTCTTGGGTAAACATCATGACCAAACGCCAACCAGTGAGAGAGTTTGTTAATAATAGCCAGTGAAACTGCTGTGATTTTATAGCTTTGCCACCGATATACTGCCGATGTAAAGTAGTAAAAAAAACCTGTTCAACGATTGTTGTATTTTGCGACTCATCTATGTTGAGGGGTAGAGGTGCAAATTCAGGTTTTCCCGCGACCAGCATATAGCTATAAATGTCACTGCTTCTACTACGACGACGGGCGCGCTGAGATGCACGATTAGCATAGCTAGGTAAATCACGCAATAGATGGGTAGTTAATTTTTCTAAACTTGTCTGGGAACAAACAGTTTCTTTCTGGTTTAGTGACATGGGTATATGGGCAAATACGGAATTATTCATGGTATTTGCTGTCAAGACTCCCCAGACAACTATAAACCACCAGCGATAATTGCTTCTCCTGACTTTTGCTTTCATGCCAATGTGGTTAATTCCTCAACAATCTGATTCCAGGCTAACTGAGGATCATCAGACCCAGTAATAGGACGGCCAATTACTAGGTAGTCGGCGCCAGCGAGTATAGCTTGAGCGGGGGTCAGCGATCGCTTTTGATCTGCCTTTTGTGCCCAACTGGGGCGGATACCTGGACAAACCAGCAAAAAGTCATGGCCACAAATCTGCCGTAATTGTGCTACCTCTTGGGGTGAACAAACAGCACCACTTAATCCAGACTCCTGGGCCATGAGTGCCATTGCTAAAGCATACTCTGGTAATTCTAGGGGAACTTTCAAATCAATTGCCAGCTGCCGAGAAGAAATACTTGTAAGTAGGGTGATAGCGATTAATTGAGGTGGTTTCACACCCGCCTGTAAAGCCCCTTCCTGTACAGCTGACCGAGCAGCCCTTAAAGCATCTTGACCAGCAGTAGCGTGAATTGTGAGTAAATCCACCCCATAACCAGCAGCAGCACGACAGGCCCCCGCCACAGTATTGGGGATGTCGTGAAACTTTAAATCTAAAAAAATCCGCTTTTGGCGAGACTTTAAAACTTCCAGAATTGCCGGGCCAGAACTAGTAAATAATTCTAAACCCACCTTCCAGAAATCTACCTGGGGTAACCGGTCTACAAGAGCGATCGCACTTTGTAAATCTGGCACATCCAAAGGCACAATAATCTTTTTATGTGTGTTCATCTGTGTACCCTACAGGAAGCAGCGAATGGGTCTACATCTGTTCCCAACTGCCATTAAAGCACTAAACGGACAAACTTATTTTTGCCAACTTGTAGAACCCGCCCGTGTAATTCATTCTCCCCCTGAAAAATGGTATCAACATCAGTGATGCGATCGCCATCTAAACGTACACCACCTTCTTGAATTTTGCGTTTACCTTCCCCTGTACTTTTGCATAAACCAGTCAGATTCAGAAGGTAAGCTAACTTTACAGGAAACTCTGAGACTCCCGCCAGGGAGAACTCAGGAACTGCACCTTCCTTACCGCCGCTTTTGGCTGCATCCTTGGCCTGACTAGCAGCGGTTTCACCGTCGTATTGTCGGACAACTTCCCATGCTAAAAGCATTTGGCGATCGCGGGGATTTGCTGGTAGTGTATCCAAAGGCAAATCAGTCAACAGTTCAAAATACTGAGATAGCAAATTATCAGGAATACCTTGTAACTTCTGATATTTTTGGGCTGGGTGTTCTGACAAGCCGACATAATTATTGAGGGATTTAGACATTTTTTGCACACCATCTGTACCGATGAGAATCGGCAGCAGTAACCCAAATTGGGGTTTTTGTCCAAAATGGCGTTGCAAATCTCGCCCCACAGCAATATTAAACTTTTGATCAGTTCCCCCTAACTCGACATCTGCCTCCACGGCCACTGAATCATAACCTTGCATCAATGGATATAGGAACTCATGCAGGAAAATTGGATTCTCTTTTTTATAGCGTTCTGCGAATCCCTCTTTAGCCAACATCTGTCCCACAGTCATAGTAGAGAGTAACTCGAGAATCTTCCCTAAATTAAGCTGGGATAGCCATTCCGAGTTATAACGCACCTCCAATCTACCAGGGGTGTCAAAATCTAAGATAGGACGCACCTGGTCAAGATAAGTTTGAGCATTGCGTGCGACATCTGCTTGTGTAAGCTGACGTCGCACCTCAGATTTACCTGTAGGATCGCCAATCCGAGCCGTAAAATCACCAATAATCAAAACAGCAGTATGACCAGCATCTTGAAAAGCTCGCAGTTTCCGTACTGGTATGCTATGACCCAGATGAATATCAGCCCCTGTGGGGTCAATTCCCAGTTTGATCCTTAAAGGTCGGTTAGTAGTTAACAAGCGTTTCTCTAAACTTTCACTTTCACTATCAGCATCAGTTGGTTGGGGAAAAACTTCGACTACGCCACGATGTAGCCAAGCAAAATTTTCTTTCATATTCACAGATTCACTATTAACTATGTTGTGTACTCTATAAGAAGACAAGTTGGTGATATTCATGGGCAATTTGTCCGCACTTCAATCTACCGAATTAATATAATGGCAAAAAATTAACCGTCTAGCTTCATTGAATAAATTACAGTTATATTTACAAGTGAGGAAGTAACAAAGCCGTGTCGTCTTCTAGGACTTTGACAAATAAGCAGCCACAACCTCAGGCTGCATCGGGGGTTGAGTTTTTCAAAGGAGTAGGGCAAATAACTGGCTGTACTCTACTGTCAATTACCATGCTGGCAAGCTCCATTGTAGCCGGAGGGCTGGTTGGTCTGGCGATTAGTTTCCGTAACTTGCCAGATGTAAGACAGATGCGTAACTTTTTTCCCTCGGAAACAAGTTATATCTATGACATTAATGGTAAGCTATTAGCTAGTCTTCATGGCGAAGCTAACCGGGAAGTAATGCCCCTAGATAGGATTTCCCCACACCTGAAACGGGCGGTGCTAGCGAGCGAAGATAGTCATTTTTACGATCACCACGGTATCAATCCCAGTGGTGTGGGGCGTGCTGTGGTTGCCAACTTGCTAGCAGGTAGTGTGCGGGAGGGAGGCTCTACCATTACCATGCAGCTGGTAAAAAATTTGTTTTTATCTCACAGGCGTGCTTTTACCCGGAAGTTAGCTGAAGCGGTATTGGCAATTAGGATCGAGCAAATTCTCAGCAAAGAAGAAATTCTGGAAATGTACCTCAATCAAGTTTATTGGGGTCATAATAACTATGGTGTCCAAACGGCGGCACGCACTTACTTTAACAAGTCAGCAGAAATTTTAAACTTGGCAGAGTCGGCGATGATGGCGGGGTTAATTCAAGCCCCAGAAGAATTCAGCCCCTTTGCGAATATGGAACTGGCCAAGCGCAAACAAAGAGAAGTTTTGGGGCGGATGTTGAGCCTGAACTGGATTAGCCAGGAGGAATATGATCAGGCTCTCAACCAAGAACTTAAATTTGGCAGAATCAGGTCATTTCAAGGTAGCGCCTTACCTTATGTTACCAATACTGTGTCTCAGGAATTAGTGCAAAAATTTGGGCGTGAGACACTGATAAAAGGTGGAATGCGTGTACAAACCACTGTAGATACTGATTTCCAAATGATGGCGGAACGAACTGTCAGCAATTGGCATCAAAAATTGAACAGTCAAGGGTTACGTGGTAATCAAATTGCCCTGGTAGCTATCGACCCCCGCACCCAGTTTGTTAAGGCACTAGTAGGGGGTGTCAATTCCCGGACTAGTGAATTTAACCGCGCCACCCAAGCCCAGCGTCAACCAGGTTCTGCTTTTAAACCACTAGTATTTTATGCTGCTTTTGCTACTGGTAAGTATACACCAGATACCATGGTGCTAGATACACCAGTTCGTTATCGAGATGGTAGCGGCTGGTACGCACCGAGAAACTATGATGGTGGCTTTCAAGGATCAATGACAATACGTTCAGCCCTAGCCCAGTCTCGTAATATTCCCGTGATCCGGGTGGGTATGTCTATAGGCATGAATAAAGTAGTAGAAGTATCCCGTACCTTGGGCATCAAGAGCCCCATGGCACCTGTGACTTCTTTGCCCCTGGGAGCTATAGGTATGACCCCTCTGGAAGTAGCGAGTGCTTACGCTACCTTTGCTAATTATGGCTGGAAGTCACCACCGACGATTATGGCCCGTGTCACCGATAGTAGTGGGAATATCTTGTTAGATAATACACCAAAACCACAGTTAGTTCTCGATCCATGGGCATCCGCCGCCACCATTGATGTCATGCGTTCAGTGGTGACTAACGGCACTGGTAGAGCTGCGGACATAGGCCGTCCTAGTGCTGGTAAGACAGGAACAACTTCATCAGAAAGAGATATCTGGTATGTGGGTACTGTACCACAGTTAACAACTGCTGTCTGGGTGGGTAGAGACGATAACAGACCCTTATCTAGAGGTGCAACCGGTGGCGGGATGGTGGCTCCGATCTGGAAAGATTTTATGGAACAAGCTCTTAAGGGTGTACCTTCGGAGGACTTTAAGCCACCTTCTAAGTTTGAGCGTCCTAAGGCACAATAATCAGCAGGGATTTTGCATTAACTGGCTATGCAAAATCCCTGCTAAAAAATTTAAATTCACTATTGCTGTTTTTCTAGTTCGGTTTTCATACGCTCTAGGGTCAGATGCATTTGCTCAAACATCTGTTGGGGAGTGACGCCAAATTGACCTAATTGAGTCTTGAGTTGCTCGACGGTCATCTGCGCCATAAAATCCTCTGACAGCTCGAATCGCTTCATAAAGATGCGATAGCGATCCATCATAGCTTCCATTTGCTGGATGAATAGCTTTTTGCCCTCACGATCAAACTTGCCGTAGTTGCTGCCAAGTTTGATCAGTGCTTGATAATCCTCAAACAGCTGTTTTGCTTCTTGCTGAACTATGTCAGAGTCAAAGAATCCCATTTTGATTTTATTCAACTGAGCATTGAGACTCAGCAGCTTATATTTTTGCCTCTATAACTATTTTAGTCTAGAGGATGAAGATCAAAAAGTAGTTTCGGCTTAAGTACGGTTTTTTACCGGAATTTCAACACTTGACTATGTGTTGAGACTCCCACGGCTAAAAGCCTGATCAGCTTCTGTGCTGTGATTTGGTGTATTGACATACTCACCGATCTTGAAGTATGGCTTACGCCACGCTACGCTATCGGTGATTCTTGACAGTTCACAGTAACTCGCTGCCGAAGCAGTCTTATAGTCACTTCCTGTCCATTTAAAGTCGTGCCGATGCCCCATTCCGACTGTAGCATTTTAGCTTTTTGTTGTTTTCTAGGCAAGTTTTTTTCCCAGAATCAAGAAAAGCCGTCGTAGAACAACGGAGTTTTCAACCCATTTTTTCGATAAAATCTAGTATGGTCTGCCTATGTATATCCCCTATAGGTCTGATTTGATCTGCTATTGGGGAATAACACCGCCCTTGGTAAATATCTTCAGGTGTTAATAATCCCATGTCCCAGCCTTCGTTTAAAACTAGTTGATTTAATTCGACTAAGAGTGGTGCATGAAAGACATGACGAACTACAGTATCATCTGCATAACAGCGGAATTGAAAAAATTGTGGCATGGTATAGCCGATTTCTTCCATCACTTCTCGCTGGAGTGCTGCATCTGGGGTTTCACCATCTTCGAGATGACCACCGAAGAGCCCCCAGTAACCAGGGTAGAGAATACCAGGGATATTATCTCGCAGTTGCATGAGGAATTTATCTTGTTGGTAAAGAATTGCGATCGCTACATGAACTGGTTGCTCACTCATGGATTTTTCTGGTTGACCTCTCCCCGCCATAAATGGACGGGGATTCTAAACTGTTGCTACCAGAAGGGCTAAAGCCGCTTCCCTCCGCTTTTTAGTTTTGGTTTCCCAGATGCGATATCTGGTAGCGAGGGTCAAAACTCGCCTACAGACCTTGACCAGATTTAAATCTAGTTGTGTCTCTACTTTGCGAAGAATATTCGCAGCACCATTCAAATCAGCGTTGATTAATTCACCTGCACCAGTGCAATATATTCCGCGATTTACTCGTTTTCCACTTGGTATCCACCCTTCAGGTTTTGCGCCGAAAATAGGTAGAAAGTCACCATCTAAAAAACTAGCTTTACTGGTGTAGGACTCTTCAGTTTCAACAAATTTGATGCTGTAGTATTCGCACAGTTGTTTAACTCGTTCCTTTAATTTAGCTGTTGGTATTTGTACAAAAGATTGAGTTGTTTTACCCAACTTTGCTTCTTGTCTCTGTCCTTGATTCCACCCAAAAACAACTGTACCAATTTTGTATTTAATGCAGTAGTCAACAACTAATCTAGCTGCTTTATTTACAGCATCTCTCACTTGTCGGTTACGCTTTTCTGTGATATGGGCTAGTTGTTCATCCCAGTATCCTTGTGGTTTACCTTCCTTTAAGGTCGCAATACGCTTGTTATACCATTGGTTAAGAGATTTAATTTTGCGTCCATCAACAATAAAACTAGTTCCAGTATTAGAAACACAGCTTAACCAGTTGTTGATGCCGGGGTCAATAGCTAGAGCATACTGGGGATTAAAATTAATTTTTGGTGATGACTTTTGCTCATAGACAAATTCGGCATAAAAGCATCGGTTTCTTGGTAGTATTCTTAATTCTTTAATATCTGCAAACTTTAGGTTTGAAGGCATCGGCAGCAAGAAACTATCAAGTTTAAACCAACGTTTAACAGTACTACCCAGCGGTATTTTTATATGATCACCAACAAGTTTCAATGCTTGCTTGGGATAAGTCACGAGTGCATACCCTGCACCTTTACGATATTTCGGCAGCTTGGGCTTAAAATGCAATTTACCTTTGCTGTACTTCTTATCTAATTCCTTAAAAGACTTAAATGATTCTGCTACAGACCTCAAAATTTGTTGTGCTGCTTGAGAGTGCAAAACTTGATAATGTTTATTGGTCTTATATTCTTTCTCTAAATCGTACTTACCAATCAACTTACTAGTTTTGAAATATAACTGACGAGCGTAGTAGATACCACAATTTGTCAGTTTATGGGACTCTGAGCAAATAAACTCAAGGACTGCTCTAAGTTCATTATCTGGGTTAACTAAGTTTTGCTGACATCCATACATTGTTTTCACCTCCTTGATATATACTAACATTAAATACTAACAATGTATGTCAATTATGAAGGGAAAAACATTAACAATACGTCTATCTGAGCGGAGAAGAAATAAACTTTATTTATATGCTGCTCAAAAAGATAAAACTATCACTGCTTTGATTGAAGATTGGATTGATAGCCTAAAACTCGAAGGGGACACAGCAGACTGAAGCCTGCCAAGTCGCGTTTCATCCCCTGTCTAAAGCACGAAGTACGCAACTGCGTTGCTGCTTCTCAGGGGCTTTCACTCTCCCGCCAAGTTCTGGTAATCTCTGGAAATAATCTTAACTTTCCTCTAGATAAACTTCCCCAAACTCTTGGTCAGCCAAGGGAATGCTCTTGTAGTTAACTTTACCCCTAATTAGGACTTCCTGTCCTGCTTGGAAATGGGGTTGATGGGTAATTACCCAAATTTTGCCAGTGGAGTCATGAATTTGATATGCCCATTGGTTGACTAAGGGAACTTGCCTTTCTACCTTACCTCGGATATAAAGTATATTCGGCATATCTGTTGCAGGTTTAATTTGTTCAATGAGGGTAATATTTTTACCAATGCTCCCATTATCAGTCTTTAATCTGGATGTGCTCAAGGAACTACAACTACAAAGTCCTGCTAGAAATAACAAAGCAATACTGCAAGTATTAAAGTTTTTTCTTAGTTGCATAGAGTCAGTTCCCGTGGGTAAATTGCTAGTTGACACTCCCCACGGCTAGAAGCCGGGGGATTCTTGCTTCACGGGGATTCCAATGAATTTACCCGCGCTAACGCGCCGCTCCGCTAACTGCAAGCATCTTGACCGTGTGCCCCACGGCTGCAAGTCCGCGTATAGCGACTACCTGAGCGGCTACAACATCTCTATCTGTTGTATACCCGCAATTTGAACAAACATGAGTACGCTCCGACAGTTCTTTCTTACCAGTCTCAACTCCACAGTTAGGGCAGATTTGGCTGGTTTTACGTGAGTCTACCTTTTGAAAATAGACATCGCGCTTTAAAAACAGGTTTGTTGAAGGATTTTAAAAAACTGACCAAATCCAGCATCCAGGCAATGTTTACCTAGGATTGAACGGGATAAGCCAACTAAATTTAAATCTTCCACAAACACCATCCCGGCGTTGTCACAGATTTGATGAGACAACTTTCTGTGCCAATCTTGACGACAATTAGTAACGTACTCATGTAATTTCGCAACTTTTTTTTGTGCTTTGTGCCAATTGTTCGAGCCTAACCGTTTTTTGGCAACACTCTGTTGCAGCAATTTCAGCTTGCGTTCAGCATCTCCAAAAAATCTCGGACGTTTGATTAAAAGACCATCAGAAGTTGCTATAAAATTTGTTAGACCGACATCTATTCCTACTGGTTCCCCATGTGGCAGAGGTTGGGGTATGGCTACATCCCACTGTACTGTTAACATGACGTACCACCCAGAGGCACGCTTAACTACACCCGCCTGTTTAATAACCCCTCCATCTGGAATTGAAGGGGATTGACGGACTTTGACCAACCCAATTACAGGTAATTTTACATACCTATTGGTTAATGGGTTTACACCTAATTGAGAAAAGGAAAAAGAACGCATTCGCCCCTGTTTCTTAAATCTGGGAAAGCCATGATTTTGTTCCCACATACTAACAAAAGCTTTTTCTAGTCGTCTTAATGTTTGCTGCAAAGATTGAGCATTAACAGGTTTTAAATACTCATTTTGCTTACGTGCAACAGTTAGAGACTTACATTGACTTGCAAATGTGGGACGAGGTGTATCAGCAGGGATAATGTAACAACTATGAAGGCTGCAAGCATTTACCTGGCAACTACGAGACTGATACCAGTTTTTACGCTCTGCCAAAGCATGATTGTAAAACCGTCGATGGGTTTCTAACCACTCTTCAAATATTGCTATTTGTTTTTGAGTTGGTTTAAGCTTAAATTCGTAGGTCAGATTAAACACTTGCATCACCTCCTAATAACAATATACCTTGAAGGTAATATTTTTCCAGACGATTTTTAGGAATGCGACCCAAGTCTCTAGCGCACTACACCCCCATAGTTAGAAACCAGGGGCACTGTGCGCGTTTTTTGGTAGAGGGGGATGATTCTTCCATCCTTCCCTGTTCAGAGGAGAAAGTTAATCTGAGAAGATAAATAATATGAGTATATTCTTTTAGATGGAAAAAACCCTATGAAACTCAGGCGCAATGCCTAGGGTAGTTATGTTACGAAAAGTAAAAACGCCTCACAGCCTTGACAATGAACACAACAATGGCAAAAATTCTCGACGGTAAAGCCTTAGCTGAAAAAATTCATCAAGAAATTTTAGCTATTACTCAAGAAACACAAGGAAAAATTGGGCGGCCACCTGGGTTAGCTGTGTTAATGGTGGGGGATAACCCAGCATCAGCTGCCTATGTACGCAATAAAGAAAAAGCTTGTAGCAAAGTTGGTATTGCTTCTTTTGGTAAGCATTTCCCCACACAAACAACCCAAGGAGAACTGGAGGAGGTAATTGCTAGACTCAATCAAGATGAACGTGTAGATGGTATTCTTGTGCAGTTACCTCTCCCTAGCCACTTGGATGCTGTAGCCCTGCTGAATAAAATAGACCCAGACAAAGATGCTGATGGTCTGCATCCAGTTAACTTGGGGCGACTAGTACGGGGAGAGGCTGGTTTACGCAGTTGCACCCCGGCTGGTGTGATGCGACTATTGCAGGAATATAAAATTTGTTTACAGGGAAAACAAGTAGTGGTTGTGGGACGCAGTATTTTAGTAGGTAAACCAATGGCCTTGATGCTGCTAGAAGCTGATGCTACTGTCACTATTGCTCACTCGCGATCGCTCGAACTTGGTAAAATCACCAAGAATGCTGATCTGATTATTGCCGCTGTAGGCCGCCCAGGATTAATTACTGGGGAGATGGTCAAACAAGATTCTATTGTGGTAGATGTTGGTATGAACCGTGTTACAGATACCAGTGGCAAAAGTCGGTTAGTGGGAGATGTTGACTGGGAATCAACTGCTAGTGTAGCGGAATATATTACTCCAGTTCCTGGTGGTGTTGGTCCCATGACTGTTGCGATGTTGTTACAAAATACAGTCAGCAGTTATTTAAACAAGGTAAATTGTTAACACTTAACAGTTAACAGTTTAAAATTGTCACGGATAAGACAAACAACCAACCAGCCCTAAAATTGAAGGAATTGAAGAATGGTAGCAGCTGACAACCTCCAGACAATGAAAGAGAAAGCCACCTTTAACCTGGAAGCCTATCTCCAAGAGCGACAAAAGCTTTGTGAAACTGCTTTGGATCAGGCCATTCCTATGATGTATCCAGAGAAAATTTATGAATCCATGCGCTACTCGCTATTAGCTGGAGGTAAGCGTTTGCGCCCCATTCTGTGCCTTGCTGCTTGTGAAATGATTGGCGGTACAATCTCCATGGCTATGCCTACAGCTTGTGCTATGGAAATGGTACATACAATGTCTTTAATTCACGATGACCTACCGGCAATGGATAATGATGATTACCGTCGTGGGAGGTTGACAAATCACAAGGTTTATGGTGAAGATATTGCGATTTTAGCTGGTGATGGCTTGTTAGCTTACGCCTTTGAATTTATAGCCACTCAAACCCCGGAAACGGTTTCTAGAGAGCGGGTTTTACAAGTAATTGCACGTCTGGGCAAAGCCTTGGGGGCGGCTGGCTTGGTAGGCGGTCAAGTAGTGGATTTAGATTGTGAGGGTAAGTCAGATATTTCTCTAGAAACCTTGAACTTTATTCATAACCACAAAACAGCCGCCCTTTTAGAAGCGAGTGTGGTTTGTGGAGGAATTGTCGCGGGGGGGTCTTCTGAAGATATACAAAGACTCTCTAGCTATTCTCAAAACATTGGTCTAGCATTCCAGATCATAGATGATATTTTAGATATCACGGCTACCCAGGAGCAATTAGGTAAGACCGCAGGTAAAGACCTAATTGCTAAAAAAGTTACCTATCCTAGCCTGTGGGGACTGGAAGAATCACGGTTGAAAGCTCAACAGCTAGTGGAAGCAGCCTGTCAGGAATTGGAAACCTTTGGGAAATTGGCCCAACCACTGCAGGCGCTGGCTTACTTTATTACCAGTCGTAATCACTAAGTGAAGTTGAGATTTAGGATTTTGGGTTGCATGAAAATGTTTCCTCAGAAAATAATTGCCGCTAAATTTACTAACCGAACCGAAAGACCATGCAGGACATAGGCCATATTTTAGATAACCGGGTGCTGCTGGTTGCTCTGGTAGCTTGTTTCATTGCTCAAGCATTGAAGCTTATAGTTGATCTGGTCAAACATCGGAAACTGAATGTACGTGTTTTAGTTACAACTGGAGGTATGCCTAGCGCCCATTCAGCTTTAGTCACTGCTCTGGCTGCTGGTGTGGGAGAAAGTCTTGGTTGGGCATCGGCTGAGTTTGCTGTGGCTACGGTTTTCGCCATCATAGTTATGTATGATGCTGCCGGAGTCCGCCAAGCTGCTGGCAAACAAGCTCGTATTCTCAATCAAATGATTGATGAATTATTCCACGAAAAACCAGACTTTAGTCAAGACCGTCTGAAGGAGTTACTGGGACATACGCCGGTGCAGGTGATAGCTGGCTCGGCTTTGGGGCTAACCATCTATTGGTTAGCTCGGTCCGCTTACTAGTTTATAAAGGCACAGATGAGCGTAGTAACATTACCTTATTGCCATCTACTAAGATGGCAAAAAAACCGCTTTCGTTAAGCTTTTGCAGTTTTCTGTATGCTTGTTGTAGGTTGCCAGTATGAGCTGCCAATAAGTAAGGGCGTTGTCCGTAGGAAGCAAAACCTATGTTACCCCCTACTAGCTGTTGTATACTAGTTGCCAGTTCTGGGCGGTTGAAATAATCTACCAATACAGCATAACCATCTCCTAGTAATTGGGGATTAAAGCTGACTGTACGAGGTGGAGTTGGTGGTGGTTGAACTGGATCTGAGACAACATCACCTGCTGCTGCTCTTGTACTGATGATAGTAGATAAGCCCGCAATGTTCTTGACATATCTTGCCCAACGATTGGCATCATCAATTTTCTGAAATCCCCCTATGCGTGTGACTGTATTGGTGAGATATCGGCAAGTTGTAGCTGGGATTTGATTTGGCAAGGCATTACGCAGCTGTTTATAACTATCTGCTGTAGGACTGACTACCAATAACAAATATTCCCCAGGGCGGGGAAGTTCGCAAACGGGAAGATTTTCTTGGGCGGCCACAGAAGTCATGCTACCTATCAAGCTGGCTGTAGCCAGTGTTAATGCAGTAAATAAAGTATCAAATTTCTGTATAAATTGGAGAGGCATAAATAGAATTTTTGAGGGGTAAAAAGGGGTTGAAGCCAAGAAAGTAGAACCGATACTTTTTTGCTAACATTCACTAACAAATACACTCTTTAAGAGAGGGCGTATCAACCAATGCACGAAGGAAAATCCCCCGCGCACCATTTATGTCCCGGTTCATTACCAGCCCGTCAGATGGAGACTTAACGAATTTAGCACCACCAAGGTTGGGGATGATTTCACCAGTCCAACTGACTGTTTTTGATGTGTACGCTTCGTTCACATCCATCACCACTTTATTAGTCTCAAAAGCTTTATGCTTGAGAAACTGCTTAAATCGGTAGTGAGAGAGTGTTAACATTTGACGCACTGACTTTGACCTAATTCGTCGTTTCGCCTTCTGAGCCATTTGGGATGTTTCAAAGGTCGGTAGTAAAATAATGTCAAAGTTATCAACCAAAAATCGAGCAGTTTTCTTGTGCAATTCGTCTACAAGGTTTTTGATTTTACCCCGCAGTCTACTGGCGGCGAGCTTCATCCTTCTTCTTTGTTTGCACTTGGCTTTAGTGAATTTAGAAATTAACTTATCCAAACGAAAACACAGCTTCTGTATTTGCAAATTAGCAGATGTGCCAATTTCGCCAAAACTAGATTCAGAAAAGAAGGTGATAAATGTTCTGATACCGGGGTCAAGTGCTACAACACGTCCTTGGTTATCAGACTTCTGTTGTGGCGCGTCCTCTGGAACTGTCAAATAGTAATCACGGTAGGCAAATACTAAACGACAGTCGCCAAAGCTTTGTGGTAAGGCTTCTTTGAAGGTTACCTTACCTAATACAGTGTGGTAAATCCCCAAGTCTTTCACGGCAGATTTAGGAATGTAGCAAGATTGTACAGTGTCTTTTCTTGACCTAAATCTAATCTTGCTAATACCACCACCGTTTTTAAACTTTTTCTTGGCGTTGCTGACAGACTTACAAGCATCTTTGATGGCTATTGATTTAATCTGATAAGGGACTGATTTACTCCATTCTGGGAGTCCGTTCAATATGTCAGTCTTAATCGCTTTCCAGTTATCTTTGATGCTTGAGTCTTGCAGCAGTTTGACGGTGGTGTTGTAAACAAACCTGGACACACCAAACCACTGTTTAACGATCTGCTTTTGCTCGGCTGTAAGGAAGATCCGGATCTTCCTTGATTTTTTTACTGTACTTCCTGAGTCCGTGCATCCGACAAGAGAAGAGGTGGAGGATGGAGAGAAGATCCGAGGTAAGTTCTGACTCTGGGGAATGTACAGTGTTGTCGAGAACCAGGATTCTTCCACCGTTTTGCTCGACCATGTACTCAATAAGCTCGAATCCAAACCTTGCGAGTCTGTCACGACAGGTAACAACAAGGGTGAGCTTATCTGGGCGCATAAGTCTGTCCAGTAAGGTTTGCAGTCCTTTTCTTTTAAAGTTGATTCCACTGCCGATATCTTTGATGATTTCGGCATCTGGGTAGAGTGATTGCATATAGGCGAGTCTACCAAGGTCGTCTCGTTGCTTGGTTGAACTAACTCGGCAGTAGCAGACAAAGGAAGTTCTAGTTGCACCACGGCGGTAGGATTCAATGTGAAAAAGTCTTTGTCCTGCTTCGTTTTTGATGCTTTCAATCTTGCCATTGTCTGCGTACTTCCTTAAAGTGTTTGGGTGCAATCCCAGTTGTTTAACTGCTTCTCGTAGTGGTACATAAGCCATACCACTATCTGAGCATTTATGGGCATATGTAATCTATTATTAGTAAATAACTAGCTATCGGCTAACCCCTACCTTCAGGGTAGGTATTGTACCTACCCTAAATTTTCTTTTCTTTTAGTCCCCAAAAATATCAGGACTAAAGTTATCCGGAGGAAAGTCAAGAATATAACAGTATATTAAGAGACATAGCTCAAAGATGCTAAAGCATCCGAGATAGTCTCAGAAGGAGCCTGAAATTCTCCTGTAATCACATACTCAAATCGCAGTTTTAACCAGGTAATAAATTGGGGGTTGGTAGAAATAATGGCGGCGGCGGGTTGGGGACACTTGGCTTTTATCTGTGCCATTTCGGGTGCTTCCAGGAAAGCTGGCTGCTTGACTAACCAAAAATCAATTTCTTTTTCTTGTTCATGGTAGTATCGAGTCCGCTCCTTGAGCACTTCTGCGGTTGGTTCTTCGTGTATGAGAAATTGCTGACTTGCCAAAACGTAATAATATGTTTGCATTTTTCAACCTTTGCTATTGAATAATTTGAGGAAGATGCACCACTGTCACCCTAAAAAATAATTAAACCGGAATTACCTGATTAAGGCACTAAATGGACAAGCACTGGGTTTTCTCGGCTCAGTTTTGGCCTTTTCTTGCCCATACCACAATTTTTGCAGAAAACTCCAAAAATTTGCTGGTTTGTGCTGTGGTGTGGCACAGTCCACCCGATCGCGATCGCCAGTTTCTGGTTTTCCGCTGGCTGTCAGCTTCTCCAAGAACTTGGTGTTGTCATAATAGTGTTCTAAGGAGAGGATTTTCAAGTCATCGCTCAGACGGGCTATGCTCATACCGATGACTTCTATGGTTTCTCCTGTGGGTGCGTAGTCCTTATATGCACCTTTAAAGTGTCCCCAATGTCGCCACTTAAAAGCCACAGTGGGGGGTGCTGAAAACACCTCTAACACTTCCCAGAGAAATCCTTCGGGAAATGCTGTATGGAAGAGGTTTGTGGATGTTTCAAAGTTTTCCTCAGCAGCTTTGTAATGTTGAGTATTACCAATCAAGAGCTTGTAAGTCCCTGACTCTACCACATCTGATACAGTGTAGCTAGGTCCTCCATTGGTACTCATGCGGAACTGATCATTGACAACTGATATCCACTGCTGGGGGTTGGTTTTGAAGTTAGCTTCTACATCAAAAGTTCTCACCAGGTTTTGCACTATAGCCTCTAGTGAACCTTGGGGATGATGATGGGTACTTTCTTTAGCCAGATTCTCGTTGGAACGGGTATAGTCGGGAAACTTACCATACCGCCATTCGATATTTGTACTTTGTTCTAGTACTTGATCTCTGTGCAGTACCCAAAGGGGGAGACTGTTAGACTCTGTTGAGGTCATAGAAGTTTTTGCTTAAAGATGTAACTCCAAATTTGTGGATTTCGCAGTTCCAACCCCTCTGATTTGAATTTATACTAGATGCGAGCCATTCCTGTCAGTAGATATATTTACAGTCCCTGTATGGCTTGTTTCATTTCGCGGACTGCTCTTTCCATTCCTACTAATGCTGCTCGACTGATAATGGTGTGACCAATGTTGAGTTCTTCCATTCCTGGTAATGCAGCTACGGGGTAAACGTTCCAGTAGGTAAGTCCATGGCCAGCATTAACGCGTAAGCCGGCTTTTATTGCTTGTTCACATCCGTAAGCTAATAGGGCTAGTTCTTGCTGGCGATTTTTTTCGTCTTTAGCCTCAGCGTACTGGCCGGTGTGCAGTTCAATAAATTGGGCTTTTACCTTGACAGATGCTGCAATTTGTGCATCTTGTGCGTCAATAAATAGACTCACTGGAATACCGGCGCTTTGCAATTTATCAACTATTTCTCCTATTCTAGCAGTTTGCCCGGCAATATCTAGTCCGCCTTCTGTGGTGACTTCTTCCCGCTTTTCTGGTACTAAAGTCACGTAGTCGGGTTTAATATCAAGGGCAATTCTCACCATTTCGTCGGTGGCGGCCATTTCTAAGTTGAGGTGCGATCGCACTGTCTGGCGTAATAGTAACACATCTCGGTCTTGGATATGGCGCCGATCTTCCCGTAAATGTACAGTAATTCCATCTGCACCCGCTAATTCTGCTAGTACCGCCGCTGCTACGGGGTCTGGTTCCACTGTCCGTCGCGCTTGACGGATGGTGGCGATGTGGTCAATGTTAACGCCTAGTGTAGGCACCCTTGTATCTCCCTATCCATAATCCATAAGCTTTGATTTTAACGGATTTTAGCATGGCAGCAAGAAGCCCTATCATTGGCTCTAACTGGAAGCACTGGTATAAAAGCGCAAAGCAAACCGCCAAAAGGCACTGGAGAGGTAAAATAGTACAATGGCTAACACTCCAGCACCTATAGACCAGTTAATTTCACCCCTACCCAGCATGGTTTGGGCTGGTATTGTAGTTAAAAATGCCACTGGTACTATAAATGTAAAGAAAAAGCGGTAAGCTGTGGGATAGGCTACCATAGGATATCTACCGGCTTCTAACAAACCCCGCAAAACTTCTGTAGAATTGTAGATTTTTACAAACCAAATGCTAGTAGCACCGAGGATAAACCACAGGCTATAAAGAATTACAAAGCCAAATAACAAAGGTATTGCACTCATGAGGTAATTATTGATGCCTAACCCCAGGTTCGTACCTGCATAGCCAATGACAATACTACCAAAAACTAAATCTGGTAGTCCCCAGGGTGACAAGGTGTGAGTGGAAAGCCAAAACTGACTGCTGATAGGTTTGAGGAGGACAAAATCTAATGTACCTTCCTGGACATGGCGGACAATGCGATTCAGGTTTGGGGCTAAAAAGGTAGCTGCAAACCCTTGTAGTAGGGTAAAAATTCCCAAAACTAGTAAAGCCGCTGACCATGACCAACCGGTAAAGGTGTAACCAGTACGGTAAAATAAGAAGAGTCCGAATAGACTACCTGCAAGATTACCCAAACTACTGAGGGTAGCTATGAGAAAATTCAGGCGATACTCCATTTCAACGGCGATCGCGGTAGTCCAAAATAACCCTAGTACTTGCCAATATCTTCTCATCTTGCACCCTCAAACCCATATACAAGAAAGGATAGCTAATCCCTAGGCATCTTGGGTATAGGTTGAAATATTTAACCAAGTTAACTAAATGATTAAACTCGATCAGTTTTTAAAGTTTACGGGTATTGCCGCAACCGGAGGACAAGCCAAGCTAATGATTATTGATGGTGGCGTCAAAGTCAATGGTATGGTAGAAACCCGTAGAGGACGCAAATTAGTATTAGGGGACAAAGTGACAGTCGAGGGGAAAACCTTTGAGGTTGACGTGGAGTGACATATTCCTAATCTGTTGATTAGGAGTATCCAAGACAATCGGGCGATCTGCTTCTTGCAGCAAGCAGCGCTGGCGCTATCGCCTAGGAGACTCTTGGCTTTAAGGGGATGTTTGTCAAGTCATGATTAGTCTATCAACAACTATTGCTTGACCCCACCCTAACCTTCCCCTTGTAAGGGGAGGGGACTGGATTTTATTGTTTTTTGTGTGTTCCCTATTCCCTGCTCCGGTGTTCCGGTGTTCCGGTGTTCCCTAAGATAAAAATTACCTGTTGAGAACTTATTAAACATTCTCTTAGAGGATGTTTGATAAGTCATGATTAGTGTATCAACTATTGTTTCACCCCACCCTAACCCTCCCCTTGTAAGGGGAGGGGACTGGATTTTATTGTTTTTTGTGTGTTCCCTATTCCCTGCTCCGGTGTTCCGGTGTTCCGGTGTTCCCTAAGATAAAAATTACCTGTTGA
>NZ_CP063311.1:2709971-2904344 GCF_015245355.1 Anabaenopsis elenkinii CCIBt3563 | reverse complement strand
TCCCCTTGTAAGGGGAGGGGACTGGATTTTATTGTTTCGGAGTGTCCCCCATTCCCTGCTCCGGTGCTCCGGTGCTCCGGTGCTCCGGTGTTCCCTAAGATAAAAATTACCTGTTGAAAACTTATCAAACATTCTCTAAGATTTGATTTTAACTCCCCCATCTTACTTCGTTGAAGATGGGGTTTCTACATCCCCTTAAAATTTAAAATCCTGATATTTTTAACTTCAATTATTAATCAATAATAAATCAGTATATTTATTATTTTATCTGAAATTTTTATTGATTGGTATTTTTTTATTCAGATTATATGAATTTGTGTTGGTGATCACAGATTTATAATTGGTAAATGTTGCTGATTTTACTTTTTCATCAAAAATATTTGCATTATATAATCATTAGCAGAATTTGATAATTTTTTTGACAATTAGTAAAAAAAACGTTAAGGTAAGGTATAGGTAAAACCATCCCAAGAGAATACAACAGTTTTGTGGGATTAATTAAAAATTGCTGTTGTATATTATCGGCATGAACAGATGAATTGAATTGAATCGTTGATGATAAATAGTAACTGCATAGCTTTGTAAATCAAGCCAGATGTAGCAGTGAAAAGTCTTGACATTGACCGGATTTCGCCGCGGATATCTCAAAAAAATCCGGTTTAATGCAACTAATTGTAGTGGTGTGGGGGCTGTAAATATTGACGATTGAGGGGCAATAAATATATCCAGGAGAACACAATGCTTGAGTATCTGACATCTTTAAATGAGCACAATTTGCCGTATCCAGATACGATGCACCCCATCGTTGTGCACTTTGTAATTGCGATGGTTTTGTTTGCATTCTTCTGCGATATACTCGGTTATTTTACTGGTAGAACTCATCTGTTTGAGGTGAGTTGGTGGAATATGTTTGTGGCGACGATCGCTATCTTTGTGGCGATTATTTTTGGTCAATTTGAAGCCGGTTTAGCACTACCATACAACCAGGTAAAATCAGTGTTAAATGTACATACATTAGTTGGTTGGTCGCTATCGGGAATTATTGCATCCATTACAGCCTGGCGGTATGTGATTCGCAGCCGCAACCCTTACAAATTGCCGATTCATTATATGCTCGCTGGGTTGTTGTTAACCGTAATTGTGGGCGTGCAAGTATATCTGGGAGACCAACTAGTGTGGGTATATGGACTGCACACAGTACCAGTTGTTGAAGCAGTCAAGGAAGGTATCTTGCGATGAACTCGGAATTAATTGATCAAATAAGCGGGCAATTGGGGGCTAATGGACTACCGTACTCCATTCCCATACATCCCAACTTAGTACATTTAACCTTGGGTCTGTTCATCATTGGCATTACCTTTGATCTTGTAGGTATACTGTTCCCTTGGCAAAAATGGGTGTTCAAGTTTTTAGCCATTCCGGTAGAACCTGCCAACTTTTTTGATGTGGGGTGGTACAACATGCTTGGCTGTACTATCATGACTATTTTCACTGTAGCGGCGGGCTTTTATGAAATGCTGCTGGCAACACCATCTGCTGATGTCAAAAGTGCCTGGGGAATGCAGGCCATGGAAACCATGCTTTGGCATGGTGTGGGTGGGGTATTCTTACTAGGACTAATTCTAGGGATGACGCTGTGGAGAGGATGGCAGCGTTTTGTTTGGAGTCAGGACCCAGGGCAAGAAGTGCAGTGGAGTTATATCGCCACGGGAATAGTAGTGATGTTGATCATGTATGTCCACGGCACACTGGGAGCGCAAATGGCGGCGGAGTTTGGCATACATAATACAGCAGATAACTTGCTGAGAATGGGCGCAGACCTAAACACAATGCTCAAGTAACTAACAATTATGGACTTGCGGAAGATTTTAAATATTTTCACCGTGTTGGTGGCTGCAACCATTGTGACTGTGATCAGTCTGTGGATAGGACAGCAGGCTTATAGCTGGCTTCCCCCCCAAGCAGCAGCAGAATCTCAGCTAATTGATGATCTAATTAGCTTCTTAGTCACCCTGGGTGCATTCATCTTTTTAGGTGTAACCGGTACTCTGATGTACTCGATTATTTTCCACCGGGCGCAAAGGTGGGATTTGAGCGATGGCCCCCACATTGAGGGTAACGTTACCTTAGAGGTGGTATGGACAGCTATCCCCATTATGTTGGTATTGTGGATTGCTGCCTATAGCTACCAAGTCTACGAAGAAATGGGGATTCAAGGACCCATGGAACTGGTGCATTTGCATAATCCTTTAGGTATGGAATCGGCTGATGCAGCACCCCCGGAGGAAGGGGAACCAGTAGAAAACATTGATGTAGTGGCTAAACAATGGGCGTGGGTGTTCCACTATCCTGAAAGAAATGTTACCAGTACAGAATTGCATTTACCAAGCGATCGCCGGGTACGTTTAGCACTAAAATCAGAAGATGTGCTACATGGCTTCTATATTCCTGCATTCCGCCTCAAGCAGGACATTGTACCTAATCACACCATTGACTTTGAATTTACACCCATCCGTGAGGGAGAGTATCGGTTAACGGATTCTCAATATAGTGGTACATACTTTGCCACCATGCAGGCCAATGTAGTTGTGGAATCTCCCGAAGATTACCATCAATGGCTGTCCTACGCTGCCACCCAAAAGCCCACACCAGCGCTAAATCAGGCAGCCTCCGAGTATGCCCAAGCTGCCGATCAGCCAGTGAAAAACGGTTGGGCGAGAGTAGCACCAGCCCCATCTCCTATCGTTAATTATCCTGGGTAATGACCAATGACACATATCTCCGTTACAGGCATCAGTCACCCTGATGAGCCGCCAGGTAGCTGGAAAAAATACTTCAGCTTTAGCACCGACCATAAGGTAATTGGTATACAGTACCTGGTCACCTCATTTATTTTCTTTCTCGTCGGCGGGATCTTCGCCATGGTAATTCGGGGAGAACTAATTACACCCGAATCTGACCTAGTAGACCGCACCGTTTATAACGGGATGTTCACCATGCACGGCACTGTCATGCTGTTCTTGTGGACATTTCCTTCCCTAGTAGGCTTTGCCAACTATCTAGTACCCCTAATGATTGGGGCGCGAGATATGGCATTTCCCCGACTCAATGCCGTGGCCTTTTGGATGGTACCGGTGGTGGGGATTCTGTTAATGACCAGTTTCTTAGTTCCTGGCGGTCCAGCCCAAGCTGGTTGGTGGTCTTACCCCCCTGTGAGTCTGCAAAACCCCACGGGGAGCTTAATTAATGGTCAAGTAGTTTGGTTACTGGCAGTAGCCATTTCCGGCGTTTCTTCCATCATGGGTGCTGTTAACTTTGTTACCACCATCGTCAAGATGCGCGCTCCGGGGATGGGCTTTTTTCGGATGCCTTTATTTGTCTGGGCAGTATTTAGCGCCCAGATTATCCAATTGTTTGGATTACCCGCACTCACAGCGGGTGCAGTGATGTTACTACTAGACCTCACCGCAGGGACTGCCTTTTTTAACCCCAGCCACGGCGGTAATCCAGTGATGTTTCAGCATTACTTCTGGTTTTACTCCCACCCGGCTGTTTACGTGATTATCTTGCCCATCTTTGGCATTTTCTCAGAAATATTCCCAGTCTACGCCCGCAAACCATTGTTTGGCTACAAAGTAGTTGCCATTTCCTCAATGTTAATTGCGGTAGTCAGTGGTATCGTCTGGGTACACCATATGTATGTCAGTGGTACACCTGGTTGGATGCGGTTAATATTCATGCTCACCACCATGTTTGTATCCGTACCCACAGGGATTAAAGTATTTGCTTGGGTAGCGACCATTTGGGGGGGTAAACTGCGGCTAGATACAGCCATGCTATTTTCCCTGGGTGGCTTAATCATGTTTGTATTTGCGGGTATCACGGGTATTATGCTTTCCTCTGTACCTGTGGATGTACACGTCAATAATACTTACTTTGTGGTCGGTCACTTTCACTATGTCCTCTTTGGCACAGTGACCATGGGTTTATACTCTGCAATTTACCACTGGTTCCCCAAAATGACCGGCAGAATGTACTACGAAGGCTGGGGTAAATTGCACTTTTGGTTAACATTCATTGGTACTAACCTTAACTTTTTACCCATGCACCCCTTGGGTTTGCAAGGAATGTTACGCCGGGTTTCCTCCTACGCTCCAGAGTACGAATTTTGGAATATTATCGCTAGTCTGGGGGCTTTCATGCTGGGAATGTCCACTTTACCATTCATTTTCAACATGGTGATTTCTTGGATGCAAGGGGAAAAAGCACCGGATAATCCTTGGAGAGCGATCGGACTAGAGTGGATGGTTTCTTCACCCCCCCCGGTGGAAAACTTTGAGGAAATTCCCATCATTATTTCTGAACCTTACGGCTACGGTAAATTAGAACCCTTAACAGCCAACAACCCCGCATTAAAACACCCAGACTAAACTTTAGTCATCCTCTGGGTTTAAAAAAGGAGAATTCCCATCCATGGACAGTTCTATCAACTCAGAAGAGTTGCAATTAAATCACTATCACACAGGTGTTGAACACGAACACGACGAAGAAGGCAATAAAATGTTTGGCTTCATTGTGTTCCTACTATCGGAAAGCGTTATCTTCCTGAGTTTCTTCGCTGGGTATATCGTCTACAAAACCACAACTCCTAATTGGTTACCAGATGGAGTTTCCGGGCTAGAAATTATAGAACCGGCCATCAATACAGTCATTCTTGTTTCCAGTAGCTTTGTCATTTACTTAGCAGAACGGGCCCTACAAAAACACGATTTAAGGGGATTTCGCATCTATCTAGCGGCTACTATGGCAATGGGTACCTACTTTTTAGTGGGTCAAGGTATTGAATGGAGTAACCTGGAGTTTGGGTTTACTTCCGGGGTATTCGGTGGGATGTTCTATCTGCTGACTGGTTTTCACGGTTTGCACGTTCTCACTGGTATTCTGTTACAGTTGATTATTTTTTTCCGCTCTTTCTTACCGGGAAACTACGATTCTGGTCACTTTGGGGTCAATGCGACTTCCTTATTCTGGCACTTCGTAGATGTGATTTGGATTGTTTTGTTTATCCTTATCTATATTTGGCAATAGGTTTTTGGGGATACTTCTGTTCAGTCGGTGGTGTCCCCATTTTTTTTACCTATGGTTGATGGTTCACAAAGCGATACCACTGGCGAAAATTACTTCCGGTGCTGACTGCTAAACACAGACTAAGATATAGTCATCCTATTTGAGTTGAGAAATTATCAGTAGGGCGGGCAGGATGCCCACCCCACAAGATTTATGATATTAAGGTGTGTACTTTATTTACTTGAAAAGTGCTGTATACTGGTTTATTTATACATGAGTTTAAAGTTTTTTTTAAACACCATATAGTTACTGAGAGGATGTTTGATAAGTCATGATTAGTGTATCAACTATTCCTTGACCCCACCCTAACCCTCCCCTTGTAAGGGGAGGGGACTGGATTTTATTGTTTTTTGTGTGTTCCCCAATCCTTCCCAATCCTTCGGTGTGTTCCCTGTTCCCTAATATAAAAATTACCTGTTTAATACTTTCCAAACAACCTCTGAGAATATGGATATATGAGTCAGCAAGATGATAAAGCTTTATTTCAGAAAAAGGCTCTCAAGAATGCTTTAGTTGACCTCTCCCCGCCATAAATGGACGGGGATTCTAAACTGTTGCTACCAGAAGGGCTAAAGCCGCTTCCCTCCGCTTTTTAGTTTTGGTTTCCCAGATGCGATATCTGGTAGCGAGGGTCAAAACTCGCCTACAGACCTTGACCAGATTTAAATCTAGTTGTGTCTCTACTTTGCGAAGAATATTCGCAGCACCATTCAAATCAGCGTTGATTAATTTACCTGCACCAGTACGATACATTCCACGTTTTACTCGTTTTCCACTTGGTATCCACCCTTCAGGTTTTGCGCCGAAAATAGGTAGAAAGTCACCATCTAAAAAACTAGCTTTACTAGTATAGGACTCTTCGGTTTCAACAAATTTGATGCTGTAGTATTCGCACAGTTGTTTAACTCGTTCCTTTAATTTAGCTGTTGGTATTTGTACAAAAGATTGAGTTGTTTTACCCAACTTTGCTTCTTGTTTCTGTCCTTGATTCCACCCAAAAACAACTGTACCAATTTTGTATTTAATGCAGTAGTCAACAACTAATCTAGCTGCTTTATTTACAGCATCTCTCACTTGTCGGTTACGCTTTTCTGTGATGTGGGCTAGTTGTTCATCCCAGTATCCTTGTGGTTTACCTTCCTTTAAGGTACTAACACGCTTGTTGTACCATTGGTTAAGAGATTTAATTTTGCGTCCATCAACAATAAAACTAGTTCCAACATTAGAAACACAGCTTAACCAGTTGTTGATGCCGGGGTCAATTGCTAGAGCATACTGAGGATTAAAATTAATTTTTGGTGATGACTTTTGCTCATAGACAAATTCAGCATAAAAGCATCGGTTTCTTGGTAGTATTCTTAATTCCTTAATATCTGCAAACTTCAGGTTTGAAGGCATTGGCAGCAAGAAACTATCAAGTTTAAACCAACGTTTAACAGTACTACCCAGCGGTATTTTTATATGATCACCAACAAGTTTCAATGCTTGCTTTGGGTAGGTCACAAGTGAATACCCTACACCTTTACGATATTTCGGTAGCTTGGGCTTAAAATGCAATTCACCTTTGCTGTACTTCTTATCCAATTCTTTAAAAGACTTGAATGATTCTGCTACAGACCTCAAAATTTGTTGTGCTGCTTGAGAGTACAAAACTTGATAATGTTTATTTGTCTTGTATTGTTTTTCTAGATCGTATTTACCAATCAACTTCCTCGTTTTGAAGTATAACTGACGAGCGTAGTAGATACCACAATTTGTCAGTTTATGGGACTCTGAGCAAATAAACTCAAGGACTGCTCTAAGTTCATTATCTGGTTTAATTAAGTTTTGCTGACATCCATACATTGTTTTCACCTCCTTGATATATACTAACGATTTATGTCAATTATGAAGGGAAAAACATTAACAATACGTCTATCTGAGCGGAGAAGAAATAAACTTTATTTATATGCTGCTCAAAAAGATAAAACTATCACTGCTTTGATTGAAGATTGGATTGATAGCCTAAAACTCGAAGGGGACACAGCAGGCTGAAGCCTGCCAAGTCGCGTTTCATCCCCTGTCTAAAGCACGAAGTACGCAACTGCGTTGCTGCTTCTCAGGGGCTTTCACGCTCCCGCCAAGTTCCGGTAAAATTAGAATATCGACTGGCTGATTTAGTTAACCAAGCCTATGAACTGACAGCACAGGAGATTGATTTAATGTGGAGAACAGCACCGCCGAGAATGCCTATTGCTCAATTTTCTAGGTAATATAACTGATAATGAGATACCCAAGTCCTTGAAAGGAGTTGGGTATGTAGTCAAAGCTGGAAACCGAATTTAGTGGATTAATTCAATGGCGCGTTTAGTCAATTCTTCAGCAGTTAACCCGTTAAAGGCCATCAATTCCCCGGCGCTGGCGGTGGTTTCCCCACGTTTCCAGGCGAAAGTATCACGTTTGCAGTTGCTGCGTAACATGATTGGTTCGAGCATGGCCGCTGCGCCACCAGTGACACCAATTAATGCATCACCGCTGAATAATTGGGTAAATTGAGCATCATCCATGAAACCGCCATCGGGTTCTGAGCAAGTTTCCCAAGCTGTGTCATGAGGACGATACAAACGGCGGGGGTTAATGATGGAAACAATTTTTACGCCTATACCTTCAGTTTCTAGGAAAGCGGCGGCTTCAAATACGGGAATTAAGGTCATATCGCCAATGACTGCAAATACAACTTGTTTATCACCGGGAACTTCTTGTAATAAGATTGCGCCGTCTGCTAAACCTTGGCGAGTTTGTTCTAAGGTAGTACGAATGGGTAAGGGTGATTTACTGGCGGTGATGACGATTCCTTTATTTTTGGTGTTCAAAGCCCAGTCATAACAAACTTGAATGCTGTTAGCGTCGGGGGGAAATAGGGGGAAAACATTACCATTACGCATGAGGGAAGCAAAGTAAGCTTCAATTTCTGGGCGTTGGTGTGTCCAACCGTTGCGCCCTTGCTCTAATGCACCGGCGGTAAATAAGGTAATGGTTGAGGGAGTTTGACGGCGTAATTCTGCCATGGCTTGGATGACTGTTTGCCAAATTGGTAACCCGTTGATGGCAAAGGATTCATAGGAACACCATAGGGTTCTCGCACCCATGAGGGCTAAACCTGCAGCTAAACCTGCACAAGCATCTTCACTCAATGGTTCATAAACTTGACCGTTGGGTGCTTGGTTATATAAATCGTCGGTGGTGGGGTGAATGACTTTGAGGGCTTGGTTAATGTTAGCAATTCCTGATGCTTCGTTACCGTCGGCGTTGGTGACTAGGAATTTACTATCTTGTTTACCGACGATTCCCACTAAGCGCCCCATGGCGGTGGTGGAAACTTGGGGGTCACCGGCGACTGTATATTCTTCTAGGGGTAATTTCCCTAGGTCTGGTAATGGTAATTCAAATTCTGTGACTACTGTTTTGGCTGCGGGTCCGCCACCGGCGCGTTCGGCGTTGGTTCTGACTGTTTCCCAAGCTTCTGGGGGGAGGGCGCGGGTTTGCAATGCGCTGATAATGTGGGGTGCGTCTAGGGTGTCTTTGGGGTAGAGGTTATGAGATTTGGAACCGCGGGCGTGAACCCCTGCGCCTTTGAGTTGTTTAATGATAAATACGGTAAGTTTGCCGTTGAGGGCGGAGTGGGCGGCTTTATCTATGCCTAAAAGTACGGTTTTGGTGAAGGCTAGGCGCTGCTCAAAGGAGAAGGCGGTACTATCAACATAGTCCCCTGGTTGGTGTTGGTCGTCAAAGTCTTTGGCGTCTACCAGGATGACTTCGGCAAAACCGTTTCCTTGCCAGTAGGCTTTCATTTCGGCGTTGGTTTTGAGGGAAACCATGCTATGATGTTCTTGGCTGTAGCCGTTCCACACTAGGACGGGTAAGAAGTTGGTGGCACTGGGATAGGCGGTGTTAAAATGTGCCATGGAACTCATAATGTATGGTTCACCTAGTCCGCCGTCACCCAGGGTGAAGGGGAATAATTTATCTGGGTGCAGCAGTGCGGCTGACATGGCAAAATGTTGTCCTTGTCCTAGGGGTCCGGCGGGTGCGAGAATGCCGGGGATGTAGCCGGAAAGATGCCCTAAAAGTCCGTGCTTTTCCCGGAAGCGATCGCGTAGTTGCTGTACTGTATTAATCCCCATGTCTTCTAGGGAGCGGTCTAAAAACATGGCGCTATAGAATCCGGGGGCGTGGTGTCCCACTTCTGTCATGATGTTTTTATGACCTAGCATTACCAAGGCTGCATAGGCTTCTGCTTGACTGGCGAAACCCCCTGGATGTCCGGAAGCTTTACTGGCTGTGACTTGTAGGGTTAAATAGCGCAGGGCATCGGCAGCTAGTAAGGTTTGATATACCGCTGCGGGATCTGTGGGGTCGGCGATCGCCTTTTTTCCTGGTTCTATTGCAGCTATTTTACCATAAGTTGCAAAATTTGGCAAGGCCTCACCAAAATATTGGATTCCTTCACAAAAATTGGGCAGGGCGGAAGATGCTGTGGATGTCATACTGAGTACCTTATAAAAACTGGGCAAGCTGTAGATGCTTAATGAATTTAACAAAAATTTTATATCTTTGAGGTAGTGAGGATTTATTGCTTTTTCACAAGGTGAGGATAAGAAGTTTAAATCGTTATCTAGCCCAGAGGGAATTATTTTGAGTTATTTTAAGTATTATTACTGGATAAAACCTAAAAACTCGACACTCACATTCTGGTCTTGAGTATAGGAATTGATGGCAAGTTGAAATTGAGATTAATTATTTGACCCTCTGAGTGATCATGAATCTACCTAACGAATTAAGGACACCTGCATTACTGCAAACTCTCCAATTAATTGCCCAACCTACCAAATTTCTAGAAACTTGTGCTGCCAAATATGGGGATATATTTACAGTGCGTGTACTAGGTTTAAAATCACCCCCCATAGTATTTTTTAGCCATCCCCAGGCTATTAGTGATTGTTTTGCCATCCCTGCTAAATTCTTAGATTTTCAGCAAGCCACCCATGTATTTAAACCATTATTTGGGGAAAATTCTATTGTATTACAACCAGAGCGATCGCACAATCGCCAAAGACAATTATTAATGCCCGCCTTTCACGGTGATCACCTGAAACTCTACGGAGAATTAATTCAGAAAATTACTGAAGATAGGACAAAACATTGGGGATACGGTACCAAGATTGTCACGCAGTCAATCATGGCAGATATAACCTTAGAAATTATCTTACAAGTAGTCTTTGGTATTAGTCCAGGGGTGCGTTATCAACAATTAAAAACACAACTCAGGTCATTATTAGAAGATATAACTAAACCATTATATTCCAGTTTATTTTTTTTCCCACCTTTACAAAAAAACTGGGGTAAAAAAAGTCCTTGGGGAAAATTTATCCACAGACGCGCACAAATTGACCAACTGATTTATGCCGAAATTGCTCAAAGGCGGCCTCAAAATGACATCACACCTACAGATATTCTCGCCTTGCTCATGTCAGTACGTGATGAGAATGGAGAGGAAATGACCGACCAGCAACTACGTGATCAATTAATGTCATTACTACTATTAGGTTATGAAACCACAGCTGGAGTATTAACTTGGGCTTTCTATTTAATTCACTCTCACCCCCATATACACCAGCGACTAACTCAAGAGTTAAATTCTTTAGGTACAAAAGCCAAGGCGGAAGAAATTGTCAATCTACCCTATCTTAATGCAGTCTGTCAAGAAGTCTTGAGAATCCATCCCATTGCCTTAATTTGTACCCCCAGAATGGTCAAAAATCCAGTAGATATTATGGGGAATAAATTTAGTTATGGGACAGTTTTAGTTCCCTGCATTTATTTAGCCCATCGCCGACATGAAACTTATGCAGACCCAGAGAAATTTCAACCAGAAAGATTTCTGCATCAGAAATATTCTGCTGGTGAATATTTACCTTTTGGTGGTGGTTATCGTGGTTGCATTGGTGCAGCCTTTTCTATGTATGAAATGAAATTAGTATTGGCTTCAATATTAATGCGATTTCAACTCACACTAAATCATAAAAGAAATATACATCCTGTACGTCGTGGTATTACCATTGTCCCTAGGGGAGGTGTACCAATGGTAGTAAATAATGTCAAATAATGTCAAATTACTCATATTTGTATATAACTTACTGTAGATACATTCTTGAATATCCAGAGTTTAAATTAAGGAGTATAGATAACCAAAGATATAACGAATCAAATATTCATCCTAAGAGGATGTTTGTCAAGTCATGATTAGTGTATCAACTATTGCTTGACCCCACCCTAACCCTCCCCTTGTAAGGGGAGGGGACTGGATTTTATTGTTTTTTGTGCGGTCGGTGAGCGAAGTCGAACCGTGTTCACTAATCCTTCCCTGTTCGGTGTGTTCCCCATTCCCTAAGATAAAAATTACCTGTTGAAAACTTATAAAACATCCTCTAATAGTCATCCTATTTGAGTTGAGAAATTATCAGTGAGGAAAGGGAACACCGGAGCAGGGAACAGAAATTCTTCATGAATCATTTAGGATTGCTATATATCCCCATACACAAGTGTTTAGCTGATGAACAAAGCCATCAAGTGTATAATATGGCAACTATCAACAACATTTTCTAAAACCCAAATTATAATAATAACTTCTCACCACATTATCCAAGCACAAATATGCAAGAGTATGATGTTGTTATCATTGGCGCAGGACATAACGGACTAGTATGTGCGGCGTATTTGCTCAAAGCTGGTTATAGCGTTCTGCTGCTAGAAAAGCGTCCAGTTCCAGGTGGTGCAGCCACAACGGAGGAATGCTTACCCCAAGAAGCCCCAGGATTTAAATTTAACTTGTGTGCAATTGATCACGAATTTATTCATTTAGGCCCAGTTGTCGAAGAATTAGAACTAGAAAAATATGGTTTAGAATACTTAGATTGTGACCCAGTGGTTTTTTGTCCCCATCCTGATGGTAAGTATTTTTTAGCTCACAAATCAGTAGAAAAGACCTGTGCAGAAATTGCCCGTTATAATGAACGGGACGCTAAAAAATACGCAGAATTTACAGACTACTGGCAAAGGGTGATTAGTGCCATGGGTCCGATGTTTAACGCTCCACCCAAATCATTTATAGATATTTTTGGTAATTATAACATCCAAAAATTCAAAGATTTATTTTCCGTCATCGGTTCACCATCTAAAAGCTTGGATTTTGTTCGCACCATGTTGAATAGTGCTGAGGATATTCTAGAAGAATGGTTTGATGAAGAATTCTTAAAAGCCCCACTGTCTCGACTCGCTTCCGAACTCGGTGCGCCTCCTTCACAAAAAAACCTAGCCATTGGTGTGATGATGATGGCTATGCGTCATCATCCGGGTATGACTAGACCCCGCGGGGGAACTGGGGCTTTAGTCCAAGCATTAGTTAAATTAGTTACTAGTAAAGGTGGTAGGATTCTCACAGAGCAACAGGTAGAGAAAGTATTAATTGACAATGGTAAGGCTGTGGGTGTCAGAGTTGGGGGAGGTCAAGAATATCGGGCTAAATATGGCATTATTTCCAACATTGATGCTAAACGTCTATTTTTACAACTTATGGACACTGATGAGGTGGATGATGCTGACCCGGAGTTACGACCAAGATTAGAACGCCGGATCATTAATAATAATGAAACCATCCTGAAAATCGACTTGGCTTTAGATGAACCTCTGCATTTTCCCTACCATGACCACAAAGATGATTATCTGATTGGCTCGATCTTAATTGCAGATTCCATGGCTCATGTTGAACAAGCCCACAGTAAATGTACCTTGGGAGAAATTCCCGATACTAACCCCTCTATGTATGTGGTCATGCCTAGCGCCCTTGATCCTACATTAGCACCACCAGGTAAACATACTCTATGGATTGAGTTTTTTGCTCCCTACCAGATAGCAGCTGCACAAGGTACAGGTTTAAAAGGTACGGGTTGGACAGATGAACTCAAAAACCAAGTTGCAGACAGAGTAATTGATAAGTTGGCTAACTACGCGCCAAATGTGAAAACAGCAACTATCGCCCGTCGGGTGGAGAGTCCCGCGGAATTGGGAGAAAGATTAGGAGCTTATAAGGGAAATTATTATCATATTGATATGACCTTAGATCAGATGGTGTTTTTCCGTCCTTTACCAGAATTAGCAAACTATAAAACACCAATTGAAAATCTATTTTTAACTGGTGCGGGAACTCATCCAGGTGGGTCAATTTCGGGAATGCCAGGACGTAATTGTGCTAGGGTATTTTTACAAGCCAAGCATCCTTTGGCTCAAGGTTTTAGAGATGCTAGGGATTCATTGAAATCTACTGTTGGTTCGGTATTTGGAATTAGTTAACAGATGTGGGGGCAACTCACCTCCTGGATTGGGGGTGAGTTTATATATTTTTTTAGAGGATGTTTGATAAGTTTTCAACAGGTAATTTTTATCTTAGGGAACACCGGAACACCGGAATGGGCAACAGGGAATGGGGAATGGGGAATGGGGAACAGACAAAAAACAATAAAATCCAGTCCCCTCCCCTTACAAGGGGAGGGTTAGGGTGGGGTTAAACAATAGTTAATACACTAATCATGACTTTCCAAACATCCTCTAAGTCTGGGAAAATATATTCAGCAGACTTGAATGGTTCCCTAAATATATTAAGAAAGGTAGCTGGGGACTCTATCTTTGATGGAAACTCAGTAGAGAGGCTTGTAGTTAGCCCAGTCAGGTTTAGACCTTACCAAGCTAAAAATATTTGACTATATTTTTAGTAACTATTCATCATCTAAATAAGTAGATACTGGTAATTTCTATGGTGCAAGATATTATTTTCTGCTTAAAAGAAGCTGCTCTCTACTATATATTGAAAAAATATTCCACACCGCAAAATACTGCGGAATGTTTCGTCAATCCTCCCTGTGGCTGTGCAAATCCTGGGAAAGAACTCCAGTGTGAAGACTGTATATATCTAGAATCCTGTTTGTCTCACATCAAACTGGGTCATAAACCAACTCCATAATCTGGGCAATCTGCTACCATGGGGTATGAAAAGCTAATGTTCCCATGGATAGCACCGGGTGGGGTGGCTTATTTATCCTCACTTTGGTAGTAATAATAGTTGTAGTAACTGTCTGAATGACGCCGCTGTCCATTCGCAACTACACCTAAAACATTAATCGGTGAATTTTTCAGATCGGTTAAAGCCTGCTCAAATACAGAACGGTCTGTTTTATCCATCCTGGCGATCATCACCAGACCGTCGGTTTGGGCAGCTACGTAATTAGTATCAGCTAGCCCCACAATGGGAGGAGCATCATAAATCACTAAATCAAAGGTATCTTGAAACTGTGCCATCAGTTTTTTCATTTTCCCTGATGAGAGTAACTTAGGTGCATCGGGGGGAATAGGTCCAGAAGTAATGATAGATAAGTCATTCATACCAGGTAGTGGTGTGACTACATTTTCTACGGACATATCCGTGGTAATTAAACTACTCAACCCCCAGATATTACTTACATTTGCGAACCTATGAATACTAGGGCGGCGCAAATCTGTATCTACCAGTAATACTTTTCTCCCCATGGATACAGCTACTTGAGCCAGATAAAAGGCAATTGTACTTTTACCGTCACCTTGCATAGAGGAGGTGATGGTAATAGAACTGATGGGAGTATCAGAGCTTAATAATTGTATATTTGTGTAGAGCAGCCTGATGGCTTCGATAAAATTGTTAGCGTAATTGGTATATTGTTGTTTGGCTACAGTGGTTCTCTGGGTAGTAGTTTCCATTTGCCCATTAGAGAATTGCATCAAAGCATCTTTGAGTTTGAGGGTTGGGGATTTACCCCGCTGTATTTCTTGGTTAAAGGGAATAGTCCCTAATAGAGGAACTTTGATTCTTTCTTTGAGGCTCAAAGGATTGTGATAAGTATGATCTAGCTTTTCTATGAGTAAGGCTGCACCAATCCCCAGGGAGATACTCGCGGCAATTCCCAGAATAATATCCCGGATAATAGTTGAAGAGACTATAGGATCTATTGGTAGGTTAGGTAACTTAATTAATTGCCAACCTTGTTCCGTCTGAGAGGTTTGAATCAGCAAATCTTCCCGGGCGGATAAAAAACGATTCAGACTTTCATTAGCAATACCTAAACGGCGTTGTATTTCTGTATATTCTCGGATGAGGGTGGGTAATTCCTGGCGTTCCCGTTCTAAAATTCGGCGATTCTTTTCTAGTTCTTGTTGATTAACTTCTAAGGATTTGAGTAATTTATCTGCTTCTGCTCGCCTGGTTTGGATATATAGTTGTGATTCTCGCTCGATTAATGGTTTGAGGTTGTTCTGTTTTTCCTTGAGTGTAATTAGGGTGGGGTTTTCATCTTGAAAAATAGCTGATTGTGTGGCAATTTGAATGTCTAATTGGCGAAATTCTTCATTTAATGCCCGATATACAGGATAGTTATCCAGTACTGACCTGACACCATCTTCAGTTTGTAAGAAATTCCAATCAGTACGAGCTTGGGCTAGTTGTAGTTCCAGTTGTTGCAGTTGTTGAGTTAAAGCTGTGGTTTGTCCTGCAATTTCACCAGCTAGGACTTCTGGACCGAGAAAGTTATACCTACGTCGGAACTGTTCCAATTCTTCCTGAACCTGGTTGACGCGTTTTTGTATATTGGGTAGTTCTTCATCTAGATATTTTAAACCTTGACTGAGGTTAATTCGCCGTTGTTCTTGACTGTAGGCTAAATAATCTTGGGAAATTTGCTCTAATACATCTTTGGATTCCACTGGGTCTTCGCTACGATACCTAACCTGGATAATTTTGGTTTCTCCACCTAGACGAGAAATCGTTAATCCCCGACTCAGATATTCATAGTTGATGTTCGGATAGTTAGCTTGTAACTGTTCAATGCTTTTTTGCAGAACTTGAGGACTCAAGAGGACTATAATTTGAGTTTCGTAATCTAAGCTCTCTCGAGCCGAGGGGTTGATGCTACCCTCTAAGTTTAACACTCTACTGTTATAACCCACAGGTTCAGCCAGCATCTGAAACCGGCTTTCATATTCGGGGGGTTTGGGATTTAAGTAAATATTTAGACCTAGACCTGTGAGCACAGCTGTGGCTACTCCCACAACAACTACAACTCGACGCCGTAACAAACTTAAAAATTCTTTATAATTCCAATCCTCCCCTTGGTGCTGATTTTCCAGAACAGGGGAATAGGGAAAAAATGGGGTGATGGAGTTTCTCGTCTGTTCGGGATTTAGGAGTTTATCAGTTTGGTTCTGACTAATAGACATATGTTATACTAAAAGAACTAAGTAATAAGCTGGGGTTACATTCAAATAGAAATCTAGACACAGTTAACTAAGAGTAGATGATGCTAGAAAACTATGTTTGTAGTTTTAGTCCATAATCCGAAAACTACAGGAAACTACAGGGATAAAAAACCATCAGTGAGAGTAACTGTATAGTAGCAAGATTATCTCATGTGCGATTACGAAAGTTAAGGTAATAGGGGCTACAGCCACAAAATACCTACATCCTGTGTATCTAAAGTCAGGGGGTTTGGCGGGCTTGTTGGTGTAGATGTTAACTTTTTTTTGCTGTCTGAGGAGAAGAGGGGTATTGGTATGATACGTTCATAAAAATATATACAAATCATAAATGTTGGTGTATGAAATAACCAGGTGAGATGCTAATATCATAGCAAGATAAATCACAATTTAGTATGAGGTTAAATTAATTTAACCTCATCTGGTATTTTATATCAGCTTATATGGTCAAATATGGTCAAACTAGGGTTAATCTGAAGGATATTTTACAAGTGAGGATTATTGTGTCAAATATTGCTTGACCGTTGATAATGGAGAAATAATGTGATAAAAATTACCTGTTGAAAACTTATCAAACATCCTCTTACCTACACCCCCAACTTGTGCCAAATTCCTAGAGTATGAAAAATTCCCAACAGATCAGCAACCCATTAGGACAGTCTACGGTAGATGGTACAAACAAAAGTGATGATTGTTCCTATGAGCAGAGATTTAAGTTATCTGTAGTCACACAGTTTTTTCCTCCAGACTATGCTGCTACAGGACAATTAATTGAGGAACTGGTGCAGCAGTTAGAACATCAAGGGGTAGAGATTGATGTGTTTACCAGTCAACCGGGATATGCCTTCAGGATGAGTCAGGCTCCCCGTATGGAACTGCGTGAGCAAACTAGGATTCATAGGTCTCGGACTTCGCAAATGTGGCCTCGGAGAATTCGCGGTAAGGCTATAAATGGACTTTTATACACCATTCGTGCTTTTTTATATCTGCTCGCACCTTGGCGGCGAAGTAATGTATTGCTGATCACGACAGCACCACCATTCTTGCCCATTGTGGGTTATTTGGCTAATATGCTGTGGAAGTTGCCCTATGTTTGTATAGTCTATGATTTGTATCCAGATGTGGCGATCGCACTGGGTGTAGTATCCAAGCAGCACTGGGTAACAAAACTTTGGCAAGGGTTAAATCAGCGAGTGTGGCTCAAAGCTGGGGGAATTGTGGTTCTCAGTCCGGAGATGAAACAACGGGTTGTAGAGTACTGTCCCCAGGTGGCCCATAAAGTTTCTGTAATTCATAGCTGGGCTAACCCAGATTTAATTGTACCTATTGCCAAATCAGAGAACTGGTTTGCTTGGAAGCACAAGTTAGTCAATAAGTTCACAGTCCTATACTCTGGGAATATGGGGCGATGTCATGACATCGATACTTTGTTAGGCGCTGCCATAGAATTACAACATGAGTCTGTGCAGTTTGTCTGTATTGGTGGGGGTGCTAAACGGGAAGAGTTGATTGCTAGGGTATCTCAATTAGAGCTAGGTAATTTTACATTTTTACCTTATCAAGATAAGGAAGATTTAGCCTATTCTCTCACCGCTGGCGACCTGTCTTTGGTGAGTGTTAGCCGCAGCAGTGAGAGTTTAGTATTACCTAGTAAGTTATATTCAGCATTATCATCTGGGAGGCCATTGGCAGTAGTTTGTTCACCCTACTCTAGCTTAAGACAAATAATTACCGAGGCTGAATGTGGGGCGGCATTTGACAATGGGGATGGTCACGCACTGGCGGAGTTTATCCGTTTATTGCAAAGTAATCCAACACTAGCAGAACAGATGGGTAAATCGGGACGGGAGTATCTAAAATCCCACTTTACACCCAGAATTATTGCCCAACAGTACCTTCAGGTTTTACTACAAACAGCGAATATTAAAAAGAGTAAAAATTTTTGAAATTATTGCTTGAATGTGTGGTACAATCGGTATAACAAGATAAATCTAAAAAGGGAATAATCCCTGATATGATTTTTCATCTCTCTTTGAGTAAAAACTAATAGTTCCTATCGGCATAGGCTGATTTTTAAGGAGTGAACTTTGACGGTCTAATTGATCTCAGTTTCTCCAAACGTAACCTTCCTATTGATTTTGATATTAGGGGGCCGAATTGCCCAGAAGGTGTGACCGAAATCTGAAACGTTCCAAACAAAGAGCTATTTACTGTCCTATCCATAGTTGTTATCTAGATAGTGTCAGTCGCAAATATAAAGTTATCGAAAAAATAAGTTTAAAACTCCGTCGTTCTACGACGGCTTTTCTTGATTCTGGATATATTTCTTAAGCACCTCAAGTGGCGCACCACCAACAGAAGACACCAATTAACTAGGACTCCATGGTGAGGTATGTGGCTCGGATTCAGGATGAGGTATTTGAACTGGATACACCCCCTAGTTTTAACCCCCGGGTTTGGTAGGAGACAGGGCGATCGCCTGGCAACAGCGCTGCCGCTATCGCCTAAAATCTCTCAAATGTCTGGACTGAGGATATAATATTTGTATATCCATGGCTAGGGGCTGATGGAGGTGTGTTATGGGCAGTGTACAAACCAGTATTTTTAGAACTAACAAAACTCAGGCGGTGCCTTTACCGAAAACTGTTGAATTACCAGAAACAGTTAAAAAAGTCACAATTGTTGCTGTGGGTAACACTCGCATAATTACCCATGTTGGGGAATCTTGGGATACATGGTTTGATAATTATCATGTATCATCAGACTTCATGAACTCTCTTGAACTGTCAAGAATCACCGACCTTGAAGGTCGGTGAGTATATCAAAGTATAAAGATAATTGTCTCTGTGTTCATAAATATATGAGTCAGACACTCAAAGAAACCAATAACCAGCTAAAGAACTTGTATAAACAAGATTTTTATCAGTGGATACAAACTACAGTTAAAAATATCCGTAATCAAGATTTAACTTTTATAGATTGGGAAAATTTATTGGCAGAGTTAGAAGATTTGGGGAATGAACAAAAGCATCAACTAGAAAATCGCTTAATAGTATTATTTGAGCATTTACTGAAACTAACTTATTGGCATCAAGAGAGAAACTATAATAGTCGAGGATGGAAAGGGACAATTATAGAACAAAGAAAACAAATTAAAAAACTGCTCAAAAGGAATCCCAGTCTTAAGCCTTACTTACTGGAAATATTTGACGAAGCTTATCAAGATGCTAGAGATATTACAGTTGTTAAAACCGGACTAGAACCGAAGATATTTCCTGTAGATATAGCTTTTACTACTGAGCAAGCTTTAGATGAAAATTGGCTGCCTGAAGAAATGGAATAATAATAAGCTGAAAGTCATGTCTGAGAGGATGTTTGATAAGTTTTCAACAGGTAATTTTTATCTTAGGGAACAGGGAACAGGGAGCAGGGGGTCTAAAAATCGCTGTAGAATAGGAAAATATAGATATTTGCATAAAATTACGAGTAAAGCCCATGGCTACCACTGCCGATGAAGTTTGGCAACTATTAGGAGAGTTACTCCAAGCCCAAAAGGAAACCGATCGCAAATTCCAAGAAACCAATCTCAAATTCCAAGAAACCGATCTCAAATTCCAAGAAACCGATCTCAAATTCCAAGAAACCGATCGCCTGCAAAAAGAAAATGCCCGGCAAATCAAAGAATTAGGTAAACAGATTGGAGGATTAGGTGCTAAATTTGGCAGTTTCACCGAAGGGTTAGCTCTCCCTTCCATGGAAACCATCTTGCGCCAACAATTTGGCATGGAAATTATCAGCCCCAGTGTGAGGGTGAGCAAAGGTGGAGAACACTTAGAAATAGACGTGCTGGCATATACTAATGGGGACATCAACAGGGCGATAGTTGTGGAAGTCAAAAGCCACGCCAGGGAAGAATCCATTACTCAGTTAGTCAACCTACTCTCCAGGTTCCGCCATTTCTTTCCTGAACATCAGAATAAACAAGTATATGGAATCCTAGCGGCGGTGGATATGTCTGCTCAACTGCGAGAAAAGGCATTGCAAGCAGGATTGTATGTGGCCCGGATTCAGGATGAGGTATTTGAACTGGATACACCCCCCAGTTTTAACCCCCGTGCTTGGTAGGAAATACGGCGTTACCCTGTGTGATCGTCTCTGGTGTTGGACGCACAGCTAAACCAGTCGGTTTTTAAGCTATTAGGCTCTTAATTTATTCCATTTATTCCCTGGCTCCCAGTAAAATATATATAGCAGGGGGCAGGGGGCACCGGAGCAGGGGGAAGCCTTGAAACGCTTGAATTTCAATGGTTTTATCTTCTGTTTGTGTCCTAACCACCTTGGCGGTTGCTGTATAGAGTCTGCATTTGACTTTTAATTTTTTATATGCTAGAGTATATTAAACTCTTATGATGTATAATTATTAAGTCTATCCATGAGTTGATGAGAGTGGGAGGCGATCGCCTGCCAATTGCCAGATTTTACCAGTGGTTCTGGGAATAATTGACCGCTCAAACCCACAGCGATCGCCCCGGCTTGGATAAAATCCTCAGCATTGTCTGGAGTCACTCCCCCAGTGGGAATTAAGGGAATATGACCTAGTGGCCCTTGTAAACTTTTAATGTAGTTCACCCCGCCCACAGCTTGCACGGGAAACACCTTGACACAGCTAGCTCCCTGAGTCCAAGCAGTGACGATTTCCGTGGGGGTCAAAGCACCGGGAATAATGGGGACATTTTTGGCTAGTGCGGCTTGAATCATCGCCACATCAACATGGGGAGTAAAGAGAAATTGCGCCCCACAGGCGATCGCCTCTTGCAGTTGCTGGACATTGAACAGCGTACCCGTACCAATTATACAGTTTGGTAATTCTGCCCGTAATTGACTAATTAATTCTCCGGGACGATGGCTATTCCAGGTAATTTCAATTAACTGCATTCCCCCAGACGCCACCGCCATAGCCATTTTGACCGCTATGTGCATATTTGATGCGCGGATAACGGCGATCGCCCGGTGTTTTTGCAGATGTGATAACCAAACTTGATCAGACATGGATGTGATTTTGCACCTGATTCCTAACTAGCTCGTCCCTGAGGAAGAAGCATATATCTAGTATCATCCAACCTGAGCCAGATGGAATTAGCAGTCAAGACATTTAAGCTGAACTTAGTTACAGCCTAAACCTACCAGGTGTAAAACCCTATACCGCGCGGTGAGCCAGAATTTCCCACGATTAATTCCTATGCTTGATGCAACTATCACCAACATAGTCGATGGGGTGCGTCAGTACGCTCACCCCTCAACCGGTAATGCGCGTTTGGTCTTAATTGGGGAAGCCTCCCACGGTAACCATGAATCTTACCAGCAACGGGCAGAAATTACCAAGGGACTCATTCAAGAACAGGGATTTACAGCTTGATGATACCAAGGGGGTTCAACCTCTAGACTGCGTTCCTACCTGGGGAATGGGAGACGCACCCGAAACTTTTCCCTCTGGTCTTTAGAAAACTGTTTTTTACCCCGCGCTCACATCCCCAATCAGTCTGTGTGACTCACTCACTCATGTAATTTGGAGCTAAAAATTATGGTATTAAGTCGCTGGGAACCTTTTAGAGAAATAGAAACCATGCAAAGACAGATGAATCGTCTCCTTGATCAAATTGCTGGACCTGGTGAAACTGGGGATATCTTGAGCGATCGCTTAACATTTGTACCCCCAGCAGAAATTGACGAAACCCCGGAGCAAGTCACCCTGCGGATGGAAATTCCCGGTATTTCACCCCAGGACTTAGATGTTAAAGTCGCAGCAGATACAGTTTCCGTCACCGGTGAGCGTAAATCTGAAATCAAAGAAGAAAAAACAGGGATGCGTCGTTCAGAATTTCGTTATGGCAAATTTCAAAGAATAATACCCCTACCATCTCGCATTCAGAACGATAAAGTACAAGCAGATTTTAGAAATGGTGTTTTATGTCTCACCATGCCTAAAGCCGAAGAAGAAAAGAGAAGAGTAGTTACCATTAGCTTACCAGGACAAGACCAGAAAGAGCTAACCGGCACCTAACCCCCCATTTTTTTGTGAACCAAGGGGCGATGCTCCCTCAACAGTAGTATTAAATTAATCTATCGCCCCCTTACCTATCAAACCATGTAGAAACCTACGCAGATTTACTCATCACTTGCGATGATAACTGTGGAGGGCAATATTCAGGAACCACCACTTTCAGCAACGATAAGAGAGTATCTCTGTCTTCTTCTTGGGCGGCTAAAAATAGCTGATGCAGATATGGCTCTAGCTTTGTCCAAGGTATCATTGCTTCCTGGGCAGCATAAATTTTCGGGTGTATAGTTTTTTTAACATTATCTTCTTGAATCAACAGCTCTTCATAGAGCTTCTCCCCTGGACGTAAACCTGTGATCTTAATCTCAATATCCTTCCCTAAAACTAGACCACTCAGTTCCACCATTTGCACCGCCAGATCGTAAATTTTCACCGGTTCCCCCATATCCAAGAGGAAAACCTCCCCCCCCTCCCCCAGAGCACCCGCTTGAATTACCAGGCGAGCAGCTTCGGGAATGGACATAAAATAGCGAGTAATTTCGGGATGGGTAATAGTAATGGGTTGTCGCTGCAAAATTTGTTGTTGAAATCGGGGTACTACTGACCCAGTACTATTTAACACATTACCAAACCGCACCATAATCAAACGAGTGTAGGTGTCGGGATGTTTTGATAAAGCTTGCAAAATCAACTCAGCCACTCGTTTGGTTGTTCCCATCACACTGGTGGGACGTACAGCCTTATCGGTAGAAATCAATACAAAAGTCTCAACTTTACACTCATTGGCGATGCGAGTAGCTACTAGTGTACCGTAAATGTTGTTAATCACCCCTTGGGCTGGGTTCATTTCCACTAAAGGAACGTGCTTGTAAGCCGCAGCATGATATACAGTTGCGACATCATATTCTGTAATTACCTGTTTGAGACGTTCTGCATCAGTTACTGAGCCTAAACAAGCAGAACAAGACAAATTAGGGTAGGCTTCTCGTAACTCTATCTCAATGCTATATAGTGCAAATTCATTTAATTCATATAGAACTAGGTGGCGGGGTTGTTGTTGAGCAATTTGACGACAGAGTTCTGAGCCAATAGAACCACCCGCACCCGTGACTAAAACAGATTTATTTGTGATATTGACTTGCAGTAACTTGGGATCTGGTAGAACTTCCTCACGTCCTAAAATATCCCCTATATTGATTTTCCGGACTTGAGCAATGGAGATTTTACCAGATATAATTTCTGCTAGGGTGGGTACTGTTTTGACTTGTATATCTAGAGCTTTAAGTTCCGCAACAATTTCTTGCTTTCTTTTGGGCGTTGCTGATGGAATTGCTAGGAGTACAAGCTGTACCTGGTACTTGTTAATTAGATATTCCAATTTCTCAGGGCTATAAACCTGAATGCCATTAATCGCATGTTTCCATAGTTGTGAATTGTCGTCCACAAAGGCTATAATCTGAAAGTTGTTATCCTGAGCAAGTGCTTGGGATAGTTGAAATCCAGCTTGTCCGGCTCCATAGATAATTACTGGTTCCAGGTATCCCTTGCCATCTGCTACATTGCCATTGAGTAGAGATTGGGGTTTTAATCTCAGGGGGGAACTTAAACCATATAACAGCCATCGGGCTATGAGTCTGACTTTGACTATTAAAATTAGTGTGATTAGAGTATCTAATATCTGAACAGAGATGGGTAGGAAATTGACCCGGAAAATCAAATCTAGGATGATCAATCCTCCTTGTCCCAGAATAACTGATTTGAATGCTGTGTATAAAAAGGCAAACTCACTGTATTTCAGTACATTTTTGTACATTCCCAGTAGGGAAAATAACAGGATTTTTCCGGGAATCAGCAGAACAATATAAGGGAGATATTTCTCCAGCAGTTCTAAAGGAAATAAACTCTGGGAATCTATGGAAAATGCAATATAAATTGCCAATAAAAATAGTAGAGAGTCAGTGAAATACAGAATCAGATGCTTTTTTGTTCTTGAGGAAGTCTTGAGAAAATGGGCAATATTTTTGATAAAAACAGTTTTTTTCAAAACACTAAGCAGAAAATATGTTATTCGCATAATTATGTATGTGGAAGTGTGATCAAACAGTTTTAAAATTAAATCTGTTACCAACTATGGCATTTCCCATGGTCGTGAGGTACACAGTTTTTCTGTTTTAGGAAACACACTGAACACACAGAATAAATTGGTGTGTACTTGATCAGACAGAGGAAAGGCTTTAAGAGGATGTTTGGAAAGTATTAAACAGGTAATTTTTATATTAGGGAACACCGGAACACCGGAACACCGGAACACCGGAGCAGGGAATGGGGGACACTCCGAAACAATAAAATCCAGTCCCCTCCCCTTACAAGGACAAGACAAGGTGGACAAGGTGGACAAGGTGACAAGGGAGAAAAACAGTACAAAGTCTGTATTTTTAGTAAGAAAAATAGTCCCTTAAAAGACCATTGTCCGTATAAAATCTTCCTTGTCCACTTTCCTTCCTTGTCTTCCTAGTCTTGCCTTCACAGATCATATTAAAAACCTACCCTTGCAAGGAGAGGGTGGGGTGAAACAATAGTTGATACACTAATCATGACTTATCAAACATCCTTTAAGCATTAATAATGAAATCCCCGAATTCTCGTAACAATTGTACATTACCAGGAGTCGGGGATATTTGGCGTATATTGCTTAGTAAATTTACAAACTTATGATCTGCTATTCCCTGTCGCCGATTGCAAGCGGGGATTGTAACTGGCTCCGGTGCGTCCGGTAACTAACCACAGAACTGAGCGCCCTATGTCCCTAGCAATACGGGGTCGAGCTTCTCGCCGATATTTTTGGGAGGGGACGGGGACGGGAGTAAAGGCGATTCCCTGACTACCAAAGACAATAGTGGCGATCGCCTGGGAGCGGCGCATATGGTAGTCTGAGGTGACGAGATAGACGTGGCGAATATTATTTTGTTGCAAAGGTGCAACCATTGTTGTAAAATTAGTAACTGTATCTGTAGCCCTGTTGTCATACTGGATGCGATCGCCTCCCTGTAGCTTTTGGCGGTGAAGGTCACCTAAGATGCGGCGGATTTCCGGGTCGCCCACGGAAACCCAGATGGGAAGGTCAGGGAATTCTTGAGCCATTTCTCGGGTAAATTTGGCTCTGCTGCTGTCCCCACTAAGCATCAAGATAGCTTGGGGGTGGGGATTTTGTTGAAGTGCTATGGCTAGACGCAGGGGGATACCGGTGGCTATAGTGAACATTCCCAAGCAACCAGCTAGGGTCAATAGGCGCAGAGGTTTGAGCATATCCATGGATAAGATTTCAGCTATATGCCTATGTTAGAGGCAAATTTTTCATCTGAGACAATTTTCCCCAGATATCTGTTTATCTGACCTTTACCTGAGATCCTAGCCACTGGTTAAATGAGGCGATCGCCCTTTGGACTTCTGGTAAAATTACTTCTATTTGCTGGGTTGACTTCTCCCTTGGTTGAAACACAAGGGATTCTAAACTGATGTTGCTACGCGGTCTGAAGACACGCTACGCAACGTTTACGATATGATTTATTTAACCTAATAAACAAGTCATATCGTTGTGGCACAGTCAAAGATGCCCTACCCACCTCGGCTAAACATAAACCTAGCTGTGTGGTTACTTTTCTTAAAATATTTGCTGCAGCTTGAGCATCTGCGGAGGTTAATAATCCTTTGGCAGATTGGTATAATCCACGTTTTACCCTTTTACCTGACGGTTTCCATCCTGCGGGTTTTTCACCATGCTTGTAGAGGCTATCGTCATCCAGGTAAGACGCTTTTGATGTATACGCCTCTTCCGTTAATGTCACAACAATTCCATATTCATTAGCCAATTCCTTTAATCTTTGAATCAATCTCCCTGTGGGGATGGGGACAAAGTTTTGATTGTTTGCCTTACCTAAATTAGCATTAACTTTTTGTCCTTGATTCCATCCAATAACTATATTTCCTATCTGGTCATTCAGGCATTTGTTAACAATGAATCTAGCTGCTTTGTTAATGGCATCTCGCATCTGGTTATTGCGTTTGCGTTGAATGCGGTCAAGGTTAGCATCCCAATAAAAATCAGACTTACCTTGCTTATATTTAGCAACTAAACGGCAATAACCTTGATTCATTGATTTGAGTTTCTTACCATCAATGATTAAACTTTTGCCAAGAGTAGAAACACCTGTTAACCAATTAGTCCCTCCGTGGTCAAATCCCCATGCTTGGGAGTAATCAAGATGTGGTTTGTTTTCAATTGGTTGCTTACCATCATCAATTACCCAGTCAATCCAGAAAAGACCATAATAAGGACGAACTGTTACTTCCTTTACCCAATCGGAATCAATAAAATCAGGCAAGGTTAGCTTGATATCTGTGATTAATTCTGGTTTGGTTTCTTTGCTTATTGATGGCTTGAAATAACCATCTTTAAAAGTAAGTGCTTGCCTTGGGAATGTTACTGCGGCTAATCCTCCTTTTTTACGATACTTAGGTAATGAGGGTCTATCAAGCTCCCCGTTGTAATAAGCTTTAACCAATCGGTTGTAACTGGTTATTGCTTCACCAACTAGTTTTAAGGTTTGTTGTGCTGCTTGTGCGGCTAAACCTTTGTAATGGGGATTATCTTTAAGAGTTTTATCTAATTCCGGGTAAGTTGTTTGGCAATAATAAGTTTTCCATCCACTACGCAATTCGTCGCCAGACCAATAAGTTGTCAAAGCATTATCCATGCTTTCCAGTCGTGCGTAATGACTTTGACGAGTATAGTAAATCGCACAATTTATTAAGCTATTCGAGTGTTGGCATTGGTCAACCCAAAAAGCTTTTTCTTCATCAGTGAATTTAGCTCTGATTGGAATTGTTCTGTACAATCTTTACTCACCTCCTAAACAGGAGGATAGTTGAAACATTGTAACTGTGGCTGGGTAAATGTCTTTTCTTCCTAGGTTATGCAAACCATATATAGCAACCGCCAAGGTGGTTAGGACATAAGTAGAAGATAAAACCATTGAAATTCAACCGTTTCAAGGCTACGCCCTGCCCCCTGCCCCCTGCTCCCTGCTCCCTGCTCCCTGCCCCCTGCCCCCTGCTATATTTCGATAATTGGATATTTAGATTTGTGTATTTATATTGAGTGTTTCGGGTAACCAGGTTTCATCTAAAACCTGTTCTAGTGTGGCGATAGGTGCTTTGGCAAAGCTACTTAAAGGTACTTGTGACTTATCACTGACTATTTCTGTAGCATCTTGATAACATTCCCACAGAATTTCATGGAGATAACTTTTTAAACTGGGGCTATCTTCTAACTCATCTTTAATTTGCTTGCGAAAATTACGGATTTCCCCTTGCCAATGAAAACGATTTCTCTCGACTTCAGATTGCCAATAGGTTAATTTAAGTAAATGCTCCCATAAATTTCTTAACAGACTCTTGAGTTTCTTTTTCTCCCGCCGACTCAAATCCCATACCTCATCAATTAAGTTATCCCAGTCAACGGAGTTAAAGTCACGATTGTGCAGTTGTTTAACAGTCTCCAGCACCCAGAGATGGTAATCAGTATCATATAGGCTGGGGGACACCTGTGGTAATTTGGCTTCCATTTTACTTGCTTCCTCATCCGGCGTGCTTGAGCTATTTCTATTTTAAGTTACTGAAACATCCTACAAACTCCAGTAATTTGTGGTATCTATCAAAATATAGTGGGAGCGTGAGAACCCCTGCGCTTTAGCGAGGGGATGAAAAGCGACTCAACAGGATTTACCCGGTCGTATCCTGACTACAAAAAACTTATTGACAGGGCATTTCTGATTAGTTAGGATAAAAAAGCATCCACAAATATGGTGAAAAACCCAAAAGATGTTTTCCTTAAGTAGCCACACAGCTAGATTTATTTTTAGCCGAGGTGGGTAGGGCATTTTGACTGTGCCACAACGATATTATTTATTCAAATTTTTAAATCAATAATATCGTAAACTTTGCGTAGCGTGTCTTCAGACCGCGTAGCAACATCAGTTTAGAATCCCCTGTGATTCTATCCAGGGGAGAAGTCAATTTTCCTGATGTGTACCATTTAACCAAGCTTCTAGGTCAGCCATGGTAGTAAAATCTAGGAGGGCTTCCCCTAGGGACTCCAGTTGATTCAGTTGACACTCCCCATGCCTGAAGGCAGGGGATTCGGTGCGTCACTGACGTTCCTTGCCTTTAGAGGTCTTACGACCAACAGAAGTAGAGGGAACATCTCGACTGGCGTTACTTTGGGGTTGCCCACCCCTAGCGTTTGCACGACTTAAAATTACTTTGGCTGCATTCACATCACGTTGTTCTATGTGACCACAATGCAAGCAAGAATGAGTTCTAGTGCTAAGTGATTTGTAAACTATTGCACCACAATTACTGCATTCTTGGCTAGTGAAATGAGGCGGAACAGCGATTATTTCCCGTCCAAATTTCTCTCCAAAGTATTCGAGCCACTGGCGAAAGTTGTACCAAGACGCATCAGAAATACTCTTAGCAAGCTTGTGGTTTCTCACCAACCCACTAACATTTAAATCTTCCAAGACCACCTTAGCGTTAGCTAGGCATAAGTTACGCGCCAATCGTTTGGCGTGTTCATTCCTTTGTCGAGTTACTTTTAAATGTTTGCGAGCATAAACACCACTGGCTTTCTTTCTACCAGATGACCCTTTCTTTTTCTTGTAAATACTGCGCTGAACTCGCTTGATATCTTTTTCAGCTTTACGTAAATATCTAGGGTTTTCTTGATGATTGCCATTGCTATCAGAGTAGAAATACTCTAACCCTACATCGATACCAATTTCAGATGTAGTTAATGGAGCTTCCTGTTTATTATCTGCTTTCACACAGAACTGAACATAATATCCATCCGCACGGCGAACAATCCTAACTCTCTTAATTAGCTCTACAGGATAAGTGTGGATATCCCACTTACCCAACAATTTGAGTTCACCAATACCTTTTTTATCAGTAAAGGTAATACGACGTTTTGTGGGGTGAAGCTTCCAAGATTGTTGTTTATATTCAACAGAGCGATTATGCTTTTTAAATCTTGGATACCCTTTGTTTCCGGGTTTTTTAGCCTTGCAGTTAGCGAAAAATCTATTGATAGCACGTTCTACATTCTCAACAGACGCTTGACAAGCGTGACTGCTCAAATCTCTCACAAATTCATATTCTGCTCGTAATTGAGTGTTGTATTTGTACAATTCTTTTTTGCCAATACCGCGATTATCTATCCAGTATCTAAGCACCTTGTTTCTAACAAACTGACTCGTGCGAACAGCTTCATCTATGGCTTTTGACTGCGCTTTTTTGACAACTGCTTTGTACTCCATTACCAACACTCTTAAATCACCTCCTTGATATTTATCTTTGCTTAAAATAATTATAGCCTGTAGCTGCATAAGTCAACAGGGTTCCATGCAAAAATTCAAATCAAACAAGAATGTTGTTTATTCGTGTAAATATCATGTTATTTTTCTGTCCTAAATATAGAAGACCAGTTCTCGTGAACGCGATCGCTTTTTGTTTCCACTGTTGGGTATGCGCCATTAGAGATAGTTAAAATGTACATTCAAAATCAAAAAGAAACTTAACAGCGATTAAAATCGCCAACGTCTAGCCCCCATAAATAGAATTTAGGGGCTAGCTCGCCGTTGTATTATTGGTCTTTGTGTGAATTGTGTTTTGTTCTCTACATTTTGCAGTAGTTTTTGGGCTGCTTCACCTACCCGGTTTTGAGGGAGAACGATTAACTGCAATATTCCCAGGTTAGGACTTAGGTCTGTTTCTGATAGCAAGTCTTTCAGGTAAAGTCTCTGTACTTTTTTCTCTAAATCTCCATAAGGTATAGCAACCGCCAAGGTGGTTAGGACACAAACAGAAGATAAAACCATTGAAATTCAACCGTTTCAAGGCTACGCCCTGCCCCCTGCCCCCTGCTCCCTGCCCCCTGCCCCCTTGGGCTTCCAGAAATACTATGGGTAGGTTGAGGTCGTCCCCTATGGGAGTTAATACCCCATCGTGGCGAAATTCCTGTTCTTTAATCACTGGGGCGCAGTATTCAAACTCACAGTCTGGCGGGATTCCCGGTATAAGTTCAGCAAGGATACCTGGTTGAGTTAGGAATATACGGTAAAATAGCTTATCTGTTTTCATCTTTTTTCAGAGCCGCGATCGCCCCCAGGGTAGTGTTAAAGGCGCACAGGTACAGAAGCTGAGTTGGTCACGGAGTTATTTACTTGCATCACACATCATCTTTTACGTCTTTTGTCAATACTTTCTCACGGGAATATGTAGTAAGTTGCTTTAAATACATTTCCAGAAAGGCGATCGCGGCTATTGTTATGAGTAAGTTTATCCAGGCTCCAACGCTACCCAACAGATAAATGTTCAGGGCTATGGCACTGGTAAATATCATATAGCTAATGGCTACCTGGGAGTGATTCCATCCGGATTGGTGTAACCGTTGATATAAGTGAGTGCGATGGGCTTTAAAAATGTTTTCCCTGCGCTTTAACCGGCAAATTAAGGTATAAATAGCGTCTCCAGCGATGGGTAGGGTGATGGTTAAGGCCGACCATGCTTGCACAGCAGAGCCATCATGGGAATAATTCAATAGGGCTATGGCTACTGTAGCCCCTAAGACAGTACTACCCACATCTCCCATAAATATCTTGGCGGGTGACCAGTTCCAGTACAGAAATCCCGCTAGAGCAGCGATTAGCAGCACCCATAGAGGTTGATTTCCCATCATTGCTATCAAACTCAGTTGAATCATGGTTATCCCCCCTACTAAACCATCTAAACCATCCATGAAGTTGTAGAAGTTAATCAGGGCGGTCATACCCAGGAGGGTGAGGAGGATAGCGACTGTAATACCAACCGCACCGAGGTTAGTTAACCAGGGTTGGGGAAAGATCCCAAAGAAAGATATGGCAATACTGGTTGCAACTATCTGCACTAAGTATCTCAGTCTAGCTGGAATTTGCCAACGGTCATCCAGCAAGCCAACCACTGTCAGAGGTAGGAGTACTAACCAGATGTGGCTGACATTGATCTGGTCTGTACTGACGGTATTGGGGGTGGATAGCCAGGAAAAGCACCAACTGACAATGAAAAAGGAGGCTACAAAACCCAGTCCTCCCCCTCTGGGGGTGGGTTGAGTGTGGGAACTGCGCTCATTGGGAATATCTATGAGATGGGCGCTAAGTTGATTTTTGATCAGATAGACCAACAGACAACTAAGCAGGAAACTCAGGGGAATGAATATGAAGTAAATCACTTGGTATGAAATTGGTATTAGATTTTAGATGTCTAAGTTAAAGCAAGTAGATGCATGGAGTGTAATTTATAACTCTTTGTATAAAATTAATGATTAATATTTGCTACTATAATCTGTAATAGCCACTACTCAGATCCCCGACTTCTGCTGATAATCTTCTCATCTGCTCACAAGTACTGATAGAAGTCGGGTATCTTTTACAGAGGCGTTGGGCTACAGCTTTTTTGCCTAGGAGGGATGCTGTAAATTCCAATTTTCCAAATACCAGGTAATCATTTTAAATAATCCTTTGTGCCCGCATCAGGGCGATTTCTTCTCTCAGACCTGTTTCTAATGAGCGGGGCGTAAAACCAAAGTCTCGTGTAGCTGCTGCGTAAGAATAGGTTTTATCTTCTTGGAGTCGCAGAATTTGTTCCCGTCTCACTGGGGAACGTCTACCCAGGGTTTTCTCCAGGAGAGTAGCTAAAATAATACCCATGGTAAGGGGTAGAGAAAGCTGATATACAGGTTTACCCATGAGTTGGCTTAGGAGTTTGAGCAGGTCTCGAAAGGTGATAATGGTTTCCCCAGAAAGGTCGTAGGCTCCCTGGATATGAGGAGATTGCCAAACATCGAGGAGAGCTTGGGCTAAGTCCTCAGTATGGACTGGTTGTAGGAGATTATTACCCTTACCGAAGACAGGAAAGAATTGATACCGATGGCAAAACTTGATCAGCTTGTGTAGGTTTTTGTCTTTGGGAGAACCATAAATCATGGTTGGGCGTAGCAAGGAATAGGACCCACCATACTGGGATAGAACTTTTTCTGCTTCTTTATACTCGGCTGAATATTGGTTGTATTGAGAGTAAACCCCTGTGGTACCAATGATAATTAATCGCGGAGTTTGCTGGAATTTATTCAAGCTATCGAGGAGGGTAGGAATCTGACGCAGTTGGACTAAATGAATGATAGTTGTAAAAGTTGCTTGGGATAGAACTGTGTCCCATGTATTGGGGTTAGCGCTGTCGCCTTGGTAATAGGTAAGTTTGAGATTTAGGGAGTTTATGAAATCGCAGTTACTGCTAGGACGGACTAAGCAACTGATTTCCAATCCAGCATGAAGAGTGGCAATTTTTTGTAGGAGTAGTCCACCGGTGAGTCCTGTGGCTCCTGTTAATAATGTTTTCATAATATAAGTTATTTATCCCTGAGATTTAGATTTGAGTAATATGTTTTCATAGGTCTGGTAAGTTTCAGTAAACATATGATCAAAGGTAAATTCTTGTTCATATCTTTGTCGGGCTGCGTTTCCCATTTTGTAACGTAATTCCGCATTTTTGATTAATTGCTTGAGTCGGTTTTCCAAGGTTTGCACATCACCGCGAGGGATGGTGAAACCAGAAACCCCTTCATCAATAGCTTCTGCTGCTCCACCAACATCAGAAGCAATCACTGGTAGTCCCGCTCGCATGGCTTCAATAATAGTTAGGGGAAAGCCTTCCCAATGGGAGATTAGGGCAAATATTTGGGCTTGAGCTAAGACTTGAGGGATGTCTTGGCGGAAGCCCAGAAAGTTTACTGTTTGGGAAAGACCTAATTTAATAGCGAGGTTTTTGATATTATCTAGTCCAAGGCCATCTCCCACCAAGTTGAGTTGAGCACCGGATACTCTTTGAAAGGCTTGGAGCAAGGTGTAGTGATCTTTTTGTTTATCAAACCGGGCTACCATGACAATTTTGACTGGCTCACTATCTGCGGGGTTCGCCCTCAGGGATGGGGAAATATCTGGCATACCATTGTGAATGGTTTTAAGTCGCTTTGGGTTCATACCAGTTTTTAACCCGATATATCGGTCGTGGTCAGACACACAGATAATTTGATTGGCCAATGGTTCTGCTAATCGCTCAATGATTTGATAAATTTTGCGGGTAGGTTGAGGAACACCTTCAGTAAAAGCCCAACCGTGGGCTGTGAACAAGCAAGGAGTTTTGGTGATTTTCCCTGCTAAACGCCCCAAAATTCCTGCTTTACTGGAATGGGTGCTAATAATATCGGGGCGGAATTGTTTAATAGTTTGGAGGAAAAACCGCAGGGTCTGCCAGTCTTGAAAGGGCTTAATCTGTTTGTGAAAAGTTGTACAAGCACGAAAGTCTATATTGTTGGTGTATAGGTCTTCCGTGTAAAGTCCCGGCATTCCAGTAATAACTAGTACTTGATGTCCATCAGCTTGTAAAGCCATACTCAAGTCACGCACATGAACTTGTACACCCCCAACTGTATCTGCGCGGGTGATTATATATAAGATTCTCATTATTAAGGTTGGTAAGTAGTATTCAGTTAGGTCTTAGAAGCACTGAAAAGCCAGATATACAAAGTTCTTCATCTGATAAATTTCTAAAGTTCTCGAGTTTAGATCCCCGACTTCTATCAGTACTTGTAATCAGATAACAAGATTGTGTTCAGAAGTCGGGGATCTTTGTCCTTGACCTATTAACTTAGAGGGTGTTTTCAAACTTATATTTAATTTATACCTGGTAATAATCTCTATACCAATCGATAAAACGCCCGACACCGACATCAATGGGAGTGGCGGGTTTAAAGCCCACATCTGCAATTAAATCATCCACATCAGCATAGGTCATGGTTACATCTCCGGGTTGCAGAGGCAACATATTCTTTTGCGCCTTCATCCCCAAGCAGTCTTCTATCACCTCAATGAAATGTAACAACTCCACAGGATTGTTATTACCAATGTTATAGATTTTATAGGGTGCTTTACTAGTCCCTGGGTCAGGTTTATCCCCTGACCAATGAGGATTACCTTGGGGGATATTATCGGTAACTCTTACCACCCCTTCGATAATATCATCAATGTAAGTAAAATCACGTTTCATTTTACCATAGTTGAATACATCAATGGGGTTACCTGATAAAATGGCTTTGGTAAATAAAAAGTACGCCATGTCTGGTCTTCCCCAAGGACCATAAACGGTAAAAAAGCGCAGTCCGGTGGTGGGTAAGCCGTAGAGGTGGCTGTAAGTATGTGCCATTAGCTCGTTGGCTTTTTTACTGGCAGCATATAAACTAATGGGGTGGTCTACGTTGTCATGGATGGAAAAAGGGGTTTTAGTGTTGGCTCCATAGACAGAACTGGAGGAGGCAAATACTAAATGTTTGACTTGGGAGTGACGACAACCTTCTAAGATGTTGGTGAATCCCAGAATATTACTGTTAATATAGGCGTGGGGATTTTGGAGAGAATACCTCACCCCAGCTTGGGCTGCAAGGTTGACAACTACATCAAATTGATGTGTTGTAAATAGGTTGTTGATTCCCTCTTGATCCCCTAAGTCTAGTTGAGTAAAGGTGAATAGCTGCTGTGATTGCAGTTGAGCCAGGCGAGCTTGTTTAAGGAAAACGTCATAGTAGTTATTCAGGTTATCGAGTCCTATAACTTCATCACCGCGGTTTAATAGTCGGTCGCTCAGGTGGAAGCCAATAAAGCCTGCAGCACCTGTAACTAAGATTTTCATTTTTTTAACTTCCCGGTCAATATTACAGATTAAGGAAATAAATTTATCCTATTCTAGACATTAGGGTGTTTTATCGTGATGCCTAAGAGGATGTTTGATAAGTTTTATAAGGTGATTTTTATCTTAGGGAACAGGGAACAGGGAACAGGGAACACATCCAACACACAAAAAATAATCAAATCCAGTCCCCTCCCCTTACAAGCTTACAAGGGTAGGTATTTTACATTGTCGTGAGGGCAAGACAAGGTGGACAAGGTGAGAAGGGAGGAAAACAGTACAAAGTCTGTATTCTTTAGTCACAAAAATAGTCCGGCAAAAAACCATTGTCCGTATAAAATCTTCCTTGTCCACTTTCCTTCCTTGTCTTCGGTGGTCTTGGCTTCACAGATCATATTAAAAATCTACCCCTGTGAGGGGTGAGGGTGGGGTGAAACAATCTTTGATACACTAATCATGACTTTCCAAACATCCTCTAAGGAAACCAATTCTGCTATATAAATCCTAGACAAGTCTAGACATTTATTTCTTACTTCGATGGGAGCATGGGAGCGGTTATCCCTCAGTAAGCTTTCAAGGTTTAGCCAACCTCGATAAGTTGATTGCTGCGTTTAAATCTCTATCCACCGAATGACCACAACTTCCACAGTTGTAAATTCTTTCTTTTAGTGGCATATCTTGGATATGCCCACAATTTGAACAGGTCTTACTTGATGGATAAAATCTGTCAGCAATTAGAATTTTGCAACCAAACTTTCTTGCTTTGTATTCTAACTGGCGCTTAAGTTCATAAAAACCACAATCAGCTATTACTTGGGCTAATTTGTGATTTGAAATCATCCCAGAAACGTTTAAATCTTCTACTACTATTTTTGCGTGGTTTTTGCATAAGAAAGTAGTGATTTGGTGAAGAGTATTTTTTCTAAGATTAGCTACTCTAGCGTGATGTTTAGCCAGTTTAATTTTAGCTTTGTATCGGTTATTTGAACCTTTGTTTTTGCGAGCAAACTTTTTAGATAGTCTTTTTAGCTTCTCTAAATTAGCTTTGTAATGCTTAGGATTAGGAAACACTACCCCAGTAGAAAGTGTAGCTAGTTCCTTGACCCCTAAATCCACCCCTACAATCTCGTGCTGCTTATCTATTGCTTTGTGTTCTTGCTCGTAAGCAAAAGCAATGAACCAGCTATTAGCAGTCTTTGATATTGTGATTGATTTACAGGTTGTGTGTGGCAAACCTTCATAAGTTTTTATCCATCCAATCGTCGGTAGCTTTATTGATTTGCCGCCTACTGGAATTGGCTTACCTCCAGCATCAATGGTAAAGGAGTCTCTATGTCCTTTCTTTTTAAACTTAGGATATCCACCTTTACCGCTAAAGAATCTAGAAAAAGAATCGCCTAAATGGTCGAAAGTATATTGAGTTATTTTCTGACAAATACCCTTTTCTCTAATCCACTCAAACTCAGGTTTAACATGATTATTAAAGAATTTCTTCAGAATATATTTGTTGGGCTTTAATCCATCTTTATAAAGATTATTCCAAGTCGCTAAACCCCAGTTGTAAGTAAACCGCGCAATACCTGCGTGTTTATTCATTATTATTTCTTGGGTTTTACTCAGTTTCAACTTTGTTTTGATGGATAAAAGCATTGCTCGACCTCAACACTGTGTAATGTCTTGACTGACACCCCAATTTTCTTTGCAAACTCATGAGGTTTAAACATAAATACACTTATAGGTTTGTAGATAAGTGTATAGGTTTGTTTATTTAATTGTCAACTAGGCTACTACTCATTTAAAATTGTCTCCAGGTTAGTAATAGGTTCGACTGGGAAAGTACTTAGGGGTAATTGCGATCGCATGGAAGCAATTTCCCTTGCGTCTTGATAACATTCTATAAATATCTCTTTTAGATAGGTATTGAGGCTGGGACTCGCTTTTAATTCTCTTTTGATCTGTTTACGAAAGTTAGTGATTTCGGCTTGCCAGTGTGCTAAATTTCTCGGTTTTTCCGACTCCCAGTAAGTGCTTTTTAGCAGGTGCTCTATTAACAGGGTGAGTAAACTTTCCATGCGTCTTTTCTCCCGTCTACTCAAATCCCACACCTCATCAATTAAGTTACTCCAGTCAACGGAGTTAAAGTCACGATTCTCCAGTTGTTGCACAGTTTCCAGTACCCAGAGATGGTAATCAGTGTCATATAAGGTGGGAGACACCTGTGGTAATTTGGTTTCCATTCTACCAGCTTCCTTATCCTGCGGTTGGCTTCAGCTATTCCTATTTTAAGAGGATGTTTAGTAAGTTATGATTAGTGTATCAAAGATTGTTTCACCCCACCCTAACCCTCCCCTTGTAAGGGGAGGGGACTTGATTTTATTATTTTTTGTGTGTTCTGCGATCGCGGTTGATATCAAAGCCCACTACATCTGGGAATTTTTCTGCTAGGGCTAAAGCCACGGGTAAGCCAACATAGCCTAAACCGAGCACGGCAATGCGATGATTACTTGATTTCATAGAAGATAAAAAGTTTTGATAAATCTAGGTAAAAATTCTACCACAATAAGTGCAAAATAAGTGATAGATTGATCACTCTATGGGGTGGGGGGAGTATTAATTGCAAGCGATCGCTCTCTGACATTTCTTAGTAACGTACTTGTGCGATCGCCTTTCATTGTAATAATAAATTGTCACACTCAGTATAGTTATTTATACATTAGTTCGATTAGGTTACAATTGTAACCGTTTCACAATCACCATTACTTTGCAGCTAAAATCAGAGATAATCCCAGATCAATAATCTCCTGGCGATCGACCATTTTCTCTAAACTTTCTATATCGTAAATCCCCTCTGCTACTTCCAAGGATGCAGCATTTAGTGCTTGTTCATAGCTATCTTCTAGACAGAGGCGCAGTTCTGTGGGTTGGAGATAATACCCTCCTGCTTTGCGTCGTTTATTTTTCCTTTGAATCTCCAGAGCAGAATTACGAATTGAAACATCCCAAGAGCGTGTTGTGCGATTTTCAGCTTGTTGTTTAATCAGATGCAGGAGCAGAATTTTGGCATAACTACAAATATTATTGATTTTGTCGTCTCTGCTCATTTCTTCCAGGTCTTCCACAATGGCTAGCGCCCCAGAAATGTCACCTTGAAGCAACAAACCTTTTAATTCTAAGAGTTCTTCCATAGGTTAGGGTTATCTAGCTCATCTGTGGTCATATTTTAACATTTTCACCCTTTAGGAATGTGTGGAAGTATTATTCTTAACTACTGGTACTGGATTTACAGCAGTTTCTATTTAGAGAAATTGTGTTGACACTCCCACAATGGTCAAAACTTTCATTGCTGTGTTGGTATGACTGTTAAAATAGCTAATAAAAGCAATCTGTGGAATAAATAGCAATGATAGTTGCAAGTAATCAAAAGATCAGCTTTGAAGAGTTTGTTCAGTTTGACGACGGTACAGATACTTTATATGAATTGGAGAATGGACAATTAATACCCATGCCTGCCGAAAGTGAACTAAATTCTCGCATAGCAATGTTTTTAGTAGCCTGTTTTCTCAAGTTAGGTATTCCCTATTATCGGTTAAGAATGAAAACGGAAATTGCTGTGAACAGTGGACGGGTGGGGGTGCGTGTTCCTGACTTAGTGGTATTTTCCGAGGACTTGGCGAAGATCATGGAGGGAGCTAGTCGTTCTCTAATTTTAATGGATATGCCGCCGCCATTGTTGGTGGTTGAGATAGTCAGTCCCAATCAGGAAAGTCGGGATTATCGTTATAAACGTTCTGAGTATGCAGCGCGGGGAATTGCTGAGTATTGGATTGTTGATCCTATTAGTCAAAAGGTGACGGTTTTGGAATGGGTGGACGGTTTTTATGAGCAGGAGGTATACGTGGGAGATCAAATAATTGTGTCCCCTTTGTTTTCTGATGTCAAGTTGACCGCTGCTGAGGTTTTACAAGGATAAATTTAAAATTTTAAAAAAATTTTTATTTTTAATTCTCTGGGATTGGGCTGGTGGCATTTGCCCTGCTAGGCGCTCACCGTTCTCCAAACTGAAAGAATCTCCATATATGGAGTGACACTGAGGCACACCATGATCAAAACTATTCAGGTGTTGCTGTTGGCTGTGGGTTCAATCAAAGCCAGGGCTTGATTGATAATTTCCTGTTGATTTACCAAGGTTTCTAATTCCTCCGTTTCGTAACGTCCCCCTTCTACTTCCAGAGAGGCTTGATCAATAGCCATGGGATAAGCAACCTCTAGGATTTGAAGTAAATCTTCCGTATTTAGATAATATCCCCCAGCTTTGCGCCGCTTATTTTTCTCCCTAATTTCTCTGACATTATTGCGAATAGAAACATCCCAGGATCGCGTGGTACGCTTTTCTGCCTGTCGCTTAATTAAGTGCAGTAGCAGTATAACTGTGTAACTACGAATATTGTTGATTTTGTCATCCCGACTCATTTCTTCTAAGTCTTCAACAATGGCTAATGCTCCGGAAATATCACCTTGAAGCAACAAACCTTTTAATTCTAGGAGTTCTTCCATAGCTCAGGATGATTTAACTTAGCTTTTCTTCTAGTCAGATTTTAGCACTTGAGAATTGATTCCCAGAAAAAGGAGCGATCGCCTCCATTATATTGCCCTAGGAATAAAAGCCGTTGCTATCTATGCTAGATGGTTAAAAATGTCAACTGTGGACAGGCTGCCAACTTACAGCAGTGATGGGCGCTATCGCTTTTGCTATGTGGATTCAACTATAATTGACAGGTTAAATCGAATTTTATAATCCGATTTTGCTTTTGTGGGGTAAATAACAATACTAAAAAGGTTGAGGCGATTGCAATCGCCGATACCACAGTAATAAACCATATACAAATATTATAAATAAGAATGTGTATTTTCTCCAGCCTTTGAGATTGAGTAAATCTAGAATTACAATCAGAATAGAACTCTCAAAAATTCTAGCTGTCACTTCAACAAAAGGATATGTAGCTAGATAGAAAGTTATGCAGTAGGCAGAAATTGAATATTGCTTCAAATAGCGTTTCCCAGCCGATACCATGACAATAAGTACAATGAACCAAAATAACCAGCCCAGTCCAGACACATCAGCTGTTGTAAAATCATATTGATCTGCACGTCTATCGCCTAAGAAAGCTGATATCCGTCCTAAATTTAAGCTCAAGATAATGCCTATAGTGAAAACTATAGCGATTCTAATTTTTGTCTTAAAAGTAGTAAACCATGAAATGGTTCTATCTATCTGTGTCAGGAAAATTACAAAAAAAAACGAACTATGAATAAAAGGTGTTACTCCCACAAGAGCTATGCGACGCCAGTCTGAAAATAACATTCCCAACATAAATAATCCTATACCTAAACCCTGACGCAGGTGGGTGATGTAATTTTTTAAAATTACGGGTAACAGTAGTAAGATAACCATGAGAATAATATTACGAATCTTACTATTACTTAACTTTATAAAGCTGTAAGAACTCAGAAAACTTCCCATAAAAATAATAGTTTTCATGACGTTTTCCGGCTCTAATATATTTCTTAACCAAATGTTAATTAAGAGCCAAATAGGCTCATTAAATATCAAAGGCAAAATCCCTCTAGCTTGATTCCTCTCTAGTATTATCTCCGAAGATTGTGCATAAACTAAGAAATTTTGTCTATCTTTGAATTCAAACAGGGGAAGGCTCATGAGAATATAAGCATAGGTGAATGCAATTATAACTATTAAGACTTCCCTCAATAGGCCAGACAAACTAACTTGAAGTCTTTTAGTATTATCTTGTGATACATTTATCATACTCACGGCAATTAGTATTTATGTTGGCTATTAAATTTTACTGTGTAAACTTCTTGGTACAGTGACTCATAAAGATTAACTACATGATTAATTTCAAAGTTTTCCTGAATCCGATGGCGAGCTTGTTCCCCCAGGGTGAGACGCTGGGAACTTGGGAGACTGAGTAAGGATTCAACAGCCTCAGCTAAACCGATCATGTCATCGGGATCAACAACTTTACCTGTGTCCCCAACAATATAGGCTGAGTCCCCCACATCGCTAACCACACAAGGAACACCACACCCCATTGCTTCACCCAAAACATTGGGAAAGCCTTCGCCATAGGAAGAAGGAGAAACTAAAACATCCAGGGAAGCCATGAGCTGGGGGATGTCCTGACGCAGACCTAACAAATGGGTAACGTGGCTGACTTGAGCCTTATCTATGGCTTGCATCAGTACAGAATTATCGGTATCAATACCACTTCCAGCTAGTAAGAAATGCACATCTGGTCTTTTTTGATGCAGATAGCCAGCAGCTGCAAAAAAGCCTGTATGATTCTTCTGGGGGTTAAAGCGAGCAATCACACCGACTAGGGGTGTATCGGCTGCAATTCCTAACTCTTGTCGTACAGATTCACGAAAGTTTGGGTTGGGCTGAAATCGTTCTAGGTCAAAGCCATTGGGTGTGACTATGAATTTATCTGGAGCATAACCAAGTGATGTATGAATATCCTTGGCGACAACAGAACAGCACTGAATGCGATGGGGAATAATTGGGGATAGTCGCGCACATAATCCTGCAACCAAGCGAGTAGTGGCTTTATTCTTTTCTTTGGATAGATCACTATGGCGAATATTCCAAATTACCTTTGACACTCCAGCCATAGGAGCAGCCAATCCCCCCAGTAAGTCAGCATGATACATCCAGGTATGAACTATATCAGGTTGAGTGCGTTTTAATAACTTGACTAGCTTGAGTAAAGCCAAGGGATTGGGAATTGTGCGACTCATCCCCAAGGCTGTGACGGGAATACCCAAGGCTTGAATGCGTTTACCGATCGCACCAATATCAGTTAGGGATATGACTTGAGGGGTAAATTCTGGTGATAACCGCTCTAGAAGTTTGAGCAGCATCATTTCTGCACCACCAGTGTTGAGTCCGGTAATGATGAGAGTAAGTTTAATCACAGGGTCAAGAAAAATTTCAGAGTAGTATGGATAAATACTGATCAATAATAGTATCTAGCCCAAAGCGACTTTCCAAGATTTCCCTGGAAGGGCGTTGAGTTTCTCCCTGAAGACTAGCCATAATTGCCTCAGCCATAGCCTCCACATCCCCCACAGGAACCAGTTTTCCCCATTTACCATCTTCTAGGATTTCCCTCGGTCCACTGGGACAGTCGGTGGCTACTACTGGTGTACCACAGGCCATAGCCTGTAATAAAGCATTAGGCATACCTTCAAAACAGGAGGAAAGAACAAACACGGAGGCTTGTTTCATGTAAGGGAAGGGGTTATCGACAAATCCCGGTAAACTGACTTGTTCCTCCAAACCCAGACTTTTTACTAAAGACTCAAGTTTTGCTCTGTCTTCTCCCTCTCCTAAAATCATCAGTCGGGCTGAATGGTGCTGATTTAAGTGAGCGAAGGCACGAATCAATGTGGTGAAATCTTTTTGTGCTGTAAGTCTACCTACACCCAGAATTACAGGGGGTTTCTCTGGTGCAAACCAAGGATGGTTGAAAGGTTCTTGGATTTTATCCAAAAGTTCAGGCGTTATAGCTGGGTTATAAATTGTCGTGACTTGATTGTGGGGGATATTGTGCGATTTAACTAAGTCATCAGCAACTCCCTGAGAGACTGCGATTACCTGGTCAACCCAATTATTATAGGTATACTTGACTAACCCTGCTGTTACACGAGACCGAATACTCTTGCTGTGCTGTTTACTGGTGCTAATATTGTTGGCTACTCTAACCGCAATTTTCTGTGATCCTCTGGTCAAAGCACGACCAATAATTGCGATGACATTGGCATGGTCTAAGGTGGAGAGAATGGCATGGGGTTTTTCCGTCTTTAAGTAGCGAATTAAACTGGGTAAACTAGCTAGGACGCGAGGACAGTTTAAATCTATGACTCGCACTTGATCACTCACTAGGGGTAAATAGGGACCCTCGGCTTTAACTAGAACTAAATCCACAGCAAACCCGCGATGTGCAAAACCATTGGCAAGATATACCATAATTTTTTGTGCTCCGCCACCACCAAGGGATGGTAAAAACAGAGTGATTTTTTTACTTGAGTTCATCTGGTTAAGTGTATTTAAGTATCTTAAATATATAGGGTTAGTAGGCAATCAAGATTCTTGCCCAAAATAACCTATAAATGCCAAACATAATTGGCAACTTTAATCCCAACTTATAAAATAGACGACCTCTTTTGTTTGGACTGTTTTTCAAAAACAAATCTTCCACATAACAAACATTTTCAAATCCATTTTTTTGGAAGTAATTTAATATTTATATCCCCGATAGATAATTATTGCATGTGTTCAAATAAGTCTGATTTGCTCTAGCTATAGCTTTCGGATTCATACCTGTTTGATTGTTTTTTCTTACTCCCAACATTGCCCATATCAATAAATATGGGTAATTCCTGATAATCGAAGCGAATGGAACATAGACATGGGATTCAATAGGTCTCAACCGTGAAGGGAACAGCGGTTGTCAATGCCATTTTGTATGTATTATGCCAGGGATGTACATGGCGAGGATTGCCGGGAGATTTCCCACCTTGGCAAACAGTTTATGGTTATTTTTGGCGATTGATTATTAGCGAATAATCAATTAAACATAGCATACAAATGTTCGATATAGTCAAATATATTTGCGTTAAGGGGATTATCACTCCATATCCTACCTCCTCCTCCTCTAACCATACGGTAGGAAAAATATAAAACCTTAGTAATAATTGCCATGAAAATAATAGACGAAAAAAGGTTTAATTTATGAGTTAGTTTTGTAGAATTAAACATAATCGTGTAAAAGAAACCAGATAACCCGCTTAAGAAAAATAACAACCTTCCAAAAGCAGGTAAAAAATAGTAAAACGCAAATAAGGCAATAACGTTTACTAAAAAGGTAATAGACCATGAGTAACAATAAACATCTTCATCTTTGAATTTGATCATTGTAAGTGATGTGAGTAAAAAACATATATCAAAAATAACTCCTTTCCATAGGTCTTCACTGAGTCCTAGTGAATAGTTATATAAACCTTCGTAGCGTTCTACCCTAATAGCCAGATTTGGAAATATAGCTTGCAAAGTACTACTATTTGCAACCAAGACGAAAAAAGCAGGTAGTCCGATTATCATAAATATCAAACTTCCATACAAGAAAAAATTGTTGCGTATTAAATTATTTAAAAATCTTTTTAATACGCTGATTGCTTTTAACTTAAACTTTACTTGGGTATAATTATTACTTAAGGGCAGAGTAATCATTCCCACAGCAATAAATATAAATGAGCTACTATGGGTAAGCATTGCTAATAATGCCAGGAGAACTTTCTGCCACGAAGAGAAAGTATATAGGACTTACGCATTGACAAAAAATATGATCTATGATATCTAGATCATGCGATCGCTATTAAGATTAGCAAAAATATGCTCACGTACAACTAAAGTAAACAGATTCCGTTGTATTTCATACCAATTGCTAATTATTTTTTCAGAGCGCATAAACTCCAACTTAACAAAAGCTTGAAGTGAACAAAAGATGTGAGTCTTAATTGCATGAGTATCCCTAACCATGAACCGACAAATTCCACATACTTGTTTTATGGCTCGATGAAAGGTTTCAATTCCCCAATGAGTATCATGAATTGTCATAAATTCATTTCTAGTTATATCCTCGATTCTTTCCTCATCTGGAAGATACAAAATATAGTGTCTAGAGTCTTCTTTTTTAAAGTCTTTCCTCAACAACTTTATAAATCCAAATTCTTTCAGATGAGTCCTTAATCCTTCTTCGGGAATAGCCAGAGTGCTTACTTGACAATACTTGTGTGGCTCATTTGAAACAGTTCTATTTTTTTCAATTCCGAAGAGAAAACCCAATTTCTGGTTTTTTAGGAATTTCAAATTTTCTACTCCTGAATACCAACTATCACCTGTTACAATTCTGGGTTTGACTCCCCAGCTTATTATTTCACTTACCATTTCTCTAAAATAATCGTTTTTTGTTTTTCCCTCCTTTTTATCATATATTCTGTAATTTATTGGCACTGAATTACCATGAATATCACTGTAATATAGAGTGATTAAATTTAAGCCAATAATTGTTTTATGGGCTTTACCTGACCAAAAATAACCGATTAATTCAGCATTTTTGGGGTCGCTGTAAATCTTTTCTATCACTGTATCATCTACACTTAGTATTCCTCCTACCAAGTTAATAACTTTTTCTATAATGTTGAATAAATCTTTCGGTTCATATCGCTCTCTCAATAAAAAGCGATTCACACTATCATGTGAAACGTCTCCTAATATCTCTGCTAACCTACTGCACCCCCCAAACTTTGGCTCTGACAGTAAAAATAAGGTGTATAGGTCTAGATTGCATTGCGCTGTGGATGGTTTCGTGATTTTTCTAATTGTCTGATACCTAGCAAGTAGACGACCTATATTTATCAATTCACTATTTTGTTATTCTGTCAATGCGTAACTCCTAGTATAGATGAAAAGAACTAAAAATATGAGAGCGTAAAACTGTCTCATTAAAAACATCTGAGTAAAATAAGAAGCGGAGGTAATATTAAGCAAGATGATTGTGGGATAGTATGATGGTAGGAATCTTATAGCAATGAGCATGAATGCTAAATTCATTGTCAAAGCTTGAACTAAAATGAAAGAATATGCATTACCATTGAACACCAATTTTATAAAATTTGGAATTATGAATGTCACGGGTTCCATACGCATAACATTCATATACTCAAAAAAAGGCTGATTTCCTAGTGCTTCGTAAACTTGCACATACACTTGCAAATCACTAATTACCTCATATGTAGATGCAGTAATTGTAATTGTAAATAGGACTATAAACAGAGACAAAAAGGTTAGAATCGAAATATTTTGCTTTGGTTTGTTTTTAGTAAATAACCGAGAAACCTGTATTTGTGAAAATAGTAATAAGGGTATTATACCTAGGATGGGTGATAATATCCAAATACCTAATCCAAATAATAAAATAGGATAGCGAAATTTATGAAAATAACTAAATACTTGATGGAAAAAATTTGTTTTTTTAATTATTTGAATCATTCTTCCGAGCTAATTTGTAAGAGGATGTGTGAGAAGTGTTAAATAGGTTATTTTAATCACGCAATTTGCTTGATCATTAAGCTAATCATGGTAACATAAATAAATTAGGAATGATACACTTTTTTCCATTTTGGAAAATCCTTTGGGAGCATTCGCCATGCACAAGCAACACACAAGATGTATAAGATGGCGTTAACTATCGCCAGCATATCAAGGCTTCGTTTGCGAATACCTGGTTTTGACTCAGGAATTGATACTTTCCATTGTTCTAGTGTCAGGTTACCTGGGTAAGATGGATTCATTGCTTTCGTCATCCTTTCTACTCAAGTGTTTTTCCTAATGACAGAATACCTTGACGTTAGCTTGCTTACTTTTCAGACATCCTCTGAAGAAATTTCAAAATTTTTGTGTATTGATAGGGGAAACGTTTTCCAATCGCTTTTTACCTAACTTATAGCATCATCTAGAGAGTTTTAACGTTAGTCGCGGATGAGAGAATTAGCTCTGCTCTGGCTTGCCAATTATATTTATCTCTTAAATCTTCATAGGCGTTATGAGCTATCTGACGGGATAAACTTGAGTCATCCCGGAGTCTATATAATGTGGATTGCCACTTCTCTGGATTATCCGGGTCGCAAAGTAAGGCATTTCTTTCATGCTCAAGAACCTCTCTGAGTACTGGAATGTCGGAGGCAATAATCGGTTTGCAAGCTGACATATACTCAAATATTTTTAGGGGAGATGTCCACTTGCCTATGTCAACCTTTTTTGACAATTTGACACTTTGCAAGTTAGGAGCAATGAGAACATTCATTTGTCTCATCATTTGGAGTACATCTGAGTGGGGTCGATAGCCATGAAAAATAATGTTTTGATATCCTTCAAGCTGATTTTGCCAATACTTAATATCATTTTCTAATCCACCAACTATATTAAACTCTATATCGGGACAGAGTTTTACTAACTGGGAAATGATTTCCATGCCTTTACCCGGATATAAATGACCACAGTAACCTATGCGGAATTTATCAGAGACTTGACTTAAATGCGGATCAAGATTATCTAATTCACTAACTTCAGGTAAGTCTGCACCATCAGGGGCAACAAGTATTCTATCTGGTGGAATATCATAGTTACTCAAGTACCATGACTTCAGTGATTGTGTGATTACAACTAAGTATTTAAAGTTTTTCTGTTTTAACAGATTACTAAACAAGCGGGGAATAATTACTCTTCCTGAGTCAACAATGGGAGCATGGGATTCAAAGATTACGGGTAATCCTTCCTGGGCGGCGAAATAAGCAGCAATAATACATCGACTATACACAAGGTCAAAATTATGTTTTTTGCCATATTTTCCGGCAAGTAATCCAAACAGGTATGCTTTACCCTTGACAGGTATCCATGGTAAGTAATTAATTGAGAAGCACGGATTAACCCCATAGTAATCATAAACATCATTAATTCCTGGTGTCCTTTCCTGTTTGTTATTCGGTAAAACAAGATGAACATCGTGTCCATTTAGGTGAAAAGCCTGGCACATTTTCATCACAAAAATGGATTCGGCAGAGCGTGATGGAATTATGGATGCGCTACAGTATACTATCTTCATTATTTATTTTCCTTTTATCAGCACAACTAAATGAGCACCTGTTTTCTCGTCAGCAACTCTTAGATTGTTCCACACTCGATTCCAAATCATTTCATCCAAAAATTTAATAGATACAAATGCGTATTTATTGTTAGTCAGTTTCATCCAGTAGTTGTAAAGCCTATCTTTAAAGTTGAAAATATATTCTTTACTAATGATTTCATAATCACGCCCTGAACAAGAAATTTGAGACTTCAGTAGTTGCATATCATAATGCCTGTAATGTTTTTTGATTAGCTTTCGATTTTTTGTCGGCACTGAAATAAGTATATACCCATTGGGCTTTACTTTATAAAACGCAGCTTTGATAAATTCATCAATTTTATCATCCGGAATATGTTCTATTGTTTCAATCAGTGTGACAATATCAAATTGTCTGTCTATGATTTGAATATCACAGCATTTAAATTGACTATCGTCATTGAAAGCTTGTGCAAATTTAATGGCTTTTGGTGATAAATCAACACCTAATAATTCCTTAAATTTAGTATTTTGCAACTCACTAAAACGTCCATCACCACATCCAATATCTAGTAAAGAACCAGGTGCTAATTCTAAAATTTTATTTCTGATGTGAAGCATATAGCATAAGTATTCATATCCCCATGATAGAATTCTGTGTCTTATACCAATTCTCTATGAAGTTGCACTTAATAAAGCAGAGACAATATAGTGCCATCCACAAAGAGAAGCGATCGCTTCAGTAGAGAGAGAATCCAGAACTTGCTTAAGATTGTTTCTTAATTGACTTAAATTATGACAAGTCTGCCAAGACAAAGCCTGTTTAATATGCTCCCAGAGTCGTTCAATAGGATTGATCTCAGGACTATGAGACGGTTGAAAAAGCTGTCACCCTTGCAGCTAGGGGGTAGGATTCTCACCTACATGAACACACAGTTATAAGAATCTGGTTTTCACCAGCCTTACCTTCCTAAATGAGCATAAATGCTCATTTAGGAAGAACGAATCGCACACTTAATATCTTGTCATATTTTGCCTTGATGTCATTTCTCGCTTTGTGCTAGTTTTCATGACTTGGTTGGCGAGTATTATCATCAAAACCTAGGATTAATCTTGCACTTTGAAATGCGACAATGTTATGAATTGAAGCTGATTTCGGAAAAAGGAATGAGGCATCTCGGCGTTCCATTTCCGAAATCAGTTCGATAAGTTGTGTATACTCCTTCGAGCTATTGTAGTAGGACTTGCTGCGGATCGCGACTTCTGCGCGACGATAAAGATCACCGGTAAACTTCATATGCAGGATTGGCAGGTGATGCTGTTTCGAGATAGGCAGGCTAATATTGTGTGATGACCGCATCCAAGTTCCTGACCGCCACCGGACGAGAGAGAACTTTTGGGTATTGTTCACCTTTCTGTACGGACCTTCGCGGTGATACCAGCGACTTAGCCGCTCCCGCAAGCGCTCGTGAAAGGTCATAGCAGTCTCAGGTAGGAACTGATGAAACAATCTGGCGCGTGACCCATGATATACCTTACGAAAGTGAAGTCCTGTTGGCAGTCGATGAGGAACTCCGTCAAAGAACCATTCGTCTGAAAAGCTTACGGTAGTCTGCATTTGTTGTGCTCGCATAACTCCGATGTTTGCAGGGTAAATGTCAAGCATAGTACCAGTGACGGCGTCGTATTCAGACGTGGATAATTCGTCGAAAATATCTGCTAGCTTTCGCCCATTGGGTAGAACCAGAAACTCGTCGAGAGCGGCTTGAACTACCCAGCAGTTGAGAGTGAATTTCTCCGGCAGAATCATGCGCCATAGATCAACCATCCGGCGCATCTCGACAGTCTGTCCCGTCGGATCGAGGCGGTCGATGACTGGGACGGTCTCACCAAAGCGGCGATGACTGCCCACCACCATCACATCCGGCTGTGCTCGGAGATAGTCCAGGGTGCTGTCTGTCGAAGCATCGTCGAGAATGATAAAACGCTCGGCCCCGAGTTTTCGGTAGTGATCGAGCCAGGCGGGCAAGAAATACATCTCATTGTGGGCGAGCGCAATCACAGTCGGTCCGTCGACCTGCGTCAGGTCATTTGATTTAACGTAAATGTCATCGTAAGACATCAGTTCTTGGTTGTTCAAGGATTAACCTCCTCCTTCAAATACAAAATTTAAGACATCAAAATTTTTAACAATTATAGGAGTTACGCATTGACAGAATAACAAAATAGTGAATTGATAAATATAGGTCGTCTACTTGCTAGGTATCAGACAATTAGAAAAATCACGAAACCATCCACAGCGCAATGCAATCTAGACCTATACACCTTATTTTTACTGTCAGAGCCAAAGTTTGGGGGGTGCAGTAGGTTAGCAGAGATATTAGGAGACGTTTCACATGATAGTGTGAATCGCTTTTTATTGAGAGAGCGATATGAACCGAAAGATTTATTCAACATTATAGAAAAAGTTATTAACTTGGTAGGAGGAATACTAAGTGTAGATGATACAGTGATAGAAAAGATTTACAGCGACCCCAAAAATGCTGAATTAATCGGTTATTTTTGGTCAGGTAAAGCCCATAAAACAATTATTGGCTTAAATTTAATCACTCTATATTACAGTGATATTCATGGTAATTCAGTGCCAATAAATTACAGAATATATGATAAAAAGGAGGGAAAAACAAAAAACGATTATTTTAGAGAAATGGTAAGTGAAATAATAAGCTGGGGAGTCAAACCCAGAATTGTAACAGGTGATAGTTGGTATTCAGGAGTAGAAAATTTGAAATTCCTAAAAAACCAGAAATTGGGTTTTCTCTTCGGAATTGAAAAAAATAGAACTGTTTCAAATGAGCCACACAAGTATTGTCAAGTAAGCACTCTGGCTATTCCCGAAGAAGGATTAAGGACTCATCTGAAAGAATTTGGATTTATAAAGTTGTTTAGGAAAGACTTTAAAAAAGAAGACTCTAGACACTATATTTTGTATCTTCCAGATGAGGAAAGAATCGAGGATATAACTAGAAATGAATTTATGACAATTCATGATACTCATTGGGGAATTGAAACCTTTCATCGAGCCATAAAACAAGTATGTGGAATTTGTCGGTTCATGGTTAGGGATACTCATGCAATTAAGACTCACATCTTTTGTTCACTTCAAGCTTTTGTTAAGTTGGAGTTTATGCGCTCTGAAAAAATAATTAGCAATTGGTATGAAATACAACGGAATCTGTTTACTTTAGTTGTACGTGAGCATATTTTTGCTAATCTTAATAGCGATCGCATGATCTAGATATCATAGATCATATTTTTTGTCAATGCGTAAGTCCTAAATTATTGCTGTCATCTCACGGGAGGAAAAACAGTCAACCCAGCATTCATGGCGATCGCGCCGCCTACGGTACCGGGAATACCAATGAGAAACTCAAAGCCTGAAAAGCCCCCTCCCGTGCTGCGAATTTAGACAATTGAGGCAAGAACACGCCACTCCCGGCAATAATTTTGTCTCCATCATGTCTCAACTGAGTGAGGGAGTTACGAGTTAATATTAGTAACCCAGGTAGTCCAGGATCATCAATCAATACATTAGAGCCACGACCAACAAAATAAATAGGTATTTCCTGTTCATAGGCCCAGGTTACCAATTTGGGTGCTGTTTCAAGATTTGGTTCTGCCAAGTATTGCGCATAACCTCCTATTTTCGAGGTTGTATAGGGAGCCAACAGAACTTCCTGTTGAATATTACAATCCATTACTGTTGTTGCATCTCACTGAAAATACTGACGCCAAGGTGAGAGAGCTTTTTATTTATCTGATCATAACCTCGATAAATTTGCCATGCATTGCTAATATTAGTTGGACTATCTGCTACCAAACCGGCAATCATCAAGGCTGCACCGGCTCTTAAATCCAGTGCTGTTACTTCAGTTCCCTGAAGTTTATTGCCTCCGTGAATGACCAAAAGATTATCCTTGACTTCATAATTCATTCCCATTTTGGCCAGTTCCTCTGCATAGGCGTAGCGTCCAGGAAATCTCAGATCAATGACCCGGCTTTCTCCTTTAGCCATTGCGCCTAAGACAGTAAATAATGGTTGCATATCCGAATTAATTCCCGGATAAGGGCCTGTACTGATATCAATGGGATAACAGCTTGAACCTCGAACAATTAGGCGGTTATCTAAGCGATAAAAACGAACCCCACTTTCCCGCAGATGAATCAGAGGAACTTCTAAGTGTTCAAAGGGAAAGTCTACAATCTCGACATCTCCATTAGTGACCGCAGAACCAATTAGCCAGGTGAGTGCTTCAACATTGTCGGCAATTACCTCATGGGTTGTACTACCTAATTCATTCACCCCTTCAACAATAATGCTTTCTTGTCCACGGACTTCTATCTTAGCTCCCAGGGATCGCAAAAACTTAATCAGATCCTGAATTTCGGGACGAATATGTGGTCCCCAAATGCGGGTTATACCTTCAGCTAGGCAAGCGATTATAATACTGTTTTCAGTAGCCCCAGTAGAGCGAATAGGTAGGAAAATCTCTGTTCCCCTGAGCTTTTGATGACTAGGAACTTCAGCACAAAGATAGCCTCCTTCTTCCCAGACATGAGCACCGAAGGATTCCAGCACCATAAGATGGATATCATATTTGCGATCGCCTAGCTTACAGCCTCCAGGTAATGGTACTTTACCCCTACCTGTACGACCGACTAAAGCACCTAAAATCAGCAAAGTGTTACGAATAGAACGTTTTGACCAAAGCAACTCTGATCGAGGCGGGTTAGTCTCGACAATTTCTAGCTCACTCTGGTTGATTAATTGGCAAGTTTTACCCAGTGCTGTTAGCATCTCAACATGAAGACGAGCATCAAGTAACCCGCTTGGGTAATTCTTAAGTCGAACCGGAGCAGATGTTAGCAAAGAAGCCGCTAAGACGCGAAGAGCAGAATTTTTTGCACCGCTGACCCTGACCTCTCCGACTAAGCGGGAAGGGTGAACAATCAGGTTATTTAAGTTTTCTGTTCCGACTAAGCGGGAAGGGTGAACAATCAGGTTATTTAAGTTTTCTGTCATTTTTTAAGGTAGGAAACGAACTTCAGTTTCTAAATTAATTCCCAATTCAGCTTTAACAGTCTTTTGAATATGTGTGATTAATTGACGCACATCTGCGGCTGTTGCACCGCCCAGGTTTTCAATCCAATTGGCGTGCATGGGACTCACCCGCGCAGCACCAATTTGAAAACCTTTCAGACCCGCTTCTTGGATATACCATCCAGCCCCCTTACTCCCGGGAGGTGACTTAAAAGTGCTCCCTGCAGTAGGTTTATCTAACGGTTGCTTACGCTTACGCTCCGCAAGATGGTCAAAGGTGTTTCGGCGAATCTCATCTGGGTCGCCCTCCTCTTGTAAGCAAAAACGAGCTTGTAATATTAGGCGGTTTCCATTTAATAAATCGGTGTGACGATAACCAGCATGAACGTCTTCCATTGTTAGTGTTTCAATGGTGCCATCCAGATTTAAGACATCAAAATTTTTAACAATTGCTGTCATCTCACGGGGACGAAAAACAGTCAACCCAGCATTCATGGCGATCGCGCCGCCTACGGTATCGGGAATACCAATGAGAAACTCAAAGCCCGAAAAGCCCTCCCGTGCTGCGAATTTAGACAATTGAGGCAAGAACACGCCACTCCCGGCAATAATTTTGTCTCCATCACGTCTCAACTCAGTGAGGGAGTTACGAGTTAATATTACTAACCCAGGTAGTCCAGCATCATCAATCAATACATTAGAGCCACGACCAACAAAATAAATAGGTATTTCCTGTTCATAGGCCCAGGTTACCAATTTGGGTGCTGTTTCAAGATTTGGTTCTGCCAAGTATTGCGGATAACCTCCTATTTTCCAGGTTGTATACGGAGCCAATAAAACTTTCTGTTGAATATTACAATCCATTAATCCAAGACTAAATTGCATCTGTGCACCTATCTCTTGACGAACCATAGAGGATGTTTGGAAAGTATTAAACAACTCAATTAAGCGAGTCTTCTAAGCATTAACCGAATCATGGCGATTTGCACAAATGTTTCATGGGTCTGGGGTAAAATTTCGTAGTCCTTACTCAATCGACGACACCAATTAAACCAACCAAAACTACGCTCGACAACCCAACGCTTTGGTAGCAGAACAAAGCCTTTAGTATTCACCGGACGACGTACAACCTGCAAAACCCAGTGATACGTATCCATCACCCATCTCATAAAGCCTTTACCTTGATACCCAGCATCAACCCAAATGTGCACCAACCGATTCAAGCGATCGCTAATTCTGTTCTTGGCTTGGGTGAATAATTTTTTTGCGCCTGCTTGATCGGATTCATAAGCCGAGGTGACCACAACCATCAAAACCAATCCCAGAGTGTCAACTAAAAAATGCCGTTTACGTCCCTTAACCAGTTTCCCAGAATCAAACCCGACAGCTTGGGATACCATTGTTCCACTCTCTACAGATTGAGAATCCACAATTGCTGCACTTGGGTTTGGTTCATGGTCTTCGAGAACACGTACCCACTGTTGAAGTTTGTGGTTAATGCGTTCCCATGTACCATCCAGGCGCCATTTTCGGAAGTAATAGTATACCGTTTGCCATTTTGGGAAGTCGGCAACATCCGCCATGGACAACCCGCACACAGAACATAAAATATGGCACTAATCACAGCGCGTAGGTTAACCCGACGGGGACGACACCCCAAATTTATTGGGGGTATCAGCACTGATAGCAATTCCCACTGTTCATTTGTCAAGTCTGTTGGGTATGATTTAGACATGGCTCAAGTAACTCTGTCGCGTTTTTGTCTACTGATAGAATATCGTTACTTGAGCTTTTCTTGACTTTCCAAACATCCTCATAGGGCTGGGGTGAGGTTATGTAATCTTGACTTCTCCCCTGGATAGAATCACAGGGGATTCTAAACTGATGTTGCTACGCGGTCTGAAGACACGCTACGCAAAGTTTACGATTTTATTTATTTAAAAATTTGAATAAATAATATCGTTGTGGCACAGTCAAAATGCCCTACCCACCTCGGCTAAAAATAAATCTAGCTGTGTGGCTACTTAAGGAAAACATCTTTTGGGTTTTTCACCATATTTGTGGATGCTTTTTTAGCCTAACTAATCAGAAATGCCTTGTCAATAAGTTTTTTGTAGTCAGGATACGACAGGGTAAATCCTGTTGAGTCGCTTTTCATCCCCTCGCTAAAGCGCAGGGGTTCTCACGCTCCCACTATATTTTGATAGTAAATTTATTATCTTCACCATCCACACCACTCAAAGCCATAGTCCGAAAACTGCCACTATTAGCCAGCAATTCCTCATAAGTACCCTGTGCCACTACCTGTCCTTGATCTAACTGAAAAATACAGTCGCACCTCTGCACCGTACTTAACCTGTGGGCAATTAAAATTACCGTCAACTGATGACTCAACCCCTCAATAGCCGCCATCACTTCCTTTTCCGTGGCATTATCTAAAGCACTGGTAGCCTCATCAAACACAATCACCGAGGCATTGCGACACAGCGCCCGGGCAATGCCTATACGCTGCCTTTGACCCCCACTCAGCCGAATTCCCCGCTCTCCTACGTAGGTATCATATTTAGCTGGTAATCCCTCTATAAATTCATCAATCTGAGCCAACCGCGCCGCCTTTCGCACTTGCTCAAAATCAATCTGGTCTTGAGGAATCCCAAAAGCAATATTCTCCGCAATAGTGCCATCACTCAGAAAAATCTGCTGGGGTACATGGGCAATACTCTGTTGCCATTGGCGTAACCTCTCACCTTGTAAAGGTAACCCATCTACCCATATTGTGCCTTTATTTGGCTGCAGAAGTCCCAAAATTAAATCTGCTGTGGTACTTTTCCCACTTCCCGTACTCCCCACAAACCCTACTGTGGTCTTGGCGACAATCTGCAGGTGAAAATCACGCAATACCCAGGGTGTTTCCTGGTGATAACCAAACCATACCCCCTCAAACCGTAGTTCCTGTTCCAACCCCAAGGGCCTGGAAACAGTCGTTCCCAGCAGTGGCTCAATGGGTCGTTCTAAGGCTACTAACACCCGCGTTAACGCCGCCCGCGACCCCTGAATTTTTGCCACAGATGCAAAAGCCTCTTGTAAAGCCGGTAGTAACCGTTTCGCCCCCAGGGCTAAACTACCTAATACTGGCACCGCCTGGCTAAAATCCCCATTTTGACCTAAACTCAGTGCTAAAAGGGCGATCGCAGAGAATGCCAAAGCCTCTATGAGATATCTGGGGGACTGGGAAATAATCAAATTAGTCGCTGTAGCTTGCTTTAAAGCAGCCTCCGCCCGCAGATACACCCGTTCAAAAAAGTCTTGGGAATGTCCTAATAGCACATCCCGAATCCCGCCAATCCCCTCCTGCACCACCTTGATTTTCCGTTGCCCCGATTCGGCGATAATTTTGCTATTACGCTTGAGTAAACGTTGCCGGGTGCGATAAATCACTGTGTAGGCTCCCCCCAAAATTACCCCTGTCCAGAGGGCAATGTTGCCATCAATGAATAATAGCGTCCCCATTAAAGCAGGTATAACCAGGGCATCCGTCAAAAACGCCACCAAGGGTATCAAGATATTACTAGTCAGAAGCGTGGTATCCCCGGTTACTGTCTGCATCAAATCGCTACTGTTGTGCTGCACATGGAAACTGTAGGGCTGTCGCAGGGTAGTGTAATAAACCTGGCTACTGATATCAGAACCCACCGCTGCAGCCAAGCGCAACCGCGCCTGCAGGGTCAGCAACCGCAGCCCATTAGCCAACACTGCGGCGACAATGAACCCCACAGCTAAGACCCTCACTAGTTGGGTTGGGGTCTGAATCTGTAATAAGTTTAATACTGGTTGGAGATGGGGAGCATTCAACAGCATCTGTGCATTAGTCAAGGCTCCCAGAAAGGGAAAAATTGCCCCCACACTAACCATCTCACTCACAGAAGACAGCAGCATCAGCAGGAGCAAAGCCCCCAACTGCACCCGACGGCGACGGTTCAGGTAGCCCCACAATTGCCGTAATTCAGCAATTAATGTTTGACTGTGCTTATGTCGCTTTTTACTGCCAGTATTTTTGGACATTTCTTTTAATTTTTCAGGATTTTTAGGCAACATTTGCTAAATTTTTGACAGTATCCTCTGTTGAAACCTTGAGATCACAAATGCAGGGCATCAGCATACTATTTTTCAATTTTTCAATGTTTATATAACATCCAAGAAATGGCGAAGTCCCATAAACATTCGCCCATAAACATTTCCCATGTTTCACAAAGACCATGATCGCTTGTAACTTAGTCCTCACTTCCCCCATATTCATATCATAGTCAGACAGGGAATGAAATTCCCTGTCTGAAAGCTAAAGTCGGTTAAAAACCGACTCGTTAGTTGTTGTAATTATGACATTTTTTCAAGGCGATCGCGAATGCTACAAGCTGATCGCCCCTTATTACAGTCAACCGTCAACTGTCAACCGTCAAGAGATCAGCTTGGGAATAAATTAAGAGTCTCATCGTCTCATAGTCAGCCAGGGAATGAAATTCCCTACCCTATGTCCTTTGGGTTAATCCCTAAACTAGGCAACGCCGATTTTTGTATATTATTTTTGTATATTATTTCCGTAACAATTCAAAGAACATTTCCTTGTCAATGCCAATATCTTGAATCATACCCATGAGATTACCTTGCTTGAGATTTTGTCCTGAATGAACAGGAACTACGACTCTCCTACCGTTATAGCAGGGGGCAGGGGGCAGGGGGAAGCCTTGAAACGCTTCAAGTTCAATGGTTTTATCTTCTGTTTATGTCCTAACCACCTTGGCGGTTGCTATAATATTCTTGTAAATGGCATGACTACCTTTTTGCCGATCAAGATAAAATCCTAGTTTTTCAATAACCTGAATAAATTCTTTCGCTGTGACTGTAGGAAAGTTGCTCATCCTAAAATGGTCAATGATTTAAAAATTAAATCCTCTTTAGGTATAGGTTGACTATCTGCTTTTAAACTTTCCAGATATAACTCAATAGCTTCTGTAATATTGTCAATTGTTTCTTCAAAAGTCTCTCCTTGAGAATGACAGCCTTTGAGAATAGGACAAAAAGCATGATATCCTCCATCTTCTTCCCTTTCGAGAATGACGGTGTAATTGTAAAGTTTGCTGTCATTGTTCATATAGATTTTTTACTTGATTTGTCCCAAATAGAGATATAGCCCACAGTTTCATATCTAGGCGATCGCTGACATTACGATGTCTTCAGGGAATAAAATTCCCTGTCTGAAAGCTCAAGTCGGTTAAAAACCGATTGGTTAGTTATTGTAATTATGACATTTCTTCAATGCGATCGCCCCTTGGTGCACAACGTCACTGAATGGCGATCGCCCCTATTACAGTCAACCGTCAACCGTCAACCGTCAACCGTCAACCGTCAAGAGATCAGCTTGGGAATAAATTAAGAGTTTCATAGTCTCATAGTCAGCCGGGGAATGAAATTCCCTGTCTGAAAGCTCAAGTCGGTTAAAAACCGACTGGTTTTGTCGGTGGGGGATTGTAGTTTAGGTTTTCCGAACCCAAGGTCTGTTGTATTAATTAGGGTATGTGTGAATTTATTTTTAAAAAGGGCGATCGCCCGTAGTTAAGAATGGGGTTAGTGGGTCAACTTCCTAGTTCATCAGGATCAATCCCCAATTCTTTGAGCTTGGCGGCTAGGCGATCGGCTCTTGCTTTTTCTTGTTCTGCGCGTTGCAATTCTTGTTCTGCGCGTTCATTAGAACATCTAGCAATTTGCATCGCTTGATTGGCCTTAAACATTTCATTTTTGGCGGCTTCCTGTGGCGTAGGGATCATAGCCCCTTCTGCAGAAAAATAACGCAACTGTCGATTATGAATACCAAGAAAAAAGCCGAGAGCTTCACTCCATAACCAACCTTGAGCATTGGGGGGAATAGGAAGATAGGTGTCGAAATTTAGTTTAAATCCTGCAAATTCTAAAGTGTCGGGAGAAAAATAAAAGTATTCAGGGGTATGAAATCTTTTAGCGTATAGCTCCAGTTTGGCATTGCGATCAACATTGGCGGTCGAGTCAGACAATAATTCAATGATTAAATCAGGGTAACGGCCATCTTCTTCCCAGACAACCCAAGAGTTACGCGGTGAGCGAGTTGTGCCTTTGACGAGGAAAAAGTCAGGACCACGGAAGTCTCGATTTTTGAGTTGTTGGCGACTGAAGTAAATGGTCAAATTCGCACCGATGAAAAAATCATCGCGTTCTTGCCATGCCCATTCTAGACAGGTGACCAGTAACAACAATTGCATGTAATGCAAGGAACTTTCCATCTCTGGTTCATCACTCAAAAGTTGGCTGGCATCGGGCATCTGCAACTCTAGTTCTTGGGCTGTAATTGCTGCCATGGAATTTTACTCCTAATTTTACTCCTGATGCTGTTAATAGTTGTCGATCAGTTTAGTTTACCTAAAAATAATATCTATTCTACTAAATTTGGGGAAAGTTGGAAAATGGCGATCGCCCGTAGTTAGGGTTTGCTGAAAAAGTTATCTGTGAAGGACCAGTGACAGGTGCTACGCCACGGTGACAGTTTCAAGAGTTGGATAGGAACGATTTTTTCTTTAAGTAGGAATTAAGTGCAAGGTTTTTCAGTTACCACCTCAGAAAAGCTTGCACTTTTTGAAAGTCAAAATAGCTAAAACCCTTTACCTGTAAAGTTTTCGGATTTATTCAGTAAACCGTAGTTAAGAATGGGATTAGTGGTTCATTTTTGATTATAAAATTGGAGAAAGGCGATCGCATGTCAAAAACCTTAGTGATAAAATATCCATATCACCTAGCCCAACAGTTCCCAGGTTAGAGGTGTTCCAGCTTTGACATCATGTTTAATTTCTTTACCTAAAAGCAAATCATAATATTTCGGCGCTAAACCTAACCCTGGACGAATGGCTTTTAAATTATTGGGTGTTAATTTCTCCCCCAGCGATCGACCCTTATTACAGTCAACCGTCAACTGTCAACAGTCAACCGTCAACCGTCAAGAGATCAGCTAGGGAATAACTTAAGAGTCTCATCGTCTCATAGTCAGCCAGGGAATGAAATTCCCTGTCTGAAAGCTCAAGTCGGTTAAAAACCGACTGGTTAGTTGTTGTAATTATGACATTTCTTCAGAGCGATCGCGATACAAGCTGATCGCCCCTTATTACAGTCAACCGTCAACAGTCAACCGTTAACAGTCAACCGTCAAGAGAGGAGCTTGGGAATAAATTAAGAGTCTCATCGTCTGAGAGGATGTTTGATAAGTTTTCAACAGGTAATTTTTATCTTAGAGGATGTTTTAAAAGGTATGATTAGTGTACCAACTATTGTTTCACCCCACCCTAACCCTCCCCTTGTAAGGGGAGGGAACTGGATTTTATTGTTTTTTGTGCGTTCCCCATTCCCCATTCCCCATTCCCTATTCCCTATCCCCCATTCCCTGCTCCCTCCTCCCTATTCCGGTGTTCCGGTGTTCCGGTGTTCCGGTGTTCCCTAATATAAAAATTACCTCTTTAACACTTTCCAAACATCCTCTTAGGGAATTCTGTTAAACCTTCAGCAACAAAGCCCCCATCTTCCTCTTGAGATACTTCCAGAATAATGGTCTGATCTAACATATATGAATATATTTTTAATAATAACTGGCTGGTAAAAAAGCAAATACCCTGGTTTTTTAATCTTCCGGTAAATACTGGGGGTTTAAAACATTCACCTGCTCAAAAGGACATTCCACAGGAAAAATAGAAATTTCCAATCCCGTTTCTTGGGACGCAATTAACCGCGCATCCCCATAACATTCAGAAAACACTTGCTCAAAGTATACCTTGAGACTAGGGCTTTTTTTTAACATTTTATTTATTCGTAAAGAATGCTCTGTAATAGAAGCCTTCCAGCTATTACTGCGCTTTTGGGGCTGATATTTCCACTTCAGCAGATGCTGTAAAACCCTAATGAGATTACTTTCCAACGCATCTTTACGGTTACTCCCCATGTCCTGAATTTCTTCAATTAAATGTTCTAGATCCAATTGATTAAATTCTCCAGTTTGCAATAGGTTTACAGTCTGGTCTACCCACAGGTTAAAATCCCGGTTGTAAAGTGTGTTCATCTTCATCATCTATTCAATTTTCCCTAGGTTAATTATATAGCGGTTCTCGGCTGAGTGAAATACAAGAACCCCACCCCCAATCCCCTCCCCGCAAGGGATGAGGGGGCTTATGATGTATCTCACCCAAGTGCATACATCGTAACATCGGGTTGCTACTTACTCAATGACACTCTCAGAACTCTATTTCCTCTGGGTTAATCCCTAGACTCCGTAGGTGATCCGCCAGACGTTCAGCCCGTTGGCGTTCCTGTTCTGCTTGTTGCTGGGCTAATTCAGCCCGTTGGCGTTCCTGTTCTGCTTGTTGCTGGGCTAATTCAGCCCGTTGGCGTTCCTGTTCTACAGGTGTAGGAATCCAATTTCCCTCCCCATCATACCACCGCAACCAGCGGCGATGTACCCCCTGATAACTCCCCTCCCATAGTCCTAAACCTAACTCGGCTTCTTTGAGCCATACCCCTAACCCTTGGGGACTTAACTCTTGATATTCATTCACTACTAACCCAAAGGCTTGTAACTCATCTGTGTAGCGATTAAATACTATGTAATAGGGAATCCTTAACATCCTTTCATAGACCGTCCACTTATTGGGCGGTTGGTTAACTTCCCTGAAACTTCGCCCTAGGTCTTCTTTTTCTGTCCCTGGTGAGAGTAATTCGACTACCACAAAGGGGTAAATTCCCTCCTGCCATGTTACATAACTTAACCTTAAATCTTTGCCATCATAGAGCCTGGATACTCCCAAGACCGCAAACCAATCTGGACGTTTATACCATTGGGGATGACGGGGGTCATAATATAAGTTGAGATCACTGGCTGTGAATACCTCATCCTCTTTATAGGTGGGAGGGCGAAAGGTCAGCCGCAGTAACTCTGGTTGTAGTAAGTGAAATTCGTCCGGCAAACCAGGCTCCTCTGGGTCTTCACTGGGTAAGTCATACATGGTGGGTAGGGCTTCCCGGGGTGATAAAGGCGGTGAATATTGATACATATCTACTTTACCTGTGTCACGGCGGTTTAGGTGATATCCCTTATACAGAGGGCATTTCCTGATGACGTTGATTTCATCTGATGAGCGATCGCCCCTTATTGCACAAAGTCACTGAATGGCGATCGCCCCTTATTATTACAGTCAACCGTCAACCGTCAACCGTCAACAGATTTTTAAATATTTCTAATTTTAGTTACACCTTTCCTAGAGTTCGACCTTCTCAGCTAAATCACAGTTCAACCAGGAAGGTTACGTTTGGAGGGACTGAGATCAATATGACCATCGAAGCCCTACTCCTACATACCAGTTGCTATGTCCTATAGCATATTTAGTTGTTATTGGTGCTTATGATTTTTTACACCTTACTCAGGAAAAGTGGCTACTATGTGGTTTTTTTTAGTTGCCTTGGTTAACTCCTGCTGGGCAAACTAAAAACAAGTTAATAGTTTACCAGATATTATGGTAATTGAGACCTGCTTTCCGCACTAAACGTTGTTGGTCTTACTTTACCATGTTGCTTGTATCGTAGCATATAAATCACTTTATGTAAATAAAAAAAACTTTAAGGCAAATAAATTTGCCTGTGGTTAGCCCCAATAAATAGAATTTAGTTGCTCACTTGCCGCAGTGAATTTGGTATCAAATAAAGTTAGCAAGGTCATTGTTAAATGATATACTAATGAATGAGTTGTAACTGTGACAAATCCTACCATAACTAAAGATGAATCAAAACTTAAATATACAGGAAATGGCGATCGCGATCGCTGCGCAGAAAAACAACCCCACCATCTTAACCCCAGACTTTCTGAAGTACAGCGGTATCGTACCTAGTGAGTGGGAATTAGCAAAACCACCGATATTGACCAACACTGCAGCCCAGGTTACCTTCCAAAATGGGATTACGGTTATAGCAGACCCGAACCGGATTATTTTTGCACAAGTAATCTCTCCACAAAAAAATCAAGGGGGAGAGATTGCAGGAATTGCTCATAAATATGTTCACGCCTTACCGCAACTCAACTATAAGGGAATTAGTATCACCTTTCGGGGTCATGTACCATTTAGTGACTCAGAAAACTCAGCCCGCGATTATATATTCAAAACCCTATTGAATTCAGGCCCTTGGCTGGAGTATGGAACATCCCCCGTCGTAGCCGCGCTGCGGTTTATGTACAATCAACAAGGGGTACAGATGAGTTTAGATGTGAATGAAGCCGTTATGCAGTTACCGGATAAAACATCTAAAAATGTGGTGGTGTTTACCGCTAATTGCTTACATCCTGTGAAACCAGAGGATGAAAACCAAAATTTACAGGTTTTAACTCAAATCATTGATAACTGGGAAAATGATTTACATATGTATCGGGAGGTTGTCAATACTAAGTTCTTGCAACCGCTGGATAATGTAATTAATTTCAATCATCCTTAATTAGTCCCAGTCCATTGTTGATTCAGTAAAATGAAACAAAGCTTTTACCACGGTAGGTTTCTCCGTTGGCTGAATAGAGAACCCCAACTTTTGACAAACCCTTTGCATGGGGTAATTATCCGCCAAAATATCTCCACTGAGGCTGTCTAGTTCTCTTGTCTAAGCACCAAGCGCCCTAAAAAGATATTGAACTGTAGTTCGGTTCCCAGACCTTGAAATTGAAAGCGATCGCTGACTAAAATAGCGAACTCACCCTGTCTTTTGTTTGCCACTGACTGATGTATTAGGTAGAATAGGGGCGGATAGCTAGTTTGGGTAACTCCTGGTCTGGGAGTTCCGGGTCATGGAGAATAATCCGCGCATCCAGAGCGATTAACTTCTCAGAAGAAGCTAATAAAGGGTTGATGTCAATTTCTTTGATTCTAGGTTGTTCCACAACCAGACGACTAAATACCACCATGAGTTTTTCTAGAGCTGCTAGGTCAATACTTTTGCGCCCCCGCACCCCTGTAAGTGCTTGATAGATTTGTGTTTGTTCTATCATCCGCCGCGCCAAAGTAGTATTTAAAGGGGGGAGGGCGATCGCATAATCTTTAAACACCTCAGCTAATTGACCCCCAGCACCAAACAGTAAAACCGGTCCAAACTGAGCATCTATACTGCTACCAACAATTAACTCATAACCGGTGGTTTTGACCATCGGTTGCACAGTCACCCCTAAAAAGTCTTTCTCCTCTACTTGCTGGCGAATTAAATTATAAGCCTGAGTCACAGCTGTAGAGTCCATCAGGTTTAACTGCACACCTCCCACATCAGTTTTATGGGTAATAGTGTGGGAAAATAACTTTAACACCACGGGATAACCAATAGTTTCCGCGCATTTAACCGCCGCTGCTGGACTATAAGCCACCTCTGTGGGCACTATATTAATACCATAGGACTGCAAAATCTGCTTTGACTCCAACTCCGTTAAAATCTGGCGTTGGGCTGTTCTAGCAGCTGCAATAGTTGCTTCTACAGTTTTATAGTCTGGGGTTCCCGTAGAAGAATCAGACATTACCGGGGTTTCATAGATACCACGTAAATTGTAACTCGATTGCCACATATAACAAAACATCCGAGCCGCAGTATCAGGATAGGGGTAAGTAGGAATATGGTGTTTATTTAAAATCATTTGTCCCTCTGCTACCTCCTCTCCCCCCATCCAACTGACGAGGATGGGAACTGGTTTAGTTTTTACGGTTCGACTCCGCTCACCGACCACAGATGCTTGCTGGAACTCCTGGACACAATCCGCCAACACCTGGGCTGTTTGAGTCGGGTCTGTCATTGCTTGGGGGGTGAGGATGACTAATAACCCGTCGCTCTCAGGGGTATTTAAAGCCACCTGCAAAGCTTGGGAGTACCGCTGTGGGTCTGCATCCCCCAGGATATCAATAGGATTACTCAAAGAACTATGGGGCGGTAGTATTTTTTGTAACTTTTCTTGAATATCACCTGGTATAGGGGCAATTTGTCCCCCCGCTGCAATTAAAGCATCTGTAGCTAATACCCCCGGTCCTCCTGCATTAGTTAAAATTGTCAGCCTTGGTCCAGAAGGGCGGGGTTGTTTCGCTAATAGTTCCGCCATATTAAACAGGTCAGAAATACTATTGACACGCAACACCCCACAACGGCGAAAAGCTGCATCTAGCACCTCATCACTCCCAGCCATAGCACCCGTATGGGAAGCAGCAGCTTGGGCTGCGGCGGCTGTTCGCCCGGCTTTGATGACAATAATCGGCTTAGTCAGAGCCACTTTCCGAGCCGCACAGAGGAAGGAACTAGCATCCCCAATGGACTCCATATAAATAATAATACTTTTAGTCTCCGGGTCATCTCCGAGATAATCTATTAAATCTCCCCAACCTATATCCACCATAGAACCTAGGGAGACGAAGGCGCTAAAGCCGACATTTTCCCGGAAACTCCAATCTAAAATAGCAGTACACAGAGCGCCGCTTTGACTAATAAAGCCCACATTTCCCCCCCGGGCGATTTGACTAGCAAAGGTAGCATTTAAACCAGTCAGGGGAGCCATGACACCTAGACAGTTAGGGCCAATAATGCGGATTTTACCTTGTGCTTCGGCCTGAATTTCCTGTTCTAAAATTACTCCCTGGGTGCCAATTTCCTTAAAACCGGCGCTGAGGATAATCGCACCCTTAACCCCCACGGCTACACATTGCTTGATGATACCGGGAACTGTGGGGGCTGGGGTAGCAATTACAGCCAAGTCTATGGGTTCAGGTACATCAAAGACAGTAGGGTAAGCTTTAATTCCCAAAATACTATGATGTTTGGGGTTAACGGGAAAAACTGTACCACCAAAAGGGTTACTAATCAAGTTCCAGAGTAGGGTACGTCCTACACTATGTTTTTTTTCACTCGCCCCAATTACTGCTACAGTTTTGGGTTTAAAAATAGCATGTAGGGGTTTTTGCTTTTCGGTGGCGTGAAACCCTGATCCGGTTCTCGGTAGTGAATTTTCCATAGTTAAATCAGTACTCTTGGTGATTGACGATGTAAATTGAGAACAGTAGAAATTTTTTCTAATGCGATCGCACATCCAGATTGAGCCAAGGGTGAGAATTTATCACCTAAATCAAAATTAACTCCGGGAATTTTCACCCACCAAGACCGGGGAGAACAACCATAAACCGCCTGGGTAAAAGCCAGAAGAGCGGGAGGGTTACCGGTGTGTGTGCTGATGATGTGGTCGGAGTTGGGTGTAATTAATTCTACTTCCACTTGAGTGCTGTGGGTGGTCAAACAAGCATCAATAAAAATTGCTAAATCTACATTAGCTAAAATATCCGCTAGTTCTGGGGTGAGTTGGTGAACCGTTAGAGTTTTTACCTGCTCTAACTCCATTGATTGTAAAGCGTCGGCTACCCATATCCCCACACCGTCATCACTGCGTAACTGGTTACCGTAACCAATAGCAACAATCTTACTTACCGTCATATAACTAAGACGTTCTTTGATAGGTTTTTAACAGGTAATTTTCATCTTAGGGAACACCGAACACACAAAAAACAATAAAATCCAGTCCCTCCCCTGACAAAGGGAGGGTGACCGACGGGTGAAACAATAGTTGATACACTAATCATAACCTGACAAACATCTTCTAAGTGGCGTTCTGGTTGAGGTATTATAATGGTGCTATACCCTCTCGAATCAACCATGACTTACACACCTGATGATGTTTGGCGCTTATTAGGTGAGTTGATTGTAGCTCAAAAGGAAACAGAGCGCCGCTTTCAAGAAACAGAACACCGCTTTCAAGAAACTGAGCGGTTTCTCAAACAACAAGCTCAAGCAACTGATAAGCAGATTAAACAGGTAAGTCAACAACTGGGTAAATTAGGTAATCGCCTAGGGGAGTTTGTAGAATGGCAAGTACGCCCTGCTGCAGTACGATTGTTTCGAGAACGGGGTATAGATGTCCATGAACTTCACCCAGGGTTATCTACCCAGCGAGGGGGTGAAGGGTTGGAAATTGATTTATTAGTGGTAAATGATACCGAAGCGGTGTTAATTGAGGTGAAGAGTAAACCCAACCAAGCCGATGTGGATAAGCATTTACAGCGTTTAGAAAAGTTTAAGCGCCTCATGCCTCGGTATAGAGATGTACAGGCTATGGGTGCAGTGGCGGGGATGGTGGTTACTAATGAGGTACGGGATTATGCTTATGGTCAAGGTTTGTTTGTTTTGGGTCTGTGCGGTGATGATGTGGTAATTTTAAATGAGCCGGATTTTCAACCCCGGAAGTGGTAATAGGAGTTTTGAGACGGGGGCGATCGCCCATAACAGCAGCGCTTGGCGTTTGGTCAAGATAATCAAATACATGATCTTCTAGTCGGATTTATCCGACTTTAGCTTTCAGACAGGGGTTTTTAACCCCTGGCTGTGCTGTGGGTGTTAACTGTTGACGGTTGACGGTTGACCCTCTAAAACCCTAGTCCTTTCTTTCTGGCTAATACCCCATCAACCCAGCGTTTTTCCTCTGAACTAACGGGGTATAATGCCGATAACGCCTGAGCAAGTCCCCAAAAACGGGAGTCACTACCGACACCTTCATCAACTAAAAAGCTTTTCAATGCTTCGCTGCGTCCAGCTGCAAATAAAATCATAGTTTGGTGAATTTGGTCTAAAGTAGTATTCCCTATCTGGGGTAACACTTGTGTATCTTCCTCCCCGCCTTCTTCCTCCGTCATACCCATTTGGGTTAATAGGTCTAATTGTTCGGGTTGTTTCTTTTTCCCTTTGGTTTTACCTGGGGTGGGGGAACCGGGGGAAGCCAATAAATATTGTCTACGTTCTGAGACTGGTAACAGTCGGGCGCTACTACCTTTAATCTCCACTAACCGGGTTAATTGTTCTAACTTTACCCCCAGTCCTTGGGCTATTTTCCGCGCTGCGTCATACTCTAGGGTATAACCGCTGGTTTTACTGGTTTTACTGCTGGTTTCCTCCTCTTCCTCCTCCGGTTCTGTGGTATCAACTTTACCTGTGGAAAGAGTCCACAACCACATGGCGGTAAGGCGCGCATCTTCTTCAAAGTCAGTGGTATCGGTGTCAGAGAAAATCATAGCTAGGGCTTCCTTTGATACCGCCGCCCACACATATTCTAAATATTCCTTCAGGGTGACAATTTCCCCAGAAGCCTTTTCTACCCCGGAGTAGCGAGAGAAGATTTCTAAGGCTGGACCTAGACACGCAAAGATAGCATCAGCACCCACTACCCCTTCCCCTGCTAATCTCCCCATCCAGTCATGCATGCGTTGGGGGAGTTCTTCGAGGACATCTCGCCAGTCGCCAATTTCCTCACAGGTGCGGGGACGACAGACTATATGGACTGAGGAAGCAAGGGCGGCGGAGTTCATGGCGCGTAAACGACTACCCATTTCTGTATCTATAGGCCAGGAACCGGTCATAGTCCAACCTGCATCTACCATGGCTTGTAGTTGGGCTTCCCACCCAGCGGTTGATTTATGAGCAAAGACAATTACAGCTATACCTTCCGGTGTTAAAAATCGGCATCCTTCCGCCATAGCTTTTTGCATTTGCTGTTCAAACCATTTCCCGTGTTTGTGAGAATATCGAACAGAATCCCATCCCGCCATTTCGCAGATTTCGTTATCTTTGGGGGTTGTGGTGGTGGTAAATAAACTGGGGTAAATATTGCTTAAAGTGCGTCTTAGCCAAACATAGAAGAAGTCGGATAAATCGGCATAGGGTACGGCATTATAATAAGGAGGGTCGGAAAATAAGCATTGAGCAAAATCATCTGGTAGGGGGTGACTCGCTGCGTTAGCTTGTTGAGTTTGTCCAGAACCAGACAAAAAAGAATTAGATTCACACACATCTAAAACCCATTGCAAAGCACCATCTAAACCACCTGTAGCACCTGAAAATGAGTTAGCTTCTGCAACATCCCAAACCATTGGTATTGCTTGTCTTGCAAAAAGTCCTTCTATCTTTTCTCCTGTTGTATGCCAACGTGATAAAGATGTTAATGTATTGGCTTGTCTGTCAACCGCAAGAGCTAAACAAGTTTGCACAGCCTCAGCCAAACCTTTATTTTCCCTATCTGCTAACTTTTCTCCCACATCTTTAACCAACTTCACCAAAGTAGTTAAAGCTAAAGCTTGACGATTACTAAATAAACTTCCCCAGGTATTATGTCCATAAATAGGAGCATTAAAAACCCCACTCATTATAGGTAAAGGTTCATCAGGAATTAAACTCAAATCCCCAGAATGCTCCTTCACCCGCCTTTGTAACTCAACACCAGCCTTTACAACAGCGTCTAAATCCTGCTGATTCGGTAACCGATAAAATCGCCCCTTAGTACTTTCCTTCGTGGTCACCACACAAAACAACCGTGCATCATTCGCCCCACCTTGACGGGCTTTAAACTGTTTACGCACCGATGCTACAGGGGTAGTATACCCACAACAGGGACAAGTAGCCGAACCTCTTTTCACCGTCCCATCAAAACTAGGGTTATTGACCTCTATTTCTGGATGATCTGCGACTACCCATTTATTTTTATCCTTCTGGATAATTTCAAAGTCTACCCGCTTGTGTTGCGGTTGGGGAATGATCCTTAAACCAATATTGCGATTACTCTTTTTACACAAATACAAAGACCGCATTAACGGAACTTCCGCCCCACATCCTGGACCTTCACAAACAATAGTCCTAGCCCATAAATAGGCAATGGGGGTACTACCATCGGCATCTTGGGGATAAAATTGACCTAATTCTGTTTCTGCTGCTTCCTTTACCCACTGTCCCCAATGGCGCACCTCATCCGCTAACTTTTGCCCATATTTAGGGATATATTCCAACACCACCTTATTTAACAACACCGCCACTGGGTTAATATCAGAAGCGAAAGCATCCCCACCCACCCGCAGTGCTTCCAGTGGGATGGAACCACCCCCAGCAAAAGGGTCAACCACTAAGGGTTTAGTTCCTGGTATCCCCCCTAAAGCTTCGTGTGCTGCTTGGGTTAACTGACGACTGGTTTCTAAATAATCAACTTGGGTAGAATTATCCCAGTTAGCAAAGTCTGCAATAAAATCAAGCAAGCTATCTCTTAATATATTCCAATGTTGAGGACTGTTAGCATCTAACTGAGTTTCTGATTGAGCTAATAGCCGCCATTTATTCCAAACCTCAGTAGAACAATGTTTAGATAACTGCTCATCTGTGGCTGCTTTCACAGCAAAATTATGAATATATTGGGTAGCTAAATCGCGAAAGGACTGGGGACAGTTTACATCAACCGGGTCAGGCCATAACGCCGCACAAAGAACAGCCCGACAAGCCGCCAAAGGTCGCCGCGCCCACCAAATATGTAAAGTAGAAATATGTCCATGGCGGATTGATTTCTCCCTTCTAGCGTGGGCGGAAATGCGTTTAATAGGTAGGTCAACCTCAATCAGGCGTTTAGGGTATGGCATTATTTAGAAAATCCGGGAGGTATACACAGAGCAATTAACTATAAATCTATATTTTCGGTGAAGTTAACTTTTTTATATAATTGCTGCACAGACAATTGTAACTTAACTGTTGACAGTAAATTTGGGGGGTTGAGTTTCTCAAGGTCTCTTGGTGTAACTGCGCTTTTTACTAGGGACTGGGGAACACATCGACCACGGTTCGACGTATGTAAAGCATTTCGACCCGCAAAAGCAGCAAATATGTCAAGTTTTTTTGCAAAAAAACTTGACAACTGAAGGGAACTCAAAAACAATAGAGTAAAGTCTAAGTCTTGTTGAAATAAAAAAAATGAAACGGACTAAGGGTAGTGTTGCAGAGAATATCCGCAACAGAATTAAGGAATGTGAAGAAGGGTATTGGATGTACGCTGACTTCCCCGATTATCCTGCTACTGCGGTCAGCAAAACCCTTTCTCGTTTGGAAAAAGACGGAACTTTAATGCGAGTCAGCAAAGGTTTGTACTACCGCCCTCGTATGACAAGGTTTGGTCGCAGTCATCCATGTCAAGAAGAAATTCAAAAACTAGCAATAAAACATAACCGAATCGAGAATCTATACCCTGCTGGGATTAGTGCTGCAAATTTACTAGGATTTACAACTCAAAATTCAGTGCAAGGTGAATTTGCTACATCAGCCAATAGCGCACCACGGACCATTGTTGGTTCTCGCGCCCAAATTCATACTCGCAGACCTTCTACTTGGAATGACTTAACCGAGACTGAAACATCTCTATTGGATTTTTTGAGATGTAAGGGAAAACTAAGTGAGTTATCTCCTACGGAAACAACACAAAAATTGCTTAATTATTTTCGAGAAGGAGATAGGTTTGAGCGACTTGTTAACGTGGTAGATAAAGAACCTCCAAGAGTGCGAGCTATGCTGGGAGCAATCGGACAAGAGCTAGGAAAGAGTCAAGATATTTTAGTAAAAATCAAGAAAGGATTAAACCCCGTATCTCGTTTTGATTTTGGTAATCTAAGGAATCTTCGCTATGCCAAGGAGTGGCAAGCTAAGTGAAACTTTACGAACATCCAGAATTCGCAGATGCTATCAAAGCTGCTAAACAACATTTTGCACATCCATGGCTAACAGAACAGTTTATTGAAAAGGACTACTATATCACAGAAGCTCTGCGAATTGTGGCACAAAACTATGCCAATGCAGTGATTTTTAAAGGAGGAACGAGTTTATCTAAGGGGTGGAAGCTAATAGAAAGGTTCTCAGAAGATATTGACCTGTTTTTGAATCCTCAAATTTTCAATCCATCTCTTAGTAAAAATAGTATTGATAAACATTTAAAAAATATAGAAACATTGGTAAATGGGCATCCCGGTTTAACACTTGATAAAACCAGGGGGAATAGTGGTAAAGGAACTCATCGTAATAGTTTTTTTAACTATAAGCCTCAATTTTTAGGGAATAAAGCAATAGCTAATAATGTTTATTTAGAAACCGGAATACGTAGTGGAAATTATCCTGTAGAAGAAATATCAATATCTTCGTATTTAACTGATTTTTTAAAAGAAACAGGTATTAGTTTAGGTACAGATGATGAATTTGCATTCCCTATGAAATTGTTACATTTTCGGCGCACTTTTGTAGAGAAATTATTTGCCATACACTCTAGAGTATTGCTTTTTCAAGAAGAAAAACAACCGATAGCAACTCACGCCAGACATTACTACGATCTGTACTGTTTAGCCCAAAGGCAAGAAGTACAAAAAATGCTGAACACGAAAGAATATAATCAGATTAAAAAAGATTGTGTTAATGTTGGGCAACAACATTTCAATAGTTATCAACCACCGGACAACTTGAGTTTTTCAAAAAGCATAGCAATTTTTCCAACAGGAGACTTACGACAATTAATTGCAAAGGAATATAGCCAACAATGTAGAAATTTATGCTATGGCGATTATCCAACATGGGAAGAAATAGAATCATGCTTTGAGCAATTACGAAATATTTTGTAAATGTTTTGATTACCTTTCCTTTGCTGTTGACCGTCAACAGTCAACAGTCAACAGTCAACAGCCAAAAGTACATTTGTTTGACTACTGGGTACGCCAAAGCTCATTGACAATTGTCCCATCTGGTGCTAATATTTGCAGATGTAAAGGCATCTGCCCCACTGCATGGGTTGAGCAACTTAAACAAGGGTCAAAGGCTCTAATTCCCGCCTCTACGCGGTTTAACATACCGGGGGAGATTTCCTCGCCATTGACAAAGTGGCGCGCAATTTGGGCGACTGTGCGATTCATGGCTAAGTTATTTTGACCTGTAGCAATTAATAAATTCACTCTTTGGAGTAACCCGTTCTCATCAACTTGATATTCATGAAATAGGGTTCCCCTGGGAGCTTCACTGACTCCTACAGCTGTTAATTGATTCACACCCCCATGGGCCCGCAGTCGGGTTGAAAGTAAGTCGGGGTCATCTAGTAGTTTTTCTATGTGTTCAATTGCTGCTAGGATTTCAATTAAGCGGGCGTAGTGATAGAAAAATGATGAGTTAGCAGTACCTTTAGTTCTGTCTCTAAACTCCCTTAATTCTGCATCGGCTAAGGGTGTACCAATGTGACTACAGATATTTAACCGGGCTAAAGGTCCGACTCTATAGATACCACTACTTAAACGACAGTGGTCACTTTGGTCGGGGTAACCTAGGGGGCGATAGTAGGGAGATTTTAAATAAGAGTCCGGTTGTACTGCTTCCCCAATAAATTGTTGATAGTCCCTGGGGTCTAGTTGGTCGGCGATAATATTCCCCCCACTATCTACAAACCGGATATGTCCGTCGTAGTGTTCCCACAGACCAGCGGAGGTAACCAAACCCATAAATAAGGTGGGGAAGTTGCCAAAGGTTTGGATCTCTTGTTGGTAGTCTGTTAATATTCCTTTGAACCTACCCAGAGCATCTAGAATTGTACTGCGTGCTTCCGGGATGCGGTTGTAAATGTGGGTGCGTCCCTCTGGTCGGAGACCATCCCGCACTCCACCGGGAACAGCCCAAGATGGGTGTATTTTCTGTCCTCCTAACTGAGCTATGATTTCCTGTCCAAATTGACGGAGGCGAATTCCCCCCCTGGCTAATTCTGGTTCTGCTGCAATTAAACCAAATATATTCCGGTCTGGGCGATCGCCATCCATTCCCAACAACAAATCCGGGGCGCTCAGGTGAAAGAAACTCAAAGCGTGGGATTGGATAATCTGAGCTAAATTCATTAACCGCCGCAGCTTTTCGGCAGCGGGGGGGATTTTGACTGTTAAAATGTTATCCCCGGCTTTAGCGGAGGCTAACAGGTGACTAACTGGGCAAATTCCACACACACGGGCTGTAATTCCCGGCATTTCCCAAAAAGGGCGACCTTCGCAAAACTTCTCAAATCCGCGAAACTCTGTGACATGAAAGCGAGCGTCGCTAACTTGTCCAGTATCATCCAAGTATATACTAATTTTGGCGTGTCCCTCTATGCGGGTTACGGGGTCGATGATAATTTTCTTAGACATAATGAAAGAACAGGGAACAGCGAAGGAGTAGGAAACAGTCAACCGTCAACCGTCAACCAAACTTAATCATGTCTCGCCCTGATAGTTGTGGTATTTCACCCTTAAGCAAGGGGTCTAATACAGCTTTGATGCGATTAGCATCAGGGGGACATCCTGGTAAATAAATATCCACAGGGACTATTTGATGTACTGGTACTACCCGGTCTAGTAGGGTGGGGACTATATCAGCATCGGAGGGAATGGCGGGGTATAGGGCGTTGGCTTCTATGTAACAACGCTGGAGGACTGTTTGAGCGTCTCCCATGGGGTTACGTAAAGCCGTAACGTTACCGGTGACAGCACAATCACCGAAGGATACTAGAATTTGGGAACGCTCTCTGACTTTGTAAATCATCTTGAGGTGTTCCTGGTTAGCGATCGCCCCCTCAACCAAGACAACATCCACACCTAAAGGATATTCTTTAGTATCAGCAAAGGGACTGTAAACTAATTCTGCTTGTTTGGCTAGGTCAATCAACCATTCATCTAGATCCAGAAAGGACATATGACAACCAGAGCACCCACCTAACCAAACCGTAGCTAGTTTTAAAAGAGTCATAACTTCTCAGGGGAGGGGTGAATTTTTGAGGAGGGGAAATCAGTTAACAGTCAACAGTCAACGATTCCATTCTTGTTTGTGTCGAGCGGTGACTAGGAAATCTAACATTTGGCGATCGCTCTTCATTTCCCCCACAGTGGAACCTTGATTAAACAGAGCACCGGTGGGACAGGCATTAACACATTTACCACAAGAAGTACAACTTGAGGAACTCCCCCAGGGTTGGTTTAAGTCGGTAATTACATGGGAATTTGTTCCCCTCCCCGCCATATCCCAAGTATGTGCCCCCTCAATCTCATCACAAACCCGAATACAACGAGTACATAAAACACATCTGTTGTGGTCAACGCCAAACATATGATGGGAAACATCCACAGAGCGAGAGGGGAAATGATAGTTTAACCGCACATGATCCATCCCCATCTCAATGGCTAAATCTTGTAATTCACAATTACCATTAGCCACACAAACCGCGCAAATGTGATTACCTTCTGCAAACAACATTTCTACAATGGTGCGCCGGTAATTTTGTAGGCGCTGGGTGTGGGTTTGAACTTCCATTCCTTCAGTAACTTTGGTTACACAAGCTGGTAAAAGTTTATTAGTACCAGCAATTTCCACTAAACACAGGCGACAAGCTCCCACATCTGTTACCCCTTCTAGGTGACACAGGGTAGGAATATGAATCCCCGCCTCTTCGGCTGCTTGGAGTATGGTATCTTCTTCACGGGCGCTAATTAATTCTTGATTAATTGTCAAAGTTTTGACAGCCATGGTATTATTAAGGGTTGACGGTTGACTGTTGACGGTTGACGGAAGGGGGATCTGCTTGCAGCAGCGTTTCGCGATCGCCTATGGTCATGCGATCGCCAGGGGCTAAGAAAATCGGGAGCCGGGGGTTATAATCCCCCGTCTAAAAGTCCAAGTCGGATGAATCGGACTGAGTGTTACATATAACATCATAAATTCCATTGACAACCATTGCTTAGGGTATCCTATGTAACCTAACAGTCCACTTTTAGTGGACTTTCGCTATCAGACGGGTAATTTATTACCCAGCTGCTCAATACTGATTTCCCCTGCGCTCCCTATTGGGGTTTCGCGGACTCTACCCCACCTACTAAGTCGGGTTTCGCGGACTCTACCCGACCTACTAACTTCGGGTTTCGCGGACTCTACCCGACCTACTTAAGCAATTCCAAATACTCATGACGGAAATAACGCAAGGTGCTAAATACTGGATTAGGCGCAGACTGTCCCAGACCGCACAAGCTGGTATGTTTCACCATGTCGCATAATTCCTCTAGTAGTTCTAAGTCTGTCTGGGTAGCTTTACCTTCACTGATGGCGGTTAATAACTGATACAGTTGTACCGTTCCCACCCGACAGGGAATGCACTTCCCACAGGACTCATCCATACAGAATTCCATAAAGTAACGGGCCACATCTACCATGTTGGTGGTTTCATCCATGACAATCATCCCCCCGGAACCCATGATTGAACCTAGCTCAGTCAGGGATTCATAATCTACAGGGGTATCAAAAGCCGATGCAGGAATACATCCCCCAGAGGGTCCACCGGTTTGTACAGCTTTAACCACACCCCCATCTGGTACACCACCCCCCATGACTTCCACAATCTGGCTGATGGTGGTTCCCATGGGTACTTCTATTAAACCTGTGTTACGGATTTTCCCCGCTAGGGCGAATACCTTTGTACCTTTACTTTTTGCAGTACCGATGCTGGCAAACCATTGAGCACCATTACGGATAATTGGTGTAATATTGGCGTAGGTTTCTACATTATTAATTAAAGTGGGGTAACCCCATAAACCTGATTCCGCTGGATAGGGAGGGCGGGGGTGGGGAGTTCCCCGTTTACCTTCAATGGAAGCCATGAGAGCTGTTTCTTCACCACAGACATAAGCTCCCGCGCCGATGCGAATATCAATTTTAAAATCAAAACTAGAGTCAAAAATTTGACTACCTAGTAAACCTAAACGTTGTGCTTGACGGATGGCAGTTTGTAGGCGATGAATAGCTATGGGATATTCAGCCCGGATGTAAATATAACCTTGGTTGGCTCCTACAGCATAGCCTGCGATCGCCATCCCTTCTAGTACCCGGTGGGGGTCACTTTCCAGGACACTGCGATCCATAAACGCTCCGGGGTCACCTTCATCGGCGTTACAGATGACATACTTTCGTTCTCCTGGGGATTTAGCCACCGTTCCCCACTTCACCCCGGTGGGGTAACCAGCGCCTCCCCGTCCCCGTAAACCACTAGCGGTGACAGTATCTACTACCTCCTTGGGGGTCATTTCCCGCAGGACATGGTGCAGAGCTTGATAACCTGCTGCGGCGATATAAGATTGAATACGTTCTGGGTCAACCTTACCGCTATTTTCCAGAACAATGGGCATTTGGGATGTAAAAAATGGGTGATTTAAATCACCTTTTGTAACTGTGGTTTCTCCTCCTTGGAGTGCAGCAATAATTGCGGGTGCATCATCGGGGGTGACTTGTTGGTACAGGGTGTGGTCATCTACCTGGACTAATGGCCCTTGACAGCACAAGCGCATACAGCCAACTCCACGCACCTCCACTGTTTCTGTTAAATTCTCTGCTGTGATTACTTCTTGTAAACGCTGTTTGACAGTTTGTGAATTAGCAGACAGACAACCCGCAGCTACACAACAGCGGATTTCTACGGGTTTGCTTGCTGTTTTTTCCTTGTGGGCGATCGCTATTAATTCAGTTAGATCCATCTTGTAACCATCCTTTGATGTGATCCAGAACTAACTCAGGGGTTTGATACCCTATCACCGTCTTATCAAACACTACAGCGGGGGCGATTCCACAAGCACCTAGACATCTGGCGGTTTGCAGTGAAACTTGACCATCTGTAGATGTTTCACCGGGGCGAAGATGTATGGACTCTTCTAAATTTGTGAGGATAGCCTGAGCGCCTTTGACATAACAAGCAGTACCAGTGCAAACTACACAGGTATGGACGCCGCTAGGTGCAAGGGAAAATAGATGATAAAAGGTGGCGACCCCGTAAACCCGACTTGGTGGTAATTTCAGGGCGTGGGCGATATAAATTAAGACTTCGTTTTCTAAATAACCAAAAACTTCCTGTGCCTTATGGAGGATCTCAATTAGAGCATCCTGTTGATACTGATAGCGTTTAATATGTGCCGACAGAATTTTAAATCGCTTATCCCCTTGATTACTGGTTACGGACTGATAAGAGCTAATCATTGCTGTGTTGTTAGTTTTAACAGCAGATGTTGAATTCATAATTGCTCTGGCCTCTTGGCGGCGATGACTCCAGTGTAACAATCAATCAGGGTAATCAAGGCACAATAAAAAAAATTGCAAGGAAAGTTAATCGGCACTTGTCAGATTGACCATGTAAACTTAATTTATACTGTTGACTGTTGACTGTTGACTGTTGACTGTTGACTGTTGACGGTTGACTGTTGACGGTTGACGGTTGACGGTTGACGGTTGACGGTTGACGACGGAAAATAGTATCCCCATGTTCTAGCCCTAATGTGTGATGACCATCAAAAAAAGACTTGGTATCCTCACCAGTGGTGGTGACTGTCCCGGACTAAATGCAGTAATTCGAGCAGTAGTGCATCACGCCACCCTGACATATAACTGGGAAGTCGTGGGTATCCCCTATGCTACCAGAGGGCTTCTAGACCATGAAGCTACCCCATTGAGTATCCATGGTCTAGACCTGCGGGGTATTGACCCTTTGCTGAATATGGGCGGGACAATTTTGGGTAGCATCAACAAAGGTGATACTCTAGCCCATGTAGAAGAGATTATTGCTGGATACTACGCTTTAGGATTAGATGCTTTAATTGGCATTGGTGGAGATGGTAGCTTGGCAATTCTCCATCAACTCCAAAGTCAAGGAAATTGGCAGTTTGTTGGTATTCCTAAAACCATTGATAATGATGTGGGACAGACCCAAAGAGTCGTCGGGTTTGATACAGCTGTAAATACTGTTGTAGATGCGCTCAATCGTTTGACCTTTACCGCTTGTAGTCATGACCGGGTGATGATTGTAGAAGTGATGGGGCGCAATGCGGGACACTTAGCCCTACAATCCGGTATTGCGGGGGGTGCGGATGTGATTTTAATTCCTGAGATTCCCTATTCTATTCGGGGGGTGTGTGAGCATTTAGAACAGCTACGCCGCAGGGGGCGCAGATTCGCTATTATAGTTGTGGCTGAAGGTATTCAATTGGCTACAGATTCATCTATTTATACATCCTGTGATAGCGCAGCACCGCTGGAAGGACAACGCCCATCCTGTGGTCGGGGTCAATATATCGCTAATGAGATTCGCGCCCTCACCCACGATCTTGATATTCGGGTATCTGTCTTAGGACATATTCAACGCGGTGGTATTCCTTCGGCTTTAGACCGTTTGATAGCTACGGCTTTCGGTAAAGCTGCGGTAGATTTATTAGCTAATGGAGAAACTGGCCAGATGGTAGCTTGGCAAAATGGTCAAGTTGTTGCTGTTCCCTTGGAAGCAGTTTTGGCTAAGAGTCCTTGTTTAGTAGATCCTGATAACTTTTTAGTGGAAACAGCGCGATCGCTCGGTACTTACATTGGCTATCACCCATGATTACCACCAATATTACATCTACCTTTACCAGTCAGCTAGGGGGTGACAAATCTAACTATACTACGGTCGTTGACTATTATATAGTACATCAAATTCCCGGCAGAGTCAGATTGCGCACTAACCTAGATTTAGTCTGTGTGCAAGAGTTACTAGAATCTGATAGTCGGATTTTAGCAGTACGTGTTAATCCCTGGTGCAGTTCCGTAGCCATTCAATATCAAGTCTCTCATCCTCCTGATGTTATAATACCAGAATATATAGTAAATTTACTGCACAAAGCCAAGAACTATCAGAGTAAAAATATCCCCAAAAAAGCCGATTATCCGCTGCAATTACCGATATTAGCCAGTATTTTGGCAGTGTTGCGGCTAGGCTTACCCATTCCCAGTGTGTTAATTTTCGCTATATTAGCACTGGCAGCTTTACCTATTACTCAACGGGCTTATACGAGTATTAGCCAAGAAGGAAAACTAAATATAGATTGCCTAGATTTAATGGCGATCGCCCTAACTTCTCTCCAAGGTAATCTGTTAACACCAGCCTTACTGATTATCCTCCATCAAATTGGCGATATCATGCGCGATCGCACAGCCAGAGTTACAGAAAATCGTGCCGCTGACTTATTAAATTCCCTAGGAAATTACGCCTGGGTAAAACAACCAAATGGGGAAATACAACGCCTGTTAACCACCCAGGTACAACCCCAAGACACGGTGATAGTATATCCTGGGGAACAAATCCCTGTCGATGGCAAAATCCTACAGGGGGAAGCCATTATCGACCAACAAAGATTAACCGGTGAATCCATGCCCATTTTACGTCAAGTGGGACAAGCAGTTTATGCCTCTACCCTAGTACGGGAAGGACAAATCTACATCCAAACCCAACGGGTGGGCGCTGCTACCCGTGCTGGGGCGAGTATCGAGTTAGTTAAAAAAGCCCCTGTTCATGATACACGCATGGGTAATTATGCGGCTACCATTGCCGAAAGAGCCGTATTACCAGCCTTGATTTTGGCGGCAGTAGTCTTAATTATTACTCGTAACCCAGCCAAAGCTGCATCCATCATCACCCTAGATTTTGTCACCGGGATTCGCGTAGCTCTCCCTACAACCTTCTTAGCAGCTCTACACCACGCTACCAGACATGGTGTCTTGATTCGCAGTGGTGGTGCTTTAGAAAAATTAGCCCAAGTCGATACTTTAGTATTTGATAAAACCGGTACTTTAACTAAAGGTGATGTGGAAGTTGTGGCGGTGGAAACCGTAGCTCAAGGTATATCTCCCCACCGTCTGTTAACATTAGCTGCATCTGCGGAACAACATATTACCCACCCGGTGGCTAAGGCCTTAGTGACATACGCTCAAAAACAAGGTGTAGAAATTTTACCACGACAAGAATTTGTCTATGAAATTGGTTTAGGTGTGCTATGTCTGATTGACGGTGAACAGGTTATTGTAGGGAGCGATCGCTTTTTACGTCAGTGTGGTATTTCTCCTCACCATTTAAACTACCATATTTCTGCCCATGACTCTTGTTTGTATGTGGCGGTTAATCAACAGTTTCAAGGAATTATCGCCTATACAGACCCCCTGCGTCCAGAAAGTGCGCGGGTAATTGAGAAACTGCACACTGAATATGGTATGGAAATACATTTACTTACAGGGGATAATCAACAAAGGGCTATGGCTGTAGCTCAAGAAGCTGATATTTCCCCCTCCCTAGTTCATGCTGAAGCCTTCCCAGAACAAAAAGCCGAGATTATCCAGAAAATCCACGCATCAGGTAAAACTGTGGCTTTCACCGGTGACGGTTTAAATGATTCTATTGCTTTAGCCTATGCAGATGTAGCGATTTCCTTTAGTGGAGGTTCTGAAGTAGCTAGAGAAACCGCCGATGTGGTACTGATGGATGATAATCTGACTAGTTTTATAGAAGCAATTGCGATCGCCCGTGAAACCGCAGCGGTAATTAAACAAAATATTGGTTTAGTAGTATTCCCCAATTTAGCAGCTTTAGGACTAACTATTACCCTAGGGTTGCATCCCTTAGCAGCGACCCTGATTCATAATGGTTCAGCAATTTTAGCTGGATTAAATGGGTTGCGTCCCCTTATGCACCAAGACCCACCCCGAGGGGTGTTGACGGTGGTCGGTGAGCGGAGTCGAACCGTTGACGGTGGTCGGTGAGCGGAGTCGAACCGTTGACGGGTCAGGGTTTCAAAGCTATGAGTACCGGGAGCCAGGGGTTAGAAACCCCTGTCTGATAGCTTAAGTCGGATAAATCCGACTGGGTGTTAACTGTTGACGGTGGTCGGTGAGCGGAGTCGAACCGTTGACGGTTGACGGTTGACGGGTCAGGGTTTCAAAGCTACGACCACCGGGAGCCAGGGGTTATAAACCCCTGTCTGATAGCTTAAGTCGGATGAATCCGACTAGGTGTTAACTGTTGACGGTGGTCGGTGAGCGGAGTCGAACCGTTGACGGTTGACGGTTGACAAGCTAGTGCGATCGCCCTTGAAACCGCAGCAGTTTAGACCACCGGGAGCCAGGGGTTAGAAACCCCTGTCTAATAGCTCAAGTCGGATGAATCCGACTAGGTGTTAATCCGCACAGAATACAGTTAATAGCCATTAACTAGAATATTCTAGTTAATCCGCTAGTCCACTTTTAGTGGACTTTAGCTATTAGACAGGGAATTTATTCCCTGGCTAATGCGTAAGTGTTAATTCTCATAATAATACAAGTAACGGCGAGGGTTTTTTGATTGGATATATGGTTTATCTTCTCAAATATCTATCTTTAGATAGATGACAAAACTACATCCATAGTATCACTGAGGTATTAGTATTAAAAGTATTTTAAAGTTAAATTAATTCTGGTATTTGTTGTAATATAAAGTTTAATTAAGCCTAGTGAATATCTGAATTTTTATACTCCAGATATTCTTTATTTTATCGAGTACTTATAACACCTTAAATCTATGTCTATTGTGCCTATTACTTCCAATGACAACTTTGCCGATGCCATCATCATTAACAGAAATATCACCACCGGTAATAACATCGGGTTTACCGGGGAAGTAGGGGAACCAGCCCAGCAGGGAGTGATTAACTCTGCTTGGTGGCGTTGGACCGCTCCAGCTACTGCCAACAGAGTTATTATAGATACCATTGGCAGTGATTTTGATACGGTGTTATCTGTATTCACCGGTGATACTGTGGATGGTTTGACATTAGTAGCACAGAATGATGACTTAGGGGAAGATAATAGTAAACAAAGCCGCGTAAGTTTCAACATCACTCCCGGAACTACCTATTACATAGCAGTGGATGGTTATGGTAGTGAAACAGGCAATATCACCCTCAATGTTTCTCCCTTCATTAATTACAATACCTCTCACTGGACTCGTAGGATACAAGTAGTGGGGAACTACGCTTATTTGGCTAATTCTTTTGATTGGGGCGGATTGCAAATAATAGATATTAGTAACCCCGCTAACCCCACCCGTACTGGTGTTTACAGGACTACTGGTAGTGCTTCGGATGTAGAAATAGTGGGGAATTACGCCTATGTCGCTGATGGGGATGCAGGATTGCAAATCATCGATATCAGCAACCCCGCTAACCCTACTCGCACCGGTGTTTACGATACCTCTGGCTCTGCTTTGGGTGTACAAGTAGTGGGGAACTACGCCTATGTCGCTGATGGGGATGCAGGATTGCAAATCATAGATATCAGTGACCCGGCTAAACCCACCCGCACCGGCGGTTACAATACCTCTAATGAGAATAGAGGCTCTGCTATGGGTGTACAAGTAGTGGGGAACTACGCCTATGTCGCTGCTTGGAATACCGGATTGCAAATAATAGATATCAGCAACCCGGCTAACCCCACCCGCACCGGTGTTTACGATACCTCTGGCTCTGCTTGGGGTGTACAGGTAATGGGGAACTACGCCTATGTCGCTGATGGTGGTTCAGGATTGCAAATTATTGATATCAGCAACCCCACTAACCCCACCCGCACCGGCGGTTACGATACCTCTGGCTTTGCTATAAGTGTACAAGTAGTGGGGAACTACGCCTATGTCGCTGATGGTGGTTCAGGATTGCAAATAATCGATATCAGCAACCCTGCTAACCCCACCCGCGCCGGTGTTTACGATACGCCTGGACAAGCTCAAGGTGTACAAATAGTGGGGAGCTATGCCTATGTCGCTGGTAGAGAAGCAGGATTGCAAATCATCGATGTGAGTGAGTTTACTCAAGTCCCAACTGATCAACCATTCATAAGAATAGTCGCCCCCACCAATATAGTACAATCAGAGGCTAACTCAGGTACTACCCCCTTCACCTTCACAGTCACCCGTACTGGAGACACCACAGGTACAAGTAGTGCTAACTGGACAGTTACAGGTACAGGAGCCAACCCGGCCAACGCCGCCGACTTTGTAGGTGGAACCTTCCCATCAGGTATAGTCACCTTTGCAGCAGGGGTAACATCTCAATTAATTACAGTTAATGTCAGTGGTGATACGGTATTTGAGCAGGATGAAACCTTTACCGTTACCCTATCTAACCCCAATAACGCCACTATTGCCACGGCTACTGCTACGGGGACGATTCAAAATGATGATACAGATAACACCGCCCCAGTTATCGCCACTGGACAAACCTTCAGCTACACAGAAAACCAAGTCGCAGGTTACCAAGTCGGAACCGTGGCTGCTACTGATAACGTAGCTGTTACAGGTTACAATATTGTCAGTGGTAATCCAGATGGATTCTTCAGCATTAACAACAGCGGGGTAATTACCCTGACAGTAGCAGGAGTAGCCGCCGCAGCGAATGACTTTGAAACCGCACCTAACAGTTTTACTCTGGGAATTACTGCTACAGACGCGGCGGGGAATACTTCCACTATTACAAATGTGAGTGCCTACATCTTAAACCAGTTGGAAGTAACCTTTGTAGGGAATTACGATACCTCTGGCTCTGCTTTGGGTGTACAAATATTGGGGAACTACGTCTATGTCGCTGGTGGGAGTGCAGGATTGCAAATTATTGACATCAGCAACCCGGCTAACCCCACCCGCACCGGCGGTTACTATACCCCTGGCGCTGCTTTTGGTGTACAAGTAGTGGGGAATTATGCTTATGTCGCTTATCACAGTACAGGATTGCAAATTATCGACATCAGCAACCCGGCTAACCCCACCCACACTGGCGTTTACGATACCTCTGGCGAGGCTTTGGCTGTACAAGTAGTGGGGAACTACGCCTATGTCGCTGATGGGGGTCAAGGATTGCAAATTATCGACATCAGCAACCCCGCCAGCCCCACCCGCACCGGATTTTACAAGACCCCTGACTCGGCTAGGGATGTACAAGTAGTGGGGAACTACGCCTATGTCGCTGATCGGATTTCAGGATTGCAAATCATCGATATCAGCAACCCCGCCAGCCCCACCCGCACCGGTGGTTACGATACCTCTGGCTCTGCTTTGGGTGTACAAGTAGTGGGGAATTACGCCTATGTCGCTGATGGGGGTCAAGGATTGCAAATCATCGATATCAGCAACCCCGCCAGCCCCACCCGCACCGGNGCTACTGCTACGGGAACTATTCTCAATGATGATTTAATAAATCCCCCTCAACTGCTGATTACCCCTGAAAGCAACAAGGTTACACCAGGAAGGGGAGAGATAACGTTAAACTATCGTTTTGATAACTTTAACGATTCTCAGATATCCTTTGCAGGATTTTCAATTTACTTTGATAGTTCTGAACTGAATATTAACACTGGGGATGTGAATTTGTCTAGTTCCGCGGGGACTATACTCGGCAAAATCATTATTGATGACGCTGCAAATGCTGATAATGACCCTAACACTGATAAAGAATTAATTCTCACTATCAGCCCTCTTCAATCCACTGACAGTGATAGTGTCTTTGTGAATATTCCCTTTACCACCACAGCTGGTTTTGATGGAGAAAGTACAGTTAACTTTGCTGGTAGCAGTGGTAACCCCAATGTGGATGTATTGGGAGTACCTTCTGTCACAGTCAGTGGACTGGCTGCCGATATTGATGGTAATGGTAGGGTGACCGGTGCTGATTTATTCTTTATTACCCAATATCTGCTGTTACGGAATAATCCGAATGTGGATGCGATTCTGCAAAGCTCTTTTAATCTGTTTAGCACTGAAACCGTGGGAGCTACAAACACCACTGGTGCTGCTTTGAGGAATACAATTACTAATGGGGTGAACAGATTAGCCTTTGACGTTGATGGTAATGGTCAAGTCACAGGGGGGGATATTTTCTTAATGACCCAAGGTTTATTACTTAGGAGTAATCCTAACGTCAATGCGATTTTACAAAGTTCCTTTAATCTATTTACCAGTGAACTCACAGGACCGAGAAACACAGGAGCCGAGATTAATGCTTTTATCTCCGGGGTGCTGGGGTAAATAAGTATCTGTTGACGGTTGACGGTTGACGGTTGACTGTTGACTGTTGACGGGTCAGGGTTTAAGAGCAGCGACCACGGGGAGCCAGGGGTTAGAAACCCCTGTCTGATAGCTTAAGTCGGATGAATCCGACTGGGTGTTAACTGTTGACGGTTGACTGTTGACGGTTGACTGACAAAACGCCAGTGCGATCGCTACCCAGTACCCAAAGCGATCGCTTTTATTAGTGACTCATATCCCCGACTTCTGACTATGATCTTGTCAGGTAGTTATAAATTTTCGTAAAAGTCGGGTATATTGACCAGCTAGTGATGAAAATTACATATCAACACTTATTAAACAACCTGCCAAAATACAGACAACCTCTTCAGCACCTTAATATAGATGAGGGGTGACAAGCTAGTGCGATCGCCCGTGAAACCGCAGCGGTAATTAAACAAAATATTGGTTTAGTAGTATTCCCCAATTTAGCAGCTTGAGGAATAACTATGACCCTAGGCTTGCATCCCTTAGCAGCGACCCTGATTCATAATGGTTCAGCAATTCTAGCTGGGTTAAATGGGTTGCGTCCCCTCATGCACCAAGACCCACCCAGGAGTAGGTAAGAAGATATTTTAAAAGGGGGGTGGGGTGGAAAGAAAGCTTACAAGGTATAAACTGACGTGAGTTTGACGCAGAGGAAGGGGCGAAAAGCTCGCTGTGTAAGAATTTGCTCAAGTGATATTCACACCAGCTATAAGCGTTAGCTATTAAAGCTAGTTTCGGCTTTATTTGGGCTTGATTTTTCCTTAAGTCCCGTTAACTAACTTTGACTTTTAAAACATTCTCTAACTATCTTGATTGGCAGATTATACTAGGAGAATTTAATGGTTAGGCGACTTGCTTAAATTTGCACTGCCTAAAAATTATTAAACATCCTCTAAGAGGTTGTTTAATAAGTTTTCAACAGGTAATTTTTATTTTAGGGAACAGGGAACAGGGAATGAAAACGATTGGGAAGGATTGGGCAACACACAAAAAACAATAAAATCCAGTCCCCTCCCCTTACAAGGGGAGGGTTAGGGTGGGGTTACACAATAGTTGATACACTAATCATGACTTTCCAAACATCCTCTTAAAACTAAAAAAAATATTAATAAATTTTCGGTAATAAACAAATCATATTACAGTACCAAAAACTAGTCAAAAACCACAGGAAGTCAAAAAAATAAATTTCTTGCATTTAAATCAATTTGTGATATAAAGAAATAAAATAATCATGCTAAAGTACACCAACTTAACTCAACATGAGAAATTGGCATTAGAACAGGAATTTAATTACACTAATGCTTTTAATCAAATTTCTCAACCCGGCTATCAGATACCAACTATTGATCAACTTCCGAGACTGTGGCTAGAGACTGAGAAAAATAAACAGCAAATCTTTGAGGAGCGTTTTCTGGAAGTTTTTTATGGTATTCGCGGGATTAGGAGTGGTCTCAATTCCGGTAATATTATGCTTCACTATGCAGCCTCCATAGCCATTGTTCATGTTGCCAATTATTTATCAAATCATCATTTAAGTGTTAGTTTAATTGAACCTTGCTTTGATAGTATATTTCAGGTATTGAGGAATCAAAATGTTAAAGTTTCTGCCTTACCTGAGGAACTGCTGTACGACAGTTCAAGAATTTACGATAACCTGCTATACCATGTTAAAACCGATGCTATATTCCTTGTAGATCCCAATAATCCTACTGGATTTACAACCTTAGGCGATCACAATAGACACGCATTTAATGAAATTATTAGATTTTGTAAGGAGCAGGACAAGCTACTAATTTTCGATCATTGTTTTGCCCCATTTTTATTGCTAGATTCTCAAATTAGCTTATACGACACTTATGATGTTTTAGAGAAATCAGGAATCAGTTACATAGTGATTGAAGATACAGGTAAATTTTTTCCCACTCAAGGAATCAAGGTATCGACACTAAAAATGTCACCGGATTTATATGATCGGATGTATGAAATATACAACGGCTATTTACTAAGTGTTTCTCCGTTTGTCCTCAATTTCATTACTAAGTATATTACCGCCTCATTTTGCAGTAAGTTTTCTCAGATTCGAGATCCCATAGAACAAAATCGTTCAACCCTTGAAACATTGTTGAAAGGTCAAATCATAGACTTAGTACCTAACCTTACTAAAACTAGCGTAGCGTGGTGTGAAATTAAATCTCCTCATGTCCAAGCTACAGACCTACAAGAATTTTTACAAATACGTAAAAAAGTTCACATCTTACCGGGGACATTCTTTTATTGGGACAACCCAGAGCAAGGTGGAAAATATCTACGCATTGCCTTAGCTCGGAATACAGATAACTTTAAGAAAGGAATGTCCTTATTGGTAGAAGGAGTTCGGGAATTCTCTGAATCTAAAGCACTAATTAATGTTTAGCAAATAACTGATAGTTCGTCGTTTTTGTGAAAACCGCTGTAATTTTAAGTCAAGGAATAAAAATTCATAAAAATGCCACAACTTAGTGACTTAGTTTATAACTGGAATATACCAACCAGAACCACCTCAAAAACGATTACTCTCTGCGATGAAACCTTGCGAGATGGTTTAGAAGGAGGAGTTACCCGGCTACCATGCCTAGAGGAAAAGCTGGAATTATTAAAACTGGCCAGTGACTCAGGAATTACAGATATTATGGTGGGCTTTCCCGGGCAGGAAATCGCCTATCGAGAGGCTTTAGCCCTGTGTCAAGGAGTTAAAGCCAAAGGACTAACCCCTCGACTTGGTCTATTGGGGCGCATGGTTGAAGCGGATATTCAAGCCATCGAGCGCATCCGTCAAAAGAGCGGTTGCGCTATTGTAGCCCACTTATTTGTACCCTGTTCTCCCATTCGTCGCTTTGTAGATCAATGGGATATCCATGAGTTAGAAGAATTAATCCGGTTTGGGGTAAAGCTTGCTCACAAATTGGGATTACCGGTTAATTTTTCACCGGAGGATACTTCACGATCTGAGCCTCAGACTGTTGAACATTTGTGTCGCATTGCGGTGGAAGAGGGAGCAACAGAAATTACCGTTTGTGACACGGTGGGCTGTTTAACGCCTTCCGGTACACGTAAGTTGATTCAGCATCTTCGACATTTTTTGGATGCTAACAATAGCCCCGTGCGCCTTGATTTTCATGGTCATAATGATCGCGGTTTAGCCCTAGCTAATTCCCTGGCTGCCATCGAGGCTGGGGCTGATTGTATTCAGGGAACAATGCTCGGTATTGGAGAACGCTCTGGGAATGCTGCTCTAGATTTGGTGATGATTAATCTACACTTACAAGGGCTTTGGAATCAGAAATTTTTGATCCCCCTCCAACAGTATTGTTGGGAACTAGCTCAACGGTGCAACCTAACCATCCCCGACAAATATCCTGTGTTTGGTCAGCATAGTTTTACCACTCAAATGGGAGTTCATGCCTCCGCGATTCTGAAGGCTGAAACCTATGATAATCAGGATTTAGCCGCATGCATTTATTCTGGAGTTAATCCCCACTTGTTTGGCCTCAATTATGACATTCAAGTCGGACCGTTTAGCGGTCGTGCCAATGTTAAATTGTTAATGCGTCACTGGGGTGTAACCCTCACTGATGAAACCATCGATCAGATCCTAACAACGGCTCGTCTTGAAAACCGAGTGTTAAGCACTTCAGAAATTCTGGCATTAGCAGAAGTATAAATCTAATATGTCCCTGTTCTTCACTTAACTGTTGATGGCATTTTTTCATCCCCAGTTTTTAAGGTTTTTTACTGGAGATACCAGACCATGTTATATCTTGATCAAGCTTTTGGTTTTTCTACGAGCAATATTTCACTTGCCGGTATTTGGCTGGCAAAATTAATATACCTTCTACAACCGTATATATACTTATTTATTTTCCCCATCTTAATTATCATTACCTCCGGTGTAATCCTTTGGATCTGGGAATTCGGTCAGCCCCTTCGCCAAATTGACCTGGAAACGATTTTTCAGGATTTGAAAGAACTACCCATTATCCTGGTTTTTATTGTTCTTTCCGCTCAAATCTATGGCTACATTGAGCATCACTATATCTTGCCTGTATCGGGCTGGGGGCAACACATATACCTTTGGCATATGGTACTGCATAGTCCCCTGTGGTTGAGGTTTATTTTAGCCATCCTATTAAAAGATTTAATTGCTTATAGTTATCATCTGGCAATGCACCACAACATGACATTTTGGAGATCCCATAAGTGGCACCATATGCAGGATCAAATGTATTGGCTAAAGGGAAACAAAAATTCTCTCGTTGCTAAGTTTATTGCCAAGTGGGATCTCATTGGTTTTGTACTCCTAGGGATACCCCTAAATCTAACGTTAATCTTCGTGACAGCTTATAGCTTTTTTACGTTCTTTGTTCATAGCAACATTCAATGGCAACCTTGGATGAAATATGTGGAATGGGTTTTAGTTACCCCGCGCTATCATATGGTGCATCACTCCAGCAATATTGATTTACAAAAGAAAAATTTAGGCGATCTATTTACCTTTTGCGATCGTATTTTTGGAACTTACGTCAATCCAGAAACATTGGATATTAAACAGCAAAAATTTGGTATTTTGCCGAAAGAACCCCTGACCCTGAGAGATATTTTAGGAGTGTGAATAACAGCGATATTCCTTTTAACCCTCCTCTTTTTGTCTCTCCCACAGGTTGCTTGATAAGTTTTCATCCGTAATTTTGATCACATTTTCACCCCCCTTAATCCCCCCTTACCAAGGGCAGGGTTATGCAGGGGTAAAACAATATATGGTACATTAATCATCACTTTTAAAACATCCTCCCATCTTGACGAAAATAAATCGTGAAAAATTTTACCACTCCTACCCAAAAACAATGGGCAATTGTTGGCATTGGTACCAGTGCATTTATGATTTCGGCAGAATTTTATATTGTTGGCGCCATCCTTCCTATACTCATGCAACAGTTCCATGCCACCTTCATGACTGTTCAATGGGTGATACTAATTTATACACTAATGTTAACGACGATGGTTTTGGGCGTCGCCAAACTGGGAGATATCTATGATAAAAAACAATTATTCCTAATAGGATTAGGGCTATTTACCATCAGTTCTTTTCTGTGTGGATTAGCCACTAATATTTCAATATTGATTGCTTTTCGAGGCTTACAGGGTCTAGGAGCAGTGTTAATCTGGGCTTTACGAAATGCGATGGTTACGGAAATGTTTCCGCCAGAAGAAAGAGGACAAGCTCTTGGTTGGGTTACCGGACTGTCTTCCCTTGGTTTAGCCATCGGTCCAGGACTAGGGGGCTTATTAATGAGTCTTTGGGATTGGCGTTTTTTATTCTGGATCAATGTTCCCATTGGGTTAGCAGCGGGTATGATGATTGCGTACTTTGTCCCTCAAGGGATGTCGGCAGGGACTGAAAAACAGTTAGATTTTATGGGGTTATTCTTAATTACGATAACCATCGGTAGCTTTGTTTTAGGCGCAACTCAATTACAAAATTTTAGCTACATGAGTCCCATGGCAGTGATGTTACTTGGATTAAGTATGGTGGGCTTACTGTACTTTTTATATATTGAATCCCACATCGACTATCCTATTCTGGATCTAAAACTTTTAATCGTCCCTCCACTCAATATCAACTTATTATTATTTATGATGATATACATTATTGTGGGGCTGATTCAACTTTTATTTCCGCTGTACCTGGAACTGGGTTTAAAATATTCTCCTGATAAAGCGGGCTTTATCTTAACTGTTTTACCCCTAGCATCTGTGGGGATTTCACCTCTGTCGGGTTCCCTTGCTGATCGTTTCGGGGGGCGCAGCATTGCTTTTGTGGGGCTAGGATTTCTTTTAATCGGATGTATTGCTGGGAGTACTCTTCAGTTAAATTCCACCGCCGTCGGCTTTTGTATTAGGGGTATTTTAATAGAATTAGGATTAATAATGTACGTTATTCCCCTTAGTAAGATCGTCATGGATGCGGTACAACAGGCACAATTAGGCGTAGCCTCTGGAATGCTCGCATTGTCAAGAATGCTAGGAATCGTCATTGGAACATCCATGTTTGGACTGCTTTTTTCAGTCTTTAGTTTTAGCGGTTCTGAACTTTTATCCAGTTTAAATAACGTCAGTAATAGTGAAATACCTACGGTATCCGTAGATGTGACGTCCTTACCTGTGCCTAATTTAGTGCAAGGCACAGATGCCATTTTTCTAATTATGGCTTTGATTACCCTACTGGCTATTGTTATATCTACCTTGAATCCCATTTCAGTACCATCTCCTTCGACCGACTCTCAATCAATGCACTCTTCGGGAAGTGATTAGATTAGCCAATTGACACTCCGTAGTGGGGGATTCTTGCTTCACACAACTAGTTGATTTTGGGATCAGAACTCGTGATATTGTCAAAGCAGTTGTCACTTCTGGTCAGAAGGTTCAGTGAAAGTTTTAGTTGTTGGTAATGGAGGGCGCGAACACGCCCTGGCTTGGAAACTGTTACAATCTGCGCAAATTGAGCAAGTTGTTTGTGTACCAGGAAACGGGGGAACTGCTACCCTAGAACGTTGTCAGAACCTACCCTTGGCTGTAGATGATTTTGAGGGGATGAGCCGATACGCCCTAGAAAATGGCATTTCCTTGGTTGTAGTGGGGCCAGAAGTACCTCTAGCAATGGGAATTACAGATTACCTGCAAAGTCAAGGACTCATGGTATTTGGTCCAGTCAAAGCTGGGGCGCAAATAGAAGCTAGTAAAGCTTGGGCTAAAGCCTTAATGCAAGAGGCGGGGATTCCCACAGCCAAGGCTGCGGTATTTACTGAAGCTACAGCAGCTAAATCCTATGTAAAATCCCAGGGAATACCTATAGTTATTAAAGCCGACGGTTTAGCGGCCGGGAAAGGGGTAATAGTCGCCACAACTCAAGAACAGGCGGAAACTGCCATTGAGGCAATTTTTGCCGGACAGTTTGGCAGTGCTGGTAATTTTGTAGTAGTGGAAGAATGCTTGATTGGGGAAGAGGTATCAGTTTTAGCCCTGACTGATGGGTTAACTATTCGCCCCTTGCTCCCCGCTCAAGACCATAAGCGCATTGGAGACGGCGATACAGGGGAAAATACCGGCGGGATGGGAGCTTACGCCCCTGCACCCATTGCTACACCCCAGTTAATGGCACGCATTCAAACTGAAGTCTTAGAAAGAGCGATCGCCGGTTTAAAATCTAGAGGTATTGACTATCGGGGGGTGCTATATGCAGGCTTGATGATTGCCCCCGATGGTGAGTTCAAAGTGTTAGAATTTAACTGTCGCTTTGGTGACCCGGAAACTCAGGTAATTTTGCCACTGTTAGAAACACCCCTAGAGGAATTGATTTTAGCCTGTGTACAGCAGCGTTTAGGGGAAATGCCCCCCATAGCTTGGAAACCAGGGGCTGCGGCTACTGTGGTCGCTGCTTCAGGGGGTTATCCTGGGAAATACGACACAGGTAAAGTGATTACTGGAATTAAAGAGGCTGAAGCCCCAGGAGTAACCGTATTTCATGCAGGTACAAAATTAAACCAGCAACAAGAAATAGTCACAGATGGGGGAAGAGTGTTAAATGTAACCGGCATCGGCGAAAATTTCCAGCAAGCGATCGCTCAAGCATACACTGGAATCAAATCAATCCAATTTCAGGGGGTATATTACCGCCAAGATATCGGTCATCGAGTCCTCAACTAGAAAAAACATCAGGCGGTATCATAGATACCGCGTATCTGAGCAAGCCAGCAACTGTGAGTATTTCCCTCCTCCCCGTCCCCATCCTTGAGAGCAACTACCAAAAAATGCCCACAGTGCCCCTGGTTTCCAACTATGGGGGTATAGTGCGATCTGCTTGCAGCAGCGCTTCGCTATCGCGACTTGAGTCGCATTCCTAAAAATCGTCTTGAAAAATATTAGTATCAAATATATAATGTCATCAGGAGGTGATGCAAGTGTTTAATCTGACCTACGAATTTAAGCTCAAACCAACTCAAAAACAAATAGCAATATTTGAAGAATGGTTAGAAACTCATCGACGGGTTTACAATCATGCTTTGGCAGAGCGTAAAGACTGGTATCAGTCTCGTAGTTGCCAGGTAAATGCTTGCAGCCTTCATAGTTGTTACATCATTCCTGCTGATACACCTCGTCCCACATTTGCAAGTCAATGTAAGTCTCTGACTGTTGCACGCAAGAAAAATGAGTATTTAAAACGTGTTAATGCTCAATCTTTGCAGCAAACATTAAGACGACTGGAAAAAGCTTTTGTTAGTATGTGGGAACAAAATCATGGCTTTCCCAGATTTAAGAAACAGGGGCGAATGCGTTCTTTTTCCTTTTCTCAATTAGGAGTAAATCCATTAACCAATAGGTATGTAAAATTACCTGTAATTGGGTTGGTCAAAGTCCGTCAATCCCGTTCACTTCCAGATGGAGGCGTGATTAAACAGGCGCGTGTAGTTAAGCGTGCCTCTGGGTGGTACGTCATGTTAACAGTACAGTGGGATGTAGCCATGCCCCAACCTCTGCCACATGGGGAACCAGTAGGAATAGATGTCGGTCTCACGAATTTTATAGCAACTTCTCATGGTCTTTTAATCAAACGTCCGAGATTTTTTGGAGATGCCGAACGCAAGCTGAAATTGCTGCAAAAGCGTGTTGCCAAAAAACGGTTAGGCTCGAACAATTGGCGCAAAGCACAAAAGAAAGTTGCGAAATTACATGAGTACGTTGCTAATTGTCGTCAAGATTGGCACAGAAAGTTGTCTCATCAAATCTGTGACAACGCCGGGATGGTGTTTGTTGAAGATTTAAATTTAGTTGGTTTGTCCCGTTCAATCCTAGGTAAACATTGCCTGGATGCTGGATTTGGTCAGTTTTTTAATATCCTTCAACAAACCTGTTTTAAGCGCGATGTCTATTTTCAAAAGGTAGACTCACGTAAAACCAGCCAAATTTGCCCTAATTGTGGAGTTGAGACTGGTAAAAAAGAACTGTCGGAGCGTACTCATGTTTGTTCAAATTGCGGGTATACAACAAATAGAGATGTTGCAGCCGCTCAGGTAGTCGCTATACGCGGACTTGCAGCCGTGGGGCACACGGTCAAGATGCTTGCAGAGGGTAAATTCATTGGAATCCCCGTGAAGCAAGAATCCCCAGGCTTCTAGCCGTGGGGAGTGTCAATCATGTAGCACGGTCAATAAACCTCTGCTATATTTAATTTCCTCACCTGGAAACTTGCCATGTCTGACCTAACCTCATCTTGCAATTAACATCTTGATCAAATTAACTGTTAATTTTTTAGTGGTTGGGGTTAAATAACCAAAACTACTAACAACTTGATTTACAATGCTCGCTCCATTAAAAACAATCCAAGAAGCAATTACTAACTGGTGGTCAGAGTTCACCCTCCAGACCAAACTGTTAGCTGTGGCCACCTTAGTTGTGTCCTTGGTCATGAGTGGCCTCACATTCTGGGCTGTGAATACAATTCAGCAAGATGCGCGCATGAATGACACCCGCTTTGGTCGTGACCTGGGATTACTACTTGCTGCAAACGTTGCTCCCCTGATCGCTGACCACAACTTGACAGAGCTGGCTCAATTTTCCCAACGCTTCTACAGCAGCACCTCTAGTGTGCGTTATATGCTCTATGCTGACCAAACAGGGAAAATATTTTTTGGTATTCCTTTTTTGGAAGAGGTAGAAAACTCCCTCACCATTGAGCGGCGTATACAACTACCAGAAAATTATACCGATGATAGCGCCAGCGGTGCTGCTAAAGCAGATCGGGAAAAACCCATGGTGCGGCAACATACAACTCCCGATGGAGTAGTTACCGATGTCTTTATTCCCCTCATTGTAGACCAAAAATACCAGGGTGTCCTGGCCATTGGCATCAATCCCAACCAAACCGCAGTTATTTCTACTAATTTCACCCGTGATGTGACTATTGCGGTTTTTATCACGATTTGGGTCATGGTGATTTTGGCAGGAGTTATTAATGCTTTGACCATTACTAAGCCCATTAAAGAACTATTAGTAGGGGTGAAACAAATTGCGACTGGTAATTTCAAGCAGCGGATTAACTTACCTTTAGGTGGGGAACTCGGAGAGCTAATTCTCAGCTTTAATGAAATGGCCGAGCGTCTAGAACGCTATGAGGAACAAAATATTGAGGAACTAACAGCAGAAAAAGCCAAGCTGGAAACCCTGGTTTCTACCATCGCCGATGGTGCTGTTTTAATTGATAACAGTATGCAGGTGATTTTAGTTAACCCCACAGCTCGGCGGATTTTTGGCTGGGAAGGGATAGCAGTTGAAGGCGGTAATGTTTTACATCATTTACCCTCCGCAGTGCAGATGGAAATTACCCGTCCTTTGTACGAGATGGCCGCTGGTGAATGTGACAGCGCCGAGTTCCGTATTCATTTGAACTCAGCCACTAAACGCACTATCCGCATTCTCTTGACTACTGTACTCAATCTCCAACGGGAGAGCATCAAAGGTATTGCCATCACCGTCCAAGATATTACTCGTGAGGTAGAACTCAATGAGGCAAAAAGCCAATTTATTAGTAATGTTTCTCACGAATTACGTACGCCTCTATTTAATATCAAATCTTTTATCGAAACTTTGCATGAGTATGGCGAAGATTTGAGTGTGGAACAAAGACAGGATTTTCTCCAGACTGTTAATAATGAAACTGATAGACTTACCCGTTTAGTTAACGATGTTTTGGACTTGTCTAAACTGGAATCTGGACGTACCTACAACTTTGATGGTGTAGATTTATCACAGGCTATTGAACAAACCCTGCGGACCTATGAACTTAATGCTAAAGACAAAGCTATTCAATTAATTCAGGAAATCGACCCTGATTTGCCCTTAGTTGTGGGCAATTATGATTTATTATTACAAGTTTTAGCTAATTTAGTCGGTAATTCTCTCAAATTCTCTCAACCGGGTGGTCAAGTAGCCATTCGCGCCTATCAACTGCATACCAACCCTGACTCACACATCCCGGGTTCTGATGTCCGGGTGGAAGTTTCTGATACTGGTATTGGTATTGCCCCAGAAGACCAACAGGCGATCTTTGACCGTTTCTTCCGTGTGGAAAATCGTGTTCACACCCTAGAAGGTACTGGATTAGGTTTATCTATCGTCAGAAATATCATAGAACGCCATCATAGTCAAATGCATCTGGTGAGTGAGGTGGGAGTGGGTACAACTTTTTGGTTCGACTTGACTTTATTTGAACCAGCTCCTCAGACACCAGTTGATTCAGTGGCTGAAACTATCTAGATTTGGAGAGGTACGGATTCAGCCTGCTTCGTAATATCCTTTGAGAATCCCTTGGTTTTTAGCCATGGGAGTTTTGTCAAGATTGTACAGCTTCTAACTGGGCAATAAATGGGGCGATCGCCTCTACAAATTCCCCTGTTGATTCATAGGGTAAAACATTGCGTCCCGGTATTTTCATACCCCTAGCTTGAGGTAAACAGCCCAGATAATCAGCCAAGCGTTCATCTGGTGTTTCTTGTTTCCCTTCTTTGCTAATACTCGATGCAGTTTCTCCTAAAACTACTAATGTGGGCTGATTGATACAAGCTAAATAACTACTATAATTCTGTCGCCAAAACCCAGCCAAAAACGAAAATACTGCATGGCGACTTTCTATATTTTCCGCCCCTACCAATAACATATTTAACCATTCTTGATCTACAGCATGCTCCGACCCAAAAAGTTGCCTAATTGAGAAAGAACGCAAAAATTTTTCTGTCCGTGCATAGCGATAAAAAGTTTTGCCCAAAGGGGAATCAAAAATATTCCAAGCTATTTTTTGCTGTAATATTGATGAGTTTTTAGTAATTACCGGCCAAGATGGAGGCCCAGCTAAAATCATCCCCAGAATTAAATTTGATTGTTGCTGTACTAACTCTATGGCTACAGGTAATAATGCCCCTTGCACTACAATTACTACAGGTTTTTTAACTACCGTTACTAGAAATTTATGTAGTTGCTGCGCCCAATCTTTAGGAGTATAAGCCACATGGGGCATATCACTTTCACCACATCCGAGTAAGTCGGGATTGTAAATAGGATTTTTATGACCTGTTTGATACCATTGGCGGCGAAACCTTTGCCAAAATTGCCGCGACAAACCCACACCAATGGGATGAATTAAAAGTAAAGGTATACCGTCATTGATAGAATTAGCTGGTTCATGGATTTCATAGGCACAAGAATAATTGTTCCAGGTATAAAACTGGGTAGGAGATATTCTGATATTCAGTGAATTAACCATAGTAATTAGCTTGTTTTAAAAAATAAAATCTGGGTGAATGAATTTATATCCAGCATCCTTGATTTTTCGGTTAGATACTCTGGCATTATATGGACGGTTGCTTTTAGCAGTAGCATCCCATTCTACCTTGGGTAAGCCATGTTTTTCTAATAAGCGATCGAGCAACTCTCGACTAGTTAAATAAGCATCATTTACCAGATTATAAATCCCTACTAATTGCTGTTGACGTGCCAATTCTATCGCCCCAACAATATCATCCAGGTGAACCCAATTAGTAACATCTCCACCATCACCGGGGCGAGTTGTACCAGGAACTCTACTAAATATTTTCATCAGTTCCCTGTCAGGTCCATAAATACCTCCCAACCTGAGTATACAAACACGAACCTGCTCACTAGATGCACCTTGCAATATATTCTCAGTAGCTTGGAGAATTTTGCCCGTCTCATGAGTGGGTGTAACAGGGGTTTGTTCATCTACCCATCCACCGTTATGATCGCCATAAACTGAATAGCTACCGGTATATATTATCTGCTTGATTGTCGGAAAATCTGGTAAAAGATTCACCAGATTTTCAGCGGTTTTCAGGTAAGTTGCTTCGTATAAATTTACCCCTTTTGCCCCAACACTTAACAGGACAATATCCTGATTTTCCAGTACGGCTTTTAGCCCCTCTGGGTCATTTCCTTGGGTAACTATAACCTTCTGGGCTATAGTTTTTAATGTGGGGACACGCTCAGGGGAAGTTGTGGTAGCAGTGATGAAAAAATTGGTTTTTTGCTGCCAGAATTGACCAACTGCATAACCAACGTAACCGCAACCAATAATGGCGATGTTCATAAATCAAACTGATTGTTAACTATAGATGGCACCATCGGGCATAATTGCACCAGCTAAATTAGCACCAATCAATTTTACCAGTAGGCGATCGCCTGAACGAATCCGCGCCCCTGTCAAGTCGGCTCCGCGCAGGTCAGCGCCACTAAGGTCAGCCCCAATTAAATTAGTAGAGCGTAAGTTAGCTTCTCTGAGGTCGGCTAAAAGTAAATTAGCTCTAAACAAATTGGCCTGAGATAAATTTGCCCCCCGGAGAATAACTTTATGCATAAAAGTATCACTCAGGTCAGCGCCGCTCAAGTTAGCATAACTCAGGTTTCTGCCAGATAAATCTTTGTTGCTCAAGTTAGAGCCACTGAAGTTCTTACCACTCAAATCCGGGTTAGTCCGGGGTGGTTTGTAGGTACTTGGGGGAGGTTTTTGGGGTCCAGATACTGGAGAATGAGGAATATGTTTGTGTTTACCATTTAAAGATCGTAATTGCTCACGAGCTTCATTAATAGCTTTGAGCTTTTCTTGGGCTTTCTTCTGTAAGCGAAGATTATCTTGAGGAATGCGATCAGGATGCCAAATGAAAACCAAGTCTTTATAAGCCTGGTTGACTTCCTCAAGTGTGGCTCCAGGTTCTATTTCCAAAACTCGATAATACTGCTCCATCTCGCTCATCAGGTATTTTTCTCAACAGTCAATTTAAGTATGAGTGATGCAGCTCCCAGATCAAACCTACTCCAGTCTAGTCTTCATGTGGGAATTGTTAATAATTCCGGTGCAGCCAAGCCCTTGGGTGGGTAATTATCCACAAGCATTGATTCTTTAGAATAGCTTTTCTCTAGCTGAGATTTAAATATTATACAAGCGTGTCTGAGCTAACTCAGTTCATAAGTAACCTTTTGATGCTAAATTCCTATATGATATATTTACAGTATATTTAATCACCTGTTACTGAGGATTCTATTTCTCCATCGATGCATAGCTCGCCAATAAGCGGCCACGGGAGTCTGATAAATTTCTACCAATATCCACATAATAATTGATAAATGTGACACAAAAGTGAATACCGTCCAAATATATGGTAACCAAGTAATGGGGTCATGAGATATTGGGGGTAAGTAATAAGCAGCTAAAGCAATGATAGTTGTGGGAATCACCACAAACGCAATGGCAGCTACACCGTAACCCCAACCAAATTCCACCCCCTCTAGTTGGGGTTCTGTCCAGTTAAAGCCATTCCAGCGCCAGATCAGTGGCGGTTGGCGAGAAGGCATTTTGATTTGTTGTTCTTCCTGGTTGACAATAAAAATCTCATTACAGAAGTCACAGGCCATAGTTTCCATCATGGGCATTTGGGAAATTTTTCCCACCCCACACAGAGGACAGGGGTAAATTTCTTGCAGGTCTAAAGGTGTAGTGAATATTTTAGAATGGGTCATAATCAAACTACGTTTTACACTTTTTCCTGTGCTGGTGGCACAATACCAATGTTTTTTAAACCTTGATCAATTTCTCTGAGTAATTTAAAATCCTCCTCTGGTAAAGGGTAACTATTACTCTCTCCACTGATAGGCGGATGCTTTTCTAGGAAAGAGAATGCTTGACGAAATTGATGGGGCTGTGCTGTGATAGGTGCGTCGAAATGACAAGGAATAATCCGCTCAAAATCCCAACTTGCCACCTTGTCAGCCCAGCTAAGGGTTGCTCTGGGGGCGCGGTTGAGAATCAGGGTCTGCAAAATTGGTGCTACAAACAAACGACCTTCCCCTCTGAGGAGTTCAAAGGAGCGCTGCCAATGTGAGCGCCATTTAAAGGGAAATAAGCCAAAATAGGCTTTCCGTGAGCGATTGGGTGCTTTGCGCGCCTGACTTAACACTGTAGCCCAGCTGATGATTTCTAACACACTGGGACGAAAGTACAAAGCAAACAAAGCAATACGTTGCCATCCCTTGCGGCGATTGATGGCATTATCTGCTAGAATATCCGATGCTGCATCTTTGGCATGGAATAGCAAGGGATAAGGATCTAGTTGGGCGATGGGGGGCGGATCTGCTGATATAGATACCACCGAATCTGTGACTAGTAGGGTGTGCGATCGCTTGTGGAAAAATGCCACCTCAGCAAACCGACCCGGACCGAGATTAATCGGTCCGAGAATGGCATAGTCAAATTGGTCAGCAAATGGTGTTTTTTTGCTCTCCAGTGGTAATACATAGGTTCGCTTACCAGGTAACCCCAGCCAACTGAGGGGGAGATTGATGGGAAAACTCCACTGGTCAGGGGCGACAAAAACCTGTGCTTGGGGAAAGCATCTAGCAAACGGACCCACAAACACCTTATGTTCTAATCCTGAGATGGTGGGCAAAATAATATACTTCACATCCCCATGTTCTGCCACCAAATCTTGAACTAGTCGCATACATTCTGGAGTGGGCGCAACGGGAGCATAGACCAAAAGCCCCCCCTGTTCTAGCTTAACTACCGTCATGCGAATCGGCACAACAACATAGAAAATTCCTTGGATTTGATCAAAGGTCCAGATAGTATCTCTGACTACCTCCTTACGGATTGTTTGCCGCTTGCCATAAGGGTAGAGTGGCAATGTCAACCAGAAAGGCCAAAAAAACTCTTGCTCATCAATAATTTTTGGGCTTCCTGTACTTTTATCATCAGCCACTGTGCAACCCCTCCCAACTTCCCCAAGCTCAAATTCAGGAGCCGAAAACTTAGTTATTATCTTATGATTATTTTAATATCAACTCAAGTATATTAAGAAAGGTAGCTGGGGACTCTATCTTTGATGGAAACTCAGTAGAGAGGCTTGTAGTTAGCCCAGTAAGGTGTAGACCTTACCAAGGTAAAAATATAGCATTTCCCATGGTCGTGAGCTACAAAGTTGTTTAGTTTCAGGGAACAGGGAACAGGGAATAGGGAACAGGGAATAGGGAATAGGGAATAGGGAATAGGGAATAGGCAATTGATGTGTACTTCATTAGCCTGAAAAAGGCTATATTTGACTATATTTTTAGTAACTATGACCACACATTTTATTTGAAAAACAAAAAACTGTAGAGACTTGTGGAATGTCCCTACAGCTCTAATTAACCAAAAATCCTGTTATGCTCAAGAATCTAAATCTAGAGCTTGCATTCCTTCCCGTTGAGCAAAATTGAGCATACTTCCCAGTTGGAACCAAACCAGTAGACAAGTCAAGATACTAACTGGTAATCCCACCGCCGCCGCCAATAAGGAAGGAAAGCCAAATATCTCTAAACCCGAGGAGAGAAATAGACAAACACCAGTAGTAATTCCCAGAAATGGCACTAGTAATTTTTTGAGCGGGGAACCAGATTTAGTATTTTCGGCACTATTTTTTGGCCATTGCTGTACTATTAATTTGAGTGTGCCAGATAAAGCTATACCAGAAGTTAAAGCTATTAAAAAGCCAATTAGTAGCAGAAAATAGGGTGGATTTGCCGGGTAATAGTACATGAAAACTCCGAATTTATATGAAAAAGTAAGAGAGTGAAAAACTTAAACCTGGGATTTTTGACTGTTTAGCCTAAAATTACCGAAAGCAGATGGGGGAATGATAGCCATTACGCCCTCTGTGGATAACTGGGTCAACATACTCATGGCTGCATCTAACAACCGATTCGGTTTAATGTCATCTTTGACGAGATTCCACAGGCGTTGAACTTCTGCGGTATGGAGACGGTCATCTTCAGTAAGTGCCAATACTAATTGTCTGCGGAGAAATTTACCTTCCTCAGACAGCAAATATTGTAGTCCCATTTGTGCTGTAGGTAAGACATCGAAACTGCCGTCAGTACGAGCGATTTGGATTAAATTCTCTAGGCGTTGCCATTGGAATCGACCATCTTTAAACAACACATTGAGCAGTCGCCGCCTTAATTCTGGAGATTCCCCAGTCAGTAGTCGTCGTGCTATGTAGGGGTAACCTACTTCGACAATTTTAAAATTAGGGTTGAGGCTCAGGGCAATCCCTTCTTGAGTTACCAGAGAACGAATAATTAAGGCGAACTTAGCAGGAACTCGAAACGGATATTCATACATCAGTTCCGAGAACTCATCAGTAATGGTTTTAAAGTTAAATTCATTGACATTTTTACCAATAGCATTTCCCAATACTGATTCTAAGGCTGGGATAATGGGGGCAATATTTGTATTTGGTGTCAAAAAACCCAAACTGACAAAATCTGCTGCTAAATCGGCGTAGTCTTTGTTAACTAGATGCACTAAGGCATCTACTAAACTTTCTTTGGTGGATTCCTCTAGCTGATCCATCATCCCGAAATCAATGTAAGCCATACGTCCATCTGGCATAGCAAACAAATTACCGGGATGGGGGTCAGCATGGAAAAAGCCATGTTCTAATAGCTGTTGTAGACCTGAAGTTACACCAATTTGGATGATTCCCTCTGGATCTAAACCAGCTTGTTTGATTCTGGTAGTATCTGTGAGTTTGAAGCCATTAATCCATTCCAGAGTTAAAACATGGGTGTTGCTGTAACTCCAGTAAATTGCCGGAACTTTGACTCGGGTGTCGTTGCGAAAGTTACTAGCAAATTTTTCGGCGTTACGACCTTCATTGATGTAGTCAATTTCCTCAAATAACTTGATGCCAAACTCGTCTACAATTAAAGTCAGATCGTGACCGAGATTCAGGGGAAGCCAAGGCGCTAGCCATCCAGCCATCCAGCGCATCAAATAAAGATCAAGGGTGATTACCGGGCGTAAGTTGGGGCGTTGTACTTTCACCGCCACTTCTTCCCCAGTTAATAGACGACCACGATAAACTTGCCCTAAACTAGCAGCAGCTACTGGGTTAGGTGATAATTGGCTAAAAACTTCGCTAATTGGTCGATCTAACTCGGTTTCAATGATTTGATAAGCGATCGCATTATCAAAAGGTGGTAACTGGTCTTGTAGTTTGATCAGTTCTTCTAGGAAATCCTTGCGGACTAAGTCCGGCCGAGTAGATAGGGCTTGACCAACTTTAATAAATGTTGGCCCCAGTCTAGTGAGTAGTTCTCGTAACTGGGAAGCCCGTTTACCTTTGTTTTCCTCAACTTGATCTTGCCATTCGTCCCACTTGAGACTCAAGATAAAGCCAGCAAAAGACCAGATAATTTTTAACATTCGCCCCCAAGCAAGCCAGGGACGGTAACGATAGTGGCGAGCGATCGCCTCTGCATTGTAGCGTTGTAGCTGACCAGGTTGATACTGACCCACGCCTTTACATACCTCTTCAACTGGGAATTATATAGTTTCGTTTTTTATATCCCTACTCACAAAATTAATTGGCAGTTGGGAATTTTGGTAGTTTTTATGACCAACTAGGATATTTAAATGGTTTCTGGGTCCTATGCTCGGCGGCCTTTTCAGGTCTAAAACAGCCTACACTACGGCCCAGAGGTTTTTATCTTTTCCTTAATTATACTTCATAAAAGTACAAATATTTGATCACTGGCCATTGGGCAGTGGGAGAAAGGAAATTTTAACTTTCTCTTCAGCAAGTTATATTAATTAGTGAATTAATTAATAACCCTTACCCTGTAGGGAGAAGGGGAAAACATAGCTACAGCTATGTTTTTCCGGCAAATGTCAATTAAAACACAGACAATCAGCAACAATTACTGACTACTATATTTAGCCTCCAAATCAGACAAGCGACTTTTGAGTTCTTGATTTTCCTGTTTGATTTGGTCTAGTTCCTCACGCATTTGGCGCAGAGCTTTGTCAGTACCGACATTCTTTTGCACCCGGGAAATCTCTTCTTCAGCATAACGGCGCACACGGCCATCTACGGCTTGGTCAGCTAGCGATCGCAAAATTCCTATAGCTTTGGGAGTTTCCATTTGTCCCAAGGACACCACCACAGCCACTTGAGTTAAAAAGAAGGTTTCTTTGGCTAGTTCTGACAACCTTGCTAAAATCCGTTCTAAATTCGTCGGATTTTGACCGACAGAAATCTTACCTAAAGCCCGAATTGTAGCTAGGCGTAAAGGTTGAGGTACACCCAGTTGGCTGTATTCTAACAGGAGATTTAAAGCAGCTTCGGAGGTTTTCAATTCAGCCAAGCCACCCACAGCACCACTCCTGACAACTTCATTCCAACCAGACCTTTCTTCTAAAACGGATTTTAGCAGCTTAATTACCTTTTCTTCCCGGGGTTTTTCCCCCAAACTCACAGATGCAATGCACCCAAGTGAGCGACTAGCTGCGGCTTCCACGTAGTAACTGGGGTCACCATTTTTCAGTAATTTTTTCACCGCCTTGTAACTGTCATAGGTTTTGATGTTAGCCAATGCTTCTACCACCGAGCGCCGCACATAAGGGCTGTCATCTTCTAATCCTGCGACTAAGCCATCAAAGGCTTGATCTAACTTAATTTCCCCCAGTTGTTTAGCCACTTCCACCCGAACACCCCAAAATGAATCATTTTTCAGTGCATTTGACAGTGCCATGGTAGCTTCTAATCCCCCTTTCTTTGCCAAAGCTACCGCTGCATAAATGCGAGAAATAGGGTTAGGGTCAGATTCTAACTGTGCTTTTAACTCTGGTACTGAATATTCTAAGGTAACAGTTTTCAAGAAATTATTGCCCACATCAAAGCTGACAAATTGGGGCTTTTCTGCTAGGGGAAAGTAAAAGCTTTGTTCTGGTTCATTCACCCGCACTGTAAAAGTCTTGAGTTGTACGGGTTGACCGGGTTGGGTATAGCCAAAACCAATGGGAATTTTCAGGTCAAACAAATCTTTAGTATTATTCTTGTCTGCTTGGGTTTGAGTCACCGTCAGTTTTGCCAAATTAGCATCCCCATCCCAAGAGTAAGCTATTTTAAATTCTGGATGACCACCACGATAAACATATTGGTCAAACAGGAAAGCTAAGTTACGCCCCGTAGCCTTTTCGATGGCTCTGAGTAAATCTACTGTCTCTACAGTTTTATGGGCATTATCGGCGACAAAGGTTTGAATAGCTCGCCAAAATAATTCTTCTCCTAATTCAGCCCGGATCATGTGATAAACACAAGACCCTTTTTCGTAGATATGGCGGTCATAAAGTTCTATGGCTTCCCGGTAAACATGGGTGACCATAGGACGACGGTAGCGATCGCTATCTTCACTTAAGTAACTTCTAGCTTCTAATAATCGATAGTATGCCGCTTCTTGGTCACCATATTCATGTTCCGTCCACATCACCTCCGAATAGGAAGCCATACCTTCCTTAATCCAAGCATGAGACCAATGTTTAATCACCAGCAAATCACCAAACCACTGGTGAGCTAATTCATGGACAACTAAACTTTCTGTGTTGCGATTGTCTAAAGCTGCGCGTTCATCTAACAAACATCTATCTGTTAATAGGGTTGTGGAAGTATTTTCCATCCCCCCAAAAATGAAATCATCTACACAAACTTGAGCATATTTAGGAAAAGGATAAGCATAACCATACCTAGTGCTTAAAAATTCCATCATCCGGGGAGTTTTCCCCATGCTGCGTAGAGCATCATCCTTTCTCCTGCGCTCTACGTAGTAGGTAACGGGTTTATCTTGCCACTGGTCATAAATTTCCGCAAAATCACCGACGGCTAAAGTCATTAAGTAGGTAGGATGAATCTGCTTTTGTGACCAATGGTAGATTTTTTCCTCCCCATGCTCTTGGGTATCAATAAGTTCACCGTTAGAAATAGCCATTAAATCTTTGGGAACCCGCACCCGGATTTCTGAGGTAGAAAGTTGTCCGGGATAGTCGAAACAGGGAAACCAGAAACGAGAGTCCTCGTCTTCCCCTTGAGTCCAAACTTGAGTGGGTTTGTGGGGATAGTGTGGGTCTGGTTGAATAAAGTATATACCCCGTTGGGGTTTTTCCACTGAGTAGGCGATCGCAATCAATAAATGCTGACCAATCTCTGTGGGTTGAGACAGTTGAATAAACAGCTTTTCCCCATTATAGTCAAAATTTTGCCCTATCTGGTCTACATAGACAGACTGAATTTTGAGGTTGACCGCATCCAAAGTCAACCGGTTAATACCACTGCGAATTGGTAATAGGCGAATGCTGCAAGTACCTTGGTAACTTTGGTGAGGAATATCTAACCACAGATCAAGAAAAATGTGCTCTACTTGTCCAGGTCGGTCGGGGTTATAGTGAGGTTTAGCACCTGGTAATTCAAAGGATTTACGACCGTTGTTTTCTGTATCAAAATAAAACTGCGACATTGATGGTTTGTGACCTTTTAATCTGTGAACAGTCTGGTTATATCTATGTAGATGCTATCTGCTGAATATCTCCAGTCAAAATCTCCATAAAAGCTATTAACTGGGTACATTTAATATAGATAGATCCAGAAAAGTTTTCTGTGCGAGCCTGAGCCAATGAGAAAATATTATCAAGATTTTTTGATTCGTAACTGGGAAATAGGCGATCGCACCAGAGCCGCTTCTGTTGTCAGTTATGTATTATCAGAATACGGTCTGGGTTGGGAACCCCACGGCGCAGACAAAGATGTGCTGCAAGTAGAGGAATTTTACTTAGTCACCGGAGGTGAGTTTTGGGTAATCGAACACCAGAATCAGCTAGTAGGTACGGGAGCATACTACCCAACCCAACGGGGTCAGAATGCTGTAGAAATTAGGAAAATGTATCTTTTATCCAGTGTCAGGGGTTTAGGACTGGGAAGATATTTATTACAAGAGCTAGAAGCAGCGATCGCCTCCCGTGGTTTTCAGCAAATTTGGATTGAAACCGCCAGTATTTTGGTGGAAGCCGTCAAGTTGTATGAAAGCCATGGTTATCAACTAGCCACAGGGGTAGAAACAACACGCTGCGATCGCGTGTATGTTAAATCCCTGCACGATAGTTATACCATTACCTTATAAAGCTGCCCTTGGTGAAAAATGATTCAATCACCACTCAAACAAAGTGATGAAAGTCATTTATTATACAGACAGCTACAGGAGTGGGAGGGGTAACCCTCTCACTGATTTTAATTAAATTTAACAAATTTAACAAAATTAACAATTTTTCAACATTACTTAGTACTAATATGTCACAGAACCCTGACACTCCATCATCTTCCTCCACCGTCCAGGCTATTGCTAAAAACTTCCGGCTCACGGGTTGGATTAGCTTCTGGGTACAATTAGTCCTAGGTGTTGTTTCTGCCATTATTGTCCTGCTGTTTGCCATCTTTAGTCAGCGCCCCAATAGCGCCAATAATAACCCCGGTACAGGATTTGGTGTATTTTTAGCAGTTTGCGGAATTTTGATTTTAGGTGGTGGTATTTACTTAGCTTATCGCTATACCATAATTGGTCAACAATTACAATCCCCCAACCCCAAAAACCGCCCGCGCAAAAGTGAAACCCTAGAAGTATTACGCTTGGGACTATGGATGAATTTAGTGGGAATGCTAGTCACATTGTTAGGCTCCCAAGCCATTGTCGGCACATTGGTAGCCAGATCCATATCCCCCCAAGCTGCAACTACTCAATTATTTGACCCCACGCGAATTATTAGCGGTTTAGATATGCTGGTAGTCCAGGCAAATATTAACACCGTTTCTGCCCACTTCGCCGGGCTAGCAGTATCAATATGGTTACTGAATCGCATTACCCGCAGCTGAGGCTAAAATAACCAGGGGGATTTTGTCTTGGCAATTCCTGTACTAGCAAGGCAAAATCAGTATATGCTGATGTTTTGGCAAGTCCTAGGCAACCGAGAAAAATCTGTGCTGGATATTAAGCAAATACGGGAAAATCCCCAATTAATTCAACAACGCTTGAATAGTCGTAGTGGTAAATACGATATCGAACCCATATTACAGTTAGACAAGCAACAACGAGAACTAGAAAGCAAACGTAGTCAACTTCAGGCTCGCAGTAATGAAATTGGTAAGTTGGTAGGGCAAAAAATTAAATCTGGTGTAAATCCTCAATCTCCAGAAATTCAAGCCTTACGGGATGAAGGTAACGCCCTCAAAGTTCAATTAAGTGAACTCGAACCCCAAGAGAGAGCCTTGAAAGCCGAAATTGACCAACTCCTGCTAGCACTTCCCAACTTACCCAGCGATTCTACACCCATTGGTAAGAGTGAAGAAGAAAACCTCGAAGTGCGGCGCTGGGGTGATGAATATCTACCCCAAAACCCGAATATTCTCCCTCATTGGGAAATCGGCGAAAAATTGGGTATACTCAACTTTGAGCGGGCGGTGAAAGTTGCTCAAAGCCGGTTTGTCACTTTAGTCGGTGCGGGTGCTGCATTGGAAAGGGCATTAATTCAGTTTATGCTGAAAATGCAAACTGCAGCCGGTTATATAGAAGTTAGTCCACCCTTGTTAGTCAATACTGACGCTTTAACCGGGACGGGTCAGTTACCAAAGTTTGCTGAAGAAAGCTTTAAATGTGCCGATGATGAATTATGGTTGATACCCACAGCGGAAGTTCCCGTTACTAATCTTTACCGCGGAGAAATTCTAGCAGCGGAAGATTTACCTATTTATCACTGTGCTTATACTCCCTGTTTTCGTCGGGAAGCGGGAAGCTATGGGCGGGATATGCGGGGGTTAATTCGTCTGCATCAATTCAATAAAGTTGAGTTGGTGAAGGTTGTTCATCCTAGTTCTTCTTTTGATGAATTAGAAAAATTGATTGAGAATGCAGAGGCGATTTTACAGGCTTTGAAATTGCCTTACCGCGTGATTAATCTTTGTACAGGTGATTTAGGTTTTGGTTCTACAAAAACCTATGATTTAGAAGTATGGTTACCATCTTCTGGTAAGTATCGAGAAATTTCTAGTTGCTCTAATTGTGTAGATTTCCAAGCCCGCAGAGCAAATATTCGCTTTAAGGAATCCGGGAAAAAAGGAACCCAGTATGTTCATACTTTGAACGGTTCCGGGTTGGCTGTGGGCAGAACTATGGCAGCAATTTTAGAAAATTACCAGCAGCCTGATGGTACAGTGAAAATACCGGAAGCTTTACAGGTGTATTTGGGTAGGGAAGTTTTGTAAATTGGATAAATTCTAGAAATAATACATACTTCCGCAAACTATGTATAATCACTTTTTATGGAAGAGTGATTATACCAAAATTGGAGAATCTGTGAGGGGGTAAGATCCCCGACTTCTCACATAATTAGAGATAGTCTAGGATGATTTATCTAGAAGTCGGGGATCTGGGGGAATTTTTGGGGCGATCGCCTGTACGGTGTTTAAACGCAAAGGTTCGCAAAGGTGTTTGTTGGGAAAGTCTGTTCTCCATTCCTTCGGTATTCCCTATTCCCCAATCCTTCCCAATCCTTCGGTATTCCCTGTTCCGGTGTTCCCTGTTCCCTAAGAGGATGTTTGATAAGTCATGATTAGTGTATCAACTATTGTTTGACCCCACCCTAACCCTCCCCTTGTAAGGGGAGGGGACTGGATTTTATTGTTTTGGTGTGTTCGGTGTGTTACCCATTCCTCATTTCTCATTCCTCATTCCTCATTCCTCATTCCTCATTCCCTGTTCGGTGTGTTCCCTGTTCCCTAAGATAAAAATTACCTGTTGACCAGTTATGAAAAATTCTCGAAGATATAATTATATTGTGATATTATTTCTTATAATAAGTACTGTAATTTCAATATCTTAAACCAAATTAAATAACACTCCAAATTACTCAATACAAATTACTGAAATTGACTCAAAAGCAACTTTAAAGATAAATTATGGTTTTTGATTTCCCCATGTCTTTTGCAATCTCAGGAGGCGCAAATGATCAGTCTAACTAAGCTTAAAATCAACGCATAAATCATTAATAAAAAAGAAAAAATGAGAGCCATAGCATATAGTATGGATTTAATGTTTCCAGGTTTATATATTTGGTTTTTTGGCTTATCATTCCGGATTGGCGGTGAAACTCCAGATGATGATCCATATAAATATCCGGGGATGATCAATGCACCTATTGGTATAGGCTTAGTCTTACCTGGGTATAAAATCTTCACTACTTATCGCGGTAGCTATGACCCTGAACAAACATGAGTCCAGGGTCTAAAAAAATTTGATGTACCTACAATTAGCTCGATCCATTTTCAGCAAATAATGGAAGCAGCTGGATATTCAATTTCAGCTAGTGCACCAGCAAAGGGTGGTAGATTTAAGGTTTGGTGGTCACATTCTAGTTATCCCAGGGTTGAGTCTATATATTCGCCGGATAAACTTCTTGTGATTACTGCTTATCACGTGTATTAGTGGGTAATTATGGGTATCTGTGGGTTCTGTTAGGCGATCGCCTGTACGGTGTTTAAACCCAAAGGTCGCTAAGGTGTTCCCTCCCTTTAGAAGGGGAGGGTTAGGGTGGGGTAAAGATGTGGTGTCTGTTGACAATATTTTAATTAACTGCTTCGGGTCCAATTACCTGTTGATTCTGGCTTTCTTTTTTTCCTAGCTCTTGGTTTAATTTTAAGAGTTGCTCTAAAATGTCATCTTCAGGTTTAAATTTATAGGCTTCCATCACTAATTTATCTAGTTGTTCATGGAGTTTATATAGTTTGCTGCTGGGTTCGTTGTAGAATTTATTATATAATGTAGTGATTCCCCACTGTTTAGACTCCATTTCTTGAGTCCGATATTCGTGGAGTTCTACAGTTTTGGCTCGGATTTTTTCCACTATCTCCCCTGTTGCTGTCTGGGGAAAGGGAAAGGTTTCAAAGCAGGTGGTATTAGTGTAGCGAGTATCTCCCTTTAAGGTTGAACTTTGGGCTTTTACCCACTGACGATGTATTTTAGATGTGAGAATACCTAATATGTAAAAGTCATCTGATGCAATTACCATATTAGCTTCACAGGGTAAAATCGATATATCTACAGGGGTGAAAACTATCCATTTAGAAATCTTTGGTATGGCAAAATAAAGTTTAAGATTTTTTAAAGCCTCCCTCATAGCTGGTCTTTTCTCACCAAATTTCCACCAGTTAATTCTTCTTGAATCACGACGATTTTTATCTCTTTCTGGCTTGACTTGATCTTTAACTCTTTCAAAAGGTAACTTATACTCTGATGCTTGTTCAATGGGCATATTATTAAAGTCAATCACCCAATCTAACTTTCTATAGGGATTAATTAAAGTCTTACCATCCACCATGGGTTTAAGCACTACTCGATTTTTAGGATCTTGAATGATCCATGCTCGCGCTTCCTCTTCAAAGACTATAAAGCCTTTACTGGATAATTCACAAGCTTGAAAAGAAAAGTTTTTATTAGCCTTTAATACTTGAGCGCTAGTGACCGATGTTTCACTTTTTAACGATGTGGTAATTAAGTCAACCTCTACGCTATCTAAAAACTTCTGTTTAGTTGGTTCTTTACACCAATTAACAATACTCACATGAACAGCTGCATCTCCTGACCATGGTTGTGTAGATACAGCATCATAAATAATACCACCATGACTAGCAATATAATCTAAACTAGCTTTTCTCCCAGAAACTTGAGCAATGGAATTAGTCCCAACTAAACCTGCTCTCCCTTTCTCATCTAAATAATCATGGGCTTTTCTAAACCAGAACACACAAAAATCTGGTTGTCCTTTAATTTCGGAAAATTGTTGATATAGTTTATCTGTATATTCATTTCCTAATTCTAGGCGTAGTTTTTTACCCCCCAAAAATGGCGGATTCCCAATAATTGCATTCACTTTTGGCCATTGACTAAATAAGGCATCCCCACAGATAATATTCTTATCTAAAGAATCCAAAGGTAAAGCAGGCTCGGTTAACTGTAAATTATCAATGGCAATTTTCCGCCCAATCATCAATGTTACCCGCGCTAACTCTACCGCAAATAAGTTAGTATCCATCCCATAAAATTGCATGGGGGTGACTAAACCCATCTGCATTTGCTTAGAGTCTGATTTCTGCTTTTCCTGGATTTTCTCTAATAACAGGGTTTCAATTCTCTTTAATTCCTGATAAGCTATATAGAGAAAGTTGCCAGAACCACAAGCAGGGTCAAGAACTCGATAGCTCTGTAGTTCTAACTGCAATAATCCTAGTTCTTTAAGGGTGTTAGCTTCCTCTATTCTTTCTTCCCAATAACGGCTAATGGTAGGTCGGACAATTTTCATAATGTCCACTTCTGAGGTGTAATGAATACCCTTAGCGTGGCGCTCTTGTTTATCTACTGTTCCTTCAAATAAGTTACCAAAAATAGCCGGTCTAACTTTACTCCAATTCTCTTTAGCGGAAACATCCAGAAATTTTAATTCTTCTGGGGTCAAGTCCACTGGTTCAATGTGGGAAAATAACCCACCATTAAAATACTCTACCCCTTGATAACGTCCCGCTGGGGTTTTTCCCGGTTGGTTCATTTCCCGGAATAAATTACCTAAAAGGTCATAGGAACTTGCGCCATTAATGCAGTCCTGAACGCAAGAAATAAACATATCCCGCGGTAACAGTTGTCTGTCTTCAGCAAACATAGCTAAGACGCATTGCAAAATAAACCTTTGTGCGTTTAGTTTCGGAACTCCCCGGTTTTGTAGTTCTAGGAGTAATTCCCCCATGCGCCGGGCGGCTCTTTCTGTGACTTCTACCTGGTTGTTATTGAATACGGGAGTTTTATTCCCAAATTCCATAAAGGCGAAGGCTCCCGCCCTTTCTGGTAGCTGCTCTAGGGATATTTGATCTACGGGTGTATCTAGCTGAATGTCAAAGTCAAATATCCAAAATTCATCAAAGTTACATAATATGACGTATTTAGGGCGTTGGGGGACTAATCTTGTCCAGTAATCAAATGCTTGGGAATAATGTTTACTCAGGTCTTCGCCGCGTTTTTTCATCTCAATTAATACGCGGGGTTTCCACACTAGGTCAGCAAACCCGGTTTTACCTTTTTTACTCCCTTTTTTGATGGGTTCTTCAAATTTCGCCCCCGCGTCTAAGGCTCCTTGGTGTCCAAATGCTCTAAAAAATCTGTCTAAGAATGTTTGCGCTTCTTGTTTTTCTTGTCCTTTGATGTGTTGGTGACAAAAGTTGACAAATTTATTTAGGCTTTCGGGGGTTGCTGCTGTCATTTTTGGTGGAGATACTCTAGGTGGTGTGAGTCATTATTATGTTATGGATTTGTGTTTTTGTCTGGGTTTTAAACGCAAAGGTCGCTAAGTACGCGCAAAGGTTCGCAAAGTGGGATGTCACAAACCAGGGGTTATAAACCCCTGTCTGATAGCTGAAGTCAGATGAATCTGACTACCATAATTTAGCTAGAAGTCGGGTATCTGTGGGTATTTTTTGTGTGGTCGGTGAGGGAAGTCGATAGCGTGGCGTTAGCCATACCGTGTTCGGTGTGTTCCCTAAGATAAAAATTACCTGTTGAAAACTTATCAAACATCCTCTAAGATTGCTGTTGTTGATTTATCAGACTTAATAAGAACTTGTTGGCATCCGTACATTGTTCGACCTTCAATGCTTGTTGATTCCAAAAGTATGGTTGAGATATGATTTACTTGTCAACAGCAATCACCAAACAACATGAAGTCCACGCTAGAATACAGAACAGGGAATCATTCAAAAGGTAATGCGGTAGTGCATATTGTCTGGATACCCAAACGACGGAAAAAGGTATTATCTGGAGAGATAGCTAAACGCCTTCGACAGATAATTTATGAATTAGCCAAAGAAAAAGACTGGGACATACTTGCTCTTGAAGTTGCCCCAGACTATGTTCATTTATTCGTAGAACATCAACCTGATGTTGCTATAAATCAAGTAGTTAAAGCTTTTAAAGGACGGTCATCTTGCTTATTAAGACGAGAATTTCCTGAATTACTTAAACTTCCTAGCCTATGGACTAATAGCTATTTTTATTCTACTGCTGGACAAGTTTCAGCAGACGTTATCAAAAGATATATCGAAGAGCCTCATCACGGATAGATTTAAGGCAATTTATTCGCCGTTGGCACTTCCTCCACTGTCTAAAGCCAAGTGGCTTCCGTGCCTTTCGGCGATTTTCTTGTGAGTAAGTTTGTGCTGGCCACCTCTATGGAAATTGGAGTAGTGCGTTAGTGCTCAGACTCCTTAGCCATTCCTTAACTATTAGAATAAGAATAATATATCGGAATTTTGACTAAGCTCTATGTCAGTTTTAGCAGCGATCGCAGTCTTGGCTGTTTTGATCTTGGTACACGAGTTAGGACACTTTACCGCAGCTCGTTCTCAAGGTATTCTCGTTAACCGCTTCTCTTTAGGATTTGGCCCCGTTCTTTGGAAATACCAAGGATCTCAAACCGAATACGCCATCCGCGCCTTTCCTTTAGGTGGGTTTGTGGGCTTTCCCGATGATGACCCAGATAGCGATGTTCCCCCCAATGACCCGAATTTGCTGCGCAACCGGCCAATTTTAGACCGGGCGATCGTCATCAGCGCGGGAGTCATCGCCAACTTAATCTTTGCCTATTTCCTGTTGGTAACCCAAGTCAGCCTCATTGGTATAGGACAATCCAGCCAACCAGGAGTTTTAATTCAACAACTAGCGCCAGAGGTGAGTTCTGTAGCCGCATCCGCCGGAATTAAACCCGGAGATGTGATTTTAGCGGCTAATCAAAGGGAATTTGGCACAGCACTACAAGAAATAGAAGACTTACGGGATATTATCAAGAACAGTCCAGGTCAACCTGTACAGCTAGAAATTGCCCGTGGCGACCAAAAGATGACCGTAAATCTAGTTCCTGAAGACAAGCCAGCAGGAGGTACTATTGGGGTTGGACTTGCTCCCAATGGTGAAGTCATCCGCCGTCCCGTAAGGAATTTGGGACAAGCTTTCAACATTGGTGGAGGCGAATTTCAGCGCCTGATTACCATGACATTTCAAGGCTTTGGCCAATTAATCACCAACTTCGGCGAAACAGCTGGTCAGGTAGCAGGACCGATTAAAATTGTCCAAATTGGCTCCTCCATTGCCCAAAATGATACAGGTAGTCTGTTCTTTTTTGCGGCTTTAATCAGCATTAACTTGGCAATTATCAATATTTTACCTTTACCCGCTCTAGATGGCGGACAATTGGCATTTTTGCTCATTGAAGGTTTACGAGGTAAGCCACTACCTAACCGCATTCAAGAAGGTGTGATGCAAACTGGTTTAATGTTACTCTTAGGACTAGGAATTTTTCTGATTGTTAAAGAAACTAGTCAGTTAACCTCCCAGTTAGATTGGGTGCAAAAGTTATTCCAGTGAGTGTTACCCGCAAATCTTTATCTCCAAAGCAACGGGCGTTAGAAATTCTCGCCCGTTTACGAGTTCTTTATCCAGATGCAACTTGCTCTTTGAATTACTCCACCCCAGTACAACTGTTGGTAGCAACTATTCTTTCTGCTCAGTGTACTGATGAGCGGGTGAATAAAGTTACACCAGCTTTATTTGCCCGCTTTCCAGACGCGGCTAGTTTAGCCAATGCTGATCTAGAAGAGTTAGAAAATTTAGTTCGTTCTACGGGTTTTTACAGGAATAAGGCGAAAAATATTCAAGCAGCTTGTCGGATGATTGTCAAGGAGTTTGACTCAGTAGTTCCCAAGGAAATGGAGCTATTGTTAAAGCTTCCAGGGGTGGCGCGAAAAACGGGAAATGTAGTTTTAGCTCACGCTTATGGTATTAATGCAGGGGTAACTGTTGATACTCACGTTAAGCGATTGAGCCAACGCTTGGGGTTAACGAAATTTTCTGATCCGGTTCGCATTGAGCAAGATTTAATCAAGTTGTTACCCCAGCCAGATTGGGAAAACTGGTCAATACGTTTGATTTATCACGGTCGTGCTATTTGTAAAGCCCGTTCTCCCAACTGCGGAGATTGCGACCTCTATGATTTATGTCCCACTGGTAAAAAAAACATTAATTCCTAGAAATCGTGAAAACACGATAGAATAGAAAATGCTGTCTGAAAATCAGTTAGAGAATTTATGGCAAAAAAGAGTATGATTGAGCGCGAAAAAAAACGCGCCAAGTTGGTACAAAAGTATCGTGAAAAGCGAGAAACATTATTGGAAGAATTCAAAAGTGTAGAATCTCCTTTGGAGAAATTGGAAATTCACCGGAAAATTCAACAGCTACCCCGTAATAGTGCGCCCACTCGTCACCGCAATCGCTGCTGGGTAACTGGTCGTCCTAGAGGTGTTTATCGCGACTTTGGTCTGTCTCGGAATGTGTTACGGGAATGGGCCCATCAAGGTCTTTTACCCGGAGTGGTTAAGTCTAGCTGGTAGGTATTGGTCATTTTCTCCTTCCAGGAGAAAATGAGCCAACTATTCTCCGCAGCAACGGTCTATACCTAGACTATCTAAAAGTAGATCGCTGACGGCGTTGGCGATCGCAAATTCTCCGTAGAAACTTTTGGAAAAATCAAAAGCCTGCATCTCTGTGACAATGGCTATAACCAGAGAGCCTAGATCATTTTCTCCTTCCATGCGTTGTCTGACAAAAATTTGCGCCGCCCTGTGGGCAATTTTTTGGTTGACTGTTTCTGGTAAAAATTCTGTATCTAGCCACCGCAATAAGTTTTCTTGTAACCATTGGCCTTCAAGATCGGGGTTGTTGGCGGGTGGTAGGGTAATGGGTGGGATTGCTTCAGTCATCTTTTTTTCAACGCAGAGGAACGCTAAGGACACGCAAAGGTACGCTGAGGTTTTTTGCTTGTTTGCTTAAATTATGCAATACGATATCGCTGCTCTTGTTCGGGGTTATGCTCAAGGTTATTTTCTCATGGCTGATGATCACAAAGGCCTGGGATGGTACACTAGCCGCGATCGCACTCTGATTCCCTTGGATGAGCGATTCCGCTACCCTAAGTCCCTACAGCGTGTTCTCAATCAAGAGCGTTTTACCGTCAGCATCAACCGTGATTTTCCGGCTGTGGTTGCTGGGTGTGCTAACCGCGACACCACTTGGATTTCACCGGAATTACAAGAGATTTATCATTTACTTTACCAGAATGGTTACGCTTATAGTTTTGAAACTTGGCAAGGTGACCAACTAGCTGGGGGTATTCTGGGAATTATCATTGGGGGTGCTTTTATTGGTGAGTCGATGTTTTACCACATCCCTGACGGTTCTAAGGTGGCTATGGTAAAGTTGGTGGAAAGATTGCGTCAACGCCAATTTATGCTGTTTGATGCTCAAATGATGAACCCCCATTTAGCTAGATTTGGCGCTTATGGGATTCAGAATGAAGAATATCAAGTACTACTTGAACAAGCGGTGCAATGTGGCTGTTTTTTGCTGTGAATCACACCGGTTTTCCCCACTCAGTCATAAAACCTTATACTTTTTTTTCTGTGACTAGTGTTAAACTCACCCATTCCCCTTTTTCGTTGTAGCTGCGCACCATACGTTGACGCACAAAAGGTTGAATTAACCAACCTAATTCTAAAAAGAAAGATTGACGCAACTGCACCTGTAGGGGAGATGTTACACAAGCACCACCAGGAAGCAGTAATACTTGTACCTGGTTTTGGGGATTTTGGTCAAAGTTAATTATAGAACCTTGAATAGTGCCTGTAGAGGTAATTGAGCGATCGCCAAAAGTTAAAGTTTGCACTAACCGCCCATGGTGATCTAATTGTAACTTTAAACTTGTACCGTATTGTTGAGGCGATCGCCAATCTGGATATATAGTTACGGCTTCACCTTGCCATTCTCCCAATAATTCCTCTATTTTTAAGCATGGCTGTTCTACTGGTTCAGTCCCCGCTAAATGTTCTCGAATCAAAGTTATTTGATCTAACTGACCATTTTTATTAAAAATTTGCACCAGACGTAAGCGGCGATGTTCATAAATTAAACCAAGTTCTGCCCCAAACTCTGTAAATGGTGCGAGCTGAATTGAACCTTGGGAAAACGCACCATTGGCAAAAAACAGGGTACTCTTAGCTAAACTACTATATTCTAAAATTAAATCCTCTTGTCCATGGCGGCGAACAACCTGGCGAATAGCTTGATTGTTATTCAACCCTTGCAAAGAAACCACGCTTTTGATATCTTCTACCTGTGTACCTTGGGGTGAGAATCGGGTAAATGAACCTCGCCACTCTCCAAGGTTTTGCAGTAAAGATTCCCACTGAGAAGCCATAAAATAAGTCCTCAACTAACTTCAACTCTTGGCAATCACCAGCCCATTGCATCCTAGCACTGTGCCTAAGTCAACGGAGTCGTTAAACTAAGATTGTTAGAATTGAAATAGTAGGAATTTTCACAACTCAGCCATTAACTATCATGCCTTCTGAAATTGCTGTCGAGAAGAAAAAGTTAAAAAATCCCCCCTTAGAACTTCACTATCTGGGCGATCGCGTCCTGCGTCAAGATGCCAAGCGGATTACTAAAGTAGATGATGAAATCCGTCAACTGATCCGGGAAATGCTGCAAACTATGTACAGTAGCGATGGTATTGGTTTAGCAGCTCCTCAAGTGGGAATTCATAAACAACTGATTGTGATTGATTGCGAACCAGATAACCCCGCTAACCCCCCACTCGTATTAATCAACCCCACAATTAAACAGTTCAGTAAAGAAGTCTGCGTCGCCCAAGAGGGTTGTTTAAGCATTCCTAACGTCTATTTAGATGTCAAGCGCCCCGAATCAGTGGAAATTGCTTATAAAGATGAGTATGGCCGTCCCAAAACCCTCAAAGCCCATGATCTACTCGCACGCTGTATTCAGCACGAAATGGATCACCTCAAGGGTGTAGTATTTGTAGACCGGGTAGAAAATTCTCTGACTTTAGCCCAGGAACTATCGAAAAATGGCTTCTCCTACCAATCGGTGAAACCAGTAGCATAGGGGTTAAGCAAAATCTGTTTTGCTCATCCTGGATTGACGCAATTCATGGTAACATGAATTAAATAATAAAAGCTTGTAAACTGGATAGTGCCGACACTTCCAGCATCAAGTAAAATAACAATCTGAGCAATTATTAACATTTTTGCATAGGAATAATAGTGTATACTCCAAAAAGCGGTTTATTTCTCGGTGGCGCTTGCATAACAGCGATCGCCGCAGTCGGTTCAGTTTTTGAACTTACCTCTGGAGAACCAGATTTCGGTGTTCAGGTAACTGCGATTATCCTTGCATTGAGCATTCCACTGACAGGATTATTTTTCTTTGCCGCAGTGAAGGACGCACGGGCTAACATTAAATAAGCATCAGGTACATAAAAAGGTAGAGGGATGAAACAAAATGCAAAATTCATCCTTCACCTTTTATTTTTCTCTTCAAATAGCCTGAACAACAGCAGACACGCAACATTTTCACCCATATTTCTTCTTAGCTGAGTCTGTTAGTGTTTAAATAAAAGAATGGCATCAGAAACAACTCAAGTATTACACCTATCTCAAGGACATCTTAACTTACTAGAAACTTGTCCCCGTCAATTTCAACACACATACTTAGACAAACTGCACCTGCTCTCCCATCCCGACCACGAAGAAAACCAAATTTTGGGTAGTCGCTTTCACCTGCTGATGCAACAGCGAGAAATGGGTTTACCAATTAATGGTTTCCTCCAAGCAGATCCTCAACTGCAAAGCTGGATATCAGCACTTACTAATCTAGTACCAGAACTTTTAACACCAACTGTACCGCCAAGCTTTCGTGAAAGCGAACATTGTCGCACATTGCAAATTCAAAACTATTTACTCTGTGTCGTTTATGATTTACTCATCGCCGATCCTTTCCAAGCCCAAATTCTGGACTGGAAAACCTATCCTAAACCACTAAATAAACGCAAATTACAACAGAATTGGCAAACACGTCTTTATTTATATGTTTTGGCTGAAACAAGCGCCTATTTACCTCAAAATATTTCTATGACTTACTGGTTTTTCCAGTCTGAAGGTCAACCGCAAAATATTCAATTTAATTACGATCATACCCAGCATCAGCGCACAGCCCAAAGACTTGATCAACTGTTAAATCAACTAACCAATTGGCTAGAAGCTTATCAAAGCAAACAAGCATTTCCACAAGTACCGGAAAATAGTACAACCTGTAATTATTGCCATTTTGCCACACTTTGCCAACGGACACAAGCCCAGGCAGAACATCAACAGAATTTACCCAATATTGCCAATATTCCAGAAGTAACCCTGTGAATTCTAGGGACATTGTCATATGAAGAACTTTGATGAAACTAATTTGATTTATGTTCGTGAATTAGGTATTGATGATATTTCCCCGGTTTACCACTTGGGAGAACAGTTATTTACCAGCGATTTATATCCTTATTTATATCGTACCTGGGACGAATGGGAGGTAATTGGACTTTACAATACAGACCCAGAATATTGTTTAGTAGCGGAAACCGATGGGGAGTTAGCGGGGTTTATTTTGGGAACTATTATTACTAAAGCCTCCTGGACTTACGGTTATATACTATGGCTAGCTGTAAGTCCCAAATTTCAGCGTCGGGGAGTAGCAGATAAGTTAGTTGATCATGTCATCGCCAGGATGATTGAAGATGGGGCGCGGTTCATGCTAGTAGATACAGATCCTACTAATAACCCAGCTCTGAAGTTTTTTAACCGTAAAGGATTTGGGAATATCCGCCAGCATATTTTCTTGTCCATGAATTTAAGCAAGCATGAACATTATGGCAGACTGATTGATTATGAACATCAAAAGGCTGAAAGAGCGGGTTACAAGCGCACCCGTCCCGCGATTCGCTCCGCTAAACCTGATGGTATTGTTAATCAGGTTATACTCAATCCCCTGGTCAAGGAAAATCTGATCAATGACCAATGAATACTAATGTTAATATTGCTCTAATATCTGTCAATGCTAAGAGGTTGTTTGATAAGTTTTTAACAGGTAATTTTTATCTTAGGGAACAGGGAACACCGGAACAGGGAACACCGGAACAGGGAACACCGGAACAGGGAACAGGAAATGGGGGACACACCGAAACAATAAAATCAAGTCCCCTCCCCTTACAAGGCTATCCATTACCCACATCTTTCTTAACATTGCTGGAAGGCAAACACAATAAAGGTTGTAGAGATGTGCATAGTGGGGAGGATTGACAAAAAAGAATAAGTATGGATATTGAGAAGACCCAACAGGTGATTGAGTTTTTGAATACAGGGGCGAGGGGCTACCCTCCGCCATAGGCGATCGCTAAATGTCAAGATAAGATGGGGAATCGGAGTGAAGTAATTGCCAAGTAGCAGCAATATCGTGTAAGCGTCGTAGCCCACGCCAAATGGTTTTCACACCCGGTTCACCATCACCTTTGCGACCCAAAAAACCACCAAGAGTGGCAATCATTCGCACAGCATCATGCAAAGAAGGTGGGTGGTCTGGAGGAATAGGATTTTTGTTGATAGTGGCACATAAGGACTGCCATTCACTGTTTTCCAAAACAACATCACAAGGTAAATCAGGATGAACTCGTGCTTGATAAGTAAGCCATAACAATCGCCAAGCGACAATAGTATAAGTGGCTAGTGCCATGTGAATTCGGTCAGCAGTTTCCAGTTGTAATTTCTCGATGCCACAGCCACTTTTTAATGTGTAATGATAACGTTCTATCAACCAACGGTAAGTGTACCATTGAACACAACATGCAGCATCTTCTAGACTGTTAATTTCTAAGCTAGTAATTAATAACCAACTAATGGGATTTGTTCCTGGAGGTGGATTTTCCTCTTCTGCCAAAATTACTTGTAACCTGACAGGTTTTAGCTGTAAACGTCCAATATGGTGTAATGGTACTTGAATATCAAAACTCGTGAACCTAATTGTCAGTCTCGCCTGTCTGGAACTATGTTCTGGAGAGCGTTTTACTTCTACAGTCACTGTTCCAGATGCTTCGATTTGACGAATGGCAAGATGTAGATATTTGCCACAATGGTCTACTTTACGATTATGAGTCCCACGAATTAGTAAGTGTGATTTTTCTCGACGTTGCTGGTTAAAAAGGTCAAATATATCCGCCTCTGAGTCACCTATTGTTACTACTTCAATTTCTGAGGGAATCAAATTTTGTGTAGTCTGCAACCCATCCAACCAACGTTGACTTTCTTTTTCTTTTGTCTCTCGTTGACGACGTTTTTTAGCAATACCTAAATTCTCTTGTTCTCTTGCCCATACTTGCTGCTCAATAATTCCTAACGGTACTCCATTACTTGTGGCTGCAAGTGTTGAATGTACTTTTAATCCTGATGATTTTCTGTGGTCAAGATAACCTACTCCTTTTGTGGCTGGGTGCGATGTTAAATCTATGTTTGTTGTATCTTGTATTGCCAATACTATCTCATGTTTTTTGATTCTTTCTATGGTGCTGGATGTGTGGGCAGCACGAATATCACCTGCTTGAAAATGTGGTGATTTCCAAAAATTATATGTTGCCTTTGTTGCTGCTATATTTCCACAAGCAAGTGGTACACTACTATCTGGTTGTGCTGCCAAATCTTCTACTATCCTGATTAACCGCTTGTTTCGACGTGCATCCCCTAAGTTTACCTGTGCCAATTCTTTCGCTGCCCACTTTTCCATGATACCATTACCCACTCTTCTCTTTCAAAACTATAGCCATCAAGGCTTTCACTCTGATGTTAAGTCTTTTGTCTAATTGTTAAGAAAGATGTGGGTAATGGATAGCCTTACAAGGGGAGGGTTAGGGTGGGGTCAAGCAATAGTTGATACACTAATCATGACTTGACAAACATCCTCTAAGGGGTAATTAACACTAAATAAACCCAGATGGTGGGAATTTAATTAAGATAGGTGTAATTGGTTTTTGCTAAGTTATATAATCCTTGATTTCTAGCTAATTCTATGCAGTGGATTCTCGCAAGACCGGAACAGCCACCTGACTGGTTTATCCATATGGTGCAACAGTATACGCCAAAATCCAGGGGATTATATGCAGCACAATTATTGTGGCAAAGGGGAATTAAGTCCTGTGAACAATTAGCAGCTTTTGCTGACTATAAAAATTATCGGCCAGCTAGTCCTTTTGAATTTGGGGAAGAAATGCACCTAGCTATAGCCAGGCTGCAACAAGGACGAAATAACAATGATAAAATTGCCATCTGGGGAGATTTTGACGCTGATGGCATTACCGCCACTGCTGTTTTATGGGATGGTTTGGGACAGTTTTTTAGTAAAAATACTCAGTTAATTTACTACATCCCCAATCGCTTTACAGAATCCCACGGACTTAATTATCAGGGAATTGATCATTTACACCAACAAGGTTGTAAGTTAATTGTAACTTGTGATACTGGCAGTACCAATATAGATGAAATTATTTATGCTCAACAGTTAGGTATAGATGTTATAGTTACAGACCACCATACTTTACCTGAACAACGCCCGCCAGTTAAGGCAATTATTAACCCACGCTATTTACCAAGTGAACATCAGTTATTTCATCTGTCAGGGGTGGCGGTAGCTTTTAAACTAGTAGAAGCACTATATCAAACTTTACCTGATATTGCCCAGGAACCATTAACAGATTTATTGGATTTGGTGGCTGTGGGATTAATTGCTGATTTGGTGCAGCTGAGTGGAGATTGTCGCTACTTAGCACAATTAGGCATCGAGAGATTGCGTGCAGATGCACTACAACCACAGGTAGCAAGGCGACGGCCCGGTATAGGGCGATTATTAGAATTATGCCGGAAAAATGGCGATCGCCCGACAGATATTTCTTTCGGTCTTGGACCACGGATTAATGCTGTTAGTCGCATTCAAGGCGATGCTAGTCTGTGCGTAGAGTTATTAACTAGCCGTGATATTCAATATTGTCATCAATTAGCCGAAGTTACGGAACTAGCTAACACCCGTCGCAAGTCCTTACAGAAAGATGTACAGGAGCAGGTATTCAAAAAACTCTCAGAAGTAGACTTATCAACCACCCATGTGATTGTCTTGGAAGATAGCCAATGGCCAACGGGAGTATTGGGCTTGGTGGCCGGACAAGTAGCCCAGGAAAAAGGCCGTCCCACAATTTTATTAAGTACACAACCAGTGGGGGAAAAAACAAAGGAACCCTTATTAGCCCGTGGTTCCGCCCGGTCAGTGAATTCTGTTGATTTATACCAGTTGGTCAAAAAGCAAGCACATTTGTTACATAGCTTTGGCGGTCATCCCTTTGCTGCTGGGTTGAGTTTATTACCGGAGAATATTCCCTTATTTACAGAGGCGATTAATCAACATCTGGGAGAATCTTTAGGGGGAAAAACTCTTAAGCCTACTGTCCAAGCCGATGTGACGGTAACTGTGGCTGATTTAGGCAAAGAGTTATTCTTAGAACTGAAATTATTAGAACCCTGTGGGATGGGAAACCCTGTACCAAAACTTTTAATTCAAAACTGCTGGTTTGAAAATGCTTGGCATTGTAATCAGCAGGATTGGAAAGGGAAAAAGGTACAATACATTAAAACAGACTTTAATATCCGGGATGAGTCTACTAACAGCCCATTTCCTGGTGTTTGGTGGGGACACTATAAAGATGAATTACCCCTGGGTAGGTGTGATTGTATTGCTGAATTAGACTACAACACCTTTAAAAACCGTTATGAAATCAGATTAATTGCTGTGCGTCCAACCGCTACCTCAGTCATGACTGATGTTAATACTGAGTTGATAATTGATTTACGTCATCAGCAATATTCCAGTCTGAATCATCAGGATTCACCACTGCTAATTAGAGATTGTCCTAGTAGCTGGAAAGATTTACTTGTATGCTGCCAGCAATCTGTCTATAATCATCAACAATTAGCGATCGCATGGTCTAAACCCCACCATCAACCACCCCGGCAAATTTGGCTAACCTTGGTTGGGATCGCTAAATATCTCAGTCGCACAAATCAACCAGTCACCCACGCCCAACTTCTCGAAAAACTCGCTATCCATGACCAAACCTTATTGTTAGGACTCCAGGCTTTAGAGTATTTGGGGTTCACGGTCACCAGAAAAGACACTCAGCAGCTGCAAATCAGTGGGAATCCCCTCACCAACTCAGAAGTTATCAGCGATGCAGCCTTAGCAAGATTTTTCGCCGCTATCAGGGAAGAACAATTTCAGCAAAATTATTTTGCGGAGGTTCCTCTGTCTACAATTATCACCATCTGCGAGTGCTAAATAGCCAGGGTTTACACATTAGTAGATCTAGAGGGATTTTCTATTCAGGTTTTTGGTAGCAGTTGCAACTGTTGAGATAATTGATATGGGTAATAATTGCTCAGTTAAAGAATCTCTAAAAAACCTATAATTCCCTGGGGAAAGTGCTATCTTATAAAGAATAATATAGGGTTAAAAAATGGCATCTATCAAGGTGTAACAAGCACTATATAGTAATGTAACGTAAACTTAATAGTGTTAAATTAGACTAACAAAATAGCTAAAGATCAGAGCAATCATCGTTGATAAATTAGCACAGAAGTAATAGGAAAAAATGATGAGGTGAATATAAATCAATATCAAGTCAAAATTGTCTCAAGAGTCTGATAGGGCAAGGGCTGCTGTACTGAGCCGATCGCTAAACTGTCAATAAAAAAACTATATTCCACTGATATACATGAACCAATCTGTGAAACGTTACTCACCGCTCCAATTAGTCTTGATTGGTGGAGCGATCACCACAACTACCACTGTTTCCCTGTTTGGCTCGGCTTGGACTCGCTGCGTTCTGGCTGCCTTTCAAGATAGCCCGAAAGCGTTAGTTGACGAAGTGTGGCAATTGGTAAATCGTGAGTATGTTGATGGAAGTTTTAATCAACAAGATTGGCTAGCCGTTAGGCAAAGCTTGTTAAGCAAGGAATATTCTTCTCATCAACAAGCTTATGTGGCAATTCGCCAAGCCTTAGAAAAACTGGGTGATCCTTATACACGCTTTATGGATCCCCAACAATATCGCGCTCTGGCTAGCCAAACATCGGGGGAAGTCTCCGGGATTGGGATTCGCATGGAAGTAAATCAGCAAACTCGGCGTCTGACGGTTGTAGAGGCGATCGCCAATTCGCCAGCGTTCAGATCTGGGATCAGGGAAGGAGATGAGATTTTGGCCATTGATGGCCAAAGTACCCATCAAATGGGAGTAGAACAAGCCTCGGAGTTAATTCGCGGTCAGGTTGGTACTCCCATCACTCTACGATTAGGAAGGATAGGGCGCAGTAGTTTTGACTTACAGCTCAGACGGGCAACAATTGAAGTCCCAACGGTGCATTATGTTCTCCAACAAGAAGGTAACCGCCGGATTGGCTATATCCGCATACGAGAGTTTAGTGGCCACACATCTGGGCAAATGCGTCGAGCCATTCGAGATTTAAACAGTCAAAACGCCGATGCTTTTGTCTTAGATTTGCGCGGAAATCCTGGAGGTTTGTTAAATTCAAGCATTGAAATTGCGCGGATGTGGTTGGATAATGGCGGGATTGTCCGTACCGTTAATCGTGGGGGAGGTAGTGAGTTAACTCAAGCCAATCGCACCGCCTTAACTCGAAGACCTTTGGCAATACTGGTAGATGGTAATTCAGCTAGTGCTAGTGAAATCCTGGCTGGGGCGCTTAAGGATAATAACCGAGGTGTAGTTATTGGTAGTCAAACTTTTGGCAAAGCCATGGTGCAATCTGTTCATGAACTGACAGATGGGTCAGGTTTGGCAGTTACCATTGCCCACTATTACACCCCTAAGGGTACAGATATTAATAAAAAAGGAATTGTCCCAGATATTAAGATAGATTTGACGGCAGCACAACAGCGTCAGCTGGCTAGTAATCCGGATTTGCTGGGAACTCCCAATGATCCCCAATATGCTCGGGCGATCGCCGCACTTTCCGGTCACAACTTTGCTCACCCTCCAGTCCGCCAAACTACCCAACCTGTCGGCTCCAGTATGAGAGATTGAAAATTTGAGATTTTTTGATATGTTTCAACGGTGCTGAGGTACATCTGGTGCGGTCTCAACAAAGCTTTAGTTAATCCCCTATGCAGTAGCACCGAGAACTTGAGAGGCCCACAGGGACACATGGTGTAGCCATGGGAGTATATCACTCCTGGATGATTTTCTATGGGGAGTGTCACTATCTTACCCAATAGCTACCAAATTTCGCTAAATTGGAAACAGATTCACACAGGGAAACTTCAATGTCAGCACAATTGTTACTGGTCGATGATGAACCAGGATTGCGGGAAGCCGTAAAAGACTACTTAGAAGAAAGTGGTTTTAGCGTTCAAGTTGCCAGTAACGCTCGTGATGGCTGGGATTGGATGCAGCAGAATACACCTGATTTAGTGATTTCTGATATCATGATGCCCCGGGTGGATGGCTATCAATTCCTCAAGCAATTGCGAGAAGACCCCCGGTTTCAAGCAGTCCCAGTGGTATTTTTAACTGCTAAAGGTATGACAGGCGATCGCATTCAGGGTTACCAAGCTGGTGTTGATGCTTACCTACCCAAACCCTTCGACCCAGATGAGTTAGTGGCGATCGTGGAGAATTTACTGTCTCGTAGAGCTACTAAGGCTACAATCGCAGGTGAAGAGAAAGAAGTCATTGACATTGCTGAACTAGCTCATCAGATTGCTCAAATAAAGGCTTTGTTAACTCAAAGAAGTGCCATTTCCCAATCACCAGCCCCTTTTAAAATTGACTTGACTCCCAGAGAACAAAGTGTTTTAAATCTGGTCGCTGAAGGATTGATGAATAAAGAAATTGCTCGACGTTTAGAAACTAGTGTCCGTAATGTTGAAAAATACGTCAGTCGTTTGTTTAGTAAAACTGGTACTAATAGCCGCACTGAGTTAGTTCGTTTTGCATTGGAACACGGTCTTGCTCAGTAGAACTTTAAATGGTAATTAGGAGCTAGTATTATAATTTCACACTAGCCCCTAGATTGAGTCTGGGCAGCATCAATATGCTTTATCTAATCAAAATCGAAGCACAACCCTGGTTCAAGCAATTATACTTTGACATACTCCCCGGATTAAAGTCTCGGTGATTCTTGGCGGTTCATTGCAACCAGCCCCCTAAGAGGTCTTATGGTCGCTCCTCGCCCGTTTAGAGTCGTGCCGATGTCCTATGCCGACTATCCTTATTGTAGCTTGTTAACTCCATTTTTTTGGAGTACAAACGGTAATATTTATTATGTGTAGATGCTATTTTTTTGGCTTCTCAAAGACTAGACTAAACTTTAGCTGGTGCCCATGGAATAAACTGATACAAGCTAACCCTTGATGCCACTACATAGTCCAATGAACTAACTGCAAAAAACTTCACTATATGTGTGCTCAAGTCATGATTTTGCAATTACTAAATGACAATTGAAGATTTTTAGCCTTCTGAGTATTGACTATTGTCAACCGCATTACGTAAGCGCATCAACTGGCGACGCATTTGGGGTGAAGCCTTGAACTCAGATACTTCCTGCGCCTTTACAGATGCTTGTAGCATCTCCAGAAACTCATCAGAACCTTCTGTCAATGCATCCAGTAAGACCTGTAACAGTTGCTCGCGATCGCCTAATAGACTTTTTTCTTCAATTAACCGGAACTTGAGATGTATTTCGCACTCATAAACACCTACTTCGATATTATTTATCTGGCGTGGTAATGCTTTCGAGTTCATAATTTTGAGGATTAGGTTACTGGGTGGTCATGAGGGTGAGGAACTATATCCCCATCCGCAATGCTTTATATTTTTTTTGTATCTACAATGCCGGAGTTAAAAGCCCTTCTTCAATCCACAACAGTTGTATTTTATATTCACTCTCCTGTGTTTTTTCTACACACACTTTCAGTGTTAAGTCGTAATCTTCCTGAGCTAGATTTGCTTTGAACTAAACCATAACTATTATTCAGTTTTTGATATCTTATACAATAAAGTTTCTGTAAGAACTTATTCAAGCTTTTTCCAACTTTTTACATTAACTTCATTTTTCCTCAAGGAATAGTTGTTGTTTTTACGGTTTTTGTGGTATTTGTACGTAAAATAAAGGGTTGATTTTATCTTGTTTATCAAAGCCAGAGCTATTTATAGCATAATTACCTCGAATTAGTTCATGTACCTTTTATTAACCTAAAAATTCCGGAAAGGATTCCAGGAGTTACACCCGATGGGATACTTTATATATATTAAGAAATCCCTAGGTAACCAGATACCTGAGCGATCGCCAGAAAAAACTACCTGGAAACTGCCCGGAATTAGCAGGAATTTCAGCCCAGGCATAAGTCTATAATGGTAAACAGACGGCGAGTTTATGAATATCCCCGTTCATGGTAAATGATATCTGTGAACCTGCCCTACCGCTTAAACCAACAATCCCCCTGTATTTTATGCCGGGGACTGTCAGTTCCGTGTAATCAAACCCAACCTTACACCTTGCTATGGACAACCCGATGCTACTTAAGTCCACAACCCGGCATATCCGAATTTTTGCCGCCGAAATTGACCGGGATGGCGAACTGGTTCCTAGTAATCAGGTCTTGACCTTAGATATTGACCCAGATAACGAATTCAATTGGAACGAAGATGCTCTACAAAAGGTTTATCGCCAGTTTGATGAACTGGTGGAAGCTTCCAGCGGTGAGGATTTAACAGATTATAACTTACGTCGCATTGGCTCAGACTTGGAGCATTATCTGCGATCGCTCCTGCAAAAAGGTGAAATCAGCTATAATCTTTCTGCTCGCGTCACCAACTACAGCATGGGACTCCCCCAAGTTGCCACTCAGGAAAATCAGTAGAGATGTTTAACTGCTCCTGGGGGATGGTCATACTAACCCCCAGAACCTCCTCAATCAAACCATCTCAAAATTTGCGGAAAAATTTTTCCCTCTCAACACATTTCCCCAACGGCGTATTATAATTAAAGTATAAACCTCAGGGGTCCGTAACGGTTTCGACAGGTTGGCGAAAGCTACTCTGTGATTCAGGTCGAGAGTGAGTCTCCTCTCGCAAATCAAAGGCTCAAAACAAAAGTAAATGCGAATAACATCGTTAAATTTGCTCGTAAGCCTGCTACAGTAGCAGTTGCATAATAACCTCTTACAGGTTCGAGCGTCTCTGGTTTGACTCCGTTAAGGACTAGAGACCAACCCCCAACGGACGCTCTAACAAGTGTTCTCTGGTTGGCTTGTTAGCTAAGACTTAATCAGAGCATCCTACGTTCGGGATAATGAACGATTCCCGCCTTGAGGGTCAGAAAGGCTAAACCTGTGAATGAGCGGGGGGTCAATACCCAATTTGGACAGCAGTTCGACTCTGCTCGGATCCACTAAAAACCAAACACAAGTCCACCAAACCCTCAGATGTTTAGGTGGATTTTGTTTGTGTTTGACCCAAGTCCCCGACCTTGTAAATCCAAGGAGTGGCGTGGGTTTACTAATATGCGCGTTAATAACTGGACCTCGTTAGGTCATGGGACTGCAAAAAAAATGAAGGGATGCCTGTAATAACAAGCACCCCTGTAGCCGAAGATAAAGCCTTTTTCAGGCTAATGAAGTACACATTACCCCTCTTCTGTCACTTTCCGAAATAAACAAGCAGTAAATACAATAAATTATGCAGAAGAATAAAAGGGTTTTAATCCATTCATAACACTAATGAGTTGGTTAAACCCAAGCAGCTTGGAATTGGGAAAAACATCAAGCCAGGGATAAATCAACCAAAAAAGTAAAAGTGGTTGGACAATTAATCGCAGATTATTGAGAGTATTCTTCCATCCGGTTTGATGATTCCATTGCTGATGCACAGAGAAATCAACTGCACTGATTTCTAGTATGTTAGGTGCAAGCTGATGAGATTGATTTAGGGATAAAAACGCTGGAGAGTTTAAACTAATCATTGTGTAAACACACAAAATAATTTCCCACCATTTCTCAATATGCTGAAAATCAGTAAACCGATAATCTGTCCAACCTAATTCCTCTTTACACTGACGAAAGGCATATTCTACCCATGTTATTAATCCATAAAAGTCGCCTAAAATTTTCTTGAGATTTCCTTGAAGATTGGTCATGACAAAAGAAGTAGAATTCTCTGGCATTGTTTCTGGATCTGTGGTTAATTCCCAGTAAGTTATCTCCTTTCTCTTACCATAAATTATTTCGCGGATATATCTAGTCTCTGATTTTTGGTTACTAAATGTTCTGGTAAATTTACACCACTTATTCGCCCTAACCTTCTGATTGGCAGGCAACCATACTGCATGATTACTTCTAATTGCTACGACATAAGCTAAGTTATATGCTGCTAATTTTCTTATAAATTGACTACTCTCACCATATAAACTGTCTGCCAATACTAATTCAATAGTAAAGCCGAACTCAATTAATTCTGTAATTATTTCTGTCGCTAATTCTATCTTGGTCTTATATCTATCTTCTGTTCTTAGTGTCTTTTGCGGTTTGAATACTTTGAACAGTAGCGGAAATGTTATGTTATCGTACACTCCATAGGCATTGACTGAAACTATCCCTCTATCTATTTTCCCCACACTTCCTAAATATTGTCTGGCTACGTAATCAGTCTTGTTACCTTTTTTCCTGTCTCCTGTTTCATCAATGACTACGGTAATTGCTTTTCCATTTAATGCTCTCTTTATTTTATCTAATCTTTTGTTTCTTACTTTCTCTACTGACCAGTCTGAATTAGCAATAGAATGATGTAATGATTGGGCTGAGTTTATGCTTACTACTTTCGCTATCTCTGGTAAGGATTTCCTTTTGAGCGTTGAGATGATTCCCAAATGTAAATATTTGAAGCACTCATAATTTCTTACTTCTTTAAATATGTCTCTGTACTCTTCACAATATTCATCTATGACTCCCACTGTTGGGTGGGCATCTCGACGTAAATGTTTGAGTATTTGTAATTCTACATCCATTGCTCTACCTACCTTGTAGAGTTTTTTCTTTTAACTATTATATTCTTTACTCTCGCAAAGTGACAGAAGAGGGGTAAAGCCACAGCTAAGGCTAGTATAGGTTTTGCCTTTTTATTGTTAACTTATATTGCTTATTCCCATTCTAGCATACATGAAATAGTATATATTGTATTAACTACTGTTTTCCGACCAACTTTAAGTAGATTGCTTAAGCCAACACTATTTTTAGGAAAGTTTACATAACCAACGGGTTTGGTTGAACAATATATACAACAGCAAGGAGCATGACTATGAAATGGAAATTTCCTTTAGCAAAATTAAAAAAAACTAAGTTCCTCGCTTTGGGTGTAGTCTTTTTGGCATCGCTGGTAATTCTCCCCTTATTACCTTTTTCAGCAGCGTTTTCATCTAATCCTCGTACCAGCATTCAGTTTGTTTCACCAAATTGGGTGGCTGAAAATGCCAAAGATCCTAATCTGCGAATATTAGATGTCCGGAATTTTCCTTTAGACTACATAAATGGACACGTTCCAGGCGCGGTCAATATTGCTGATATTGCCTTCCGTGGTCCGCGAGAAGGTTTACCAGTGCAGTACTGGAATAACCAAAAAATAGGCGAAATATTCGCCAATGCAGGGGTAACTAACAATAGCCGTGTCTTAGTTTATTCCGATGAAAGCGATGTCTTGGGTGCAACGATGGTTGCTTATTTGTTAGAACGTTCTGGATTAAGAGATATCGCTGTTCTAGATGGTGGTTACACAGGTTATGAAGCATCCCAACCAGTAACCAAAGAATTTCCCACATACAAAGTCGGTCGGTTTACAGTCCGGGATAATCCTGCTGTGCGTGTGAGTCTGGATGAAGTCAAAAGGCTAATTGGGAAACCAGGAGTAACTTTTATTGATCCCAGACCAGCCAACTTATTTCGGGGTGAAGAGAATCTTTGGATACGTAATGGACATATTCCAGGTGCGCGTAATATCCCTTGGCCTACATTTACAGACGCTGAAAATCGTCATAAACTCAAGTCTCTTAATGAAATTAGAACTCTACTTACACAAAGAAATATTAGTCGCTCAGATGACATTATTGTTAGTTGCAGTACAGGACGAGAAGCAACATTACAATACGTCGTCTTGAAGCATTTACTTGATTATCCCAAAGTGAGAGTTTACGAAGGTTCATGGACTGAGTACAGCACTCAAAAAGATTTACCTGTAGCTACGGGTGCAGAGCAAGTAAGCTAGATAATAAGAGTAAATTGCCTAAAGAGGAATCAGTCAATGAAATATGCAATGTTGTTGCTGACTGCATTAATAATGACATTCAGTACAGTGGATTTACTCTTCGCTAATAATGTGGAAGAGGAAACATTAGTAAGTTGTACCAGAAGTAGGGACAGACGAACCAAAACCCCTGAAGAGGGTAAATCAGAGGCTTAGTTAATTCTGGTTGGACATAACTTAGGTTGTGTCCAATTTTTTTTTGCATAATAATTAAAGATTTGGGAATGTAGATTTTTTATGAGTGGCGCTGTTGATAATACCCTGATCTCTGACTCACAAATATTACGTCCTCGACCGCAGAAATTAATTGTGGCGATTGCCTTAGCTATGTTCACAGGTGGCGCGGTAGCTTTAAGTACCTACGGTTGGCGACAAAGTGCATTATTTCTCATTGGCGGTTTGTTAGGCGTTAGTCTTTATCATTCCCGATTTGGCTTTAGCTCTGCTTACCGCAAGCTGCTAGTAAATAGAGATGTGAGGGGAATATATGCTCAGTTATTAATGCTGGCGATCGCCACTACCATATTCGCTCCCGTATTAGCTGCTGGCTCGATTTTTGGTCAGGAAGTTTATGGTGCGATCGCACCTGTAGGACTTCAAGGTGCTATTGGTGCTTTCTTATTCGGTATAGGAATGCAGTTAGGTGGTGGCTGTGGTTGTGGCACACTTTATACAATTGGCAGCGGTAGTTACACCATGCTTATCACCCTATTCACCTTTTGTTTAGGTGCATTCTGGGGCAGTTTAACTAGAGATACGTGGCCTGAATTACCGCAAACATCGTCAATTGTTTTGGGAGAAACTTTAGGTTGGGTAGGAGCAGTTACTTTACAGTTAGGCTTGTTGATCTTAATTGCAGGTTTACTGTGGTGGTGGAGTCAAAGCAGTCAGAATCAGTCACAAACCGATTTAGATAAATCGCCAATTTTTCCTCATCCCAGAGCATTTTTATTTGGCCCTTGGCCATTGTTCACAGGAGCCATTTCTTTAGCCATTCTCAATTGGCTAACTTTAGTTATTTCTGGAGATCCCTGGCGCATTACTTGGGGATTTGCCCTGTGGTCAGCTAAAATCGCTACAATTTTGGGTTGGAATCCTGATAGTAGCCCATTTTGGGAAGAAATACCATTGTCAGATAGTATATTTGCCGATGTTTCCTCAGTGATGAATATTAGCATCATCTTAGGAGCTTTGTTAGCAGCAGCCCTGGGAGGAAAGCTAGTTGCTAAAACTCAGATTTGTGTACCAGTAGTGATTGCAACCATTATCGGTGGATTGATGATGGGTTATGGTGCTTTTCTGTCCTTTGGTTGTAACGTCAGCGCCTTTTTTAGTGGTATTGCTTCCACCAGTTTACATGGCTGGATTTGGATTATTTCTGCTTTATTAGGGACTTGGTTTGGTATACGATTCCGTTCTCTATTGAAATTACCTAATTGAACCCAAGCAACTCTGGAAAAAGTTTCAGCCGTGATCTTGTAACCACCCTTCCAAATCAGCAATATCCGAAGAAGTTAAGGTAAATTTAGCTCAAGGAGAAGCAGAAGTAAACAGATTACTGCGTGAAAGTTTAACCGATGACATTCTAGAGAGGCAGTTTATAGAAAAGTGGGATGGTAAATTACCTTTAATTATGCCTAAGGATGCTCCTAAAATTTTAAATATGAATGAACTTTTAAAATTAAAATAGAATTAAATAACCCAGTATTAATAACTGGGTTTTTGGTTAACTGGCAGAGAAGAAATTGGGAGTATCGATAATATGTAACTGGACTAGCGCCAAAATCAAAAATGTATATACAGTTGAAGAGATTAAGCCTGTGAATAATTCTTTTTTAAGTTGCGTTCTTGGCTTTGTTTCTGCAAGACATCGATCTAGTAAGTTGATAAAACATGGGAGTCAGATTTATTCTGGCTCCTATTTATGTAATTAAAGTTATTGGCAAATTAAAAATTATCAATTATAGAAGTTTAATCAAAATAATTTATATAAAATTAGATATCTCACTAATTAATCAGAAGAAAAACTTTTTAATTATGTATTATTGCTTTAATAAATTTTGTTTATATGAGAAAATATCAATTAAGTATTAAAAATCTTGAATAGCTAGTTACCAGTGCAAATCTTATGAAGATAGAAACAGAAAGAGTGGAATTGAATAAGTTAGGAAAGAAGATGTATCGCTCGGACAGAATCCGGGATCATTTAGCGAATGAACGGACTTATTTGGCATGGATGCGGAGTGGAATTGCACTCATGGGTTTTGGTGTGTTAATTGTAAGGTTGCGGATTATTCGACCACCTGTAGCACCACAACCCCCTGGTAATGGTTGGAAGTTGGGTTTAGCATTTGCTGTTGTCGGTGTGTTATCAGTATTACTGTCTACTCAGCATTATTTCGCAGTTCGCAGTGACATTGACGAAGATACTTATCAACCGCCAGACCGTTGGATATTTTTGGCGAGTTTAGCTGTGGTTCTCCTGGGTGGGGGAGTAATATACTATGTGTTTACTGTTCCCCTAGATTATTTGAACAGTTATATTCTGGAGTAGCAGGATGTAAATTGCTGAGTGAGATGATATGGATGAACAAGCAAGATATGAGTAGAGACTTTCCGTGGAACGTCTCTACATTCTTTGTCGGAGGTAACTAATGGATGACTTCCGACTCTGACAAATCCTTGAATAATGTAGTACTCAAGTAACGCTCGCCAAAACTAGGTTGGACTATAACGATCAACTTACCGCTATTTTCGGGACGCTTGGCTACTTGAATGGCTGCATACAAAGCTGCACCTGTGGAGATGCCTGATAATATACCTTCTTCTTTTGCTAATCTACGACTATAAGCGATCGCATCTTGATCATTAACTGCAATTACTTCATCAGTCAGTTCCAGACGGTAAATCGCTGGGATAAATCCCGCACCAATTCCTTGAATTTTATGCGGCCCCGATTTTCCTCCCGAAAGCACTTGACTATTAGTAGGTTCCACAGCAATAACTTGAAAACTGGGCTTACGTTGCTTGATCACCTCAGCTACACCAGTCAATGTTCCCCCAGTCCCCACTCCCGCTACTAAAATATCTACCTGTCCATCTGTATCTGACCAAATTTCTTCCGCAGTGGTTTGACGATGTACTTTGGGGTTAGCTGGGTTACGGAACTGTTGCAACATATAGGCATGAGGCAATTCTGACACAATTTGCTCCGCTTTGGCGATCGCTCCCCGCATCCCTTCAACTCCAGGCGTTAACTCCAACTGAGCGCCATAAGCTCTCAACATCGCCCGTCTTTCTGTACTCATCGTATCCGGCATAGTCAGAATCAAATGATAGCCCTTCGCCGCCGCTACCATTGCCAGAGCAATACCCGTATTCCCCGAAGTGGGTTCTACCAATATCGTTTTACCTGGATGAATTAAACCCTCCTCTTCTGCGGTTTCCACCATACTCACACCAATTCTGTCTTTCACAGAAGCCGATGGATTCATGCTTTCTAACTTCACCACAATCTGTGCCACAGCCCCTTCCCCTTGAGGAATTCTGTTTAACTGTACTAAGGGGGTGCGTCCGACTAACTCTGTAATATTTTTGGCAATTTTCATAAAAAATTCCTGTGTCCCTAAATGTAATACATCTCACTCTGCTGGAGGCGTGCTTCTCGCTGCTCGCATAAATCTTGAATAGTATATTGGCTCAAAACAGCTTGTGCCGAACTATCTGCTTCATGCCAAATATCCCGTAACAACTTTTGTTCTAAAGTGTTTTCAGCCAAAGATTCTTTTTCTTTCTGTTCTCCATCCAACATAATCACCACTTCCAGCAGCGTCAGTTGCCAAGGTTCTCGCGTCAAAATAAAACCACCCTTAGAACCACGCTGACTCTGCACCACACCCGCACACCGTAGACTTGTGAGAATTTGCTCCAGATAACGCTCTGGTATAGGGTGCTTGGCGGAAATATCACTCATGGTCATGGGTGTTTTACGAGCAGAACAGCTGGCTAATTCTAAAAGTGCCAACAGAGCATATTCCACCTTGGCTAATAGATCCAAGAGGCTATAGTTCTGTTTTTTTAAGGTTTCACTCATCATACCACGGTAAATTGATAGACTTATTGTACTTTAAGCGAGAAAACTGCTAAAAACAATGTTTAAGGAGATACAGTTTATTAAAACTTAATTAAAGTACTATAAATCTATGCGTTTACTGGGGATTAATCAAAAAGCTCTGAATTTCAGGGACAATGAGTTTACCCAAACTTCATTTATTTAGTCATGGGTAATTCAAGCTAGTAATATTTATTACTTCAAATCCAAAATCAGGATATCTTCATACCCCAGCACAAAACTATGCTTTTAACTGACTTACGCACAATTTCTCAACGAGATCCCGCCGCCCGTAATTGGCTAGAGATTATCTTCTGCTATCCTGGACTGCAAGCCTTGATGTTTCATCGCCTCACCCATTGGTTGTATAAAATTGGTGTTCCTTTTATTCCCCGCTTTATTTCCACTATCAGTAGATTTGTCACCGGAATTGAAATTCACCCAGGCGCGAAAATTGGTAAAGGTGTATTTATTGACCACGGAATGGGCGTAGTTATTGGTGAAACAGCGATAGTTGGTGATTATGCACTCATTTATCAAGGAGTCACCCTTGGCGGAACCGGAAAAGAAATCGGCAAGCGTCACCCTACCTTGGGTGAGAATGTAGTTGTAGGAGCAGGTGCGAAAGTCTTAGGTAATATTCAAATTGGTCATAATGTTCGCATTGGTGCAGGTTCAGTTGTCCTACGTGATGTCCCCAGCGACACAACAGTAGTGGGAGTTCCAGGGCGTTTAATTCGTGCGGATAATACTGATATTTTGGGACATGGAAAAGTTCGAGATGTAGAAGCCGAGGTCATCCGCGCTCTCTTTGAACGTGTCAAAGATTTAGAAAAACAAGTAGAACAATTAGATGTAGGTTTCCATCCATCTAGTGACCAAGTAGAGAATGTCCACAATCAAGAGGTTAAGAATGAAAGCAACTTAATGATTGAAGAATTTTTAGATGGGGCGGGAATTTAGCAGTGATTACTTTGGGGAAATCCCAAACACAAACCTCCTCACTGTCATAATTATGAATGAGGAGGTAACATAGCATTTCCTAGTCTAATAAAGTACAAAACTATCTGCGTTTATCTGCGTCCATCTGCGTTTAATTATTAGCGACTATCTCACGCCATTAGCCGTAGCAAAAACTCTGGCTTGTTTCGGTTTAATATAGACACGCTGTCCTTTTTCTAACTGAAGCTGATTAAACTGTTCTCGATTCAGGTGAGCATTCACCATCTCACCAGACCGCAAAACCAACTCAATGCGAATTTCCCAACCCAGATGAGTAATTCGCTCAACAGTCGCAGAAGTGCTATTCTCATCAGGAGTCTTCCCAATCAAAATATCTTGTGGTCGTAAAAATACTTTTTCATTAATGGACGCTGTACCTTTGTTGGGTATGATCCCAATATTAGTCGGGAGAACATTTACGGGGCCAATAAAACCCATCACAAAGGCTGTAGCTGGGTTGTCATAAATTTCGGACGGAGTTCCAACTTGTTCTACCCTTCCCTGATTCATCACCACAAGTTCATCAGCCACTTCCATTGCTTCTTCTTGGTCGTGGGTAACAAATACGGTTGTGACGTGAACTTCCGAATGCAGATTACGTAACCAAACACGTAAATCCTTACGAACTTTAGCATCTAATGCCCCAAAAGGTTCATCTAATAATAAAATCCGGGGTTGTACAGCTAGCGATCGCGCTAAGGCGATCCGTTGTCGTTGACCACCAGAAAGCTGAGAAGGATAGCGATCGCCAAATTGTTGCATCTGTACCAATTCCAAAAGTTCATCAACCCGTTGGCGGATGCGGTTTTTGGGATGTTTACGCAAACTCATTGCAAAGCAAATATTATCACGCACCGTCAAGTGCTTAAACAGCGCATAATGCTGGAAAACAAAGCCAATATTACGTTCCTGTACACTCTGGTACGTAGAATTTTCCCCTACCAACCAAATATCGCCACTGTCTGGTTTCTCTAAACCAGCAATTATCCGTAGCAATGTAGACTTTCCTGAGCCGGAAGGCCCTAACAGCGCCACCAGAGACCCAGTTTTAATCTCCAAACTCACATTATCTACAGCATGGAAGCTACCGAAGTGCTTAGAAATATTTTCAATTAGAATTCCCATCGTTCTTTGTTCCTCCAACTTGGTATATATTAAAATTAACTACGGTTTGTCTATCAACTTTTAGGACTTTATGAACATAACAACTTTATCCTCTGCTTTTACACCTCCTATACGTCATCTGAAAACAAGCTTTTCCTCCCGCTCTATACTGCCAAGAAACAACGATTATCTGTGGAAAATTGAGCAAGGTGTCGTGCGAATCGTCACATGGCATGAAGATGGGACAATTGTCACCCTGGGTCTATGGGGAGTAGGTGCCATTATTGGAACAGTATTGTCTAAAACAGAACCTTATCAAATTGAGTGCCTCACTAAAGTGGAATTAAGCGCCGTGGAAATTCAAGATTCATCGGAATTACTCCAAATTTTAAGGTTACATCTTCAGCGAACAGAGGAATTAATGGTAATTCGTAGCCATAAAACCGTAGAAATTATGGTTATTAAGTTGTTAGAATGGCTAGCGAATAGATTTGGGCGAGAAGTTCAAAAAGGTAGACTAATTGATTTGCGTCTGACTCACCAAGACATTGCTGAAACCATTGGTTCTACTCGCGTCACCATCACTCGTATTTTGCAAAAATTAGAAGAACAAGGATCTATTCACAGGCTGCGGTTACATAAAATTGTGCTGCGGGAAGAGGATATTTGGCACTATGAAATTTAAAAACAAAGAATCTAAACAAATCAACAATGCCAACTATCACCATCTGGACTGGACTTACCTAAAATTTTCAGATTTAAAGATTCCAGATAAGTTAAACAACTATTGATGTGAGACATAGAACCTTCTAGTTCTAAGTCAAAACATCCTTGTTCATTAGTATTTTTGTCTAGCTCTGCTCCGGTAATATTAACTGTCAATTGATAGCGAGAAATCATTTGAGAAATAATTGGTTCTTGCAAGTAAAATTGAGGAATATGTAAACGCACACGTAGTCGAGTCATGCTCATACTTTGACCAACAAATAAAACCATAAATCAATATTTGATTTAGATAATCTGTCCATGCAAAGAAGAAGCATCTAACCATAGTGGTAAATTGAGCTTTTGCAAATAATCGCAACTAGAAAAAAGTTGCTGCGGTTTACCCCACAGGTCTAAATCAAACCAACCATCCTCTTGCTGATTTGCTGGTAGTGAAGCCCCAATAATATTGACTGTGATTCCATAGCGAGACACTAAATCAAAAATTATGGGTGTTTGGTAGTAATCTTTCAAGATGCAAATTTGTAAGCCCATCCGATAGGATTGACTGCCGTAATTTTGGTAAGTATAACTTGGTGCAGGTGTAGGTATTTCTGTCCTTGGACGCGGAAATGACCGAGAACCTAAATTATGCTGCATACCCTGTGTAATACCTGTATGCATTAAATCTACTCCCAAGTTATGTAAATACAGCAGTCCATCATAAATATGTTGAGATTTCCCTTGGAGTTGTAAGTCAAACCAACCGTGGCTGTCTGTAGCTGAGAGCATCGCCGCATTGATATTCACCGTGACACCATAGCGGGATACCAAACGGGAAATCAAAGGTTGGCGTTGGTAATGCAGGGGTATACGGATGCGGCTATAAATGGGAGTTAGTGGGTGTATTTTTTTACGTGGCATAGGATTAAGGAACTAAAAGAACAGTTAATCACCAATCGCTGACGCTATTTTCATCCCAGATTTCTAGCTCTATATCCCGGAGCCAATTGATAGCATCATCTATCTGTGTTGCAAAACCTTGTAAGTCCAGTTCAAACCAACCGTCACCCACAGCATTTGCACCCAAAATCGCCGCTGTAATATTAATCGTTAAACCATAGTCCGAGACTAAACGCGAAATAACCGGTTCTTGATGAAAATTTGTGGGAATTCGTAGGCGAATTTTTTTGTGAATGATCTGACCGTCAGTAACCATATTCAAATTACCAAAGAAAACGTAGAAGAAAAAAGTCAAACAACATTAATTCAAGCCCCCTGATTTATCCGTGGGGTATTTAATTTTGAATTTTGAATTTTGAATTTTGAATTCGGATCGCGTACTAGCTGTCTCCCTCATCTTTTATGCGGATGCGGCGCTCAAACACCTCTTTAATGATCAGAGTACAAGCAGCCAATCCAGCTAGCACCACCGAAGCAGCAAAAGCACTTTGAGAATCGTAATTACGATAAGCCCCTTCCACATACAAAGTTAGAGTCTGGGTACGGCCAATTAAGTTACTAGAAACTACAGCAATAGCACCATACTCTCCCATCGCACGGGCAGTGGTGAGAATAATGCCATAAAGTAATGCCCAGCGAATAGAAGGTAGTGTGACTCGCCAGAAAGTTTGCCATTCGCTAGCGCCCAAAGTTTTAGCAGCTTCTTCTTCCTGAGTCCCAACTTCTTCCAAGACTGGAATTACTTCCCGCGCCACAAAAGGCATTCCCCCAAGCATCGTCGCCAAAGCAATACCAGGGAACGAAAAGATAATTCTGATATCCAGGAATTGTAGCAGGGGGCCAAGTAGCCCATTACGTCCATAGAGGGAGACCAGCATTAAACCTGCCACAATCGGCGAAATCGAAAAGGGCAAGTCAATAATACTTAATAGCAGGGTACGCCCCCGAAAGCGACGGCGGGCAATTGCCCAGGCTGCACAAAGCCCAAAAACAACGTTGAAAGGTACAGCTATGCCCACCGCCATTGCCGTCAAGCGTAGGGCTTGAGTAAAGTCCCGGCTGGTGAGGGTGGCGAAAAACGGGGCAATACCGCGATTAAAGGCTCCAATGAACACATAAAGCGTGGGCAGCAGCAAGACTAATGCTAAATAGGCTGTAACTGCCGCAATCAAAGCAACTTTGCCCCACTCTCCAGCTTGTTTTGGCTTGACCTGACCTGAAGGTAGAGACTGTATAGATTTCACTTCAACCGCCATAGCGTTGCCTCCAAGTTTGCAATATATTCACTGCTAGTAGCAGCACCAGAGAAATCACCAGCAGCACTGTCCCAACCGCTGTGGCTCCAGGTAAGTCGTTTTGTTCTAGGCGCTGGAATACTAAAATGGGAGCAATTAAATCTTGATAGGGAATATTCGCAGCAATCAAGACCACTGAACCATACTCGCCCACAGCCCTAGCAAAAGCCTGAGTTGTACCGGTGAGGATGGCAGGTATAATGGGCGGTAGTACCACTAGCCAAAAAGTTTGCCATCGGGAGGCTCCCAGAGACCAGGCAGCTTCTTCGATGGTTGAATCTAGCTCTTGTAGTACAGGCTGCACTGTTCGGATCACAAAAGGCACGCAAATAAACACCATCGCCACTGCCACTCCCAAGCGAGTAAAAGATACCCTAATACCCAGGGGAGATAGCAATGAGCCAATCCAGCCTTGCTCACTGTAAACTGTTGCCAGAGTGATACCTGCAACTGCCGTGGGTAGAGCAAAGGGCAGGTCAATCACAGCATCTAAAACCCTTTTAAAAGGGAAATCGTAGCGCACCAGCACCCAGGCTGTTGCAGTTCCAGCCACGCAGTTAATAGCGGCGGCAAAGAAGGCAGTCACAAAAGTGATATTGTAGGTTGATAGTGCCACGGGGGCAGTAGCCAGCCGCCAAAACTCAATAGGTGATAGGGTTGCAGCCCGTAGTATCAAGGCGGACACAGGCAACAGTAGGACGATGGAGAGATAAGTAATTGTTACCCCCCAGGGCAAAGACAAGCGTTTAAGCAAATTTTGGGGGGCGAGAGGGAAGGTAGACTGTGTTTTGGAAACTGTCATAGTTGAGGAAAGGGGGCAGGGGAGCAGGGAGCAGGGGGCAGGGGAGAAGAAACTTACTCAAAACTTTCTTCAGTCAGCACTCTTGTACGGGCGGGTTTACTAAGGATTTCGACGAATCACAGACAGACTGCTTAAACCCGCCCCTACCCACTCAGCACTGTTTTAATCCTAGCGTCGGGCTATATTGGCTTGGATGTCGTCAAAGATTGCACCATCGGCAAAGAATTTCGGACTAACTTGATTCCATCCACCAAAGTCTTCAATGGTGAATAGATTAGAGATTTGGGGATAAGTATCGGCAAATTCCGCTACCACTTCCGGTACTACCGGGCGAAATCCCACTTTGGCAAATTCGCGCTGGGCTGCGGGGGTAAAGAGAAACTGTACAAAGGCTTCTGCTACTTCACGAGTGCCTCGCTTATCAACATAGCTATCGACTACGGCAATGGGGTTATCGATAGAAATATTAATTTCGGGAACTACGTAAGGTAAGTCCTGTCCCTGTTGTTTAGCTAAGATGACTTCGTTTTCATAGTTTATCAGTGCATCTCCCTGTTTTTGTACGAAGAATGCATCAGTAGCTTCCCGTGCATCTCTGGGTAGAACTGGCACGTTCTTGTAGACTCTAGTCACAAAGTCTTTGGCTTGTTTTTCGGTGCCGCCTGTTTTAGTTACTTTTCCCCACAAGACCATATAGTTCCAACGAGCGCCACCAGAGGTTTTGGGGTTAGCAGTAATAACACTGACATCACTGCGGGCTAAATCATCCCAGTCTTTAATGTTTTTAGGGTTGCCTTCACGAGTAACAATCACACCCACGGAACGATGGACAATACCATCACCGTTGGGTGTCTTTTTCTCCCAACCTGGTTTAATCAATCCGGCATTCTGGAGTTGCAAGGTATCTGCTGATAGAGCTAGGGCGACAATATCTGCCTCTAATCCGTCAATTACCGCACGGGTTTGGGAGCCTGATCCGCCATAGCTCTGGTCAAATCTGACAGTTTGCCCGGTCTTTTCTTTCCACTCTTTGGCGAATAGGGGAATGATTTTTTCGTAGGCGGCGCGGGTGACGGCGTAGCTGACTAGGGTCAGTTCTTTTGTTTGTGAAGTGCTACCACTCTTATCAGGAGAAGGAGCGCAGGCGGCGATAACACCACTTAAACTGATTCCTACTAAAAACAGCGAAATAAAACTTTTTAAAGACGTGGGTTTCCATCGATTCCAAATATCTTGCGACATACTGACCTTGTGCTCCTGAATTTAATCTACGGTTAATCTATCAAGTTATAGTTGTTTTGGGATGATTTTTAGATATTACAGATAATTGCATCAAATAGCAAGATATTCTCCATAATCCCCATCAAGAATGTGGGGATTATAAAACTGTTAAAAGTCCAAGCTTTATGCGGGCGATAAGCCTTATCCGTGGCGCTTTGCTTACCGCTCTAGCTATAACTGTCTAAAATAGCCTCAATTTTGACATCATCTTGATGATTTCTCAGTAGTTCGTGAAACTCATACACAGCATATTGCATCTCTTGTCAGGTAAGCTGGCAGCGGGCTTCTTGCCCGCACGACAAGAGTTTTATCATGCATATTTGTACTTCATTTACCCAAAATATGCTGTAAGTTGGCTTTCAACCCTCCCGTGATAGTTCCCCTATCGTACCCACAGCAAAAAGCCAGCAACTAAGTTGCTGTTTCTGGTGGGGTTTTCGGCTTGCCTTCTTTATAGTGAATTATTCGGCTTGTTTTCCCCAGTTGGGACTACCAGAGGCGGAGGACTTGATCCCTGAGTTTCCACTGACGGTGTGGGGATATTGATCGTGGGATTTAACGGACTCACAGGAGGGGGGAAGGTAACATCTTTATCCATAGTCGGTAAAGTATTTTCCCGGGACTCCTTTTGCTGTGAAGCCTCACGATCATCACGGATTTTTCGTAATGTCTCCACTAATGGTGGTGTGGGAGTAGTGCTAGGTGTGGCTGATGGCTGAGTAGATATCGGTGGTGGTGTACTTTCGGTGGAAGTGCTGTTACTTTTAGTGGGAATTTCTTCCTCAACCACGGGAATATTATTCTGTAGTGTTCTGGGAGTCACCACTGGTACAGAATGACGCGGCGCAGAAGTACGGGGACTTTGTCTCCTATAATTGTGTTCTTCCTCAGATGAAAATCGGGTATTACCTAATGGTGTTTTTGGTTCCGGCTTAATTGTGGGCTGTTCAAATAAAGGTGGTGAAGATAACTCTGTCTGAGAATTAGACAATATCCTAGTGACGCCAAAACCTGCCGTGCCGGAAATAACAGCTACACTCAGAGCTACGAAGATGCGAGCAGCACCCTGTTTCACCGGACTTGATAGCTGTTTTTCGCCCTTGGGCAAAACTTTTTGCCGCTGCGGTACAGGTAAGACTACAGTGGGTACTGCTTGAGTTTGAACCGCTTGAGGTGCATTCATCGTATATCGTGGTAACAATTGCAACCATTCTGCAACTGTTGCCGGACGAAATTGAGGTTCTACAGCCATACCACGCATGACCGCTTCATTCACCGCTGCACTTAGGTGGGGTTGCAGTTCGCGAGGAGATAACATTTTTTGGCGATCGCGTAACAATACTGGCAAGGGAACCTGTCCTGTCAACAAAGAATACAAAGTTGCGGCTAAACCATAAACATCTGTAGCGGGTGTGCGCTGTGCTTGGGTTAAATATTGTTCTAGGGGGGAATAGCCCTCAGAAACCATTCCAGTGTGAGTTTGCCTCACACCATGATTAAATTCCCGAGCAATGCCAAAATCAATCAGCACTACTTCTTGAGTTCCCTCACGCAGGATAATATTATCTGGCTTCACATCCCGGTGCAGCAAACCATTGTTATGTACTACCTGTAATGCCGAACCAATTTGACGAATATAATGAATTGCGGTGGCTTCCGGGATGGGTATAGCCGGTAATACAAATGCTTCTCCCAAAGTATAGCCACGAATGTATTCCATCACCATATAAGGTAGTCCAGCTTCCACAAAGAAGTCACTGACGCGGACAATGTGAGGATGGATACAAATAGCCAACCTTCTGGCTTCATCTTGGAATTGGCGCTCAAACTTAGCAAAATCAGGATGTTGACGCAGCCGTTGATTCATAGTTTTCATCACTACCTCCTGACCTAAGTAGTGATGATTAGCCTTAAAGGTAATGCCAAAGCCACCGCGCCCTATTTCCTGAACTAGGGTATATTTACCACCTTGCAAAGTTGTGCCTGCTAACATAGAAAGTGTTGAATCTGAGTGCTGATTAGGCAGATAGTGCTGATTCTAGAGTCTTGGGGCAATTCCAAATCGCCAGTTTTGCCGCAGATGAACAGAGATAATTATGTAACTCATCTTGATGACAAGCGCTATATTGTCGAGTGTGGCACAGCGACAACCTCCCGCTTATATTAACACCGTAGGGCTGAAATCATGCCCATTGGTATTGACTATGGCACTCATGAGCCGAATTTTCATGGGTAGAGGTGAGATATTTTACTCTTATAAGTATTAACAGATTAATCTAAAAGTGTGTATGGGTCAGAATCCCTATCCCTAGGATTAAGATCGCTGTTCTATATCTATATGGAGTTTGCTTTCGCCCCATTTATCTGAAATCGCTGTCATACCCCATCCCTCTATAGGGCGGAGAGGGTCAAACCATCATCAGCCCGAATTAACCCACAGGTGACTCAATTGGTACTCCACCGCCATAAGCAAAACCATGGTTTGACGCTGCATAGAACTTGGATCTCTCAATACAGTAGTACCAGAGCCTCAGTGGGAGGTAAAATCGGCAAATACTACTCGTTACTAGCTAATACAACAGCAAAAATTTCCTATTCCCGGTGTTTTTATGAGTAATATCTCCCAATTATCCCCAAATGCAACTTCTCCTTTTCAGCTACTTGTTTTAAGCAATGGTCACGGAGAAGATGTAGTTGCTGTGAGGATTGTACAGGAACTCCAACAACAAACAAACCCCCCAGATATCTTTGCATTACCTTTAGTCGGTGAAGGGCGTGCTTACCAGCAGTTAGGTATTCCCTGTATTGGTTCAGTACGGACTATGCCATCTGGTGGTTTTATTTATATGGATGGTAAGCAGCTGATCACAGACGTACGTGGGGGTTTACTGCAACTTACCCTCAATCAAATTCATGCTATTCGTGATTGGGTGGGTTCTCAAGAAAAATTAGGCAAAAACAGCGCTATTTTAGCGGTGGGGGACATCGTACCGCTGTTATTTGCTTTTTTGAGTGGTGGTAATTATGCTTTCGTCGGTACTGCTAAATCAGAATATTACGTGCGTGATGAAGTGGGACTATTACCTAGGAAATCAAAAGCAGCACGTTGGGAAAACTTTTCTGGTTCAATTTATCATCCTTGGGAACGTTGGTTGATGAGTCGTCGCCGTTGTCAGGCTGTGTTTCCTAGGGATGCGTTAACTACGGAAATATTACAAAATTGCTCAATTCCCGCTTTCAACGTCGGTAATCCCATGATGGATGGTTTAAAACCTACCTGTACATCAGCGGTTGATCACGAAGAAACCGCCAGACTATTAGTGATTACTCTTTTACCGGGTTCCCGTCCTCCAGAAGCTTATGCTAACTGGGAATTGATTATGACTGCTGTTTCCGCATTAATGGCTAGTTTCTCACAAGCAGACGGGATTTTACATACTTATAGTGGTTTGGTATTCTTAGGTGCGATCGCTCCTGGTTTAGATCAAAGTATTTTATCCGGCACTATTGAGTCTCAAGGTTGGCACACTCATGGCGAATCTCCTATTCCCATTGGTGATCCTCATGCTTTGCTATTTAAGCAAGGAAAAGGTTATTTGGTGCTGACACAAAAAGCTTATAATGACTGCTTATATTGGGGAAACTTGGCCATTGCCATGGCTGGTACAGCCACAGAACAATTTGTAGGTTTAGGCAAACCGGCCATCGCCATTCCCGGTCATGGTCCCCAATATAACTCAGCTTTTGCCGAAGCTCAAAGCCGACTTTTAGGACTATCTCTATTGTTAGTCGATCATCCCACACAAGTTCCCCAGATGGTAGAATACCTCTGCCAAAATCCTCACAGGTTACAGATGATTGCCGACAATGGAATACGGCGCATGGGTAAATCAGGCGCTGCACGCCGCATTGCTGATTGCTTAAATCAACAATGGTATCAATAAGAACAATATAATATAATTATTAACCGACTAAACCGGAACGCAGAGCACGTACTGCGGCTTGGGTACGGTCATCAGCACAGAGTTTATTGAGGATATTACGAACATGAGTTTTAACTGTGCCCACTGTAATGTATAGTTGTTCGGCAATTTGCCCATTGCTGCATCCAGCTACAATCAACTCTAAAATTTCTAGTTCCCGTTGAGTCAGAGGATAGGTTTCTAAAACTTGTTCGTATTCCGTTGGCAGTGCTCCAATTTTAACTGTTTTCTGTTTATCCGTGGTTTGGCTTTCTCCAGGAATCCCTTGGCGCATTTTCCTTAGTACCACATTGGCGATCGCTGGATCAATCCAAGAGTTACCGCTATAAGTTGCTTGTATTGCCTCAGTTAATTTATTGATGCTAGTCTCTTTCATATAATAGGAATCTGCACCTGCCGCAAAAGCTGCCAGTACGGCATCTTCTGTGTGATCCATTGTTAAAATGAGAATTTTTGTGGCGGTTTGGCCTGTTTCTGCTTGGTAACGTCTAAACTTGCGGGTGAGTTCAATACCATCCATATCAGGTAAGCCAATATCTACCACTGCCACATCTGGTTTAGCTGTTTCCAAAAGTTTTAGTCCTTGAGTGGCATTTGCCGCCTCACCTATTACCCTCAGAGCGCTGTGAGATTGTAATGCAGCTCTGAGTCCCATTCTGGTTAAATCATGATCTTCTATTAAAATAATGCTAATTTCACTCATTGCTATACTCACTGTTGATAATTGCGTTTTTCTAGAAATATGTCCTGATTTTTTTTTAGCAGTTTATCTTATTTATACCCAACCAAAGGTAGATGAAATTTTTATCTAAAATCATCCGTCGATAGAAATAATAACTCTCCACTTTTTCACCCTATATTGTCTGGAAAATCTAGCTAAAGATATACGTTCATTTGCGCATTCATTATGAAATATTCAGACTAGTTAGCATCGATGTCATCTGTCCACTATACGAAATCTTATCAATACTATTTTAAGACATTAATAAACTTTTCCAAGTATCTATCTATAAATTACAAAAACTGTATGCCAACAAGTTTCTTTAATCATTACCATTATAGCAATTTAGCCAAGAAAAGAGTAATGACTGAAAATAAAAGTAGACTCAAGATAAGGGAAAAAAAGGAAATGGAGTTGTTCCGAATCAGTACAGCGTAATTCCCCAAAATCGTTGGTAATACCATTTTTAGCAGACCCTAACCTAACTCTTGTGTGGGCGTAGCCGAATTTCCTGGGTGGTTTGGTGTCAGAGGAGCAATACTTAGTGAACTTTATAACTCTATCAGTTCGCCATTACCCTGCGCCCATGACCCTGGGCTATGGCCCAAAAATTCTGCAACCGGAAATGATTGTGGATGCTATGAGTGGTGTAGGCGGTACCTTTAGCTAGGGTGGGACTAAGGGACTAAATGGGTGGAACGGCGTGGGCTGCACAATACACGATTTTGGTACTTAACTCTCACTAATGACTGAGGACGGGCGTTAGGACACTCATTTACAATTGTTTTGAGGTTTAAAAAAGTATTTTATCTGACTTTATGTCAATTTCGTCTACTTTAGGGCCAGTCATACTCCATGGAGTGCAATTACAGTAGTTGTGAGTGATGACGTATCAAACCATATTCAGATACAGTGAAGGCTAAAAAATTACAACGTGAAAATTATTGGCTATATTTTCAAGTCTATGAGCTCTAGTTATTGGGAAACAGTATGGCATTAGTAAATAAAATCTGCTAATTATACGATATTTATGAGTAAATCACATCCCTCAAGAGAAATAACTGATTCTTGAGAATTCGAGTGTGAAAATTATTTAGTGGGATAGTTTGAAAGTAGAGATGCTAGACATCAACCTATATTTGACAGCGAAAATAAAAACCAATGAAAGAAAGGCTGAGAATTTTGGTTGTAGACGATGATGAAGTAGATCGCATGACAGTACGTCGGGCTTTGACTCAAGCAGGTATTTGTATGGAAATATCTGAGGTGAGTAATGGAAGTGACGCACTGGCGGCTTTAAGAACTACTACTTATGATTGTGTTTTTCTCGATTATTGTCTACCATATCAAGACGTTTTGGTACTCATCCAAAGACTACGATCCTTAGAAATCACAGTTCCTTTAGTAGTCCTTACTACTCACAGAGATGAAAAAATCGCTGTCGAGTTGATGGAAGCTGGTGCTACAGAGTATCTCTCTAAGTCTAGGCTATGTTCAGAAAATTTAGCACAAGTTTTACGCTATGCTATTCGCATCCACCGCGCCCAAATGCAGACAGCTTTAGCAAACCAGCGGATCAGAGACACGAATGAGCAGCTAATTCGTCAAAATCAAGAACTAGAAAGACAAAGGCAACAAATTCAGGCGCAAAATTTCAAGCTGTTGGAAGCAGCACGGCTTAAATCCCAATTTTTGGCAACTATATCTCACGAACTGCGAACTCCTATGAATGCCATTATTGGGTTTTCGCAAATATTATTGCGCCCAAAGTTCGGTAAGCTCACCAATCAACAAACAGATATGGTGGAGCGAATCTTAAGCAATGGTAAGAACTTGCTAATGTTATTAAATGAAGTTCTGGATTTCTCCCAGCTGGAAGCAGGACAACTACACTTAAAACCGGAATTATTTGATTTAACAGCAACTATCAATATAGTTATCGCCCAAATGCGTTCTCTGGCCCAAGCCAAAAAACTGTCTTTGGGAGTTGATATTGAGATGAAAAACCCTCTGGTATTTAATGACTCTAGGCGTATACGACAGATTTTAATCAATTTACTATCCAATGCCATTAAATTCACTGATTCCGGTGGTATTTCACTTGAAGTTCAAGAACTTGCAAACAACCAATTAGCGATCACTGTGCGGGACACAGGTATTGGTATAGCTCCTAGAGATTTGCAACAGATCTTTGAAGCTTTCCGACAAGTTGATCAAACTATGACGCGCAAATATCCTGGTACGGGATTGGGTTTAGCAATTATAGATTCCTTGGTGCAAATGATGGGGGGACAAATTACTTTGGAAAGTCAGTTGGGGGTGGGTTCTATGTTTAGAATTGAAGTACCAAGGCAAATATCGTTACCCAGTAAAATTGGTAGCCTCCCAGTTTTAAATTTAGATGCTCACGATATTTTTTGCTCTGTTCACAAACCTAACCAGTCTCTACCAACGTCCAGCAAAGCATCGATGGGTTTTCCCCGTCTCCAACTCTAAATTATTGTGATAAACCGTTGATAAACCATGTCTGTTGTGGAAAAGCCTAAAATTGACCGTATTCTCGCTGTTGATGATAGTAAAGATAATCTAATTTTGGTTCAAACTATTCTCGAAAGTGAAGGATATGACATTGAATTAGTTTCAGATGGCATTACAGCTTTGCAACAAGTTGAACAATATCCACCTGATTTGATCTTACTAGATGTGATGATGCCGGGAATGGATGGTTATGAAGTCACTCGGCGAATTCGTAATCATCCCAATCTGAATGTTAACTATATTCCCATTCTTCTGATCACTGCCTTTCATGAATCCAGTGTGGTGCAAGGCTTAGATGCTGGTGCTGATGATTTCATTCGTAAACCATTTGATACAGACGAACTTTTAGCTAGAGTCCGATCGCTGCTGCGTCTAAAACATAGTCTTGATGAACAAAAAAAGATGGCTCGTCAGCGAGAAGATTTTGTTTCACGTCTCACACACGATTTGCGTACTCCTCTAGTAGCTGCAGACCGAATGTTAGATTTGTTTCAACAGGAAACCTTTTGCGAAATTTCGCCGGAAATGAAACAGGCGATCGCTGTGATGATTCGCAGTAATCAAAATTTAATGCAGATGGTCAACACCTTATTAGAAGTCTATCGCTTTGAAGCGGGTAAAAAAACTTTAAATGATGTGGAGTGCAATCTTATAGAAATTATTCAAGAAGTCAGTGGCGAACTTACTCCTCTGGCTCTTGAGAAAAACTTGGCTATCAAAATAGATACGAGTCAGTTAGATGTACAGCAAGAAACCGCTGGTGTAGTCATGGGTGATCCCCTAGAACTGCGACGAGTATTTAACAACTTAATTGCCAACGCCATCAAGTTTACAGATACAGGAGGTATAGAAGTTTGTATTAGGGAAAAATTAGATAATTTTCAGGGTCAGGATGATCTGATCATCGAGGTTACAGATACCGGTTATGGTATTGCGTCCGAAGATCAAGCTATTATTTTCGAGCGATTTCGCCAAGGTAAAAACAAACGGTCTGGTAGTGGCTTAGGTCTCCATCTATCCCGGCGAATTGTAGAAGCACACGGTGGTACAATTACACTCAAATCTGAACCAGGGAGGGGTAGTGTATTCACTGTGACGCTACCAAAACATAGCAGTAATTAGTCATTGGTCATTGAACACTTTTGAGAGTTGAACCAAAGTTGAGTTTATTAGGTAGCAGACTGCGAATTATCGCCTCTAGATCCTCGATCATATAAGGTTTACTGATGTATTCATCAAAGCCCGCCGAAAGCAGGCGTTCTCGATCATGCTGAGTAGCTAAAGCTGTAACTGCGATCACTGGAATTCCCTCAGTGAGAGGTTCTTGTTTGAGATCATGCACAACATCAGTTCCACTCAGACCTGGTAATAAAATATCTAACATAATCAGGTCTGGTTGATGTTCTTTGGCTACTAATACGGTCGTCGAACTGTCATTTTGACAAATGAATCTACAGCCAAGGAACTCTAGGGCGTAGCCAATTAGCAGTAGACTGTCGTCATGATCTTCCACTACCAAGATTAAAGGCTGCTGAAAATTGTGCTTGTTTCCGTCACTCATGAATGAATGTGCCAGATAAATCTGTTCTCCAGAAGGTTAAATTGGGATTGACCATAGCTAAGGTGGCCATAGCCATGCATTAGCTTAGGTTCTGGTTTTACCTAGTTGATGATTTTTATCCACGTGATCAACATGGGGAAAAGGAAGCTTCAAGCTATGGGTTGAGTCAGTACTTCTTGATTATAGGCAAAACTACAGAATATTTTTTCTCAGGAGATAATAAATTTATATATTAACGTTAACACGAAAGTCCCTACCTTCAGCGAAGCGGCGGATCTTGAGATTGTATATATTGCTTGATTTTCTCAATTGGTGCGCCACCCGTAGAAGCAACATAATATGAACTCGACCAAAAAACAGGTTTTCTATAAAAAGTAGATAGATGTTCTGAAAATTCTTTTTGGATAATCCTACTGGATGCTGATTTCAAGCTGCCTACAAGAGAAGATAAATTGTTGTCTGGATGAAAATCAACTAGCAGATGAACATGGTCTACTTCTGGTGAAAATTCAATTAGTCTGCACTTGTTTATTAAACATCTAATATAATAGAACAAAATACATACAGGAGGAAAATAAATCAGTGGCGACAAGGCGGATGACTTTCAGGCTATACCCAAATAAGCAGATAGAACAGTCTTTGAGGTATCACCGAAAGCTCCACAAAGACCTTTTTAACGCTGCTGTGTCTAACAGATTTACTCAATATCAAAAATTCAACCATAAGGTTGATTATTTCGAGCAACAAAATTGTTTACCTGCATTCAAAGAAGTGTGGACAGAGTATAAGGAAATTAACTCTCAAGCTCTGCAATCCACATTAAAACGCGTAGATTATGCTTTTGAACGTTGGTTCAAAGGTTTAGGTAAACGTCCTAAATTCAAATCAATTTTACATTATTCAGGTTGGACATATCCCGCTAAATCTGGGTATTCAGTAGAATCCCACGGCGAAAATGGGTATTTGAATCTGTCTAAAATTGGACGTATTCAGATGCGGGGTAAAGCTAAATATTGGGGAACTCCCACTACTTGTACTGTCGTTTATCGTTATGGTAAATGGTACGCATCGATTACTGTAGATGTTTTAGACCAAGTTCTCAAGGCAGAAATTTTACCAACTGGTGCTGTTGGTATAGATATAGGTTGTAATGCAGCATTGTCAATTACTGATGGTCAGAATCATCAACAGATTGAGGCTCCTAAGTTTTTGAGAACCGCTGAACATCAAATTAAAAAAGCATCCCAGAATAAAAGACGAAAACGCGCCCCAAATAGAACCAAAAAAATTCAGGCTTCTAGGAGATGGAAAACAGCCCAATCAAAGGTTAGTAAACTAATTCGTCAAGTTGCTAACCAGCGTCAAAATTGGGTACATCAAGTTGCAGCAGACATTGTACGCGGTAATAGCTTCGTTGCAACTGAGAAACTAGAAGTCAAGAACATGACCAGTAAAGCTAAAAAAGGCAAGGGTAAGAAACAAAAAGCAGGTTTGAATAAGTCGATACTAGATGTTGGGTTTGGAATGCTTCGCAGTACCATCAAGTATAAAGTTGAGCAGATTGGTGGTGTGTTTGTAGAAGTTCCCACCAAGAAAGTAAAACCTAGCCAAACCTGTCCTAAATGCGGTCATCAACACAAGAAAACACTTGATATGAGAGTGCATAATTGTGGTGTTTGTGGTTATACACAAGACCGCGACATCGCAGCTGCACAAGTAATGCTTTACTGGGGAAAAGGAATTCTACCGGAGTCAGGAACTGGCTTCGTAGTTGCACAGTCGCCTAGCTCTACCACATCGATCCAGTAAGCATAAGCAAGCTGGATCGATGCGGGAACTAGGGGCAAAGAAGCGACAAAAATCTACAGAAAGTTGTGCGAAAAACCAACTGTGGGAGGTAGAAACCTACAGTTCAGGCGAAGCCAACTGTGGGTAGTTCATCCGAAATGTTGAATTATTGCCTCGGCAAATTCAGAACACTTTAAGGGTTCCACTGGTGGTTCTAGTAACCGGGCTAAATCGTAGGTAACTTGACTGTTAGCGATCGCCTGTCCTAAACCATGTTTAACCAGGTCTGCGGCTTCTTGCCAGCCCATGTATTCTAGCATCATGACACCAGACAGAATCACAGAACCAGGGTTAATCTTATCCAACCCGGCGTGTTTGGGTGCAGTACCGTGGGTAGCTTCAAATATAGCACAAGCATCGCCGATATTTGCCCCTGGCCCCATTCCTAAACCGCCGACAATGGCTGCAGCCGCATCTGACAAATAATCGCCGTTGAGGTTCATAGTCGCCAGAATCGAATACTCATCCGGTCTAGTTTGGATTTGTTGAAAAATACTATCAGCAATCCGGTCATTGACCATGATTTTGTCTTTCCACTGGCCATTACCGTGGCTATCCCAAATTGAGTTCAGAACAGTTTCAACTTCCTTGACAATTTGCGCTTTCTTCTGTTGAGTTAAGGCATCATAACCAGGGTCAATTTGACGGGCGTTATCTTCTGGGGAAATTTCCGGATTTTTTTCCTTGTTGCTTAAAATCCAAGATTCCCGCTCTGTAACGCATTGCTGACGAAATTCCATGGTAGCTAATTCGTAACCCCAATCACGAAAAGCACCCTCAGTATATTTCATGATATTACCTTTATGCACCAAAGTCACCTGTTGCTTGTGTTTGGGCAGTTGTAAAGCGTGTTTAATGGCGCGTCTGACTAAGCGCTGAGAACCGCTTTTACTGATCGGTTTAATGCCAATACCAGCATCGAGGGGAATTTGCTTTTTCCCATGTTCTGGGGTGGCGGGTATCAGGTCTTCGTTGAGGATTTTAATCAAGCGATCGCCGATTTCACTACCCTGTTTCCACTCAATTCCCAAATAAATATCTTCGGTATTTTCCCGGTAAACAATCACATCCAGTTTTTCAGGATTTTTGTGAGGTGAAGGTGTTCCCGCATAATAACGGCAAGGGCGCACACAGGCATATAAATCAAAAATTTGCCTGAGTGCTACATTGAGAGAACGAATCCCACCGCCCACGGGGGTAGTCAAAGGCCCTTTAATTGCCACACCATACTCTTTGATGGCTGTCAAAGTATCCTGAGGTAAATACTGGTATGTACCATATAAATCACAGGCTTCATCACCTGCGTAAACCTTAAACCAACTAATTTGACGCTGACCCTTGTATGCTTTAGCTACTGCTGTATCTAGGACATTTTGGGTGGCAGGCCAGATATCAATACCTGTACCATCGCCACGAATAAAGGGGATAATTGGATTATCAGGCACAATCGGCTCACCATTTTTAAAGGTGATTTTTGTTCCGGTAGTGGGGGGGATAATCTTGTCGTACATACTTCAAACACTCCTGAATAAGGCCGCAAGTTCAAAACTCTTTCATGGGGTTCCTGGCGATTTTGCTGTGTCTTTTGTTCACCAAGTCATGAGGCGCAGATTTTCCCCTGATTCCCCTGTTACAGTATTTAGGGTGTAACTATGGGATTTAGCGATAGCTTCCGTGGCGTAGCCATTGCTATGGCAATTTTATCCGATTGCTTTGGGTACTGCGCGCAGAGCAATCAAAAATAGTAAACTACTCTTCGCTATCAGTACTTCACCCTAGGGAACACCCGATAGCCAATCGCCTTTTTACTGAACGCTCACACGATTAATGGCATGACAGACCCAATGATTTTATCAGGCACTGCTGACATCGACTCCCTCCGACAATCGTTAATCGCTGGGTCTCTTCAAGTCCAACAACAGATTATCCCGCAGTTGGCTAAGTTGGGTAATGAGGGATTAGACGTGTTGATGGAATTTTTACAGAAGCGACGTGACCACCCAGCGAACTGGATCGATGGTAAAGCTTACCAAGTCCTCTATAACTCTGATGTACCTCAAGTTAAAGAATTTCTGCTTTCCTGTTTTCCTGAAGGAATTGTACCTCTAAAATCGGATGGCGGAGTTAATTATAATCCTTTGCAACAGTTACTTGCTACTCAAGACTTCCAATCCGCCGATCGCATGACAATACAAAAGTTGTGTGAACTAGCAGGGCCAACGGCTGTACAAAGAAAATGGTTGTATTTTACCGAAGTAGAAAATGCTCCAATTATTGACTTACAAACCATTAACAACCTCTGGTTAGTCCACTCTGAGGGTAAGTTTGGCTTTTCGGTACAGCGCGAAATCTGGTTAAGTTTAGGGAAAACCTGGGAAAATTTCTGGCCGAAAATCGGCTGGAAAAGCGGTAATACCTGGACAAGATATCCCCACCAGTTTACCTGGGATTTAAGCGCTCCTAGAGGTCATTTACCCCTGTCTAATCAACTGCGAGGAGTGCGAGTCATGGCTTCTTTATTATCCCATCCGGCTTGGTCCAAGAGTAGCAATACATGAATTACGCACATCCTTTAACCACCCTATGGTGTGACTTCTATTCACGGGAGTTACCACTCAATCCCATGGATACACGGAAAGTCAAAATTTAAATTTTACATAGACCCATGGCAAAAGTTCATTTACAAGATATTAAGCGTAGATTTAACAACGTCACGGCTATCCAGGACATTAGTTTTGAAATCCCTGATGGAGAATTTTGGGTTTTAGTGGGGCCGTCTGGTTGTGGTAAGTCCACAATTTTACGCACCATCGCCGGGTTAGAATCTGCTACATCTGGTAATCTATTCATCGGCGATCGCTTGATGAATAATGTTCCCGCCAGAGAGCGTGATATCGCCATGGTGTTCCAAAACTACGCCCTGTATCCCCATATGACCGTGGCGCAAAATATCGCCTTTGGGTTACAAATGCGCAAAGTTGACCCTAAGATTATTCAAGAGCGAGTAGTAAATGTAGCCCGTTCTTTGTCTTTGGAACAACTACTAGACCGCAAACCTAAACAACTTTCTGGGGGACAGCAACAACGGGTAGCATTAGGACGGGCGATCGCCCGTCAACCGCAAGTATTCTTACTAGATGAACCTTTATCTAATTTAGATGCTCAATTGCGGGATGATACAAGGGCAGAATTAAAGCAGTTACATCAACAATTAGGTATTACTACCATCTACGTCACCCATGATCAAGTTGAGGCGATGACTTTGGCTGATAAAATTGTGGTGCTAGATCGGGGTAGGATTCAACAAATTGGCGATCCGCAAAGTATTTATGCCCTTCCCGCCAACCAAATGGTGGCGACCTTTTTAGGGAATCCTCCCATGAATATTTTGCCTGCTATCTATAAAAATGATGTTTTTGATGTCAGTGGACAGTTATTACCAGTACCGCCAGGTGTGAGGGAAAAGGTACAGTTACGCTCCGGTAAAAGTTTTAATTTGGGGATTCGTCCTGAGCATATTTATATTCAGGAACCACCAACACCCGAAGAACTCACACAGGCGCAGTTAGGAGAATTATCTGTAGAGGTGAAGGTTGTCGAACCTTTGGGACGGGAAACTTTGATTCGTGCTAGTTTACCTGGTTCCCTGACGGTGATTAATATTCAGACATCTGCTGATATTCGTCCCCGTCCAGGTGAGCAGTTATCTTTACAACTCGATTTAAGTCAGTTGTTTATATTTGATACCGCAACGGGCGATCGCCTTTGGTGCTCCCCAAAGGGTAATCCCATCTCACCCCAATAGTTACAAAAGTTGAAATCCTGTGGCCTTGAGGATTTCCCTGTCCCCTTGCTTGACTACGAGGGTGGAAGAGCCTGTCCCATTCTCCGCAATCGGGGAGGAAACAATGTATCTATAATCTCCATTCACCCAACCCATGACACATTCACCACTGCGACAGTTAACTGTACCACCTGTTAATCGGCACTCGCGAGATTGACGATGTAATTTAATACAATTACCTTGGTCATCACATCCTTGATAGGAGAGATTGCCTGTATTATTTACACCAGACCAAGAGTTGCGACCACCAATAGTGATTGTCCATTTACCATTAGTAAAGGTTTCTAATTGACTGGATTGGGGTTCCCCTGTTATGTTTCCTGCAAAATTTCCATTTGGGAAATTATTGATTCTTGACGAGTTTTACCGCAGGGTTCAGCACTTTCACAATCATTTAATGATGCGATTTCATAAGAGGCGCGTACTTTCTGATTTAAATATTTGTCTGCTTGGGCGCAAATCTCAAAGGATGCTCCGATATTATGTTGTTTACCCTGATCATCCACTAGGGTGGCGTAGCAGATAATATCGCCGGTGACTAATTCCTTGACTGTAGCAATTGTTGGCTGATTATTGCCAGAAACCCTATTAGTATTGTGTGTGCTTGTATTATTTTCCCCTGTAGATGATGTATCGGGCGTTGTAGTTGTCTCTTCGGTTATTTCGCCAATAATACTTATATTATTTATATTGTTATTTCCATGATTATTTGGGGAATTGGTACAACTGTTAATCAAAATTGACGAAACAATTATCACCAGGGTAGTAATTAACTTATTCATCATTCTTTCAATTCAACTTTCATGCAAATGCAACAGATTAATATTTGAAACTTGTCAATTTATCAGGAGCAAATACACCATTTTCAGTAATGATGGCTGTAATTAATTCAGCTGGGGTAACATCAAAAGCCGGATTGTAGAAATCAACAGCCCCTGGTGTCAATATAGTATCTCCAACTTGGTATATCTCCCCTGGGTGACGTTCCTCAATGGGAATTTTACTACCATCAGGTAAACTAAAATCCACAGTAGACAAGGGAGCCGCAACAAAGAAAGGTATATGATGAGCCTTAGCAGCGATCGCCACACTATAAGTACCAATTTTATTAGCAGTATCACCATTAGCAGCAATGCGGTCAGCACCCACCACCACAGCATGAATTAAACCCCGCTGCATACAATGAGCAGCCATACTATCAGTAATTACCGTAACGGGAATACCTTCTTGAACACATTCCCAAGCCGTAAGTTTTGCCCCTTGCAAACGGGGGCGAGTTTCATCAGCAAAGACACGTTCTAACCGTCCTGAATTCCAAGCAGAACGCACAACACCTAATGCTGTACCATAGCCAGCAGTAGCTAACGCCCCCGCATTGCAGTGAGTGAGAATTGTCAGCTTTTCGGGGGTTGGGGGTAATGCGGCCAAACCATGCTCTCCAATAGCGTGACAGGTTTGTAAATCTTCAGCATGAATAGCTTGGGCTGTTTCCCAGAGCTTTTGTTTGATTTCTACCACAGTTCCCAGAGTTTCATAAGCAGTTTTCATCATCCGGCTAATAGCCCAAAATAAATTAACTGCTGTGGGGCGTGTAGAACGCAACAAATCGGCGACCTTTTCTAAGTGTTCTAAAAACTCTTGGTGATTTTGCGCCTCAATTTCTCTAGACCCGAGGTAAATCCCATAGGCGGCGGCCACACCAATAGCTGGCGCACCTCTAACAATCATAGTTTTAATCGCCTGGGCCATGTCTTCACTGCGGTGAATTTGGACGACGGTATACTCATTAGGTAAGCGAGTTTGGTCAATGAGGGAAACAGAATTATTCTGCCAAATAACGGGGTAAAGCATAGGAGAAAATCAATCAGATGGTGGATCTCTATAAGCTGAGTGCTTATTGGGGAAAATAAGCGATAATCATGGCTACTTGGGGTTGATTACGAGCGATGACTTCTGGTGCATGACCCAGAAGTGAAAATAGTTGATTTTTCTGCTCAACAGTCCCATTTAACACTAATAAGTCGTTAGTTTTGAGTACTCGAGACACTTGACGGACAAAATTGCCACGTACCTTTTGAATTGTTGTATCTGGAGGTACTGTAATATCCGTAGGTTGAACAGCGGTTTCTCGTACTGATTCCACTTGTAACAGTTGTAGCGATGCCTTGAGTTCAGTGGCTAGGGTTTTGGCTAGTTGGATGCTAGACCCGAAAGAACTGGCGTAACTTTGTTGGGTGGTGAACGCTAAAAATACTCGCCTTGTATGCTCAATTGGTAATGGAAAGCGAGTTACTAGAACTGGTACTGAACTGCGATTAACAATCTTGTCAATAACACCACCAAATAAATTTTCTTGATAAGTTGAGTAACCTTTCCAACCGCAAATGATCACACTAGCTTGTTTTTCTTCTGCTACACGAGCAATACCTTTATCAATTGATTCATCAATCCGACCAATGGTGGTAACCTTGGTAACAGCAGCATGGGCAATCATTTCAGCAGTTGATAATAATTGATTTTGTCTATTTTTATCCTCTGGGGAAATGAGAGAATTTTTCTCTAGTAAAATATGTAGGGGTAATAAAGTACCTTTTGCGGATTTTGCTAAAATAATTGCTAAGTGTAGTAAATTATCTTCGGTACTGGGGTTAGCAACTGGGACTAGGACGCGATCGCCTATGTTAAGGGTGTTGGCTTTTTGACTGGTGACTTCTCCCGCGTTGAGTTTTTTTCCCCAGTGGTCTGTTACCCAAGGAGAAGCAACGCAGGTGACTAAAATCATGGCGATGGTACCATTGACAGTTAACTGGTCAACCAAATCAATTTTATAAGCAACGGTAATGGCCGCGAGGGTGGAAGCAGCTTGAGCCACAGATAGGCCAAACATGATCATAATATTGTCAAAATTCATTCCGAATAACTTACCAGCCACCCAAGCCGGAATGAACTTGGCAATAATGGCAACAGTCACCATAACAACTGATACTAGGAGCGATCGCGGTTCTTGAATTAGGCTCCGGGGATTTACCAACATCCCCACAGAAATCAGAAAAAATGGCACAAACAGCGTATTACCGATAAATTGAATCCGATTCATCAACGGGCTGAGGTGAGGTATGAGTTGAGTAATAGCAACCCCCGCTAAGAAAGCCCCAATAATTGGCTCAATTTTAACTAACTCGGCGCCGTAGGAAACCACAAACAAAGTAGCTAACACAAAGGTAAACTCTGCTCCTTCGTCGTGTCCAAAGCGCTGAAAAAACCAGCGTCCTACACGGGGAAGACCCCAAAGTGTGAGAAAGGTGTAAGTAATCAGTGAGGGAATGAGGAACAGCCAAAACCCCAAGGTTAAATTACCTTCGTGAGCTCTCACCACCACAGCCAATACTAAAAGTGCCAGAGTATTGGTGATTAAAGTTCCCCCCAGAGTGGTAGTCATTACCTGAGAGCGCATAATACCTAGTTTCCCCGCCACAGGTAATGCTAGGAGAGTATGGGAGGCGAAACAGGATGCTACCAGAATACCCGGTAATAAATCGTAGCCGATGGACATCATGGCAGCAGTACCTAAGATCATAGGTACCACAAAGGTGGCTAATCCAAAGATAACCGCCTTATCAGCGTTATATTTCATGTCATCCAGGCTAGTTTCCAGTCCAGCCATGAACATCAGAAATAATAAACCTACTGTACCCAGTAGTATAATTGTGTTATCTCGTGCCAACAATCCCAGCCCATTGGGACCGACTACAACCCCAGCCAAAATTAACCCCACAATACCAGGTAGTTGAATTTTCTCGAATAACAGGGGAGCGATGAGCATAATCCCCAAAATCATCAAAAATACCGGTACTGGGTCTTTAATGGGTGTTGATATCAGGGTAGTCATTAATAATTGAGTCATATCCTGCCCTAATGTTGTTACAGCGTTTGCAGAGCCTGTATGTGGCAATCAGGCGACCTTGGAATCGCATTTAATCTTATAGCTGTTAGACTGACACATTAATATTTTCTCAAAACCCACATCAAGTTAACACTATATTTATATGTAATATATTTTATAAGTATTTAAATAAAAATTTACACTTATTTATGCCCATAAGTCAGCTCAACAAAGGTGAGTTATCCTCACCCTAGTTAATGAATGCATTGATCACCGGCTAAACAACCCATAATAAACAGTGCAGCTGGTGGATGACCCTAGGGCCAACCCACCCTACAGTGCTAATTAGCAGCAAACATTTTTGATTCAGTTTGACCGAACGGAGGTGACATCAGTCGTTCTCATCCTAGATCACATTAGATGCTTGCTTGTGAAAGAAAGCAGCCATAACTCTTTCAGCTATTTGACGACTAGTTAAACCTAATTCGGCCTTAGATTCATCAGGTGTAGCATGATCTACTAAAACATCGGGTACACCTATACGCTTGACAGGAACTACAACATCAGAATCTAGTAGTGCTTCTGCCACTGCAGAACCAAAACCACCCATAACACAGCCTTCCTCTAAAGTGACAACGCGGCCGATTTGCTTGGCCAGTGGTACAATCAATTCCGTATCTAAGGGCTTGACAAAACGGGCATTGATGACAGTGGCTTCGATGCCATGTTCACTGAGCATTTGCGCTACTTGCATACTGGGATGTACCATAGTACCATAACCGATGATTAAAACATCATCGCCGTTACGCATAATTTCCCCTTTACCAATATCTAGAGGTTCCCAGCCCTCTTCCATGAGGGGAACACCATAGCCGTTACCACGGGGATAGCGCATGGCAATTGGTCCACTGGTGTAGTTAATACCAGTGACCATCATGCGTTGTAGTTCTGCTTCGTCCTTAGGTGCCATGAGCACCATATTAGGAATACAGCGCAGATAGGCGATATCATACATACCTTGGTGGGTAGGTCCATCAGCACCGACAATTCCCGCTCTATCCAAACAGAAGAACACAGGCAAATTTTGAATACAAACGTCATGAATGATCTGGTCGTAAGCCCGTTGGAGGAAAGTGGAGTAAATAGCTGCCACAGGGCGCATTCCTTCACTGGCTAACCCTGCACATAGGGTAACGGCGTGTTGTTCCGCAATACCGACATCGATATATTGATTGGGTAGTTTAGCCTGGAGTTTATCTAAACCCGTTCCCGTAGCCATTGCAGCTGTTACCCCAACAACTTTAGGGTTTTGTTCGGCGAGTTTAACTAATGTGTGGGAAAAGACTTTGGCATAGGAGGGAGGTTTAGGCTTGCTGGAGGGAATTGCTTTCCCAGTGGTCAGGTTAAATGGACTTTGGGCATGGTAGCCTACTTGGTCTTTTTCGGCGATTTCATAGCCTTTGCCTTTAACGGTAATCACATGCACCAAAACCGGCCCTGTCATCTCATGGGCTTGGTGGAAGGTAGCAATTAACTCATCTAAGTTATGACCATCCACCGGTCCAATATAAGTAAAACCTAGTTCTTCAAAGACTGCGCCTACCTTGGGAACGGCTAAACGCTTCATTCCTTCTTTAAATTGACCAACAATAGGAATGTGTTTAAACTGTTCCTCAAAATTATCTGTGATAAACTGCACCGGTGGACTGAGGCGCATTTTATTCAGGTAACGAGGAATTGCTCCGACGTTGGGAGAGATGGACATCTCGTTGTCGTTGAGAACAACTAGCAGTTTAGTTTTAGGTAAGTGTCCCGCATGGTTGATGGCTTCTAAAGCCATTCCTCCAGTCAAAGCACCATCACCAATTACGGCTACTGATTTAAATTTTTCTCCTTTCAATTCTCCCGCTAACGCCATACCCAGAGCGGCAGAAATACTTGTAGAAGCGTGTCCTGCACCAAAGTGATCAAATTTGCTTTCACACCGCTTGAGATAGCCTGCAATGCCATCTTTTTGTCTGAGGGTATGAAAGTTGTTGTATCTCCCGGTGATTAGTTTATGGGGATAAGCTTGATGTCCTACATCCCAAATGACTTTATCCCGATCCAAGTCTAGTGTCTGGTACAGTCCTAGTGTTAACTCTACAACTCCTAAACCAGGCCCTAGATGTCCCCCACTTGTTGCTACGGTTTGTAGGTGCTTGTCTCGAATCTGGCGGGCGATTTGTTGCAATTGCCGAATCGACAAACCATGCAACTGGTTAGGATGGGTGATTTCACTCAGATGCATATTATAGGGTGTTCCTCTCTAAACTCTACTTCTATCATTTCTTAATTTTCCCACGGTGGGGATGTCTCTGGAATTATTTAGTCACAATTATTCCCCTCATTTTTCTGGAGGTGGGATAACGTCTGGTGTGACTAACATTCCTAGTTGTCCTTGTTGTCTTTGTAAATATTGACTCAATACATAAGCCATATCCCCACGGGTCATAGGCCGTAATGGTGAGATGTTATTGTGGTCATCTGTATTGATCAATCCTTCGGCCACTACTGTGGCGATCGCTTTTCTCGCCCATACTGGAATTAATTCTGCATCTGGATGCTGATCAAGTATTTCATTGACAATGTCATCACCAAACTGAAATACACCATAAGCTTGGGCAAAAATCGCTAACGCCTCAGCTCTTGTTACCCTTTGATTCGGGAAAAATAAATTACCCCGATATCCTTTCATAATATCGGTTCTAAGAACTGTCTGAATATCCTTAAATGCCCAATGGGAGGGAGGAACATCTGGGATATTTTTAACCTCTCGTCCTTTAACTGTTTCCCTTTGATCTAGGTTAAATACTTTCACTAAAATTGCCGCCAGTTCTGCCCGACTGATCATCCGTTCTGGATAAAAATTCCCATCTGGTGAACTGGTCATTAACTGAGATGCAACTACTTGTTGAATGGCTGCAGATGGCAAGTTTCCACTAGGTTCTAATGCTCTAGCAAGGGGTAATGTCAAGTTGGGCATTAGTAATACTAAGGAAAGAGTACCTAGCAAGTTTCGCTGATTTATCATGATGTTAATTGGGCTATTCTGCATCTATAAAATAGCTGAGAACATCACCAAATTGGGTGACTCTCAAAATTTTCACTTGGGTTGCTTGACGCATTTTCAATTGATTAAGTTGCCATGATTTTCAGTCAATAACTGGTCGGGGGGCTTTAGTGAATCAACCATTTCACACTAATTAAGTGTATGTACAGTTTTTGCTAATTCTAATTGAATCAAGCCTGAGCTTGTTTTGATTAATTAGTGGTTGGGAGTACATACCCTCACAGTGGGGTAGTGAGAATTTAACCCTGAAGAGGGGAAATCATAAGTAAGTAACCATTACCACAAATACCGCAATACTTATACGGTGGATTAACTACGATACTCGAACCAAATAAACATTATAACCTGTAGCCTAGAAATCATGTGAGAAAACCAACGTCTCAAGCTGGGGGTGGGAAACAGACTCAGCAACCTTGCTATGAGGTTAGATACAAGAGTTAAATTCTGATAATGATGCTTAATTTTGCTTGAGTGAATTGGGAATTGACTAGGATGTAGTATAGTCGGCCGTGATAGACCATTTAGTCGAGATTTCAGGAGTTTTGGAATGAGTGCAACAGCAGACCCCGTCAAGTTGATGAAGCAAGAGGTTGGCAAAGCGGCTGCCGCCCTGGTAAAATCAGGCTCGATTGTCGGTTTGGGTACAGGGTCAACTACAGCTTATACAATTCAGTTTTTAGGCGATCGCCTAAAAACTGGTGAACTTAAAGATATTGTGGGTATTCCTACCTCGTTTCAATCAGAAGTCCTGGCCAAAGAATACGGCGTCCCCCTGACGACCTTAGATGCTGTTGATCACATTGATATTGCCATTGATGGGGCTGATGAGGTAGACCCTAACAAGAATTTAATTAAGGGCGGTGGTGCGGCGCATACCCGCGAAAAGGTGGTAGACTACTTGGCAAATCAATTCATCGTTGTAGTAGATGGTGGTAAATTAGTAGACCGCTTGGGTTCTTCTTTCCCTGTACCGGTAGAAGTTATACCAATGGCTATTACCCCTGTTACTAATGCTATTAAAAAACTCGGTGGTAAACCTGAACTCCGCATGGGTGTCAAAAAAGCCGGCCCAGTAATTACTGACCAAGGTAATATGGTATTAGATGTTAGATTTGACTCTATTGATGACCCTATTGCTTTGGAAAAAATACTGAATAACATTCCCGGTGTCCTGGAAAATGGGATCTTTGTCAACTGTGCAGATATAGTTTTAGTGGGGGAAGTTAAAGACGGTCAGCCTTTAGTACGTCAACTTTAAGGGAGATGTGGGGAATGAGGGAGAGAATTTTCCCTTATTCCCCGTTTTTTGTGATTAATTATACATTAGTTTACGCTTCCTGAGCATAACCAAACCTGTTAAAATCGGGTAATGAAAAAATGCTTCTCCTCCGTAATTCCTCCTTGCACTTGGAGTCGTCCCATCGGTTTAGGTTGGGACAAGCCCTATACTGTCCGATATGCTAGTAATATTGATGATGGACCCTGGCACGGTATGCCTTTGGGTGGCTTTGGTGCGGGTTGTATTGGCCGTTCTTCACGAGGAGATTTTAATCTGTGGCACATTGACGGTGGTGAACATACGTTTCAAAATATCCCCGCTTGTCAATTTAGTGTGTTTGAGAGCAATGGTATATGTTCTCAAGCTTACGCTTTGGCTACGGAAGCGCCAGATAATTCTACTCTCTCAGAGTGGAAATGGTATCCAGCATCTACACAGACACAGGAAACAGGAAGTTATCACGCCTTATATCCCCGGAGTTGGTTTGTCTACGAAAATGTATTTCAAGCCCAATTAACCTGTGAGCAATTTTCCCCAATTTGGGCAGAGAATTATCAAGAAACTAGCTACCCTGTAGCAATTTTCCATTGGCATGCTCATAATCCCACAAATACATCTATAACTTTGAGTATTATGCTCACTTGGCAAAATATGGTGGGCTGGTTTACCAATGCGCTCAAGTCTCCAGAAGTCAGAATACGGGATGATGGTAGTCCGGTTTATGCATATCAGCCCCTTTTAGATAAAAGTCAAGGTAATTACAATTTTATAGCTGAAAACACAGAATATTTTAGTTGTATTTGTAGCCAGGTGCGGGGTGATGACTCTGTAGCAGAAGGTGATGGTAGTTGGTGTATCGCCACGATCAAACAGCCCCGGGTAGAAGTGTTTTACCATAATCGCTGGAATCCTGCGGGTACGGGAGAAGACGTCTGGCAAAGCTTTACTGTAGATGGTTCTTTGCCTAATTATCAAGATACTACTCCGGCATCGGAGAATACACAAATAGGGGTAGCGATCGCAGTCCGTTTTACTCTGCAACCAGGAGAAAGTTTAGCAATTCCCTTTGTTGTGTCTTGGGACTTTCCGGTAACAGAATTTGCATCTGGGGTCAATTATTACCGCAGATATACAGATTTTTTTGGTCGGAGTGGTAATCATGCTGGGGCGATCGCCTCTACAGCCCTGACTGAATATCAAACCTGGTATAAAAAAATTCAAGCCTGGCAACAGCCAATTATTGACCGCCAAGACCTACCAGACTGGTTGAAAATGGCTCTGTTTAATGAGCTATATGACCTAACTAGCGGGGGAACTCTGTGGAGTGCAGCCTCAGAACGAGATCCAATTGGTCAGTTTGCGGTGCTGGAGTGCTTAGATTATCGCTGGTATGAAAGTCTAGATGTGCGCTTATATGGCTCCTTTGGGCTATTACTCCTGTTTCCTGAACTGGAAAAATCAGTGATGCGGGCATTTGCGAGAGCAATTCCCCATAGTGATCATCATCAGCGGGTTATCGGGTATTATTATACCATTGGCGCAGAGGAAACAACCGCAGCTCGCAAAGTGTCAGGGGCAACACCCCATGATTTGGGCGCACCTAATGAGCACGTTTGGGAGAAAACTAATTATACCTGCTATCAAGACTGCAATCTGTGGAAGGATTTGGGTAGTGATTTTGTCTTACAAGTATACCGGGATTTTTTGCTCACAGGTGCTGATGATGTGCAGTTTTTAGCAGACTGTTGGGAGGGAATTGTGCAGACCCTCGATTATCTCAAGGCTTTTGATTTGGATGGTGATGGGATTCCTGAAAATTCTGGCGCACCTGACCAAACTTTTGATGATTGGCGTTTACAAGGTGTTAGTGCTTATTGTGGAGGTCTGTGGTTGGCGGCTTTGGAGGCGGCGATCGCTATTTGTGATATTTTATTAAGGAACCACATAGGCACAAAGAACACAGAGGACTTAAAAGCTAGGTATCAGCTTTGGTTGGCGCAGTCACTTCCTGTTTATCAAGAAAAACTCTGGAATGGTCAGTATTTTCGTTTGGATAGTGAGAGCGGTTCTGATGTTGTGATGGCAGATCAATTGTGTGGACAATTTTATGCCCGCTTATTGGGGTTGCCAGATATCGTACCATGCGATCGCGCATTATCTGCTTTGCAAACTGTTTATGATGCTTGTTTTATTAAATTCTCCCATGGTGAGTTTGGCGCTGCTAATGGTGTTCTTCCTGACGGTTCAGCAGAAAACCCCAATGCTACCCATCCCCTGGAAGTTTGGACAGGAATTAACTTTGGTCTGGCGGCTTTTCTCGTACAAATGGGGATGGAGGATGAAGCTTTGCAGTTGACAGCTTCCGTGGTACAACAAATTTACCATCATGGCTTACAGTTCCGCACCCCTGAGGCCATCACCGCATCAGGTACTTTCCGCGCCAGTACTTATCTGCGAGCTATGGCTATTTGGGCAATTTACCTAGTTATTACCACTAAAAAACACAGTGATAAATAGTACCTATTAAAAAAGTATTAATTAAGATACTATTACTATTGATAGTAATTCACCGAATTCTAAATCAACTCACAGCATCAAGTGAGCTTTTCTCCGTCTTCGCTAATTAGTAACGAAAAATACATAAAAAACAATACAGATGTTTTACTATACTGGGTTTGATGCCATTCTGTCTCGAGCTTAACAACTCAGTATCTACAATTTTTGGTTTTATTTTCCGGGTATTCCATGAACTAAAAGAACATATAACTAGGGTTAAAAAAGATTTCCCATACTTAGGGATACCAACTGCTATCTACCAAAATATCAAGAATTAATCAATTTTTAATTCAACCATTAGACACATGGGAATAAATTCCCTATTACTAACTGTTTATTATCAATGATTGTGCAGAATCATATCATATATGTTTCTCAAATAACCGTGTCAAAAAAATCCCAGAAAATCAAATTTAGTTAACAAGAATGTTCTGAATGCTAGATATGAAAGATATATAATTAACTTACCAGGGCAAGCTATTTAAATTAACATTTATCAGATAAAAAAACTTGGAAAACTGTATCTACCAATATCCATAACCAGCGATGAACAGACTTTTAACTTAAGGTCAGTTTATCAAAAGCAACATCATGTCAAATGCAGTGTAAATCTCAAGTCAAGGAAAAAGTTTATATATGGAATCAGAAGATGTTTGTTTTTACTATTTAGCTTTTCATAAAATGTCAACTTACAGAATAAGTAATTTAGCAGATATAAACATTCATATATACTGCTTACAGCAACTTTTTATCTTCTTTATGTTCATTGGAAAGGCAAAAACTAAAACTATCCTCAATTGCATTAAAGTTAAACTAATTTCACTTATACAGCTACTGATAACTTCAGAAAATGCTACACTTACCTGTTAACATAACTCTCTTACCTGAAGTAAATTCAATTAAAATTTGAAACCAAACAAAAACCAACGAATTTAGACTAGTTTCATGAAAGAGGAGTAAAAGTATGAATCAAGATATTTCTGGAATTAGTAGCAACTTCAGTAAACCAATGAATCCTCAACAATTTGATCAAATAGTAGAAGCAATTCTTGCTGGTAAGTATTCTTGGGCTTGCGTTTTAATGCTACGTATAGTTGGTTATAATCCTTTACATTACATTCCCTACCGAACCTATAATCGATTACTAAAGGAAAATACTGGTAATCAAAATATAAAAAATCAAACTTCTAATATTAATCCTTCATCTAGATGTTTAAGAAAAATGAAAGACATTGCCTAAGTGGAGGTACTAGAGAAGCAAACAAGGAAAATTTATGGTCGTGGTTTAGGTAAATATTCACCCCTACAAACCATCTGTAGTTAGGACTATAGTCCTAACTACAAGTTTCATCCCTAAGATGGATACTTGAATTATAAAAAATATTTACTAATGAAGATATTTTTATCTTGCCGAAGATAGATGCACAGATATAATTTAATTTCTATGATTGGCTTTTTCCGAAAATCTATTTTTCACAGATTTTCATCTGGAAGTATCAACCATAGATCAAAAAGTGATTTTTTATGTCTGAGATTGAATAAATATGTAAATTTACTACAGACAAAATTCATTATTAATTTCACTTAAAGATATAATCAATATTGAGTAAAGATTTAACTTTTTTTCTCAAAAGCCTTGACTAGAAATAGGAAAATTTCTAAAAGGATAACAGTAGGTTAAGACAAGATATTCACTAACTGTCGCTTTTCGTGGGAATTATTTTTGAAATTTATCGAAATCTGCTGAGGAGATATTAGCTAATATTAGGCTAGTCTAGGAAGTAGATTTGTACTCACAACCTGACCTTAGCTGCTTCTAAGTTCCATTTTTTATGGGACAAATTTAAACCACATTTTTGGTAATGGACAAAAACCTGTTGAAATATTTTGAGGTGGACATATAAACCTGTATGGCTCGGACACAAGCTAACAGTAACATCCTCGAAATAGGAGTTATCAAAAGGCTGCAAATTACTTATGGATGAGCATTAACCAAGATAACTGGTTGAAGTCTGTACCAATATGACACCAATTTATCAGGATTAGCCAGTAAGTAATTTGCTGGTTTTAGGTATCTTACCAGAAATTGCTGTTTATTAAATGAGATAACAGCTATGCTTGCTTCATATTTTGTCAGGTTTGCTTACTACTACTTACGGACTATCTATGACTACACCACGCAAGCTATGACTCACACCACAAGAGCGCAGCTTTTAAGTAAGAATGTGTTGACTGGGAAAAATAGAGAAATTCCGTGATATGTCGGTAGCTTTTTGACCACTAATCTCATTGGTATCTGATAAGCATAGTCAAAAATTTTGGCATTCAAATCTTTGTGATTAATGCTAACAATTTCAGCATCATAGCACAGAAAGAACACCAAGCATTATACATCAAGTAAATACTTAATTAGCTGGCATAGGCTAATTGATATTGCAGTGTTTAAGCCTGATTGATACGGGTTTGACCATAACTGCAATGGATAAAAATCCCCAACTTTTTCAGTAAATAATCGCTGGTAATAAATATGTCACACTCTCTTAGCCAAAGCGAAACTTGGGAAAACTATAATCTCCAAAACATCCAAGAAGGTAAGTTTCTAACTCATTTTCAAAGGAAGGCTTTGCTAAAAAGCTTACAAAGTGATTTACAGCCTGAATATCGGCGGCGCATTGAAATTATGTTGTTAGCAGATGTTGGTAAATCTCAAAGCCAAATCTGTGAAATCATAGGTTGTTCTCAGGAAATGGCACGCTACTGGATTGGTTTAGCAGAAGCAGGTTTAGCACACAAATGGAATGAGCGACCCATCGGTAGACCTAAAATTGTCAATGCTCAGTATTTGGAGCGCTTGAAAGAACTAGTCACCCATAGCCCTCGTGATTATGGTTATGCATTTACTTATTGGACAGCCCAATGGTTAAGCAAACATTTAGCTAACGAGTTTAACATTCAAATTAGCGATCGCCACATTAATCGCCTGCTCAAACAAATGGGACTCTCCACCAAACGTAAAACTGCTAACCCCACAGAAACTCAGGAACCCAAGGATACTGGGATTACGATCTGCGACTTGCAATCTAACTCCGAAACTAATCTCCATTGGTCATTCAATCTGATTCAGACCAATAAATAATTCCGTCTTAGAGGTCAGGAAATGACATCAGCATTTTCCCGAGAATACTTAGCGCAACAACTGATCCAAAACTTAGGTGAGTCGCTCTCAGAACCAGAAATTGAAAGATGTTTAATTGGGGTGGAAATTGTCCAACCACCCGTAGCCAAGCAATTCTGGCAATCAGCAACCGCGCCGAATGGGATATATATTGTCCTTGGCGGTAAAGTCAGACTTTTAGATACCTCAAATAACTTAATTACTACCCTGACAACAGGAGCATCATTTGGCGAACTGACCTTATTTACAGAACAGGAATTTAGTCCTTATGTGGCTAGAGCTTCTGTGAATTTAAAACTGGCTTATTTTCCCCAAGCCTCATTACAAGAGGTGCTCCGCAAACATCCGAGTATTCGCGATCGCCTCAAACAACGTGCCCAACTGTGGGATTTGCTGTTGTTATGTTGCCAAAGCGGCTTAGTTGGTCACAACGGATCTGTAGAAGACATACTTAAGGCTCTAGCTTTATTTGAGCCTCATACTGTACAAGGCGACTCACTCCCTGTGAAACTCTTCCAAGATACCAAACTTTGGCTATTACATCAGGGAGAACTAGAGCATAGTGATGGATGCAGATTAACACCGGGAAATATCTACATACATCCCCAACAGGAAAATTGGCGAGGGACTCCACCCATAACAATTTACACCCTAAAAAATGCTAATTGGCAACTAGCATTAGAATTTTGGCCGCAATTGGCTGAGTTATCACAAAGGGGGCAAAAGGTTACAGAAAACACACCTGTAGAAGTAATTAGCCCCAAGAGAAACCGACAATTACCACTACCAGATCCCACACCGAAAAAAAAGCAAAAACGAGCCTATTTTCCGACTCCCAGAGTCCAAGTTGGACATTGGTGGGGACGTTTAACCAAGCGGTATCCATTCTTTGAACAACAAAGCGCTGCTGACTGTGGGGCGGCTTGCTTAGTCATGATTAGCCGCTATTGGGGTAAGCGGTTGAGTGTGAACCGACTGCGGGATTTAGCCAATATTAATCGCACCGGCGCAACACTCCGGGGTTTAACAGATGCGGCCGAAAGTATAGGTTTTACCACCCGCCCCGTCAAAGCCAGCTTGGATAAATTGGCACAACAAACCTTACCCGCGATCGCCCATTGGGAAGGCAGACACTATATTGTTGTCTATGAAATCAGCAAAAAATACGTAATTGTGGGCGACCCCGCCTTGAGCCAACGCACCCTCACCCATGACCAATTTAAGGCTGGTTGGACTGGTTACGCATTGTTATTACAACCCACAGCTGATTTGAAAGAAACTGAGGAAGACAGTACACAATTCTGGCAGTTGTTTGAATTAGTCAAACCCCATTCTAAAGTCCTGCTAGAAGTCTTTGTAGCTTCGGTCTTCATTCAGGTATTTGGACTAGTGACACCCTTATTAACTCAGTTGTTATTAGACCGAGTACTGGTGCAACGTAGCACTCTGACATTAAACGCTGTGGGGTTCGGGTTGCTGATTTTTGGCTTGTTTAGTGTGATGATCAATGGACTGCGGCAATATCTCCTAGACCACACAGCCAACCGCATTAGCGTAGCTTTACTGGTAGGTTTTATTAAACACACCTTCCGCTTACCTTTAGCCTTTTTTGAGTCGCGCTACGTTGGTGATATTATTTCCCGCGTTCAAGAAAACTATAAAATTCAGCGATTCCTGACCGGAGAAGCACTGTCTATTACCTTGGATTTACTGACAGTGTTTATCTACGTGGGGTTGATGTTTTGGTATAGCGCACCCATGGCATTACTGAGTTTAACCATCATCCCACCATTCTTTATCTTGGCACTGGTGGCTACACCTTTCTTTCGCCGCATTAATCGCGAAGCTTTTAATGCTACGGCCAACGAAAATAGTTATCTGATTCAATCTCTTACCGGTATTAGCTCCATTCGCTCAATGGCTATTGAACAAACAGTACGCTGGCATTGGGAAGAGCTATTAAATAATGTGATTAAAAAGACCTTTGCCGGGCAGATAATTAGCAATAAAATGCAGCTTTTTAGCTCCGGGATTGAAACTCTAGTAACTACTGGTTTGCTGTGGTTTGGAGCATGGTTAGTCATTCAAAATGACCTGACAATTGGGCAGTTAGTTGCTTTTAATATGTTATTGGGTAACATTATTCGCCCATTTCAACGGTTGGTTGTTCTGTGGAATCAGTTCCAGGAAGTTGTTATTTCTAGTGAACGCATTAATGATGTTTTGCAGGCGGAACCGGAAGAGGATTTACAGCATCAACCCCGCCAATTTTTACCGAGGTTACAAGGTCATATTAAGTTTGAAAATGTGACTTTCCGTTATCACCCAGAAAGTGATATTAATGTCCTAGAAAATCTCAGCTTTGAAATCCTCCCTGAACAAACTGTAGCGGTAGTTGGGCGTAGTGGTTCAGGAAAAACAACCCTCGTTAAGATGATATTAGGGCTATACCTGCCGACAGATGGCAAAGTATTAATTGATGCCCAAGATGTGACTAGTATTTCTTTACGATCGCTGCGATCGCAAATTGGTGTTGTTGATCAAGATACCTTCTTATTTGGGGGTACGATCCGCGAAAATATCAGCATTGCTCACCCAGAAGCTACCTTAGAAGAAATTATTGCAGCGGCAACTTTAGCAGGAGCAGATGAATTTATCAAGCTGCTACCCACTGGTTACGAAACCCAAATTGGTGAAGGTGGGGGGATGCTATCTGGTGGACAACGCCAACGCCTAGCCATCGCCCGCGCTTTACTCGGAAATCCCCGCTTATTACTCTTAGATGAAGCCACAAGCCACCTTGATGCGGAATCTGAGCGGATTATCCAAAATAACCTGAAAACCATTCTCAAAGGGCGCACCAGTCTAATTATTGCTCACCGCCTGTCCACAGTGCGCCATGCTGACCTCATCCTGGTTTTAGATCGTGGCTTACTGGTGGAAAGTGGGACTCACGATGAATTAATTACTAGAAGAGGTCATTACTTTTATCTCAACCAGCAACAACTGGGAGCAACAGCGCCAACAGCTTAAAAACCTGGGAAACTGCCAATTTAACAGGAGAATTTGCCCATGACAAATTCTCCCGGACAGTACACGGTTAAATTACTTATGCCAAATCCATCTCAACATTTATCATCTATACTGGCAAAATCACAGCCAGACTCAGCCCGGGGGGATAGCTTGGAGGGGGTAGCCATCACCGACGGGGAAAATCAACCGATTGAAAATTCCAGTGCTGTTGTTGACCATCAAATAGAAGTACAAACTGAAGCTAATGATTGGTTTTACGGTACGGAAGAACTGCTCGATGCTTTACCAAAACTCTGGACACGTTCCCTGCTGTACTTTCTGGTAGGATTTACCACCATCATTTTACCTTGGTCGATGCTCACGAAAATTGATGAAACCGGAAGCGCCAGAGGGCGTTTAGAACCCCAAGGGGCGACCTATCAATTAGGAATTCCAGTTCCGGGAACCGTGAAGGCTGTCAATGTTCAAGAAGGCGCCATAGTCAAGGCTGGTCAGGTTTTGCTAGAGTTGGATTCTGATGTCTTAGAACAGGAACTACAACAAAGAAAAACACAACTACAAGGACTCAGCGATCGCCAAGCCCAATTAAAGCTGCTGAAAAACCAACTGATGTTGGCCATTAATATCCAAGAGCAACAAAATCAAGCCCAAGAATTAGAAAAAATGTCTCAAGTCCATCAGGCGCACCAAAACCTGGATGCGAGGCGCAATGTGTATAACTTACAAAAGTTAGAAAGACAGGCTTTAGTTGACCAAGCTCGTCAAAATATTAATTCTGCCCAAACAACTGAAGAGTTAGTCAAGAGTCGTTTTCAGACAGATGTAGCAGAGGTGGCACGCTATCGTCAACTGTTTGACCAGGGTGCAATTCCCCAAATCCAACTTGTACAACTGCAAAAGACAGCAGAAGAAAGCCAACGCTTGCACTTACAAGCACAATCTGATGTTACCTTAGCTCAACTGCGTTTAAAAGAGGAAACCAGCCGCTATCAGGCTACTGTGAATCAAGCTCTAGCGGAGATTGAGCAAGCAAAACTACGCCTACAAGAACAGCAAGGTAGTTATCAAAGTGTCGTTCAATCCGGTAAATTAGCGCTACTCAGAAGCCAAGAACAACTCAAGGATATGGACGGACAAATTAGTACCCTGGAAACAGAAATAGCTCAAACTAAGAGCCAAATTCAGTCCTTACAGATTCAACTTCAACAAAGAGTAGTGCGATCGCCCATTGATGGTATAGTTTTTCACTTACCTGTTACTAAACCAGGTCCAGTAGTAGAACCAGGACAAATCATTGCCCAAATTGCCCCCCAAGATAGTAAATTGATTCTCAAAGCTCAGATACCCAGCCAACACAGTGGTTTCTTACAAGAGGGAATGCCAGTGAAAATCAAGTTTGATGCTTATCCTTACCAAGATTATGGCGTGATGTCTGGGCATGTGACATGGATTGCACCTAACTCACGAGTACAGTCTCACAACCAAGGCAGTATAGACACTTATGATTTAGATATCACCTTAGATCAACTTTATGTGGAAGCTGCTAATCAGCGCGTTAATTTAACCCCTGGTCAGACCGCCACCGCAGAGGTAGTTATCCGTCAGCGTCGAGTTATTGATTTCATATTAGATCCGTTTAAAAAGTTGCAACAAGGCGGACTGGAACTTTAGACAGCCAAAATATTCCATCAAGACAACAATTAACAAGTAAATGAAGTACACATATTCATATTATCACTCTTGTCAGTGATAATTCTCTCTACCCTTGTGTACCTCACTCAGATGTAATGTCTTGTATTTTTTTAATAACCCCTATTTTTAGAAAAATAGGGGGGTATTTCTGTACTTTTTTTCACTTACATGAGAAAATAATCCTGATTTTTAGACTGAATAATTACGATATTAAAACTACCATTAGATAGAGACAATAAACAGTATATCAGGCAAAAATGATGAATAGTCTACTGACTAAAAAAGTCAAAAATTCATGAAAAATTAGTTATTAATTTGAGGAATTTAGCTATGTCAAATATTTTAGAATTTTCTGCTGAAGACATTATTTACTATATAAAAATGGCTTGCCAAATACCCGGAATATTAGAAGCGATCGCCACCCAAAAAATCATTGCTGAAGCCGCCGATAAAGCAGGAATTGAAATTTACATAGAAGAACTGCAAACAGCAGCAGACAATCTTCGCCTAGCTCACCGACTACTCAAAGCAGAAGACACCTGGGCTTGGTTAAAAAAACATCATCTCTCCCTAGATGATCTGGAAGAAATAGCTAAAATCAACCTCACATCCTCCAAATTAGCTAATCATTTATTTGCAGAGCAAATCGAACCATTTTTTTATGCACATCAATCTAAATATTTTGCCGCAGTAACTTATGAAGTGATATTAGATGATGAAGATTTAGCCTTAGAAATATTTTATGCACTCAAAGAAGGTGAAATTAGTTTCCAAGAAATCGCTCGTCAATATATCCAAAATCCCGAAAGCCGTCGCACTGGAGGTTATCAGGGAATTCGCCGCCGTATTGACTTTAGATCCGAGATTGCAGCCGCAGTTTTTGCCGCTACTCCCCCGGAAATTCTCAAGCCCATCATTACACCCAAAGGAGTACATATAATCGCAGTTGAAGAAATAATTCAACCAGAATTAGATGATAACTTGCGGTTTCAAATTATGGGAGAGTTTTTTAGCAATTGGTTACAGCAACAACTAGCCTCCGTAGAAATTGTCGCCAATCTGAAAGAAAATAATTATACTCAAACATCACATCAACTCCTCAAACCAGCATTGTAATCAAATCTTCCTCAATATTTGGGCATGATTAGAGGATATATCATAGCTTCGGCGGTGCAGCTATAAACTTTTTTCCTGTTGTATATAACACTTGTATATCACCCTAAATCTCCCTAAAAAGGGGGATTTTAAACATATCTTATATTTAGTAACTTTTTCCATAAAAATTATGGTAAATATCCTTAGATTGTCGGGGGTATCGGTCTTAGTTCCCATACCTGTGGGTGTGCTGGGGGGTTTCAATTCTGTATGCGGTTACAGCCTTATTTATACAGCAGTTGGAAAATTTATGTCAGGCTTTATTGAATATGTCTCAACTGAACAATTTATTAACCCAGTAAATATACCCGACTTCTTGAAGAAGTCGGGTATATGGGTTTTTATCTAGTCCAAATCTTCAAACTATAGAGTGGTGAAAATATCTTCAGACTTGGGATTAAGATAAGGACGTTGTAATTCAATTCCCTGGATAGAGAAATGTTGCAAAATAGATTCTAACCTACCTGCTGGTGTATCATTATTTCCCTGCCAAACATCTAGCAATGCATTAGCAATAATTTGGCAGCGATTCATCCCAAAACTTTCACGTTCTGTAAATTTGTTGTTAGGTTCTTCAGCCAGAGATAAGCCAGGAGCTAGTAATTTTGTAAATAAAGGCACCGAATCACGAAAATAAGATTGGTTTTCGGTATACACCCTTTTTAATACAGGGTAGATAGTTTCATAGTTGTGTTTATCAAAGTAAAGCACTGCTGAATCATAACGTCCATAATCTGAAGGATTATATAGTGCTTTAAATGTAAAAGAAATGGGTAGGGCATTCAGTAGGGTAGTCAAAGCATCCATGACCGCTACTGCACCATCTGGGGATAAATTAAAGTAGATCCTTACTATTTCTTGATCACCATGAGCAGCAGCATCACCAACTGCCATATAAAAGCCATTTTGTACAACATTTTTGGGCAATTTGATGGCAACTAAATTACCCACAGTTGCAGCTTTATCTTCTGGCCTTAGGTGAATATCACGGTCAATATGTATGGTTAAACCACCCTTATGTACCGCCACAGCGCCATCTGTTTCTTCTTTCACTATGAGCCAATCGTTACCCCAGTAACCTGAACCTTTGTTACTCTCATGTAAGCGATCATAAAAACCTATATCTACACCCAAAAAACTATTATTTTCTAAGTCTTTATTTGCTGCTACTTTTCTTGGATCTCCATCTGATGTCAGATTCAGATCCTCTTGTAAGGAGCCGTTATAGTAGACACCATAGAGGAAACTACGCAGCTGCACACCTAAATACTTTTTCTGGAGTTCTAAGGGCAATTTTTGAAACCGGGAAGCTGCATGCTCCGTTAATTCTAAACTTTTATAATTGGGGTGCTTAATACAATGATGGGAAACAATTTCAAGTTTATGAATAATGTCTTCTATGGATGTCTGCAATGGCTGAGGAATAGTAGCTAGTTGAGTTTGTAGGGAATCTAATAGTTGCATAACAGATCTTGACGTGTGAATAGGAGAGTGTGATCAAAAACGGGTAAAAAGACAATATTGGCTGAAAATAGTCAGAAATTTACTTTGTATTTCAGCCAACTTTACCACCTGACAAGCTTTAGCTTGCGGCTGAATATGTGGTGGGAGTCAGGTCTGAAGCATCCATACCGAAAATGGTGGGTATAGATACTTGCGGACGACACAATAAACTCTTCGCAACTTGCAGCATACTGATACCTTGATTACCAAAGGTTTTTTCGTGCTGGAGTGTTGCTTGAATAGATTGAATTAAGGCTAAACCGCAAAATTGCACTACTCGCTCTAAGAAATCAGGACGATGGTCTAAGATTTCGGGGAATTCAGCTAAATAAGCCTTAACCAGTGCTGCAAGTGAAGGACGCAGTGATTGTAAAGGTGTTGTAGCTAGGCGTAAAGATTCTTCAATTTCCATCCCTTTACCCACAACTACGCTATATAGCCATAATTGCAAGTAACTGGCGATTATGCAGCCCAAATCATTAGCTGGATCTCCCCAAGAACAACGTTCCCAGTCGATTAATCGAATCATGCTTTGGTGTGTTAACGATTCATTCACATCTTCCCAATTTAAGGAAATAAGAATGTTATTCAGCTTCATGTCGTTATGAGTCAAACAGTAGGGAGTAAAAGAATTACCTAACTGTGCGATCGCCTGACCCAAACTGTCGTAACGTTGATATAGGGCAAAGAATTTTAAGCCATCAGATGGAACACTACCGAAAATTTCCGGGGTTAGCCTATCAATGCGATGATTTAGTTTTGCCGCCTCTTGACTCGCTGTATCCTGGGAACTATCAAAGAATTCCCGATACTCTGGATTTTGAATACTTCCGCGATGAATCAATCCCAGAATCTTCCCAACTTTTCCGGCTACCTTTGTAGGAAAAATATTTTCCTTGGTGTAGAAATCTGCTAAATCACGGTAGTTACTCAGATAATTAAAAATAATGATCGAATTCTCCCGATCAAAATGTACCGCTTCCGAAAGCAAAGGGCGTACATAGCTAAGTTCTGGGGTTTGGTTTAAAAACTCATGAATGCGCCATTCCTGCACAAACTCCCCCGCGGTTTTTCCTTCCCGGTTGTGGCGTTCTTGCTTAACTAGAAGTTGCTTATCTTCTGATAAACTGAGTAATAAGTTAAAGTTTTTTGCAGGTTTTAGTTCAATATTACTAGATGAACGTTCTTCTTCACTACATATTCCTAAGGGAATTAGGTAGTCAAAAATATTTTGATAGCTTAATAAAAATGGCATGGCGTTAAATACTCCTCAGTAATGCAAAAATTTGTTGTTAGTTAATCTAGAAAGTGTAAAACCACAAGATTCCTATCCAAGCATTGATGGCACATAACATTTTCTTGGTCATCATATCGATTTGGATTCAATAATTAGAAAGGGTCAAACTGATAAGGTACAATCTTAAACTCAGTCGCAGTTATAAATGAATGTGCTAGGGACACGACACTATATATGGCAAATGCTGATAACATCAAATTAACTAGACTATAAGTAAAATTCAGCATTTGATGGAATCCATAGTCAAGTGCATATTCATTACCACCATATACAGGTATATAAAACATATCAACTATTTCGATTAAAAAGCTCTCTGATTTATTAGGGTAAAGTTCATGAATTATAATTTTTGCCATTGAATTTATGCCTACACAAATTATTGATTAATGAGTGAATACAAGCTGTATTAACTAAAATTCAGCCTCACTATTAGTCAACTAATGTACTATCCTGACGCCAACTTAACTCTTCTTTACTGATAAGCTTTGAGCACCAATAATTTCAATTTATCTAATTTAGCAAGCTGATTAATTTTCAGTTATATAGAAATATTCATCAATCAGTATTACTCATTTGATATATTGTGATAATAGCTTTAATTAAGTTTCAATTACCTTGTCGAAATTGATGAAAATTTTCTGTTTAATCTCAAGACAGCCATCAACATTACTAGTTAACTATAGAACTAGTACAAAGTATACGGTTTACTATATGACTTTGCTACATAAGTAGCATGACCAATACCATATGTACCGATAAATGTTCCAGCTAACGCAGTGAATGTAATTATGCCACCGACAAGGTTGTATTGACCCTTAGAACTAGAATCAATATCGCTCAGTTCATAAAAAAAGCTTTCAGAATCGTGGAACAGTTCAGAGCCAGTAGCGTATAGTTGAGAAAGAGTGATAGTTGCCATGATCTACTCCTAAAAGACTTGTGGTAATTAAACGGTAAATTGCTGAATCTGGCTGGCTCTGGGGGATGATTACCCCAAGAGCCATTTATTTGCGGATTATTACACAAACAGACTGAAGGACTTAGCCAACATAGTTACATGCTCAATGGCATATACAGTTACAAATGCCTCAGCCAACTTAGTCAGTGTAAAAGGATTACTCGCAGCATAAGTCACGCCGGTAGCGACACCTATTTGACCACCAGAGATAGAATCAACATCGTTGAGTTCATTCAAGAAACTTTCAGAATCTTGAAACAATTCAGAACCAGCAGCGTGTAATTCAGACAGAATAATATTAGCCATGATGTACTCCTAAAAGACTTGTGAAGACTTGTTTGTGTCAGTGAAAATTAACAGCGTTGAATCTGGTAGGCTCTGGGGGATGATTACCCCAAGAGCCATTTATTTAGGGATTACTAGACAACCAGACTGAAGGATTTAGCCAACATAGTTACATGGTCAACAGCATATGTAATGACAAATGCCTCAGCCAACTTAGTCAGTGTCGAAGGGTTGCTAGCAGCATAAGTAGCACCGGCAGCGACACTGATTTGACCACCAGAGATAGAATCAACATCTTTGAGTTCATTCAAGAAACTTTCAGAATCTTGAAACAATTCAGAACCAGCAGCGTGTAATTCAGACAGAGTAATATTAGCCATGATGTACTCCTAAAAGACTTGTGAAGACTTGTTTTTTGCAGTTAAGATCAAGATGGTGTCTAGCCGGCTCTGAGGAATTATTGGTAATGAGATTAATTATTTTTTACCTTTAATTCCTCAAGAGCCATCAATTTCAGTAGTTACCCGAAGTCATTAGAATTTACTAAATGACTTAGCTAACGCAGTCACATGGTCAATGGCATATACAGTCACAAAAGCCTCTGCTAACTTCATAAGAGTCATAGGATTACTAGCAGCAGCTGGGGCTGGACGTAAGCCGAATTTTCCACCAGAAATGGAACCTACATCGCTGAATTCATTCAGAAAACTTTCAGAATCTTGAAACAATTCAGAACCAACAGCGTGTAGTTCGGACAGTGTAATATTTGCCATGATTTGCTCCTAAAAGACTTGTTGTAATGACACTGAATATTGTATGGATTAGCTAGAACACAGGGATAATTGGTAATAACAAAATATTATGCCTTTAGTCCCTGAAAAACCATCAAGCTCTGTAGTGATGTAGAATTATTAGATGCCGGCTAAACTGAATGATTTAGCCAGGGCAGTCACATGGTCAACAGCATATGTAATGACAAATGCTTCAGCTAACTTAGTTAATGTTAGAGGGTTGCTGGCGCCGTATGTAGCACCTGTAGCGACACCGATTTGTCCACCGGAGATGGAGTCTACATCGCTGAATTCATTCAAGAAACTTTCGGAATCTTGAAACAATTCAGAACCAGCAGCATTTAGTTCAGAAAGTTTGATATTAGCCATGATTTACTCCTAATAGTCTTGTCGCAATTAAGCAACTTCACAGAAACTTGTTGAAGCTGGTTAGGTTTTAGGGATGATTCATGATCAATCAAAATGATGTTAATCAAATCGATTAATAACTAGATTGAATCCCTAAAAAGCCTGATAGCTTAGTAGTTACCTCAAGCCATTAGTATGCTTTACTAAATGACTTAGCTAACTCGGTAACATGACCAATGGCATAGACTGTAACAAATGCCTCGGCTAGTTTAGTCAGTGTAGAAATCCCACTAACTCCTGGGTAGCCATAGCCATAACCATGACCAGAGGTATCGCCACCGGAAATAGAATCGACATCCTTCAATTCATTGAGAAAACTCTCAGAATCTAGAAATAATTCCGAACCAGTAGCGTTTAGTTCAGACAGTTTTATGTTTGCCATATTAACTCCTCAAGCATTTGTTACTGGTAAATGAAATTGGTAGGCAATCAAGCTGTGTTTGCTTAACTGTTACTGCTATTTTTATTGATTAAAAATCAGAAAGTCAAGGCTGAACTCATGTTTAAAAGGACATATATTCAAGAGTTCTGTCTCTAAAAAATATCACCATAACTAATTATCAAAAAAATGCAATATACCCAATGCGTATTTAATCATTAACTGGATATAGTCATGGCTAAGAGACATCAACAGAATGTAAATAGGAAGCTTCCAGAGAATTGCTTTACATTATTCCTAGATTTCCGCTGATATTTATTATCTAAATTAATTTATATTGAAATTGAGCGATAGTGAAGTTAATTTCAACACAATCAACTAATATCTTAAATATTTAATTACGAAAAAATATGGAAATTAATGATAAAAATTACTTACAAGGAATTAAATCCTTCATTGAATATAGTTCTAGCACCAACAATTACCACACCCATTTGGGTTCTTAAGCTAAAAATAAGATTATCTAGATTTTGATCTAGATTATTAGCTAAGGACTGTTGATTGATATCGATTCCTTGACTTCCCTCCACCGTATTCATTTCCCCATCTGTGATTTCATTGAGCATCTGTTGAACCTGACGAGGGGACAAGTCATCAATTGTTATCCTTGCCATTTGATTCACTCCCTGAATAGTTACAGTGATACTTAGTAGGCTTTTGACAGAATTATGATCAAAATTATAATTTCTTTCTTATAATGGACAATTTAATTGAGAAAAGTCAATAAATTGTGTGAATTTTATAGACAAAAATCAAGTATTTACGTCTGAACAACAGATGTTTTGCGCAGTTAGCAGTTTCACATCTTGAGTTGTTTATATAGGTATTAGAGACGCGATGTCTCGCGTCTCCAGCGAACTTTTAATTCTGCGCCTGTGATTGGGACATGAGAATTGTCACGTCTATGGGCGTTACTGTTGTGGCTAGTTGCGTCAAAGGCGGTTCAATGGCGGTCTGATTCCCTACTACCAGAGTTACCATTTTTTCCGGTGTGAGGTATTTTTGTGCTACTCGTTGCACATCAGCCTCAGTTGTGGCGGCTACGGCCTTTTGATACCTAAATAAGAAATCAGCGGGATAGCCGTAATATTCGTATCGCATTAACCGTGATAAGGTTTGAGCAGGGTTTTCAAAGTTGAAAACAAAGGAGTTGAGAGTAGACTCTTTAGCATAAGCCAGTTCCTGCGCTGTCACAGGTTGTGCTTGCAGACGCTTAATTTCTGCTTTTACCCCTTGGACAAACTGCACTGTAGCATCTGACCGGGTTTGTCCACCTGCAATAAACATTCCTGGGTAATCGAAACGGGGACTCCAGTAGGCATATACCGAGTATGCTAAACCTTGGCGCGATCGCACCTCATTTAATAACCGTCCACCAAACCCATTTAATACCCCATTCAAAACATCCAGTGCAGCATAATCGGGATTATCGAACTGACCGCCCAGATGTCCAATTAGCACACTACTCTGGGTTAGGTGTGGTTGATCCACAAAAAATATCCCACCTGTATGAGCTGGCGTTACCTCGGATAACTGGTACCCAGTAATTTCGGGGTGGGGTTCCCAATCGCCGAACTTAGCTTGAATGAGCGATCGCATTTTCCGAGCTTCAAAATCCCCCACAATCCCCAAAATCATATTATTGGGATGAAAATACCGCTCGTAGAACTGCACCAAATCCTCACGGGAAATATTATCCAAGGTGGCATACTCCATAGTGCGAGCATAGGGGCTATCATTGCCATAAATTAATTTCTGAAATTCTCGTCTAGCAATAGCATCTGGATTATCATTACGGCGAGCAATACCACCCCTAGCCTGGGTTTTAGCTAAATCTAACTGTTTTTGGTCAAATACTGGTTCTCTCAATACCTGTGCAAATAAATCAAACACCGTTTCTAAATCTTCAGTCAGAGACTGAAAACTAGCACTACCTGAAGCTTCACTAATACTAGTTTCCACAGTAGCAGCCCGTTGTTCCAACATCTCATTAATCTGATCAGCCGAATGCTTCTGAGTTCCCCCAGTCCGCATCACCGCACCGGTAAAACCAGCCAGTCCCACTTTATCAGGAGCTTCTAATCGACTTCCAGTCCGTATCAAAGCCGTACCATTTACCAACGGTAGATCATGGTCTTCCATCAAATACACAACCAAACCGTTATCCAGCACAAACCGCTCATTTTTTGGTAACTGAATCTCAGGCAATGGTGGCATAACTAACTCAGTATAGTGTTTAGCCGCCGCCGTCGCTGCCCAAGAAAAGTTAAAACTTAACAACAAACAGGCAACAAGCAGAATCAAACCATAAAATACACTCCTACTCTTGCCAAACCTGAATTTAACATTGAAAATTCTCAATCCCATTTTCTCTCTTAACCTTGTTTTGACAACAACCTACCAATTGTGCGGTTCTGTGATGTAAAAGTTGCCTGAGCCACCCGTTGAATATCAGCAGTTGTGACCGCCGCGATTGCATCTAACTCCTCAAACAAATTACGCCAAGAACCAGTTTTTACTTCCGCTTCCAATAACTGCTGGGCCATACCCATATTGGAATTAAGACTACGTAACAAACTCGCCCGTGCTTGAGTTTTCACCCGTTGCAACTCAGCCGCCGTTACAGGTTCAGCTTTTAACTTGTCAATTTCCTGTCGTAAAGCTAAGGCCACCTCATCCACAGTGTGACCGGGAGCAGTGAGAGCATAAAATAACATTAAATTTGGGTACTTATCCCCAGGAAAGCCACTAAAACCCTGAGCATTTAATGCCAATCGCCGCTCTTCTACTAAAGATTTATACAAACGAGATGTACGACCGTTACTTAATAAACCCGCAATAATTGTATAAACTGCATCGTCGGGATGGCTAACTGATGGCCGGTGATAGCCTTCTAAATACCAAGGTTGAGAGGGTAACTCTAAAGTAAATTCTCGTGTTTGTGTTTGGGGTGGTTCAGGCGCAATCGTTGCGGCGACTCCTGGTCTGGCTTGATAGCGGCCAAAATAAATTTTTGCGAGTCTTTTTACTTCTACCGCATCCACATCTCCGACAATAGCAATGGTTAAATTGCTCGGTACATAGTGAGCGTCAAAAAAGTTTTGCACATCTTGCGGCGTCAGATTACGGATATCCTCTTCATAACCAATCACCGGTCGCCGATAGGGATGGACTGTGAAAGCAGTATCGATAAAGTTTTCCACCATTGTACCGATAGGTGAATTATCTACTCGCATCCGGCGTTCTTCTAAAATTACATCTTTTTCTTTGTAAAATTCACGACGTAGTACAGGTTCTAAAAATCGCTCTGATTCCAGTGACATCCACAGTTTCAACTTATTGGAGGGAAAGCTGTAAAAGTATTTAGTAGCTTCCGCCGAAGTCGTAGCATTTAAACCTACACCCCCGGCTTGGTTGACAATTTGGCCTAATTCGTTTTGTTTGATTAGCTGGTCTGCTTGGGACTGTATTTCCTTAAACTCAGTTTGCAATTGAGTGATATCATCTTGTTTACCATTGGCTTTTGCGCTTCTAATCTGGGTATCTAATTGTTCTAGTCGGTCTAGTAATAGGTTTTCTGCCTCGTAGTCTTTTGTACCAATACGCCTAGTACCTTTAAATGCTAAATGCTCTAAAAAGTGTGCTACACCAGTTTGACCGTCTGGCTCATCCACACCCCCCACATCAGCATAGGTAACAAAAGAAACTACAGGCGCTTGATGTCTTTCTAAGACAATGAATTTCATCCCATTGTCCAGGCGAAACTCTGTTAGTTGCTCAATTACCCGATCTAAGTAAGGTTGAATGGAACTCTTCTCTGGTGGTTTTTTACGAAGTTGCAGGATTCTTTGCAGAGTATTTCCAGCTTCAGTGTCAGCTAAGGCCATGTTTGGCAGTAATCCGCACCATACAATTAGGATTACCATCAACATGGTGAAGAACCGACGGAATGACCAAGCAAAAATTGAACGACGGGATTGATTCATAAGAAACAATAAAATTAAAGGTATATTATCTAAGAAATGTGCTAAGTCACAAACAAGGCTTTAACCTTATATTTCAGTTTGTGTGTTGTTGGTACCTGATGTTAGAGAATAATTATACAAACCCCCTTCGGGAGATCACACCATAAGTTATTATGCGAGTTTTTAATTCACCTCCGCCTTCAGAAGCACAAACACGGACCCGCATTTTAGAGGCCGCACAGAAGTTGTTTGCTTCTCAGGGATTTGATGGTACTACCACCCGTGACTTAGCCCAAGCAGCAGGGGTTGCTGAAGGTACTCTGTTTCGTCATTTTCCTAATAAAAAATCCATTTTAGTAGAAGTAGCTACTAGTGGCTGGGTTGACATTTTAACAGATTTGCTCACAGAATTGAGTGAAATGGGTAGTTATAAGGCGATTGCACAAGTGATGCGCCGCCGGATGTGGAATCTACACAAAAATGTAGATATGATGAAGGTTTGTTTTATGGAAGTCCAGTTTCATCCAGATTTGCGCGATCACATTCAAGAAGAAGTTATTGATAAAATGACCGACGTGGCCGAAGCTTTCTTTCAAACTGCCATGGATAAGGGCATTTACCGTCAAACCGATGTTAAACTGGTAGCTAAAGTTTTTTTAGGAATGTTTGCGATCGCCGGTTTCTCTAACAATACTGTCATAGCGCCCGATGCTTCCCCCCAGGAAATGCAGCAAATGGCGGAAGGATTAGCCGATATTTTCCTGAATGGCGTGTTGGCTAAAGAGTAATACATCACCCCTGAGAACTCAGCACTATTTTTGCTTGTTGACTCCACTGTTCTACTACATCAATAGCTGGACACAAATCTCGGCGTTGCATGGTTGAGACTTGCAGGCGCATAATTTGTTGGTGTAACTTGTGGGTAGGTGTTTCAGCCAATTGTACTACCGAACCAATACCGGAATGGAGCAATAAACCGCAATATTGCACTCCTATAGCCGGAATACGCGCCAAATCCGCTAAAGCCATCCACTTATTTACATATTGAAGATTAACCCGTAGTTTATCCCTCTTCTGTCACTTTCCGAAATAAACAAGCAGTAAATACAATAAATTATGCAGAAGAATAAAAGGGTTTTAATCCATTCATAACACTAATGAGTTGGTTAAACCCAAGCAGCAAATTGGAATTGGGAAAAACATCAAGCCAGGGATAAATCAACCAAAAAAGTAAAAATGGTTGGACAATTAATCGCAGATTATTGAGAGTATTCTTCCATCCGGTTTGATGATTCCATTGCTGATGCACAGAGAAATCAACTGCACTGATTTCTAGTATGTTAGGTGCAAGCTGATGAGATTGATTTAGGGATAAAAACGCTGGAGAGTTTAAACTAATCATTGTGTAAACACACAAAATAATTTCCCACCATTTCTCAATATGCTGAAAATCAGTAAACCGATAATCTGTCCAACCTAATTCCTGTTTACACTGACGAAAGGCATATTCTACCCATGTTCTTAATCCATAAAAGTCGCCTAAAATTTTCTTGAGATTTCCTTGAAGATTGGTCATGACAAAAGAAGTAGAATTCTCTGGCATTGTTTCTGGATCTGTGGTTAATTCCCAGTAAGTTATCTCCTTTCTCTTACCATAAATTATTTCGCGGATATATCTATTCTCTGATTTTTGGTTACTAAATGTTCTGGTAAATTTACACCACTTATTCGCCCTAACCTTCTGATTGCCAGGCAACCATACTGCATGATTACTTCTAATTGCTACGACATAAGCTAAGTTATATGCTGCTAATTTTCTTATAAATTGACTACTCTCACCATATAAACTGTCTGCCAATACTAATTCAATAGTAAAGCCGAACTCAATTAATTCTGTAATTATTTCTGTCGCTAATTCTATCTTGGTCTTATATGTATCTTCTGCTCTTAGTGTCTTTTGCGGTTTGAATACTTTGAACAGTAGCGGAAATGTTATGTTATCGTACACTCCATAGGCATTGACTGAAACTATCCCTCTATCTATTTTCCCCACACTTCCTAAATATTGTCTGGCTACGTAATCAGTCTTGTTACCTTTTTTCCTGTCTCCTGTTTCATCAATGACTACGGTAATTGCTTTTCCATTTAATGCTCTCTTTATTTTATCTAATCTTTTGTTTCTTACTTTCTCTACTGACCAGTCTGAATTAGCAATAAAATGATGTAATGATTGGGCTGAGTTTATGCTTACTACTTTCGCTATCTCTGGTAAGGATTTCCTTTTGAGCGTTGAGATGATTCCCAAATGTAAATATTTGAAGCACTCATAATTTCTTACTTCTTTAAATATGTCTCTGTACTCTTCACAATATTCATCTATGACTCCCACTGTTGGGTGGGCCTCTCGACGTAAATGTTTGAGTATTTGTAATTCTACATCCATTGCTCTACCTACCTTGTAGAGTTTTTTCTTTTAACTATTATATTCTTTATTCTCGGAAAGTGACAGAAGAGGGATAATTGCTGAATTGGCCAGTGACAACTTCTAATCTGATTTCTATGAGTTGGGTGTTTCCAGGACATTTGCAAGGTGGAGTGTGGCTGTGGTAACAGCTAATCTTAGCGTTTTTTATGCAGGGGTAAACCGAGTTTTTTAAGTAATTAATTCCCCCCGCATGACAGTTACTGCTTGTCCTGACAGCAACACGCGATCGCCCCCTGAATAGCTCACCTTAACCACTCCACCCCGCCGGGAGGCTTGAAAAGCCAAAAACTCATCTTTGCCCAGGCGATCGCGCCAGAATGGAGCCAGACAGCAATGGGCAGCCCCGGTAACAGGGTCTTCATCTATACCTAAGCCCGGTGCAAAAAACCGAGAGATAAAGTCATATTCAGAACCAGTAACACTGCGGCTAGTCACAATCACATTAGCCATAGGTAAAGTTTTTAACTGGTCAAAATTCGGCTGCATTTGTCGTACCAACTCCTCCGACTCCACCTCTACCAAATACCCCAGAGAATTTTGCAGCACAGATTTACAAGGTACACCCAAAGCCACAGTTAATTCTGGGGGCGCCACTGTCACTTGAGAAATATTCACCGGAAAATCTAAACAAATCCACTCACCCAACCGTTTAGCAATCAAAACACCGCTTTTAGTATAAAATCGGGCAACTGCATCAGCGGACAAATACCCCTCTGACCATAACACATGAGCACTGGCCAAAGTTGCGTGACCACACAGAGGGACTTCCACAGTAGGAGTAAACCAACGCAACCTAAAACCATCATCCTGTTGCAGTAAAAAAGCCGTCTCAGATAAATTCATTTCCTGAGCCACATTCTGCATCCACCCATCATCTTGAGACTCAGACAAAACACAAACCGCAGCCGGATTACCAGCAAAACATATATTAGTAAAAGCATCGACCTGAGTAACTAACTGCGCCATAACCCCAACCTCAAATTAAAATTTCAAAATGAACTACCCACAGTTGGCTTCGCCTGAACTGTAGGTTTCTACCTCCCTCAGTTCGTTTTTAGCAAAACTTTCTGTAGATTTTTGTCGCTTCTTTGCCCCTAGTTGCCGCATCGCTCCAGCTTGCTTATGCTTACTGGTAGATGGGGTAGAGCTAGGCGACTGTGCGACTACGAAGCCAGTTCCTGACTCCGGTAGAATTCCTTTTCCCCAGTAAAGCATTACTTGTGCAGCGGCGATGTCTCTGTCTTGTGTATAACCACAAACAACACAATTATGCACTCTCATATCAAGTGTTTTCCTGTGTTGATGACCGCATTTAGGACAAGTTTGGCTAGGCTTTACTTTCTTGGTGGGAACTTCTACAAACACACCACCAATCTGCTCAACTTTATACTTGATGGTACTGCGAAGCATTCCAAACCCAACATCTAGTATCGACTTATTCAAACCTGCTTTTTGTTTCTTACCCTTGCCTTTTTTAGCTTTACTGGTCTAGGACTTACGCATTGACAAAAAATATGATCTATGATATCTAGATCATGCGATCGCTATTAAGATTAGCAAAAATATGCTCACGTACAACTAAAGTAAACAGATTCCGTTGTATTTCATACCAATTGCTAATTATTTTTTCAGAGCGCATAAACTCCAACTTAACAAAAGCTTGAAGTGAACAAAAGATGTGAGTCTTAATTGCATGAGTATCCCTAACCATGAACCGACAAATTCCACATACTTGTTTTATGGCTCGATGAAAGGTTTCAATTCCCCAATGAGTATCATGAATTGTCATAAATTCATTTCTAGTTATATCCTCGATTCTTTCCTCATCTGGAAGATACAAAATATAGTGTCTAGAGTCTTCTTTTTTAAAGTCTTTCCTAAACAACTTTATAAATCCAAATTCTTTCAGATGAGTCCTTAATCCTTCTTCGGGAATAGCCAGAGTGCTTACTTGACAATACTTGTGTGGCTCATTTGAAACAGTTCTATTTTTTTCAATTCCGAAGAGAAAACCCAATTTCTGGTTTTTTAGGAATTTCAAATTTTCTACTCCTGAATACCAACTATCACCTGTTACAATTCTGGGTTTGACTCCCCAGCTTATTATTTCACTTACCATTTCTCTAAAATAATCGTTTTTTGTTTTTCCCTCCTTTT
>NZ_CP063311.1:2453216-2709960 GCF_015245355.1 Anabaenopsis elenkinii CCIBt3563 | reverse complement strand
ATATATGATAAAAAGGAGGGAAAAACAAAAAACGATTATTTTAGAGAAATGGTAAGTGAAATAATAAGCTGGGGAGTCAAACCCAGAATTGTAACAGGTGATAGTTGGTATTCAGGAGTAGAAAATTTGAAATTCCTAAAAAACCAGAAATTGGGTTTTCTCTTCGGAATTGAAAAAAATAGAACTGTTTCAAATGAGCCACACAAGTATTGTCAAGTAAGCACTCTGGCTATTCCCGAAGAAGGATTAAGGACTCATCTGAAAGAATTTGGATTTATAAAGTTGTTTAGGAAAGACTTTAAAAAAGAAGACTCTAGACACTATATTTTGTATCTTCCAGATGAGGAAAGAATCGAGGATATAACTAGAAATGAATTTATGACAATTCATGATACTCATTGGGGAATTGAAACCTTTCATCGAGCCATAAAACAAGTATGTGGAATTTGTCGGTTCATGGTTAGGGATACTCATGCAATTAAGACTCACATCTTTTGTTCACTTCAAGCTTTTGTTAAGTTGGAGTTTATGCGCTCTGAAAAAATAATTAGCAATTGGTATGAAATACAACGGAATCTGTTTACTTTAGTTGTACGTGAGCATATTTTTGCTAATCTTAATAGCGATCGCATGATCTAGATATCATAGATCATATTTTTTGTCAATGCGTAAGTCCTAGATCCGCCTAACAAGTAATTGTAAATTACTCAAATCCCCTCCGCACTCTCTGAACTACCTTCAGTTACATTTGAGAGGTTTTCGTAATTTCCCACTATTCATCCCTACCTTGCTTCGCAGCAAGGTAGGGACTTTCGTGTTAGCGTTAAAATTAACTAACACCTCAGTGTACCTTTGCGCTTACCTGTGCGCCCCTGAGCGTTTAATCATGATTAAAACATCCAACTCCCAAACTTTACACCACCGCCGACAAAAACTAGCCAACCTGATTAATTTTCCCGTAATTCTGTGGTCAGGAAATATTAATCCCCGTAACTTCCCCGCCAACGTCTACCCATTCCGCGCTAGTAGCCATTTTCTCTACTTTGCCGGATTGCCATTACCTAACGCTGCTATTCGCTTAGAAGCAGGTAAACTAGAATTATTCATAGACAATCCCCCACCCAGCAGCGCCCTGTGGCATGGAGAAATGCCCAACCGCGAACAAATAGCCGAAAAAATTGGGGCAAATGCGGCTCGACCAATGGCAGAATTAGAGTCACGTTTAGAAGGTGCAGCCACAATTGCCCTACAAGATGCAGCCACTTGGACACAGCAATCACAACTATTACACAGATGGATTCTACCACAACAACCGCCCCAAGGGATTGACCTGGAGTTAGCTAAGGCAATTATTTCTGTGCGCCTCACCCATGATGCTGCTGCATTAGTTGAGTTGCGAAAAGCCGCTGCTGTAACTGTTAAGGCACACAAAGCCGGTATAGCAGCAACTCCTACAGCCAAATCAGAAGCAGAAATCCGGGCGGCTATGGAAGCGGTGATCATCGCTGATAATATGACTACATCATATAACAGTATTGTCACCGTTCATGGGGAGGTTTTACACAATCAGCAGTATCATCATCTAGTAAACCCAGGTGATTTAATTCTGGCTGATGTGGGTGCCGAAACCCAACTAGGTTGGGCTGCGGATGTTACCCGTACGTGGCCTGTGTCTGGTAAGTTTTCATCTACCCAAAGAGATATTTATGATCTGGTGCTGGCGGCTCATGATGCTTGTATTGCTAAAATCTGCCCGGGTGTAGAGTATGAAGATATTCATTTATTAGCCGCTACAGTCATGGCTGAAGGTTTGGTAGATTTAGGCATTTTACAAGGAAATCCCCAAGATTTAGTAGAAATAGATGCCCATGCCCTGTTTTTTCCCCACGGTATCGGACATCTACTGGGTTTAGATGTCCATGATATGGAAGATTTGGGCGATTTAGCAGGGTATGAGGAGGGAAGAACCAGGAGCAAGCGCTTTGGTTTGGGATACCTACGTTTACATCGTCCCTTACGTCCGGGAATGTTAGTCACTATTGAGCCGGGATTTTATCAAGTTCCAGCCATTTTAAATGATGCTCATGTCCGGTCAAAATATGAAAAGATCATCAATTGGCAACGTTTAGCTGAATTTGCCGATGTGCGGGGAATACGCATAGAAGATGATGTTTTAATTACGGATAATGGCAGCGAAGTTTTGACATCTGAACTCCCAAATACGGCCAAGGATATAGAAGAAATACTGCCTCAGATTTCCCACGCAGCTAAAGTTATGGGCTAATAGCCATCTCAAATACCCACCTCCTCAATATAGCTCAAACAGTCTCAACTCCCCGGCAGTGAATTGCTTAACTCGGGATAAAAACTACTAACCTTTGACACTCCCATGGCTAGAGGCGCGTGGGATTCTTGATTCATCCAGCCAACTTACTTAGAGGATTTTTCTCCCATTCCCAGAGGTTTGTTCTGTTCACAAGCTTTAGATTCCTTGTGCCCCACGGTACGATTTAACTCTAGAATAATAATGATCAGATCAAGTCAAGACTGAATTGATCAATGCACTATTGGGTGTTACTCATTCATCCCACGGCTAAAAGCCAGATGAGATCCTCTGCTTTTATTTTTGTAATTACATTATGTTTGATGCTTTATCTGAACGTTTAGAAAGTGCCTGGAAGAAGCTACGCGGACAGGACAAAATATCGAAATCCAATATTCAAGATGCTTTGCGGGAAGTACGCCGCGCTTTGTTGGAAGCAGATGTCAATCTCCAGGTAGTTAAAGATTTTATTGGCGAAGTCGAAACCAAAGCACAGGGAGCAGAAGTGCTGACTGGTGTGCGACCAGAGCAGCAATTCATCAAAATTGTTCACGATGAATTGGTGCGGGTCATGGGGGACGAAAATGTTCCCCTGCTGGAAGCTCAGGAACAGCCGACAATTGTGTTAATGGCTGGTTTGCAAGGTACTGGTAAAACCACAGCTACTGCTAAGTTAGCCTTACATTTACGGAAATTACAGCGTACCTGTTTATTGGTAGCCACAGATGTATACCGCCCAGCCGCTATTGACCAGTTACTGACATTAGGTAAGCAAATTAACGTCCCAGTTTTTGATATGGGAAGCGATGCAGACCCTGTAGAAATAGCCCGCCAAGGTGTGGAACGTGCCAAGGCTGAAGGGGTTAATACAGTAATTATTGATACGGCTGGTCGTCTGCAAATTGACGAGGATATGATGGGGGAACTAGCCCGCATCAAAGCTACTGTGCAACCTCATGAAACCTTGCTAGTTGTAGACGCTATGACGGGTCAAGAGGCAGCAAATCTCACCCGCACTTTTCACGAACAAATCGGCATCACAGGGGCGATTCTGACCAAATTAGATGGTGATAGCCGTGGTGGTGCGGCGCTGTCAGTCCGACAAATTTCCGGAGCACCCATTAAGTTTGTAGGTGTAGGTGAGAAGGTCGAGGCCCTACAACCCTTTTATCCTGACCGCATGGCCTCCCGAATTTTGGGCATGGGTGATGTTCTTTCTCTGGTGGAAAAAGCTCAGGAAGAATTTGATCTGGCAGATGCTGAGAAAATGCAGGATAAAATCCTGTCAGCGAAGTTTGACTTTAATGACTTCCTCAAACAATTGCGTTTGTTGAAAAATATGGGTTCACTCGGCGGGATCATGAAGATGATTCCCGGTATGAACAAAATTTCTGATGACAAACTCAAGGAGGGAGAAACCCAGCTCAAACGCTGTGAATCCATGATTAACTCTATGACCCGCCAAGAACGCCAAGACCCCGATTTATTGGCGAGTTCTCCCAGTCGGCGGCGACGCATCGCTCGGGGATCTGGCTACAGAGAGCCGGATGTGAGTAAATTAGTGGCTGATTTCCAAAAAATGCGCAGTCTGATGCAGCAAATGGGTCAAGGTAGAATGCCTGCAGGAATGCCGGGAATGTTTGGCGGCGGTATGGGTAATCTGTTTGCCGGTGCTGATAATCGTCCCTCCGCTCCTGGGTGGCGGGGTTATAATAGCGGTGCTAGCACGAAAAAGAAAAAGAACAAAGATAAAAAGAAGAAGGGCTTCGGCAATCTTTAGAATTTTTTTTCAATGTTGACTCAGTCCTAGCAGTGAATGCTAGGCAAGTGCTAAAATTGTCATTTCAGTACCAACAAGCAGGAGAATTTTTCCTCAACCATGATTAAATTGCGCTTGAAGCGATACGGCAAAAAGCGGGAAGCAAGTTACCGCATTATCGCCATTAACAGCCTGGCTCGCCGTGATGGCCGTCCCCTGGAAGAACTCGGATTCTACAACCCCAGAACTGATGAAGTGCGACTAGATGTTCCCGGTATCGTCAAGCGACTACAACAAGGCGCTCAACCCACTGATACCGTCCGTAGCATTTTAGTAAAAGCCAATGTTTTTGAACAGGTCAGTGCCACAACCGCATCTTAATTCCGGAATTAAATCTCTCAATGCTAGTCCCAACTATGTGGGACTAGTGAGGTTTTTGATGCAGCCATTTTTAGAATCTCCAGAAAGTTTAAGTATTGATTGTGAAACTTCTCACGGGCTTAAACGGGTTTGGATTCGCATTGCCTTTGACAGCAAAGATAAGGGTAAAGTGTTTGGTCGAGGAGGACGCAATATTCAGGCAATGAGAACGGTGATTGCGGCTGCAGCGGAGGTTGCCGGACAATCGGTATACCTGGATATGTACGGCAGCAATGGTTTAGGTCGAGAGGGTATGTCTTCTGAGGAGGACAAGCAAGAGCGATCGCCTTCGGCAATGCGCGGACAGCAACCTCCAGAACCTAAAACAGGAGACAAAACTATAAATATACCCAGACCAGTTGTCAAACCCCGAATTCGCTAGTTAACTACCATAAATTCTGAGCGTTGGGTTACTCCCGCTCAGATATTTCATTTGGTTGTCAAAAGTTATCAATTTAAAATTTCTTTTGTTGTCAAAAACCGCACTTCATAAATTAAGTAATACATAACTTATGGCAGATGCCTTAATCATTCAGCTGCCTAATATTCCCAGCGCCCTGGCTCTTGGCGGTGATAGAGAGGAAAATCTCAAACTCTTATCCCGGCAAACAGGCGCTAATTTGGTGCTGCGCGGACAAGAACTACATATTGGTGGTACGGAAGCACAAGTTCATCTGGCGGCCCAATTAGTGCGATCGCTTGAAGAAATCTGGATTAAGGGCAACACTATCTCTAGTGCCGATATTTTAACAGCTCGTCAAGCCCTAGATAATCATCGCCAGGGAGAACTGCAGGAATTACAACGAGATATTTTAGCTAAAACTCGTCGCGGTGAAGAAATTCGTGCCAAAACTTTTCGCCAACGCCAGTACATTCAAGATATCCGTAAGCATGACTTGACATTCTGCATTGGCCCGGCGGGAACAGGTAAAACTTATCTGGCTGTTGTCGTTGCTGTGCAAGCACTTCTGAATAACCAGGTAGAAAAGTTAATTTTAACCCGTCCGGCTGTGGAAGCTGGGGAAAAACTGGGCTTTCTACCCGGAGATTTACAGCAAAAAGTTAATCCCTATCTTCGCCCTCTTTATGATGCTATCTATGAATTTATTGATCAGGAAAAAGTCCCCAGTTTAATGGAACGTGGTGTTATTGAGGTGGCTCCCCTTGCTTATATGCGAGGCCGCACCCTCAACCATGCTTTTGTAATTGTCGATGAAGCCCAAAATACTACACCCGCCCAAATGAAAATGGTGTTGACTCGTTTAGGTTTCCGTTCTCGGATGGTAATTACAGGTGACACTACACAAACGGATTTACCCCTGAACCAAAAATCAGGACTAGCTGTAGCCTTACAAGTTCTCAAAAATGTTGAAGGTATTGGCTTTTGTGAGTTCACTCAAAAAGATGTTGTCCGCCATCCCTTGGTTCAGCGCATTGTTGCTGCTTATGAAAGATATGAAAGATAAGGATAATTCTATGTTTGATTGGGAGTTTTGCTCCTCAGTAGGTCTGAAAAAACCACACTACAACAGGTTTTAGTTAGGTGAGTTACACCAGCAACTGGCATCTTGCTCCGACCAGAAAAGTTGTATAATTTATTTATCTACCTAGTATACTCAGAATAGTTTGTGTGTTACAGCTGATGGTTAATTACTAAAGAAAAATAATCATGAATAAACATTTAAAAGATTTTTTAGAAGCTTGTGAAAAGTTAGGTACTTTAAGGATTATTGTTACTAGCAGTGCTGCGGTGTTGGAAGCTCGCGGCAAAATAGAAAAGCTATTTTATGCTGAATTACCTAAAGGTAAGTATGCAAATATGCACACTGAGGGATTTGAGTTTCACTTAAATATGGATCAAATAAAGGAAGTCAAATTTGAAATAGGTGAAGCAAAAAGAGGTAACTTTACCACTTATGCAATTCGGTTTTTAAACCAGAACCAGGAAGTTGCTTTGAGTTTATTTTTGCAATGGGGTAAACCGGGAGAATATGAACCCGGACAAGTGGAAGCTTGGCAAAGTTTAAAGCAACAGTATGGAGAAATTTGGGAACCCCTACCCATGGAAATCTCATGAAATTAGACAAGATAACCACCATCACAATCCCATAGAATTCATGCTAACTCTCAGGGCGGTTTGCGCTTTTAGCTTAATGATTTTATGTATATTCGGATGCAGTGGTTCAGCAACAGCAGGAGAATTATCTCAACGCCTAGCAAATTTTCCCCAGTGGGAACAGCTCACATCCGTGCAAACTGCTCAAGGAGATTTGCTTTATCCTGATTGGATGGCTGGTTCATGGAAGGTCACAAGTACATTAGTAGACTTGGTTGCACCTTTAGCTCCGGATATAGTCACCCCGGGATTTGAATCCAATCAACAACAACTCAATCAACCCGTGACTTTTGTAGTACGTTTTATTAGACACAGACCCCCTAGCAGTGGGTTAAAATTGATTCGGAAAATTTCCAATCAATCATCAGTGGTAGTAGCAGATAGACAATTTAATAGTTTAAATTTGGCCAAGGCTTATTTAGGCGATGAAGCTGTTTTATCAGTCAAAATAGACCCAGACTCACCTAATCGCCAAATTACTCGTTTACGTGGGGAATGCTTGACGGCTAAAGCTTGCGATCGCCAATTAGTTTCTATCATTAGCGCCCGCGCTACAGAAACAACGTCAGAGGGCTACTTTATCACATCAGAAGTTTTTCAACAACTATTTAAAGGTGATTCCCGTCCCTATTTCAATACCGTAGAATCAACTACAGCTTACCATAAACTGGCTACATTATATCCTGCCATCGCCGCAGATCAAGTAACTGCTGTTTATCTTTCACCCCAAGACCCAAATTACTTTAGAGCTGGTTCTCATCCAGTCGCCCTTTATCGCTATCGCTTGGAATTTGCACCCACAAACTGAGGACAAACATCGGGAGGGGCTAGAGACTAGCCCCTAGCGGCTTATTTCACAAATTGGGGCATAATTTCAGCAGCGGTGAAAATTCCATAAATACCGCGCTGGTGTAATTGTCTACCAGCTTTAAGATAACCGAAGGCGGGACCACAAACATTTGCCGCCATACTGGTTTCATCTCCTAAGGTAAAGGTATGGGTGGAAATTTTACCTTCAAAGGTGCGTCCTGTAACTTTAACGTTGGTGCTCAGAGGTTTTTTAGGGTTGCGAGTATCCACTACACCACCAACTGTAACGCGATCGCGTGAACAAATGCCGGCAAATTCTAACATCACATCATCAGCGTGTTCCATATTCTCTAAAGCCAACACGCCATTGGTTTTATCTAGTAGGGCTTCTACTTGTGCATCTGTCAACGCCCTAGCCATTTCTACAGTATAACCAGGCATATGGCCAATGTCCTCCCGAACTGTAGCGCGGTAAGCTTCCCAGTTAGCAATACCAACACCAAAGGTAATTTCTACCTTGTGGATTTCGGCGTAGCTTTGGGCGGCTAAAGCTGCTGCTGCTGTTAATAGTCCAGGTGTAGCACCACATCCAGACATATAAGTAATTCCCGCCGCTTCCAGTTCTGCTTTCATCGACAAAAGTTGTTCTACTGCACTGGTGCGCTTAATAGCATCCACTAGTACACCTCGCCAACCCGATTTGATAAACTCTTGGGCTACTGAGGGGATAAAGTCGTTGGGGAGGTTTGGTAAGGCCAGAAAGTAACCATCTACAGGCTGACCAGTCGCAATTAACTCTTGAATGCTGCTATTGCTTAATGTACCAAATGGTTCTAAATAACCCACAGAACCTTGAGATTGGTAGGTTTGAATGGATTGTTGAGTATTTAAACCTTCTGTAGAGTAAGCGTAGCCTTTTTGGTCTGCTGCAGCGACTAAGATCATTTCCCGTTTACTGGAGAGGAGTTTTGCGGCTGCTTGTCCCAGTCCACCAAAACCCAGAACTCCGACGCGTATAGGTTGGTTGGTTAGTTGTGTATTCATAGTGAATTTACAGTGTTAACTGATGGCTATAAAGGTTAATTATGCTCCATTATCCTGGTTTCGTTAGCTGAATAATGGTTTTTTGCCAGAATCTCTTGCTAATTTCAGCCTGGGTAAAAAACACTAAATATAGATTTTTTATGATCAGCTTTCTTGGAAAGCAGTAACTAGAGTATTTAAATAATCCCACTGGATAAAACCACACACATTGAACTTATCTATGCCAAGAATAATATTTCTTCAATGGTAATGATAAAGTTTTTCAATAAAAAGTATATTTTTGTGAAGCAAAGAAATGGCTATACTACTGCTATGGCTTGCTGTTGGGGTTTTTGTACCCGATTTTCTCACGGCAATCTTCAGCTTGACTAATTAGTGGGGTTAAGAGAAACTAACTAATAACTGATGTATGTGCTTATAATAATAATAAATTTTGTAAAAATTCTGAGATATATATTTTGAGAGATGGAACATTAGTTAACAAATGTCAGGTTTGTATTTAAGTAACAATGTTACCATGGCTATATTTTTAGCCGGCTGCTCGGACAGTCAAGTTCAAAACTAGTATCATGGTTGGCCAAAAGTATGGAGACATTAGAGTTCATCATCTATCCAGACGGTCGGGTACAAGAAAAAGTCACTGGCATTGTGGGTAATTCGTGCGCTGAGGTTACAGCCGCAATAGAAGCACAGCTAGGACAAGTACTTAGTCATGAGCCAACCTCAGAATTTTTTGCTACTCAGGTGCAACAATCATCAGTGGCTCATACGCAGGCCACATACAGCGATTGGTAAGTTTTTACTCACAATTTAGTCTCATTTATTAATCACTGCCATGTCACATTTTAGCCAAATTAAGACTCAAATCCGTAACCTGGACTCTTTGAAAGATGCTCTCACTCAATTGGGCATAGACTGGAAACCCGGACCGCGTGAAGTTCGTGGCTATCGCGGTCAAACCCATCCTGCAGAAGTAACTATTGAGCAGGAAAATGGCTATGACATCGGCTTTAGATGGAATGGCAAGGAATATGAATTGGTTGCTGACCTGCAATATTGGCAACAAGGCTTGTCTGTGGAAGGCTTCTTACGCCAAGTAACCCAAAGCTATGCCTACCAAACAGTGGTGAAAGAAACAGCTCGTGTAGGCTTTCAAGTTGCAGAACAGCAAAAAAATCCAGATGGCTCAATTCGCTTAGTAGTACAACGCTGGAGTGCGTAATGGCTGATTTTCTGCCGTCGCGGTCAGAAGAAGAGGAAAACCGTTCCGGTGCCGAACCAGAGTTAGGGGGTTTATTACGGGATGACCCAGAACGCTCTGGTTTAGAGCCGGAACTGGGAGGTGTTAACCGTCAAAAAGGTGTTTATGTAGACGAAATCACCTGCATTGGCTGCTTACACTGCGCTCATGTGGCGCGTAACACCTTCTATATTGAACCAGATTATGGTCGATCGCGTGTCATTCGTCAAGATGCGGATTCAGAGGAAGTAATTCAAGAGGCAATTGATACTTGTCCAGTTGATTGTATCCATTGGGTTGATTACACTGAACTGAAAAAGTTAGAAGAAGAGCGTAAATATCAGGTAATACCTATTGCCGGCTATCCAGTGGAACAGGCTGTATCTACTAGTCAACGCCGACGTAAAAAACAAAAGTTAAAAAAACCAAAAAACCCTTAATAATTTGTCATCACAAAACCCCTATGACTCTCCCGACTTCTTCAAGAAGTCGGGATATCTATTTATTTATTTATCGATCGCGCGTAAAACCCCATCCCCTTGTGTTTAGGGCGGTTGACTATTCATTTTCTGCAAATGTTTCAACTTTGCCATCAGGACTCAAAAGTACTCGAATTCTGATAATTTCTCCCTTTTTATTGGCAGAAACAAAGGGTTTACCAATTTCAGGCATCCCTGCATCCTCAATGAATATTCTTGCAGCCTGATTTATGGGATAAATCTTGTCAAGACTACCATTATCATTAACCATTAAACTATACTCTAGTGTTTGTGTAAATCCACTAGGTGGCTGCCAGCGCCTTGTAAATATTTCTCTAGCTTCTGCCACTTGAGGCATATCCAATAAATCCCTACGGGCTGCCAAAGTTTGGGATTTTGGAGTTAACCGTTCACTTGTTGACCTACCGACTAATGAATTATGATTATTTGGCTCAGTAGCAAGATTTACAGAGCGATTGATTGTGTTCTCCCTAGGCTGTAGATTGACAGATGAAGATGGCGAAGAACTCTGATTTGCCTGGGGATTAGTGGAAACAGGCAAGGGAAATGATGAGATACTGGGTAATGTATATCTAGAAGACAGGCCATCCTGGGCGAAGGGCTGAGATAGAAACACTCGATCTTGCCCAGATGGTAGGGATGAAAAGGGATTAGTCAGGACGCCAGAATTGGATGGTGTTAGGGAAACTTCCGGGAATGTAGCAGTAGGAACTTGAGGGTTCGAGGCTAAGGGTTCTGGTGATGTCAAATTCTCCGGCGGCGTAACTTCGGTTGGCTGTGTGGGAACATCCACAGAGGGTTTTACAGCAGTTTTCGCTACCTGTGTTTGATTTTGCCTATTATTGACAAAGTGCCAAGTCACCGGTACCATTCCTATACCTAAAACCATGACTGCAGCAATGGGAGACCAAGCTGGTAATCGCAAAACTTTATTATTGTTATTTAAATTTGGCAAGGCCATAACATCAGCAGAATACTCATCTAAAGCAGTTGCTAAATCGAACAGTTGCAGCAAAGTCAGTATAATTACTGGACCCGATGTTCGGTTAGAAATTGGACCAAGAAATAGATGATGAGTTACATCATTCTCTGTTTGTAAGTAGATTTTGCTCTGAGATGTTTGGGAGATAAAAGATTCCGAAGTTTTAGCGCTCGGTAGTGGAGTTTGCTCAAAATCTTTGAACTGTGAATCATGAGATACTTTACTCGAATCCTGTGGTTCACAAAGACTCAGCCAAAAGTTGTTCGGGGGTTGCTGTAGAAATTTTTGTACATAATTGGTGACGACATCACACAAGATTTCTAGTTGATCGCGATCGCCCCTAAGGACAATTTTACCTTCTGGTGCCTTTTGGACATCCTCAAAATATAGCTCAAAGGTTAACTGCTTGATCACAGTTTTTCCCATTAAATGGGACAAAGGGGAACTTTGCGCCCATATTTCTAGGGTACAGTTAGGTCGTGCGTAGCGTCTAATGACAGAATTAAATGGTGGCATAGCAGAAACGACGAAGGAGACGATTATCTAAAATTGGAACTGTCTATCAGTGCTAACCAGAGACGGCGGTGTCCACCAGGTGCACTGTAAAACAGTAAATCTACCAGCAGTTTTAGTGCTAAGTTGGTGAGTATATCCGTGGTTATTTGGTCGTCTTCTTCCATCCGTTCTTGGTAGGTATTGCAGAAGGCATCGATATAATCTCCAAGTAAAGCAGCCTGATGATAGCGAAGGGGGGCGCGCCTCTGTTCCCGTTTCTTTTCCGCCATTTGTTCTAGCAGACCAACAGCACGGCGAATTAATTCCTGGTGCTGCTTGGCGAGGTAGCAGGTAATGAGAACAATTGCTCGAGCTTCTTCTACATCTAGCTTTTTTCGTCCACCTTGTCCCTTGCGTAGGGGATTAGACTGACGCAATCGCCATAAAGCTACCCGGTCTGGCACTCTTGACTCTAAATTCAGGTTAATTGCCGCAGACAGCATGGCTTCAGAACCAATACCAGTGAAAGCTTCTAGCGCTAACAGCACCAAGTCTAACTGGGTCTTGATATTCTCCCATTGAATTGTCTTTGGGGCTGGAAGCTGAATTAAATCCTCCCACTGAGGATTTGGTGTGGCTGAATCGGCGGCCGAGTGCATAACGTTTAGCATAGGTGATCAGTCTGTAGGGTCTGTTGCTGTTACCCATTTTGAAACCAGACTCTTAAATATTAAGGTTGGTTTCCCATCGCTTTGCTCATTTAGTCAACAGCAATAGTCTTTGTCTTACTCTACTAGAGGAAAATCTATTTTCCACCAATTTAGTCGACAAAAATCATGAAGTTTTTGATAAATAAAATCCTGCCGTCAGGATTAATGTATAAATAAACATTCCTGAATTTATTTAATATAGCCTTTTGCAGGCTAATGAAGTACACATCAATTGCCTATTCCCTGTTCCCTGTTCCCTGAAACTAAACAAATTTGTACCTCACGAGCATGGGAAATGCTATATCTAATTGCCAATTGCTAAGTTATATCAAGGTAATTAATAACTAGATATTAGAAATTCACAAAGACTGCATTGGTGATATTTACTGCCAAATCATTTAATATAAGCAATGGTGACACCACTACCACCATCTACTTGTTCTGCTGGTTGATGGTGGCTCACTCTAGGGTGCTGATGCAAAAAGGCGTGAACTCCTTTCCGTAACTTACCGGTACCATGTCCGTGAATAATCCACATTGGCCCTGTAGCTTCAGAAATTGCCTTATCTAAGATAATTTCTGCATCCGCTACCCGTTTACCAAGCAAATCCACTGTATTTCGAGATGTGCGGATAGCTGGGGCGGGTTGTTCAGGTTGAGGAATTACGGCGGGCTTCTGTTTGACTACTGGTTCAGCTTTTTGACCATCCAAAGATTCGATGTCTTCGAGCTTAACTGTCATCTTCATTATGCCAAAACGAACACTGAACTCGCCATCCTCATCGGGAGCAGTTAAAACTTCAGCTGTTTGCCCAAACTGGGAAATACGCACGCGATCGCCTACTTTGGGCTGAAACCCGACTTTTGGTTTTGGTGCTGCTTTTGGTTGATATTTTTGAGCAATTTGATTTAATGCATCCGTTGCTTGTTGAGCATCTTGGGCTTTAGGTGTACCTTTTTGCAACCGACGAATAACTTGGGCAATTTCACCTTTAGCCTGGGCTATGGCTTGCTTTACTGCTACTTCCTGATCAATCCGCAAAGCTTTTTCTCGTTCCTGCAACGTCTGAGATTTTGCCGACACTTCTTGATATAAACGTTCCGCTTGCTGCAACAAACTTTGAGCTTCCGCAGCTTTAGTTTCTTGGCGGCGGCGTTGCGCCTCTAACCCAGCAATCACCTGATTAACTTCGTCCGTAGCTCCTCCCACTTGAGTTTTTGCCTGTTCTACCACCTCCGGTTTTAAACCTAAACGCAGGGCAATTGCTAAAGCGTTAGAACGTCCAGGAATCCCCCACAATAAACGATAGGTAGGCGAAAGTGTGCTTTCATCAAATTCCACAGACGCATTTTCAAATCGCTGATCCTGATATTTGAGGGCTTTTAATTCACCAAAGTGAGTTGTGGCCATTGTTAGGTGGGCATGATTAGCTAAATATTGTAGTAAAGCGATCGCTAAAGCACTACCTTCGGCCGGATCAGTTCCCGCCCCCACTTCATCCAGAAGGACTAGGGATTGGCTATTGATATCTGTCTGTTCCCCCAGGGTCAATGCGTTCAAAATCCGACTAATCCTGCGGATATGTCCAGAAAATGTCGATAAACTTTGCTGTAAAGATTGTTCATCGCCAATATCAGCTAATACCTGGTGAAACCAAGGTATTTCTACTGGTTCCCGGGCGGGAACAAATAACCCTACCTTAGCCATTAATGCTGCTAAGGCCAGGGTTTTTAAAGTGACTGTTTTACCACCAGTATTTGGTCCAGTAATCGTTACTACCCGAATCTGGGGACTAATTAATAAATCCACTGGAACCACAGCTTGACCATGTTCATGCTGCTGTTGCCAGACTAATAGAGGATGGCGTAATTGGCGTAGGGTAATGATTTCATTGTCCTCACGGTGAATAAATCTGGGAGGATTAGCTCCTAACCAAAAACTATATCTAGCCCTGGCCGTTGCTAAATCCAATGTGGTGACAATTGCTAACAACCTTTCCAAATCTGCCTTGACTGCTGCGACTTGCTGTGTTACTGAACGACGAATCGCCTCTTCTTCCACTTGCTCCCTTCTAAGAGTCTGCCGCAGTTGGTTGCCCAAAGGAACTATAGAATTAGGTTCTATATAAAGAGTAGCTCCACTGGTAGAAGTATCATGTACAATGCCCGGTATGGCGTCCTTTTGGGGTGCTTTTACTGGGATGACAAAGCGATCGCCTCTTTGGGTAATAATTTGTTCTTGAACAGCGCTGGATTTTACCTGTAAAATATTGTGCAATTTTTGATGAATTTGAGCGCGTACTTTCCGTAATTCTGTACGGATTTCCCCCAGTTTTTGGCTAGCACGGTCGGTTACTTGGCCTCGTTCATCAATACATCGGTGTATTTCTTGTTCTAGTTCGGGATAAGTCCGTAAATCAGCGACTAACTCCCTTAGTACCGTCAAATCCTCTTGATGATCAATTACACGGCGTAAATTTCTCGCACCTGCCAAAGTCGTAGCGATCGCTAGTAGCTCATCCCCTGCTAAAATACCGCTAAGTTCCGCCCGTTCTAAAGAATCACCAATATCTTGAATCCCCTCAAATGACAATCCTGTTGTCATTTGACTCTCCAGTTGGTAAACTTCTTTAGTCTGAGCTAGTAATTGCTCACTTTCTGCTTGAGATGCAGGTATTTTGAGATGCAGTGATGCGATCGCCCCTAGTTTAGTAGCCGCAAATGTGGAAAGATGCTGACAAAGGCGATGCCATTCGAGTAGTTCTAAGGTTTCAGACTGGATCAAGGCTTCAATATCTAATCTAAAAGAATTGTAACAATTCTGGCCGCTATAAGACTCACTCTTCAAGGAGAAAAAATTGCTGGGTCATCAGACCACGGTATTACCTCCTCTTGACTATTATACAAATATATGCTATGAATCTTCAATTCTAGCCTGAAACAGGGCCAACTGTGGGTAGTTCATATACAAGAGTTTCTCAAATCTTCCCAACCAACTCAATATTATTCGGGCAAAGGATTTTAAAATTAGTTAAATGTTTCAAGAAGTTTCATACAAAATATTAAAAAATATATTCTTGTGTGCAAAGAAAAAAAATAGCCAAAATCATAGTCTAATATTCTGATGTGAAAACTATCAATTTCAATTAATGCCAACTGTATACAGGTATCACAGAAGCTAGTCAGCATAGTATATCGACAAAATCTTATGCTATTTAACCCTGCCAATGTACCCTATTGGATATTCCTAGGCATGGGAGTATTGCTGTTTGTATTTCTGATCATTTCCATTGGGGGAGATGGAGATGTAGAATATGATGACGATATCGATGTCCTCAACTTTGAGCAATTATTAGGATGGACAGGCATTGGTAAAGCCCCACTCATCTTGTTACTCGCAACAGATTTGAGTTTGTGGGGTATTGTAGGACTGATATTAAGTAGTTGGGCGATTAGCCTAAGTAATGGTAATTTAAGTGGGTTTATTAGTGGGACTGTGTTATTAATTTCCCTGATTATCAGCTTATTTATGGGTAGATTAATAGCAGCAGTAATTGGTCAAATATTTGCCGAGTTTAGTGAAGATGCTAGTCGTGAGCGATTAATTGGTTGTCTGGGTACGGTTAATTCATTTTATATTCCTAGTGAACAGGAAGGTAAAATCGGGCAAGTAGATATATTAGATAGAAAATCAAATTTTCTCACAATTAGTGCTGTTTTGCCAAAATGGGCAACTGTGTCGCCCAAACGTGGAGAAACAGTAATTGTCATTGAAATCAGTCAGCAAAATTATGTTGTGATTGCCCACAATAGTCATGATGAAGAACTTTGGCTAGCCAACTCGATCAACCAAGATAAAAATTGAACAAATAGAACAAATAGGGAGCATAATTATGTTATTTTGGTTAACTTTTATCCAGTCATTGCCAACTGTAAACACACATCAAACCTTACAACCAAAACAGCAGCAAACAGGATATCTCGTTCAAACCATCCCAGTGAGAACTCAACCTACTATCGCTCAAATCCATAGTTCATTGGTATTACCAGGAGTAATTGGGGCTTTCATTCTATTACTTTTATTGAGTTTGTATGCTTACACAAGAGTTTATGTAGTCACACCCAATAATGAGGCTTTCGTCAGAACTGGGGGACTGTTTACAAAAAAGAAATCGGTAATTCTTTATGGCGGTTGTATTGTTTTACCAGGATTCCACCAACTGACTCGCGTCCCCCTGCGAGAAATTTCTATTGATGTAGAACGTACTGGAAAACTAGCCGTGCGTACTAAAGACTATCTGAGAGCAGATATTAGAGTAACCTTTTATGTGTGTATTAATGCATCTGAAGAAGATGTCTTAAAAGCAGCTGCGAGATTATCTCAGAATGGTAACAAAATTACTGGGGAAGATATAAAGAACGCCCTAGAAAAACGTGCTGATGATGCCATTAGAGCAGCAGCTAAAACCAAGGATATTGCAGAAATAGATTCAGATAAATTGGGTTTTGCTCAAGAAGTATTGAACTTAGTAGGACCTGATCTAAAAAAAGTTGGTTTAACTCTGAATAATATTGCCATTTCCGAAATATTAGAAAGTGTGACCTATGACCCAGATAACTTTTTTGATGCCCAAGGTGTGCGTTTAAGAACTGAAATTATTCAGCGTTCGATTGAACAAAAACGGGAAGTTGAGTTAACAACCCAAGTAGCAATTGAGCAAAAAGAACTGGATGCTGAAAAGAGATCGCTACAAATTGCCCAGGAAAAAGAAAGTGCCAAACTATCCCAAAAACTGCAAGTAGAGGCACTGAAGGCACAACGAGAAAGGGAAATTCAAGAATCAAAAGATAAGGAAGCCGCCGCTATACAAAGAAGTAAAATTATTCAGGATAAATTAGTTGAAGAAGAAGAAATTCGCAAAAAATTAGCTTTACAGCAAACCCAAATCGAAGCTGAGATTGCCTTGGAAGAGCGTAACAAACAGTTAAAGGTGACCCAAGCCCTGCAAAAACAAGAAGCAGAAATTGCCGAAATTCACCGTCAACAAAAGGTAGAATCAGGCAGACTTAAAGCACAAGTAGAAATAGTTGAGTCAGAAAGATTAACACGCATTGCCCAAGAAGACGTTGCGATCGCCATTGCGGCAAAAAAACGTGAAAGCTTTCTAGCACAAGCAGAACAAGCCAAAGCCGAAGAATCAGTAAATACAGCCGGGGAAATTGAAAAAGCCGAACGTGACAAACGCTTGTCAACTATCGCAGCAGAAAAGGCTGCCCAACAGCTGAGTATTAGTGATCGCAACGTCATAGAAATAGATGCTTTCCGCCGTCGCCGCCAAGCAGAAATTGCCCAGGAAGCCGCACAATTAGAAGCTGAGTCAATTCGTATCCTCGCAGCCGCTAACCGCGATAAAGTTTTAGCGGAAGCAGAAGCCTTAAAAGTAAAAATTGCTGCAGAAAATACCATAAGTAATGCTAACCTTTCAGCCAAAATTATCACCACAATTTGGCCAGAATTAGCGGATAAACTCCCCGAAATTATTACCGCATTAGCACCTCAACCGGGAGTTTTAGGAGATACTCGTATCTACTCATTCCCGGGTGCCAATGGTACAAATGGCAGTCAAGATATTAACAAATTACTTCTCTCTACCAGTGGGCTTTCCTTGATCAATACCCTCCTAGAAGAAGGGAAGTTAGGCCAATTAATCGGTCAATTTAGCCAACTAGTGCGTAGTGAGAATAAAGTAATGGATGACACAGACAGTAATATTTACATAGCTAACAATCCCACACCAACTCACAGCCAAACAAACAAGGAAATTGGTTAACCATGGTTTAGGGAATTATGTAGTATAAAATACTTAATGTCAGACCTAACAGGCATCAAATTCTAGCTCATCCTCAGGACTTTAGTCCTCACTCAATGAGGGCACCAAGTGATTACTGGCAAAAAACTGCTCCAAATATCCTCACAATTTGATACCCTAGCTTAAACAGATTTGAGAACAGTGAAAGCGTGGAAATTCAACTTGGCCGGGTAAAAAAAGCTCGTAGAGCTTATGGAATTGATGAAATCGCTCTAGTTCCTGGTAACAGAACACTAGATCCAAGCCTGGCAGATACTAAGTGGACTATCGGCAATATTGAACGAGAAATCCCTATAATTGCCAGTGCCATGGATGGCGTAGTAGATGTGAAGATGGCTGTACGGTTGTCACAGTTAGGAGCATTAGGAGTCATCAATTTAGAAGGTATCCAAACTCGGTATGCTGACCCGGAACCGATTTTAGATCGGATTACCTCCGTAGGGAAAAGTGAATTTGTCCCCCTAATGCAAGAACTCTATGCCGAAACAATAAAGCCGGAATTAATTGAAAAACGTATTCAGGAAGTTAAACAGCAAGGTGGTATAGCCGCAGTGAGTGCGACCCCAGCCGCAGCCAGTAAATATGGTCAGGTAGTGGCAAAAGCGGGGGCCGATTTATTTTTTGTACAGGCTACAGTAGTATCTACAGCTCATTTATCCCCAGAGTCGATAGTTACCCTTGATTTGGCAGAATTTTGCCATTCTATGCCCATTCCCGTAGTCTTGGGCAATTGCGTTACCTATGAAGTCACCTTGAACCTATTAAAAGCCGGTGCGGCTGGGGTATTAGTGGGAATTGGCCCCGGTGCAGCTTGTACCTCTCGCGGAGTGTTAGGCGTGGGTATACCACAAGCAACGGCGATCGCTGATTGTGCTGCAGCCAGAGATGATTATTATCAGGAAACTGGTAACTATATCCCCATCATCGCCGATGGCGGTTTAATCACTGGCGGCGACATTTGCAAGTGCATCGCCTGCGGTGCTGATGGTGTCATGATTGGTTCTCCCTTAGCCAGAGCAGCGGAAGCCCCTGGACGGGGCTATCATTGGGGAATGGCAACTCCTAGCCCAGTATTACCCCGTGGTACGCGCATTAACGTTGGTACTACCGGCAGTCTAGAACAAATACTCATTGGTCCTGCGGGACTAGATGATGGTACTCATAATCTTTTGGGAGCCTTAAAAACTAGCATGGGAACATTAGGAGCCAAAAACATCAAAGAAATGCAGCAAGTAGAAGTGGTAATTGCTCCTTCCCTACTAACTGAGGGGAAAGTGTACCAAAAAGCCCAACAATTAGGCATGGGTAAATAAAAAATCCCCCATAGGCACCAGAGAATCAGTCATAAGAAATAATTTTTCTCCCATGGCCTATACTCCATACCCAAACTCAAAATCTTCAGAAAATTTTTTCCAGACTCCTAAAAAAAACCTGGAAAAATCCGATCTGTAGCCTACAATAGAGATAGCGGAGACGCATGTTTCCGTTCACTCCTCACACCACACTCCGCCCGGACTACTGTTCGGGCGGTTCCTTATATTTATCCATAATTTCTTTAACTTCGTTGCAAATGTACATTCTTGACTTCTAAGCTGCTGCTTTTGCTATGGTAGAATTTTCACCAAACTCAAAAATATAATTGGCAAAGGTTTTTAGGCATGTCAGCAGCCGCACAAGTTACAGATTCTAGTTTTGATCAAGAAGTACTTCACAGCGATGTACCTGTTTTAGTTGACTTCTGGGCACCCTGGTGTGGTCCTTGCCGCATGGTAGCTCCTGTAGTCGAGGACATAGCCAGTCAGTTTGAAGACAAAATAAAAGTTGTGAAAGTTAATACTGACGAAAATCCTAACGTTGCTACTAAGTACGGTATCCGCAGTATCCCCACGTTAATGATTTTTAAAGATGGGGAGAAAGTTGATATGGTAGTCGGCGCAGTACCTAAAACTACATTGGTTACCACTTTGGAAAAATATCTTTGAAACTCAATTGGGATCAACCTCCTTTTGGGCTTTCCATTTGCTCTGGATTTAAGTCAATATGCGAGGCGCGAAAACTCGCGTCTCGAAAAAAGTTTCTCTTGTGGTCAATAGTTTGAGATGACCTGTAACTAATTGTAAATTATTTGCTTAAACCGAGTAAATATTACTAACTCACCCTATACTAAAAGTAGTTGATTCAATGAGGTTTTGATGCAACATGTCACTCCCAAGGAAGCAGCTAGAATCCTTGGTGTCCATGTCTCCAGTCTCAGGAGACGGGAAAACGAAGGCAAACTTAGAGCAATCCGTACACCACTGCTAGGATAATAGGTCTTTTCTAAAAATTTGCTTTTACAAATCTTTAGCAACCACCAATTTATGAAACACGACTGCCCAAGGCAGTTGTAGATTGCATTGCAAAATTAGGTAAAATGTAATGCCATTGTGACGAAAGTTCTCATGACCTCATCTGCGTCGTTTCAAACATTAGAGAGTCTCCAGGCCGACATCGCTGAACTATTTGATCGTTTACCAACCTTAAAAAATCGGCAACTGATTCAGCAGGCACTGGCTACTATAGTCCGTTTAGCTGACAGCGAGATTGAACGTCTGGACTGGAAAATCTTATCGGCCGCTTTAGCCGATATGGAGCGAGGTTTCGAGCTATTTTACGACTACCGACACGTCCGCAAAATAACTATCTTTGGTTCTGCTCGTCTATCCCCAGAAACACCTGAGTATCAGATAGCCCTGGAATTTGCTCGCGCTGTTTGTCAGTTAGGATTCATGGTCATGACAGGCGGTGGCGGCGGCATCATGCAGGCGGGTAACGAAGGCGCCGGGCGAAATAATTCCTTTGGCTTAAATATTCAGCTACCATTTGAGCAACAGGCTAACCCATTTATTGAGGGGGATCCTAAGCTAATTCATTTTAAGTATTTCTTCACCCGTAAATTGTTTCTGCTCAAAGAAAGTGATGCCGTGGCCCTATTTCCTGGAGGTTTTGGTACTCAAGATGAAGCTTTTGAGTGTATGACCCTCAGCCAGACCGGTAAATTTGGTCCTGTTCCTGTGGTTTTAATTGATCAACCAGGTGGGGATTATTGGCGCTCCTGGAGCGAATATATTGATAAACAACTTGTGGAAAAGGGTCTTGTGAGTCCTGAAGACCCCAGCCTGTACACGATCACAGATAACCTGGAAGTAGCTTGTAATGCTATTACCAATTTTTATCAAGTTTACCACTCTAGCCGTTACGTAGGTGAACAGTTGGTGATTCGTCTATTGACGGATCTATCCGATGCTGCAGTAGAAAAGTTAAATGCTCACTTTAGCGACATTTTGGTGAAAGGAAAAATCATCAAAAGTCAGGCTTTACCCCAAGAAAACCAAGATGAGACAGAGGAATTACCCAGGCTGGTGTTTTATTTTAACCAACGTGATTTGGGTCGCCTCTATCAAATGATTGCGGTAATTAACCAGATGGGTACACCTTCTGTGACAGAAAAACCTCATCCAGAAAGAAAGTAGGGGCGGGTTGACAGATATTATTCTTGGTCAATACTGATGATGGTCACAAAACTTGTATATTATCTCAGGAAATATATAGGGGAATCAAGATGCTGGAATTATTAGGTTCGGGTTTAATTTCTCTTTGGCTGGAAATGGCTGGTGTACAAATTAAACCCGCAGAGGCTTTGGAAACTTTGGCTTTACATAATAGCCGTGGTTTAGTTCTAGCTCCTGATCCTCATCCAGCTGGGTCTACCACAGTCAAGGAATATTTACAGGAACTAATGATCACGAAATTGGTTCCGGAAAATTTGACCCAGAGTCAGGGTATTTGGTTACAGTCAGGACCAATTTTGATGGCTAACCATCAAGGTACAACACCTCTACCCGCTGCTTCTTTAACTAAGATTGCTACTTCACTTGTGGCTTTGAAAACTTGGGGGCCAGACCATCAATTTGAAACTTTGGTCAGCGCTACAGGGCCAATAGTTAACGGTCTATTGCAAGGTGATTTGGTGATTACTGGTAGTGGTGATCCAATGTTTGTTTGGGAAGAAGCCATCGCTGTGGGTAATACCCTCAATCAAATGGGTATCAAACAGGTAACGGGAAATTTGGTAATCAGGGGTAATTTCGCCATGAATTTTGAACCAAATCCTATATTAGCCGGTCAGATAGTTAAACAAGCCCTAAATCATTTAAGGTGGACTCGTCAGGCAAATTACATATATTCAACCATGCCCAAGGGCACCGCTAAACCTCAAGTTGTGATTGCGGGTATTGTGGTCAAATCCGCATCCCAACCAAACCCCCAAGAAACCCTCTTGATGCGTCGCCGTTCTTTACCTTTGCACCAACTTATCAAGGAAATGAACGTTTTTAGTAACAATGTCATGGCTGAGATGTTGGCTGAATCTGTAGGAGGTACAGCGAAAATGCGATCGCAGGCTGCCAAATTTGCTGGAGTCCCGGAGGCAGAAATTAAATTAATTAATGGTTCAGGACTGGGGGTAGACAATCGTATTTCTCCCAGGGCTGCGTCTGCTATGTTAATGGCAATTCAAAGGGAAGCCGCCACCCACAATATTAATGTAGCTGACTTGTTTCCTATCTCTGGATTTGACCGTCGAGGAACAATGCAAGCTAGAAATATGCCTTATGCTACTGTGATGAAAACTGGTACCTTGCGGGAGGTTAGTGCTTTAGCTGGGGTTTTACCTACACGCGATCGCGGTTTGGTTTGGTTTGCGATTATTAACCATGGGTCACAAATCCCAGCTTTCCGAGCTAGTCAAGATCGCTTTTTACAAGCCCTGGCCAAACAGTTGGAAGTAGCTCCCAATATTCCCTCTACTATTACTCCTAACTCTCCTAAAGACTCGTTACCTAAATTGGGTACGGCTAGTCGTAATGAAATTTTATTCACCGCCAATAATAGTTACTAAAAATATAGTCAAATATTTTTAGTCTAAACCTTACTGGGCTAACTACAAGCCTCTCTACTGAGTTTCCATCAAAGATAGAGTCCCCAGCTACCTTTCTTAGAGGATGTTTGGAAAGTATTAAACAGGTAATTTTTATATTAGGGAACAGGGAACACCGGAAGGATTGGGAAGGATTAGGGAACACACAAAAAACAATAAAATCCAGTCCCATCCGCTTACAAGGGGAGGGTTAGGGTGGGGTCAAACAATAGTTGATACACTAATCATGACTTATCAAACATCCTCTTAATATATTTAGGGAACCATTCAAGTCTGCTGAATATATTTTCCCAGACTTAGACCTAAATAAACCTCTCTTGATTCTTTTACCTAAATACTAATTAACTGGGTAGATACCAGCAAATAATCAACCACAGATGAATACAGATGTCAATCCTTTTGAGGTAAATTTATCTATTCACCCAGATGTTTTGAATTCTTAATTGATTTTTCCCGGCTCCCTAATTGCTAATGCCAACATCTTGAGGAATAATTTCTGTTACTACTCTGCTACCAGAGTTCCCGCTTTTAACTACAATGTCCTCTGTTTGCAGGTTACCAATGGCTGTTTCACCCGTAAAATTTATTGGTGGGTCAACTTGACGATAAACAACATTCCCCTGAGCTACTAATAATTTCTGGTCGAGATACCAACTTAACTGATTAGATTTAAGAGTTTGACGACGCTGCCCTATAGCCTTGACATTTCCTGTTAAGTTGACAATTCTCTGCGGTATTTTCATTTCGCCTCTATTGGCGTTTACAGTCACATTCTCGGCACGCTGGACAACACTAACAGGGGAATGTGTCTTCACTATTTCTGTTTTCATATCCCATGTCATAGAGTTACTAGCTATTTCTGTCGGTGGTTCTAATAAATTTAACTGGGCATTTTTTTTGATAGTGGCAATTTGGGTTTTTAAGTTGATCTGAGCAGCATCGCCCTTTCCACGATCAGTAATTTGATTGTTTTTGTAACGGTCAATTTGTATGGCGTGCTCACTCATTAATATTTCTTCTGAAATCTGCCAAATTAAATTTTCCGTTCGCATTTCCATTTTGGGATCAACGGATTTAGCTACTACGCTACCAGAGAATTCGATACGTTGTTCGCGAGTTTTAACTCGTGCTTCTTGAGCAACTGCTTTTAGTTGTTTATGAGTGCCATTAATTTGGTTACGGACAATTAATAAATCTTCTTGAGGTAACCATTCTAACTCATTACCTTGCAAGACAATACCGTTTTTAGGATCTGTAGCCACTATTTTTCCCTTGAGCAATAGCCGCTGACCATCCTGTTCAATATCTGCTCTTTCTGCTTGTATTTCGTAAACCGGTTTGCCATCTTGGTATAGTTCACCAATGGGATTTTCTGCCTCACCAATTTGTCTTTCTTGAGTGTATGTCGCTTTTTGAGCTCTCACTTTCCAAAGCCGGTTTCCCACTTCGTCTGCTTGCTCTAAGGTGACATCGAAAAATTTCAAATGACTTTCTTGGGGAGATGAATCAGAATCTTTAGCTTGTTCAGCTATTCTGTATCCACCTGCACAACCAACTAAACCAATTAACAATGAAAAAGTTAAAGGCAGGTAAAAAAGGTAAGCTTTTAGGTTGAACAAATTGAGGTTTGCTGATAAAAATAAGGAAAGTAAATTTTGATTATTTTGCCTTCTTTTAGGACAATTTACCACCTTTTTCTGCCTGCCTTTTCCATAATTTATTAATCTTGGATTTCTAAGTGTTGATCAGTTTCCCTGATATCTTCTAGAAAACCCATACTGGATAGAGGTCGATATGGATAACTTTGTCGCGGATTTTTTTGGATATCTTCTTTGATAGCTTCTAGATCTATATAGCGATCGCTGACATTGATTAAACTATCACTGGTCATTGAGCGCAAGCTGACAACCTCGACGCGCACACCACGATAGCTAACTGAGTTAACCGCGTATGCCAAGTCCCCATCCCCACTGACTAATACAGCGGTATCATAGGAATCGACTAAAGCCATCATATCTACGGCAATTTCTACATCCAGGTTAGCTTTTTTTGATCCGTCCGGCAACTGTACTAAATCCTTAGCAATAACTCGATAGCCATTGCGACGCATCCACAACAAGAACCCTTGTTGCTTTTCGTTTGTCCTGTCAACTCCAGTATAGAAGAAAGCACGCAATAGTCTAGACCCACCAGTTAACCTACACAGTAGCTTCGTGTAGTCGATTTCGATCCCTAGTTGTAACGCAGCATAGAAGAGATTAGAACCATCAATAAAGATAGCTACACGACCTCGATTTTCTAAGACTTGTTCCGGTGTAAATATTGAGTCACTTTCTAGATTATTCAACATTGTTTTGATACCTCATTATTATTTTTGTTATATTTGATACTATTAACCACGGTGATATGCTAGAATAGCTTATGATCAGCTTTCGGAGCTAATGAGTTAAGCCCCGATTAGTTTTTTGACAAAATTTAAGAACTTGAACAAAACCGAAAAATGAAAAGGACTAATGGTTTTTTGAAGTTTCTATACGCTTAAAGACCGGCTGGGGTTTACCCAGGGATTGTGTGCTGGTTAGTACACCCCATGTTGCATGGCTAGCAAAACCGGCAAGCATTGAAGTTTTTATTTGATCATTAAAGTCGATTCCAAAGCCCAGCTGCTGATAAATGGCGCTACTGATATTCGGAATAATTGGGGACAGGAGATAGGCTGCTAGTCTAACAGATTCTAGAACTGCGTACAGTACCGTTTCCACTTCCTGCTGCTTTCCTAGTTTATATAGTGACCAAGGGGCTTGTTCATCAATAAACTTGTTACTGGTACGAACCAGCATCAGGATAGCTTCACAGGCTTGGTTGAAAGCTAGCGCCTCATAGGCTTGTTTTACCTCTTGTCCTAGACTTAAACCAATCGCTTTCAAAGGATTTTCGTCATTAATGGCTTCATTTGCAATTGGCACTCCATCGCCAGTACAGTATTTCTTCACCATGTTTAACGTGCGATTCAGCAAATTACCTAAGTCATTGGCCAAATCTGCATTCAAAACATTAATGAATCTAACTTCATTAAAATCGCCATCTTTGCCAAATTCGATTTCCTTAAGGAAGTAATAACGAACGGCATCACTACCATAGCTTTTGACTAGCCTTACCGGATCAAGGGTGTTACCCTGAGACTTGCCCATTTTTTGGCCATCTTTGGTTAAAAAACCATGCCCAAACACCTTTTCTGGCAAGGGTAAATCAGCTGACATCAGCATGGCTGGCCAATAAACTGCATGGAATCGGAGGATATCTTTACCAATTAAGTGCAAATTGATTGGCCACCAGGTTTCTAAAGCATTAGCTAAAGTTGCTTCTGAATTTGGTTCTAGTAATGCCGTGACATAAGCTAGCAATGCGTCAAACCAAACATAAAGGGTATGCTTGGGATCAACTGGTACAGGAATACCCCATTCCAGATTGACTCGCGAAATGGAAAAGTCTTGTAAACCCTGGCTAACAAAGCTCAAGACTTCATTACGACGACTCCCTGGTTGAATAAAATCTGGTCGAGACTGGTAAAATTCCTCTAGTTGCCTTTGATACTTAGATAGGCGGAAAAAGTAATTTTGCTCGTCCCGCCACTCCACTTCCTTGTTAGTATGAATAGGGCAGCGGTGTCCTTCTAATAGTTCCCGTTCTTCCTTAAATTCTTCACAAGATACACAGTACCAACCTTTCTGTTGTCCTTGGTAGATATCCCCTTTTTCCCAGACACGCTCGAAAAACTCTTTGACTATGGCTTCATGGCTAGAAGCTGTCGTCCGACTGAAGCGATCATATTGAATATTTAATAACTCCCATAAGCTGATAAAGCTAGGCACAATTTGATCGCAAAATTCTTGTGGCGCTTTTCCTAAACTTTCTGCTGAACGCTCAATTTTCTGTCCGTGTTCATCTGTACCTGTAATTAGCAGCACCCTATGCCCCAGGAGCCTGTGAAATCGGGCTACTGCGTCCGCTGCTATTGTTGTATAGGCACTTCCCACGTGAGGAACATCATTCACATAATATAGGGGCGTAGTCAATGCAAATGTTTTTTCTGTTTTCTCTACTAAATTCATACAGAATAAAAAAGAAATTATTAACCTTTTCTATCTTACTTTTACTGGCCAATCTCAGCCATCATATAATATTACTACTTGTTTGACAAACGGTAAATTACTATTAGCAAGTTCACAATGCTAATCATCATTCATTCATTTGTATAAATCTATTGTATTGAAATTGTAAAATTTCATCTAGCTAATGATAATATTTTGTATATTTTACTAGCAGATTTATTGTAACTGTCACTACATACATCTAAACTCCAAAAACGTAACTACCTTGCTCCAGAAGATTTATCTACCTGAAGACTGTCTTAATTAATATAAAAACATAAATGTAAAGATTAACTCAAGGTCACCTGTCCTTTTTTATAAAAAAATATTTATTAATTTTATTAATTATTTATGGTTCCCAACAATACCTTGTATCTTGATCGCTATTTCCTGGCGGCGTTATCAACACACATGTTTCCTATAATGAAAATCCCATTCCCAGGGATACGAGTGTTTTAGTTGTCATTAATCACCGTATCTTTATGGGTCAATAATTTTAATGTCGGACCTATCCAGTCCCATTCGCTTTGCTGGGATCGCTATATGGGAAAAGTACCCATTATGTGCGAGATTGTCACAATATAATTGGGATGCTTTACCTTAGAAGACCAGCCGAAGGGCTAGCACATCTTTTTGAAGCAATCAAAGATAATTTTGCAGTCAAAGCAGATAATGAGTGTTTTTCGTGAATGAACTTGTCCAATGGTGGTATCTACCCGCCCTAATCAGGTAGGAGAATTTCACAGAGGGTTTGTCCATTTAGGATTACGGTTTACTTTCCAGTATCTGGTCAGTTCGCTTCCCAAGAAAAACTCAATACTCATACCTTGGTTATCCATAATCGGGTAGCTGTGTTGATTACCCCCCACTTATTGGTTTACACCACAACATCAACAAAAATATCACGGCAACCCAGCCAAAAATGTTGTGAATGAACTAACAGAGGATTGCCAAAATGAAATTACCAGTTTACTAGTTCAAGGTTGTTATTAGAGATTAGATAGGGGTTATTATTGACAAATCAGGGAAACTGAGGTTGATAGATTCAAAATGCAAAATTCACGACTCAAAATTTAATAATGTTTACAATGGTCATTTCCGACTGTAAACACAATATATGCTTACATATCAAAGGTGTGAACCCCTTTTTTACTCTTAATTTTACCTGTCTATCTGTAACGAACTCAAAAATGCAATACTTTTTGATAAATTTAGTTCATATTAATTCTTTAATTCATATTCAATGTGGTTTTTAATAGCCCCGTTATCATTTTATCATAATTGTAATATCAGTATTGTACTTTAGGGTTAGTGTGATCCCATCCTGAACAGGTGGGGTGTTTACCCGGGTAATTCTATCAAGACAAAAAGTTGAATTTAAATTTTACAATGCCAAAAGTTGAGCTAAATCCGTGTTTCCTCACTCCTAACCGAGTCCAACTAGAGTATCCGTTATTTGTGTATTTACCAGGACTGGATGGAACTGGTGAACTATTGCGATCGCAAACGGCTGGCTTAGAAGTTGGCTTTGATGTCCGGTGTTTAGCGATCCCCAGACAAGACCTCACCACCTGGGATGAGTTAAGCAACAACGTCTTGGACTTAATTAATACCGAATTAGCAAAAAGCTCACAAAGACCAGTTTATCTGTGTGGCGAGTCATTTGGGGGTTGCTTGGCCATGAAAGTAGCAACCCAAGCACCACAATTATTTAAACGGATTATCTTAATTAACCCAGCATCAGCCTTTCAACTGCGCCCTTGGTTAACTTGGACATCCCAACTAACTTACTTAGTTCCAGAATCCTTTTATGATGTTGGTACGCTAGGGTTATTACCATTTTTAGCATCCTTACCACGCATTCCCCGCCATTTGCGCCACGAACTACTCAAAACCATGCGGTCTGTACCCCCAGCCACAGTTACTTGGCGATTGTCTTTACTCAAGGAATTTAACGTCACTCAAGCTGAGTTACGCCAACTAACTCAAGCAGTTTTGCTGATTGCTGGTGCTGGCGATCGCCTTTTACCATCTGTACAGGAAGCCGAACGCTTAGTAAATATTTTACCTAACACCCAGTTAGCTGTGTTACCTGACAGTGGACACGCCTGTTTACTAGAACACAATGTTAATCTCTATAAAATCTTGCGGGATCAGAATTTTGTAGAACACCACATTCCAGCCTGTCAGGAAATACAAAATCAATTACCCACACCCCATTAACTGCGGCTAGGTACCCCCTCAATTGTATTTCAATTCTATTTAGTCAACTGCTAAGGCTTTAAATACTGCATCTACTGGGTCAGTGTAGAAAGAGGTTTGAAATTTAGCAAACAATTCAGGGGGAACACTAGCAATATCTACAGCACTACCCATTGGTAAAAGAATACGTTTAGCACCGGCATCAAATGCTACTTGTAGGCTACCAGCTAAGTTAGTGACGGGAGTTATTGTACCACCCAGGGTCATCTCCCCAAAGATAGCTAATTGTATTTGTACACTGCGTTTCAGGGTAGCAGAACACAAAGATATGAATAGTGCGAGTCCGCTTTCTTGGGGGATACCAGTACCTTGTAAATCTAATAACTGTAGTAAAAAATCCCAATTACCTGGGTGAATGCTGCTGCTCACCCGTTGAGCGTTAGCTTTAAAGTAATTCATAGCAATGTTCAAACTGTCTTTGATTTTAGTAGCATTAGACACCCCTGTCCGGGTCAGCTTGCCATTACCTGGTACTGCTTGCAGTTCGAGTTTGAAAACGCCGATAATACTACTATCTCCAGTGCTGATTAAGTGCAAATGACCAGGGGTAAGAATATCTTGGCTAATGAGGGTAGATCCTCCCTGTTCTGGTACGGAAACAAAATGCTCATCCATTGTTTCCAGGTCAATGTAACTGAAATGGACATCATAAAATTCCATACCGCCAATTTTCTTTAACTGTTCCTTCACCCGTCGCCGCACTCGCAGTGCATATACTAGAGCATCATGTACATCTTGTTTACTAAATGAACCATTGGGGAAAAGTAATTTTAGTAATCCTGATACAGTTTTACGTACTGCTTGCACGTCCCGTTGTTTGAGGTTATTACCCAAGCGAAAGTAGCGGTCAATCGCATCTGCAAAACTGCGTTTCCGCATTTCCCGCAACCACTCTGCTAAATAATCAACAATAAAACCATATTGATTGGTAAAATTCTCTGGGCTGAATTTGGGAATTTCCCAACCGGGAATGTAGGCGTGAAAGCGGTCAAAAAAGGCAGTATCAATCATGGCTTCAGGAAATGGCGCCAACAAATGAGAGGTTTTTACCAAAGATTCTACGCTTTGATCAATATTACCCACAAAAACCATAGAAGCATTAGCGGTAATTTCTGCCTTACCCCGTGCAAAGGAACCTGAAGCCATGTAGTCTTTCATGATTTGTACACCATCGTTGTCATGAAAGCTGATACCGGCGACTTCATCAAAAGCAACTACATCATATAAACCGACCAATCCCACGCGCCGGGTGGACATATTATAAAAAAGATTGGCTACTGTGGTTTTACCGCCAGAAACAAGGATGCTGTTGGGAGAAACTTCTTTATAAACGTGGGATTTACCTGTGGAACGGGGGCCAAGTTCACAAGAGTTATAATTATTCTCGCAAAGAGGTATTAAACGAGCGAGTAAATGCCATTTTACTTCGTCGCTAACAATGGTTGGTTCTAGTCCGGTTGACCTAATTAACAGGTCAATCCATTCATTGCGGGTAAAAGCTGGACGACCTGCAAACAGTTCATCCATATCTACATGAGGCATTTGAATGGGTTTGAGACTGGCGACAATAAAAGGACTAGGTTTTGTCCCTCCTTCGTACTCCATTTGTAAAATACACCAAATTCCACTTCCTAGGAGTTTAGAATTTAGTTTCACAGTTTCTGGGTCAATTACTACACCTTTAATACCGAGATTGGTTAAGGTACCTTGGTAAATATCATCTTTTTCGTTGAGTGTGACGTTTACTTGGTCAATGATTGTAAAACGTCCTAATTCTCTAATTTTGGATTTGACTAGCTCTGCTTCATCAGGACGAACATAATTTTGAGCTAGGATATTTTTGACACGGGTAACGCCTTCTGCAATAGTAGTTTCTTCATCCGTGGCACAGTACATACCCAATAGATACTCCAGCACATAAACGGGTACATTTGCACCTTCTTTGATGCGCTTTGTCAGGTCTTTGCGTACTACCTTACCAGGATAAATGTTGTTTAGTTTTTGGTTGAGGTCGTCCATGGGGAGAAGGGGGAGCTTACAAGGGTAGGTTTTTTACATTGTCGTGAGGGCAAGACTTGGAAGACAAGGAAGGAAAGTAGACAAGGAAGTTATGCCAAGGCGTGAAAAAATACCCCTTTAAGAACTATTAAAAGCAATTGATTGAGTATTATTCTTCAACATTGTTCTACATTCCCCATTGAGAACAATACTTAATTGTTACCCATTAACCAACTTTCTGGATGATTAATCATTTTTACTAATCCGCTTAAAACTTGATTGTATGTACTATATAAATCTCTTCCTTCCTCTACGGAAATATATTGACATTTCACTGCAAATTTTAGCCACACTTGGGTTTCTGCTGCTTCCGATTCACAATCATTTAATTTAGCTATAAATGATGCTTGATACCTTCTTTTTCTCCATGCCTCTGCAAAATTCGCACATACTGAACGAGAAGAACGACGTATTTGGTCAGTCAGAGAATATCTTTCTTCCGCAGGAAACTGTTTTGATAACTCAAAAATTATCATCGCTGCATTAAACGCTTTTTGATATATTACTAAATCTTCATGGGTTTTAATTCTTCTTTGTTCTTCTTCTTTGTCCATCCTTCCTTGTCTACCTTGTCTTTCTCCATTATAAATCTCTATGTAAAAAACCTACCCCTGTGAGGAAGGGGAGAGGGGTTTGCGATCGCCATAGCTTAGATATTCAGCTATCAAAAATCACCAAAGTCATTGGCAATACCTAAACTAATTATCCATGTTTCTCGCAGCAATTCGCTTTGGTCATCTGCATCTTTGACAATTAAATCAGCCTTAGTGGGAGGACTGGCGGTATTGACAGTCAATCTTAAGTTAATTCCTCGATCGCTCAGATTAGGACTTGTGCTGGTTAAATTCACTCCAAGTACATCTGTAATGGGGGTGTCGGTTTGCGGGTCATAGAAACCAACTGTAATTTGACGCGATCGCCATCTGCCCTCTACAGCTTCAGTTTGTACTAATATTAATTTAAATCGATTATTTGTCACCCTGCGGACTGTAGCATTTACCTGTACCCCCACCTTTCTGGGTTGTCCCTCATTTTTTTTAACTGCTCGTTGGTGATGGTAAGTAATTACAGGTACACAAATTTCTTGTAGAGATGCACCACCATGTACAAATTGTGACCCTGCACCTTGAACAGCAAAGCGTAATGACCCACGGGGGACTATGGCAAAAAGATTTTCTGTTGTGTTGGGTAGTTGGAAATGCAGTAACGTAGTATCACTTACCGGTTTGGTTGCTAATAAGTAGCGACGTTTACTTTCTAATACAGCTTCATCACTGGGGATGGGTCGTTTATCTGCTTCTTGAATGGGACGACGTTGATATAAAAAGCCGTGGTCAGCAGTGATAATCACATTTGTACCATTCAGGGAGTTACAAATTCTTTTCACTAATCTCAATAACTGTTTTATGGCATCTTGACAAGCAGAAAATACTTGGCGTTCACTAGATGCTTGATCTCCAATGGCATCAATGATATTATGATAGATGTAGATTAGGCGATAAGATTGCACTGCTGCCCTTCCCGCGTCAGTGTTCATATCTAGCAAGTCTTTAGCATTGAGTACTGTTACTGCTACACGGCTATTTTGGCTGAGTACCTTTTGTCTGGCTGCTGTGCCTTTAGTACTCATACCATCCCGCAATACATCATCATTATCTGGTGTTAGTTCTAACTTTGACCCTGGTAAAAGTGCTGCCATCCCCCAGCGGGTAACACTGGGTAAAATACCTAAAACCGGTTCTAGGCTGGTTTCACCCCGGACTTCTGTTTTAATGACTGCGGCTAGTTCCCTGGCTACTTCGTAGCGCAAAGCATCAGAAATAATTACAAAGGCTTTTTCTCTGTCGCTCCGGTCTAAAATTGGTGATACATATCTACGAAAGAATCCCCGCTGTGGCGGAATATCTGTTAGTTCCCAACTGTTACCCAGAGCATCTGACCAAGCTGAACCTAGTTTATCTAAAAACCATTGGGTGTAAAAGTTTTCTATATCTTCAATTAATCCTTTGAGAATATCCCCTTGAGCTTGATCGCTAGCAAAGATAAAATGGCGATATGCTTGGTCAAATTTGTGTAAATCACTGGCGTAAGCTTTGAATAAAGCTGGCGCAGGTTGGCGAAATCCACCTAAATACCGCTGTCGTAACTCCCAAAGTGCGATCGCAGCTTCTAAGGCTTGGTAAATTTTCTCATACCGAGGAAACCAAATCAAAGTATCACGGGCTTTTAACCAGTCTTTCCAAGGGGTTACTTCCACTGTTGGTGTTTCTGTTCCGGGAGTGGAGATTTGAGTAAAACCAGTTTGCAGGGTTTTCACACAAGCGCGAATTAACACCAGATCTACAGCTTCAAAACTAGATGCTTCATATAAAATTGCTGGTGATTCATTTTCAATGACCTCAAAAATATGCAGCTGCTCTGCTATTTCACCACTTAAATTTTGCCACCCAGGGGAATCTTGTTGATCTCGCATCCATTGGTCAATAAAAGCATAGGCTCTTTGTCCTGGGGTGATAACTTTGTCTGCTAACTGTCCGGGAAGCTCACCATGTAAGGATTTGGCGAAATGGGTAATGAGTAAATGTATACATAATTTGTTTAAGCTGGGGTTGGGGGAAGCAAAACCTGTGTGTTCTTGAACAATATCCCAGAAGGTTTGTGGGGAAACAAGTTCTACAATCTCAGACCATAGGGTATTATCAGTTTCTAATAATCCTTGCAATAGTACCTGGCGAATTAAGCCACTAGGATCAGGGACTTTTAAATTTGCGAGAACAGATAACATGGCTAAAAGTAATCCCCGTTCATCGCTATCAGGAGAAATAGCCATTGCTTGGAGGTCTTCAGCCCGGTTTTTACGGCTGAAGAATTTTGAGTGTTGACGAATGGTTTTTTCTAAACGTCGCTGATGTAGTCCTAAATCAGCATAAATTAAGGCTGCTGGGTCAGCGGAAAAGGTGAAACCGCTTTTTTGGATATCTAAAAGCCAATTTTCTTGGGGTTCTGGTTCCAGGAAGGGAGCATACAGCAGAAAGTTTTGATTGGGGTATTCAATCAGTAAGCGATATTTGACGGTGAACGGAGTATCAGCAAGTTGGAGTTTTTCCACTTCTTCTATTTGCAGTTCGTTGAAGATGCTGGTAAATTGCTGGTCGGGGTCGTACCAAAATACTATCCGCCTTTGTGAGTGATACCAACGGGCGGAATCTTGGAAGATGTTTTCTAGTTGGCTTTGGATACGGTTGGTGTTCATTTATAGCTGGGAAAGAGGGAGCAGGGGAGAGAGCGCGCGGGAGTTTACTATGGATAAGCTAGAAAAATACCGTGAGGCGATTCAGAAAATATTGACTCAATATTATGAAATGACCAAGAATCAAGATAGAGAAAATCGAGAAATTGAAGCAAGCGATCGCTTGGCTTTTGATGAAGTAAGAGACCAATATCTGTGGTTTCGGTTTGGCTGGGATGATAAAAAGCTAGTCCAGCATATCATCATGTATCTGTGCATTAAAAATGGTAAAATTTGGGTAGAAGAAGACGCAACAAATTTATGTGTTGTTGACGACTTATTATCAGCCGGAATACCCCAAAGTGATATTGTTTTAGGCTTTCATCATCCCAATCAACGGGGTTTGACAGAATTTGCTACCGCATGAGGAGGATGGGGAGAGAGAGAATTGATTATAAGGGATATATTGACTCATAATCTTGTGCCAATTTTTTGTCATTACTTACTTGGAAGCCGATGTAGAACCAAAACAAGCGTTAAAGAATAAACAATGTTTCACTGGGAGTATCGCCACGAAAGGCTAACTTGCAGCTTTGACCAATATCAAAATTGATACGTACAATTGTTACTGTTCGCCCTTGAGTCAGTAGGGATTGTTTATCCACTTCTGTAATTGTGCCTGCACCTAACCGATGGTGTACAACTCGCATATCACTATGTACTTCCTGACGGGACAAGGCTTTACCCAGTTTAATACCGTTATGACCTGGACGAATTTTCATCTTGTCATGTTCACCAGCAGAGATTTTGGCTAAATATTCACCTATGCAGATCAAAAATGGTGCATCTTGAATTTGCGATCGCCATTTTTCCGGAATAGCTTTCAATCCAAAAGCAGCACCACCTAAGCCACCCACAAAAGCAGCAATGGAATCAGTATCACTGCCTATCATATTAGCTGCGGTAATAATATTTTGTTGGGTTTGTTCTGGATGACGGGCAAACAGGTATATACCAGCGATCGCAGTTGCCAACCCAGACCCTTTAGTAGCTTGCTCAAAACAACCTAATTGCTTAAGTATGCTTTGGGGTAATTCATCGTTACGCAATCCTAACCAAACTAGGCGCAACTTCTCCACAGCTTCTTGTTTAGTTTGCTCAAATACTGCCTCAAAGGATTCTACCCTTCCTTTATTCCATTCTGCTTCCCATGTTTTTAAAGCAGCTATTTTTGGGATTGCCAACTGTTTTACCCAATGGCCAAGTATTTCAATTAATTGCTGACCTACAATACATTCTGATAATTGTAATACAGTATACAGTGCATATCCATAGAGAATTGCACCAATAATAGCTCTAGGATGACCATGACTGATAATCGAATTACGCCAAATATCAGCTTCAGCTTGTTCCCAACGTCCACCATTAGCTAAGACATGAGGTGATATCCGCATAGCTGCACCATTGGCTGCGCCATCGCGGTAGTCTATCGTTCTGTCTTTTATCTTCCGGCTGAAAAAGTTACTATTCCAATCAGCCGACTTACGCTGTATTTTATCAGCTGCTTCTTTAACAGTACCACCTGCACCGCGAGCATATTCTAACCACATCGGATACTCAAACTTGCAAAATGTATGATAGTCAAAGCATCCATTTGAGGATATGCAAGCAGCAGAGCATATAGTTAGTTGGGTATCATCTGAGTATTCACCAGCAATAATATAATCCTCATAACCTTGGAAGCGACCGCCAACACGCTTACTCCATGATTGATATTCAGTAACTTGGTCTACACCCATTTTGCGTTTGAGGTCATCATGAGAGCGAATAAATTCCGTCATCCAACCCAGTGCGTCGCCAGCAGCAGCAGCAGTAATCGAACCAGCACAGCGATCAACAAGTGAGTCAATTGACAATGATTGATTTTTTTCTTGCATAGTTAACTAATTAATCAAAAAGCTGCTTTTAACTATCTCTAACAATCCACTCAGAATGCCAGTCAAAATCGCGGGGTGATACTCGGATTTTACCTCTCCATCCTGCTTGCTTTACATTTTGCTCATCGCGTGGAAAACGAATTACGATCTCCATTATGTCTTCTAAGGGAATACCATCTTTTATCAAAACTTCAGCTTGAATACAAGTAGGTAAGTTGATTGGTTTATTATCCCGGTCTTGTAAACCCTTCCTATCTCTTACTGTATCCTCAAATAAACTTTTTAGTGTTTGATAACCGGCTGCTATATGACGGCCTCGACCTGTAGCTGCATTGAATTTACAAAATTCTGTTCCTTGTTTCCATAAATAATCTGGTTTGATATATAACAAAACTACAGGTTCTACAGATTTATGTACAAGTCCATAGAGCATAAAAAAGTTATAATAAGTCAAACTACAATTGACATGATTTTTGTACCTCTGTCCTTCGGGTTTTGTACCATCAAAAGCATTAGTATTGATGTTTCTAGTTATTAATTGCTGTAAAGACAGTATACCACCTGAACTACAAATATTTATTAAATTCTCCAATCTTGTTAAATGTACAATTCTTTCAATTCTTCTTTGTGAAACAAAAGATTGTATATTCTCAGCTTCAATTGCATTTTGTCGTGAAGATGCTGGTAGAATTTGATTTTCTACTGAACCAGTTAATTCCGTTCTTTCATCTAACAGAAAAGCATCAGCACCAAAAGATATATTTGCTAAATTTCCATCTGGTAGGTAAATATTATACTCAATACTCGGTGTAAAATTAGGTTGTATTATTCCCGTATCAGATATTTGAAATAATTCTTCCCAAGCTACTTGTTCTCCATATTCAGAATTGAAAATATCACTTAAATAACTTGATGCTCTTTCTAACTCTTCTGGGTCATCTTCTTCCTCACTAAATATTTTGATACTATATTTTTCTTCTGAATCTACAACGCGAAAAATTGCTACTTTCTTTCTGATAATCGAAATACTAGACAACTCTTGATAATCACTAATTTCTTGGTTTCTTTCTCTATCTAGAAAAACTGCCTCAGAGTTGATAGCAAGGTTATGTATATCTTCAATTGTTAAATTAGAAAGTTGAGGATATTCATCGAATTTAATAAATTGGCATAAATTTTTTACATCTAAAGGTACATTTCGCAACCGGGTATTATTAATACTAATTTCTTGTGTTAATGGGTCAGCAATAGCATAAATATTTTGACCATAAGAAGGTTCTAATACAGAATTATATTCCTGAAAGATTTTTTTGCCAAAATCTGTAATTTTTAAGGTTGAATCTGAAGTTAATTCCAAAGATTTTAACGATTGAAGATTTGCTGTTACGCTTTTTAATAGGCTATAATCTATACCCAGAGCATTTGCTAAATCTTCTGTAGTTACTGATGGAATAATATTGATTGCTGTATCTAATATAAACTCCTCAAATATATCTACTTCTCGTAGTTCGCTAATAGTCACTTTAATTAGCTTTTGTTGAACGTTATAGCGAACATAACGTCCGGACATAACTTTATATCCTTGGGATTCAATTTTTTCTACTATTTTGCTTAAACGAGGGTCAATTTTATTCATATTAAAGACTAATTAGTTTGGTCTGAAGGGGTGACAACTTAGGCTCAAACCCTTATCGAATAAGGATTATGAAAGAGTCAGCCTTGAAAAGATTAAAACAAATTGGAAACCTATTCCAACATAAAAATCAGACTTGTGGGGTTTAGTTATTGATAATAGAATCAATAAAGCCAGAAAATGATGTTTACTTTTTCAAGGCGCAAACCTTCAAAACCCTTGCTGCGTATTTAATTCAAAGGTTTTTGTCACCCCGTCAGTAGTTTGGTGTAAAAAAATATCTTTATTTCCATGCCAGAATAAAGATAAAAGAGAATTATAGAGATTTTATATTTTGTTGTGTACTTATTTTTCTATGCAGATTTACTTAAATAAATCTATAAAACCTCCGTATTTATGTACAACTTGTGAAACTTTTTGGTATATGGGAAGTTGCGTAAATAAATCATGGCAACCTACAATTATGAGTAATTCTTTAGCGCGAGAAAAAGCAACATTAACTCTTTCGGGCGTTTGAGCAAACCCAAATTTACTATGCGGGTTATTCCTGACCATACTGACAATGATGACGGGTTTTTCCATACCTTGAAATCTGTCAACTGTTCCAGTATGAATATCAAGGGAAGGAAATCTGTTTCGAGGAAATGTCGTTTCAATTCGTTTTAATTGAGAACCATAAAAAGTGATAATTCCTATTTCTTTTTTAGGCGCACCATGAGCAACTTTATTTGCCCAAGACTGTTCCATCTGTTCACATAAAATTTGAATTTTACTAATTTCTACCTCGTTATAATATGAAGTGCCATCTTGCTTTTCCCCGAACTTTCTGTCTAGAGGTATTGGAACCCACATAATATGATTATTTTCTTTGATGACTGAACCTGCTAAATTGTGTGCGCGTTCAATATCAGGCCTAGTAAGCCCACAGGTAAGTCCACCATCACCTTCATCATAAAATTGGTTGATTGCTTCCATAATTTGTGGGTGCATTCTATACTGAACATTTAGTCTTTTAGCTATACTTGGTTGGCTAGTTCGTGCTGCTTGAAATTGCAGACCAAACCAAGACTGCTCTAAAAATTGCAGGTTATCTTTAGGGATAGAAAGTTCTTCAGCAAGTTCATCTAAATTTTCTTCATCTAAAATGGCTGGTAACTGACGATAATCACCAATCATCACAACTTTTTTACCTTTCAATGTTGGTATAAGTAATTCTGGCGGAGTGCTTTTACTTACTTCATCAACAATGACTACATCAAAGTGGCTAGATTTTTGTAAGTAATTACATTTTGCTGCTTTCATGCAGGTAACACCGATAACATTAGCGTTATCCAAATATGTTTTTCGTAAAGCTTCATACTCTATGTCAGATGGTTGACGTAATTTGTCAATCCATTTTTGAATAGTTCGTTCCCACTGGTTAAGGTAAGCTTCTGATTTCTCAAGTTCTTGTTCCCATAAATCAAACTTAATTAGAATTTTTGTTCTCAGAATTTCGGTATTAAATAAATCCTGGTCGTGAATATCTGGTTTGAGCCAGTCTGGTATTTCCTTGTAAATACTTACCCACCAATTTCTATATTTTTCTAAATTCGATTCTAATTCTTCTATTTGGTTTTGAACCTCTTGAACTATATTTTCTGTTTCTGTTAATTCATTCAAAGCTCTGTTAGTAATAGTTATCATGTTTTCAACTTGACACTCTATATAATTATTAATAGTTTCCAGTATTTTTAAATTTTCTAATTCAGCCTGCAAATTATTTTGATATTCAGAAATTTGCAAAAGCTTTTCCTCAGTATCTCTTAGTAATTGATTCAGAAGATTTTTAGCACTTACAGTAATCGATTTGCTAATTATAGCTGTAAGTTGATATAATTTAAATTCCCAATTTACTGATTGAAGATTTTTTATTAACTCTTCATATTGTTGCTTGATAGCTTCTAATTTAATAGTTGTAATTTCCAGACTTCTAGTCTCAGTCAATTGATTTATTTCTCTAATGGCAATTTGACAATAATGATGTAATTTATTGATTGCTGCTAAAGGTCGGTTGCCTTGTAATTTACCTGCAAGGAACTCTTTAAATTGAGAAACTTGGGAATTGGATGTTTCTAAATTTACGGATGTTTGTTGTTTCTGCAAAAACAACCAATATATTTGATTACCAATTTTATACACCTCATCATATTCATTTAATTGAAAAATGAAGTTATTTATTTCGACTTGGCATTCATCAAAATATTGTTTCCAAGGTTGCTGGCATACTTCTTGTGCAATAATTTGTAACTGTGATGGCAATGGAATCAAAGCTTCTGTAAAGCTATCACGTTGTTGCAAGCATCGCTTTAGTATTATATAAATTTGAGAATTAGCTGTTTTTTGCCATTCTTCAAGCTCATTGATTGCTAAAATCAACTCATTTTTACGAATATTTAGCTCTGCAATTTTTATTTGTTGCTGAGTACAAAAAACCTGATTAGATGCTATGAGTTGTTGTAACTCAGATTGCATTAATTGATTTTTTTCTTGTTCCTCTCGTAATTTATTATAAATTTCTCTTTTTTCTTGACATTCCAAATCTCGAATACGTTTAGTATTGAGTAATTCTTGTCGCTGTTGAGGAAAATTATCTTCAAATTGTAAATAATCTTGAAATCGGTCTAACGATGTCAATAATGGACGTAAACCTTTAACAACTTTTTGGTGCTTTGATAAGCGATTTTCACATTCAGCAGATGTATCATTTAGCCATTTCTTGACAACATTTGCACTTAAAAAACTTTCTCCTTCTCGGCTAACGCTGCCACTATTACCATCTCGCACAGGACGCAATGCGGGATGGTGAGGTAAGCGACTTAAAGCATTGTCTACTGCTAAGTTGGCTTGAGAAGCAATTAGAGTACGTCCACCTCTAATTGCTATTTGATAACAAATTTCGGTAATAACGGTTGTTTTACCCGTACCAGGAGGACCTTGTAATAAAATTAAGTCTTCCGCAGCTAAGACTGCTTCCACTGCTGCTAATTGGCTATCATTAGCTTTATCTAGAAATAAATCTTGTTTAGCTATTTGAACAGTTTCTACTAATGGTTTAGCCTGAGAAGCTTCAAAGAAAAAGGTACTTAAATTAAAATTATGGGTATGGCCATCCCTTAAGTTTCTCAAAGCATCTTCTTGCCAACGAATTTGAGCCAAGCTACCATTATCTTTAAAAAACAATATTTCAGGTAGAGTAAAATCTTCTTCTGTAAAAGATTCGGCTATATCAGGTTCTAATTTCACTTCAATTTGGTTAATATCAGGTCTAACTTGGTGAATATTCCCTAATTCCTGATCCGCATATCTATAGTGTATTTCCTCAGCATGGGCAAGATATTTTAAAGGTTTATTTATAGCTTTTTTAGCGCGTTTCCAAAATCCCTCTGGTGTGATAGAAACAAAGCCATTACTTGTTGCTAAGTCCGGTTTAATCGTAAAATCTATGGAATTTTTAGATGGAGAGTATCTGAAGGAAACAGTAGGAACATAAAACTGACTTTTTTCTGCAATGCTTTTTTGGATTTTTAAGTAATTGCTCCATCCTTGAATATGGTCTTTTGTCGGGACATAAGAGGTAGAAATAGGCATAGCAACTATTTCTGCAAATGCTGTTTCTGGGATACCAATATTATTTAGACGGTCACGTTGTAGGAGAATCAGTCGTAGTGAAGAAAAAGCGTTATCGTGACCTTGTTCTAAGTTGACTAAATTAATTTTGATTAAACCTAAATATCCTCTACCATCTCGCGGAACACTTGCCCAAATTTGTAAAGTTTTTTGACGTTCTTCTAAGCCTATAGGTAATGAAAAATCATCCCTATCTGTAGCTACTATAAATTCCCAAATTTCATATTCTGGATTTCGTCCTAGTCTCTCTCTACGAATATAAAAAACACAAGGTTCTGAACCTAAAATCAAAGATATCAGTTCATCAGCACGAGCGTGTCGCTGTCTATATTCAGGATAAATATTCAGTGCATTTGCTCCTTCAATACGACAGATAAATTGGTCGCTTGCTCCCCTTATATACTGATAACCCCAAGTTTCAAATTCCATGCTATCTCCTCACCTAAAAAATCATAAATAATCAATTTGATTGAATTTTTTTGACCAAAGCTAGTTAAACTAACTATCTTGCTTTAACAACTCCCGTTTCCATTTTGATGCTTTTTCTAAATCTGCCATTTTTAAATCTGTACCTTCATAAACTAACCCCTTAAACAGGGTGTAGTTATACGCCACTCCATCATCAAGGTCAATTTTAATGCGTGTATCTGCTAAGTGTTGGAGTTTGGCTTGGTATTCCCTTAGTTCTAATTGTTGTTCTTGTAGTTCTTTAAGGCGTTTACTGGCTGCTTTCTTGGTGGTGGTGGCTATGGCGCTGTCTAATTGTTGTTGCGCTCTGGACATTTCCCCATCTAATTTCACTTGTAATTCTAATACGTAATCCATCCGCAGACGGGCGAGGGTGTCTTGGTTGTAGCGGTGGAGGTAGACTAATGCGCCAAAGGCTTGTTTTTTACCACTGGTGAATAACCAGTAAATGGGGCGTTTTTTGTAGGTTCGGATGTGGTCAGAGATGAACTCTTGCAGGAAGTAGCGCCGGATGCGGTCTATTGGGGTTTCATCATTTCTCTGGGTGAGGGCGTTGGCGATAAAGTTGAGGTTTTCCATGAGGGTGTCAGGACTGTATGCAACTCGCATAAATTCCATAAACTGGGTAACAATATCTTTATCAAAGTATGCTTGGTCTGTGATGGGTATGATGGGATTACTGCTGGGGGTAAATGTTTGGTGTAGTCCGGGGTCAAAGGGTTGACCAGCGTGGATGAGTCCGGGGTGATCTAGGCTATAGCGTCCCATCATACAGCCGACGGCGTAGGAGATGAGGGAACGGATATCTCTGTTTAGGTCGGCTCTGCGGATGGTAATTTGGTCGTCGGGTACTTCTGGGGTGAGTTCTTCTTGCAGTCCGTAGGCTTCTATCCAGTAGCGGTTATTTTCTTCTTCTAGGTGTTGCAGTTCTCGGAAGGCTGTTTCTGCTTGGTTTTGCCAAATGTCAAAGGCTTCACTCAGGTGTTTGGTCTTGTGGCGTAATAATGGGTGGGTTTGGAAGTCCCAGGAGGTCTCGAAGTTGTCCCAGTCTTGTTTTGATATAGATATACAGTGCTGTGATATATCTAATTTAGACCCAGTAAGTATTACTGGAATTTTATTTAATTCTTCTATTAGAATATTTAATGTTGGATTTAGCAAGCTAATTATTTGTAAGATTGGCTTTGAATTAAGGCATGATAATAAACATTCTAGGGTTTCAATATCGTTTAATGGAAAAAAGTTTCCTGCCTGATCATGGGCATTATTTCTGTAAAATCTAAATGATGGTTCACCCGAAGTCAGTGAAGTATAACTTATAGAAGGTAAAAAATTGTATTCAACATTTCTGAGGTAGGATTTTTTATGGTTAGCTATTTCCTCCCCATTGTTTTCCCAGTTTATTAAGTAGTCTAAATTTCCATACCATCGCCGTTTCTCACCACCTTTATTATACGGAAACCATTTATTTGATGGTGGCTCGGTTTTAACCAATAATTTAACTTCATGCCAATATCTTAAAAATCTTTCATTATTTGATGTAGACGTTCCTCTCTTAAACCCTCCAAAATCAGATAATAATTTATTATTTTGGAAAGAATTTCTAAACTGATCTAAAAGATTATAAATAATAGGATACCCCGGAATCTTCGCAAAATCAGCAGACTTGGCATAATAAAGATACCCACAATCAGGATTTTTAATAGCTTCTAAAACCTTAACTGGTTGTAAATCTGTTCCATAAAATTGATTAAGATCAATAAAAGTTCCTTGATATTGTGGTAAAGCTCTATTTAAAAGGGTAAAAGTACATATTGGTACATAAGCAGAATCGAAAAAAGCATGATATTCTGGTCTAACCAGACTTGTTATTGTAGTATTATTTAATATGGTTTTACGTAGTTTTTCATAAGAACTTAAAAACATCCATGTAAAAGGTGTCATTACACCAATAAATCCGTTTTCTAAAATCATGCTCAAAAAACGTTCAACAAACATAGAGAAAGTATCTGACTTAGAATCAGGATAATTTTTACTAGCAAATTTCTTTAAAACTTCATTTAAACTCTTATTCCCCATATAAGGTGGATTAGCCACCACAACCCAATACTGTTTCGTCAACAATTCAGCTTGAGAAATCAAATTATATAGGGGAATAACACTTTCCTTAAAAATAGGATTACTCCCCTGGAGATCATCTAATTGCTTACGCAACTTATCACCATCAAAATCTGGTGGCGTTATCAAACTACCTAAACTATCCGCATCCTCAAAAGCATCTAGTAAAGGTTCCCAATCTTCAGGATTTAATTCAGGTACTGGAGGTAAAACCTGACTACGGGTAGATCCCACAGTCATAATATTCAAAGCCGGAGGTTTCCGCAAAATCCGCGAATTAACCGCCCGTGCTTTCATCACAACTGCAAAACTAGCCAATTGTACCGCCCGTTCATCAATATCTAAACCATATAAGTTATGAGTTAAAATCAGTGCGGGAATATCCCTTTCTAAATAACCCTGTTCCTTATAAATTTCTAACAACAAATCAAAGGCATATACTAAAATATGTCCGCTACCACAAGCAGGGTCAATTACTGTTAATTCTTGGGGAGTCTGGGGAAGACTAGGGGAGGTATTGCGGGAGTGCAAAGGTAAAGAGGTTTTTTCAGCTTGATCAAGAAGTTCAAGTAAAGGTTCTTTTGTTTCCCCTACTGTCTCCACAGAATTAATCACCGATGACTCACGACCAACATCGCCCAGTTTCCCACCCTCTAAAAAATAGGGCATTTTCTCCCGTAACTTTGACTCTGGGTGAGACTCCAACCACAACCGCCCTAGGCTATTTTCTACCATGTACTGGACAATCCACCGAGGAGTAAATAATTGGGTGGCGGCGGGGATATCCTGAGCCTCAATTTTAGATTTCGCCCCAATAATTTCATCTTTACGATCAGAAATATAAAACTGATATAGCCAACCTACTATTTCGATATCTTGCCAATCCTCCTCAGCAATATCTTTAACAAATCGCCGTATAATTGAATCTTGATTAAGCAGATTTATCGGTAAAAATAGACCTTGATAATTTTTCTTTTTGTCAAATAAGGTGGGAATACTTGCTGATAAAGCTTCACACTGAGCTAACAACATCCGACGATAAATATACCCATCGGGGTTAGGTTCTCGACTAGCAAACTTACGCCACTGGGTGAGTGTTTCCAGGTTTAATCCTGGTAACTCTTCCATCTCCGCAATAGAGTAAGCATCCCGCAAAATATCAGGGTCTACTAAATTCGGGTCACTACTACTCAACACCCGCCCAATATAATTATTTACCTCCATAAACCGCAAGGCTGCTAACCGGTTAAACCAGGTGTAAGCAATTTCATCAATTAATAATTCTACAGCTTTAGCTAATTTCTCTCCTGGAGTTTTAGCGTTCTCCTGCTGTTGGGATAATTCATCTAAACGTAATTTTAACTGTTGATATTGGTTAGCTTCTGCAGTGTTAAGGATTTGTCCAGCTACCAATAAACCACCAGAAACAAATTGCGGTTCTATAATTGTTTTCCGAGTGACACCGAATTGAGCAGCACGCGCTGCTATTTGTTGCTTTAAGTAACCACGGGCCCAATTTGCAAAGTTTTTAACAGTAGTGCGATTCATGACAGTTAAAGTTTTAAATCCTGAGATAGTGCTGAAATCAATATGTTCCCTGAGCGAAGTCGAAGGGAACAATATCAGGGGGAGGAAGTGAGGTCAAGATAACCCCAAGAGATTTTAGAGATTATTGGGGCGATCATGGTTTCGACTTCGCTCAACCACCGGAATCAATGTTTACATTTAGCCTTGGAAGTAGCAAATTCGGGCGATCATGGTTTCGACTTCGCTCAACCACCGGAATCAATGTTTACATTTAGCCTTGGAAGTAGCAAATTCGGGCGATCATGGTTTCGACTTCGCTCAACCACCGGAATCAATGTTTACATTTAGCCTTGGAAGTAGCAAATTCGGGCGATCATGGTTTCGACTTCGCTCAACCACCGGAATCAATGGTTACATTTAGCCTTGGAAGTAGCAACAAGTAGCAAATAGTTAAATTATTCCAGTCTCACCTTGTTATTCTGCTGAATTTGATGTAACAACTCCTGACGCAAAGCTTCTACATAATTATCAACGTCCTCGGGAGTCTCTAATACTAATTTAGTGGTAACTTTTACCACCTGTACCGCCACAATGGGTTTAGTTTTGACTGCTGGTGTGGACTTATCACCTGGACTTTGTACCTGAGTTTGAATAACTTGAATAATTTGCTCTGCTTGCTGGTCTATTTTAGTCAGCAATGATGGTAACATTCCTTGTAACTCTGCTTCACGGGCGATCGCAGAATCAATACTCGTTACCTGAGAACTGGAACTAACAACCTGCTCAATTTGTTGTGTAATACTGCTAAAATCTAACTTCTCAGCAACCTCTGGATGTGCAGAGGTAATATACTCATTTACCTTTTCCCGCAATTCTTTACTCTTAGTCTCCACTTGATAAATTCGTTTACTCAAAACTCCCTGTACTTTGTCTTTCACAGGTTTAAGCAACATCGCCAACTCAGGAATCTTGTCCGTAGGGTCAGGCATTGCTAAAATCTGTTTAACAGACTCTACCCGCTTGAGTAATTCCGGCTCTGTAACATGGCGCAGTTCTAGTTCTAAATCCTGCAAATCCTGTCGCACTTGTTGAAATAATTTAATCTGTCCAGTAAAGAAATTTTGCAGCTTCTCCACATCCTCAATATATTCTTCTATTTCATCCTGTTTAGTACGAATACTGCGGAACAAATCCGGCGCACCATCTTTAGTTAATAGCTCTCCCAACAAATCTAAATTTGTCTGCAATAATTGCCTAAAAGGTAAACTATGCTTCTGCACCTCAACTAACCATTCTTCCAGTTGTTTACTTCGTGCTGATAAAGCTTTTTTGTAACTTTCAAATAGTAGTTGAGGGTCACTGGGTATATTCCCATTTAGTAAGTCACCAGCCAAATCTTTGGCTATTCTTAAACTTGTTGGGTCAATAACATCAGCTAGTCGCACTATATATGTATCTAAACCTTGACGAGAACGTAATGTTTTAACTAAACCTTTTTCTCGCAGATTGACATTACCTTGTGCGTATCGCAGTTGTACTACACCTTGATTAACCAACTCCGCCATCACTCCTAGGGTATCCAGTTGTGACCACCCGTAAGGACGAACAGCAAATTTATTGATTAATCCTTTAATTGTAACTTGGCGATAGGCGCGAGATTCGTCCTGTAACCAAGTACGCATTTCAATATGAGCAGCTGCATTAACTGGTTGTTCAGCAGTGTTTTTTTCTTCGCTATCACGAGTCAATGCATTAGTAACTTGTTCTTCGGTTTCAAACCCACTAGCAACATAACCTAATTTTTGATAAACGTTCTTGACTAAATAGGTTAGTCCTTCTATTAATAGGTTTTTTGCATCCCGGTCACGAATTTCTACTTTAGTTCCATAAGCAAATACATCTGCACCCGCAATTAAATCTTCTAAGGTGTTTTTGATATTTTCGCGCCGCTGATTATTTTCATCCCCCCGCGCCATTAAAATTCTTTGGATGTTGGGAGTCAAACTACTACTATTTTTTAGACGCAAGTATTCATCTGTTTTCACTAAGGTATTCAGGTCATCAAGCAAGCGTTGGTCATCTTGTAATCTTACTAATACCTCAAAACCTCCTCCCGTAATACCTAGACAAAAATCATCCTCTTGCATAGCGGCGTACTTTTCTGCATAGGGGGTGACAATATGCAAAGTCAAGTCATTTGTTTGCTGTCCAGAGGTCTGTTCATCTAGCTGGCGACTAAATGGATATCTATGACGACCATATTTTAATTCTTTGTCAGTAAAAATTGATTCCCAAACCAATGTTTGCATCTCTTTGCTCACTTTACCAGCATCAGCTTGGATATTTTTAATTTCTCTACCAATGTCTTGTTCTTCATGGGTGAGGAAAATATATTCATCACCATTGCGCTGAATTAAAGTCTGTCTTTCTAAACGTCCTAATGCAGCTTCTACTTGCTGTCTGAGTAATATTTTATCCTCGTCAATGTGACCTAAACTTAAAGTGGTCAAGTTATCCAAGTTTGCCCTGATTTCTTTGATATACTTGACCATGAATAATGTTTTTAACAAGTCAATATCAAAAGTCTGTAATTGTGGGTTACCTGTAGCCTGATTAATAACTTGGCTGATAGCAGTATCTAAAAATCCTTCAATTGCCATATAAAAGGTGTAGAAGGGAACTAGTACACCTAGAGGCTTTCCTGCTACTGCTTGGGAAGCGACCTGAAAAGCATCAAGTAAAGAACGTTCTCCCGATGCTAAATGTTTACCCGCAGAACCCATGAGGCGAATTTGGGTAAACACTTTCTGCAATAAGGTAAACTGGTAGGGAACAAAGGGATAAGCCGCAGTAAAATCTTTTATACTGCTATATCTTGGCATATCAGCACTATCTTGAGTAAAGGTAATTTGGTTTTTCAGGATGGCAACTTTTTGGTTATATAAAGCCTCTAGTCCTGTTTGTGCTGCATCAGTTTTACCCAGTAACCGCAATTTAATTACTTCGTCTGTGTTCGCAGATGACAAACTCAGAGGACGGTAAAAACGCCCGATAATTTTAGAAAAATCCTCACCTTTAATCTTGTTTTTGGTAATCTCATCCATTGCTTCTTGGGATGTTACCACTACCCAAGCTTTACCCTGACAGTGTGTACCCAAATCTTCTACTACCGTCTGAAGATTTAACATCAGCTTACTGTCTTCACCTATATACTGTCCCACCTCATCCACCATAAAAATTAACCGGTGTTGGGGACTTTTACCATCTAAATATTGCTTAACTATTTGGGCGAATTTCTCCGGGCTTAAACTATAATTTTGTTCATTGAAATCTAAGAGGCGGTTAGCTGCATCTGCACTCATCCCCGTACTCACTTGTAAAGCAGCGGCGATCGCATCCTGATAAAACCCCCAAGCATCGCGATTTTCTGACCATACCAAGCCACTTTCAGCTTGAAAGGCATCTTTAAAATCTTGATATTTACCTTGTTTATCTAACTGGCGTTCAAATTCAGCAATTGCAGGTATTGTACCAAAATAACCTAAATGCTCGTCAAAGACTTTTTGAAAAACTTTAGTAATACTTTCCTTATGGTTTTTATTATTAGCATCCGCCTTAGAATCAATATTGAAAAGAATTACATCACAAGAACTTTGTGCAGCTTGGGTAATTTTTGCCAGTAATAACGGGTCAGGAATACGTTCAGCGTTGAAATAGTCTAAAGCACAACTACTACCCAAATCGCGATTTTCTAACAGGTAAGAAAGAATCTTCAAAAAGTGCGATTTACCCGACCCAAAAAAACCAGAAATCCACACCCCCATTTTATCAGTAGGATTACTCAGGGCATCAGTAAAGCGGTCAAAAAAAGTTCGGAAGTGTTTATCTAGTTCACGAGTAACAACATACTCCTCCAACTCCTGACGGATATTCTGGTCATCCTGCTGTCCTACTTTGATAACACCATTAATGTTACGGTTAATATCTTTTTGAAATAGTTCACTAATATTCATAAACGTAATTGTGAGGAATTAAAGGAAAAGCACGATAGTAATTGTCATCTTTAAAAGTGTTAAACAGGCGTAGCTCATGGCCATCATAGGAACCAGGAAAAAACATCACCAGGGGGATTTTATCCAGGATAGGATGTAGGTTATTCAGAATCGTATGTGACCTCACAAGGGGCCAACTTGCACCAACTCCCGTCATTAACACCAACTGTTCATCACCCTGTAACTGCTTCTGGATATGGGTAATAACTTGCTCAGGTCTAACAAGTGGTGCAATAGTTTTAGCTAAAGCTGCATTCCCCTTATTGGCCTCCAACTCAAAAGCCCTTCCAAGCAACTTTCTTTCTTGCAATATCTCCAGAATGGTCCGATAGAGATTAACTTCCAGGAAAATAACCCCACTGGGTGGATTGATCAATTGCGACTTTAAACCCTCAATATACTCATGTACCAGTGGTTCATATTCAGCATCGTAATCAAAGATATAAAAACCAATCTCGTTACCAATACCACGGTTACTCAGGAGCCGCGTATCTTGTAACTTCGGTAATAGTGCATCAAGGCGTTGGTGGATTGTTAAGGTAGGCATGAGTTTAACCAATACAGGCAGCAAGCATCTGAGATATTATTAAGAAACATCACAACTACTTGACAGTCAGCTTCACTACTTTGGTTTAGTGAGTTATTGACAGTTTTATACAGTCTCCTATAAAAAAATTATACATTAAAGCCTTTTTTAGGCTAATGAAGTACACATCAATTGCCTATTCCCTATTCCCTGTTCCCTGTTCCCTGTTCCCTGTTCCCTGAAACTATTAGCTTTACTTACTTGACAGTCAGCTTCACTACTTTGGTTTAGTGAGTTATTGACAGTTTTATACAGTCTCCTATAAAAAAATTATACATTAAAGCCTTTTTTAGGCTAATGAAGTACACATCAATTGCCTATTCCCTGTTCCCTATTCCCTGTTCCCTGTTCCCTGTTCCCTGAAACTATTAGCTTCACTGTTTGGTATTTTCCACCCAAGCGAAAATAGAATTTTAGGTAATACTGGTACAAGCAGGAAAACCTAGATAAAATCACAAAATGAAAATTCAACCTAGTGACAAGCCTTTGCTAGATTGGGCAGGCGATAGTTTGGCAATTGGACTATTTGAAGATGCAGTTGAGTTAACTGGAGACCTGGCAAAATTAGATGAGCAGTTTGCCGGGGTGTTAAAAGAACTAATTGCCGAAGAAGAATTTACCGCCAAACCCTACAGCACCATTTTCACCCGTGTTAGTGCTGGTAGCTCTATCCGTAAAGTAATTTTAGTGGGTTTGGGGAAACCAGAAGCCCTGAAATTAGAAACCCTGCGACGTGCGGCTGCTGCTGTGGCCAGGGTGGCAAAAAAGCAAAAAAGCAAAACTCTCGCCTTGAGTTTTCCCCTGTGGAATAATCAGCCAGCAGCAACTGCTCAAGCTATAACTGAAGGTACGCAACTAGCCCTTTATCAGGACATTCGCTTTAAATCTGAGCCAGAAGATAAAGGAGCAAAAATTGAGACAGTAGATTTACTGGGACTGGGTGGACAAGAAGCAGCCATTACCCTCGCTAATCATATCGTCTCCGGGGTAATCTTAGCTAGGCAATTGGTGGCAGCACCAGCCAATGAGGTAACACCAATTACCCTAGCAGAAACAGCCCGGGCGATCGCGACTGAACACGGCATAGAGGTAACAATTCTGGAACGGGAAGACTGCGAAAAGTTAGGTATGGGTGCCTTTTTAGGAGTTGCCCAAGCTTCAGACTTACCACCAAAATTTATTCACCTCACCTACAAACCCCAAGGTACACCGAAACGGAAACTAGCAATTATTGGTAAAGGTTTAACCTTTGATTCCGGCGGACTAAATATTAAAGGTGCTGGTAGCGGTATCGAAACTATGAAAATTGATATGGGTGGTGCTGGTGCGACCTTGGGTGCTGCCAAGGCGATCGCCCAAATCAAGCCAGATGTAGAAGTTCACTTCATTTCAGCCGCCACAGAAAACATGATTAGCGGTCACGCCATGCACCCAGGGGACATCCTCAGAGCATCTAACGGCAAAACCATAGAAGTGAACAACACCGACGCTGAAGGGCGTTTGACCTTAGCCGATGCCTTGGTGTATGCAGATAAATTGGGAGTAGATGCCATGGTTGATTTAGCCACCCTCACCGGTGCTTGTGTGATTGCCTTGGGTGATGACATTGCCGGCTTATATACCCCCGATGATGCTGTAGCTTCCCAACTCGAACAAGCTGCTGAAACCGCAGGGGAAAAACTGTGGCGAATGCCAATGGAAGAAAAATATTTTGAAGGGTTGAAATCCGGGATTGCGGACATGAAAAATACCGGTCCGCGTCCTGGGGGTTCCATTACTGCAGCCCTTTTCCTCAAACAGTTCATTAAAGATACCCCTTGGGCCCACTTAGACATTGCTGGCCCAGTGTGGACAGATAAGGAAAACGGCTACAATAGCTCAGGGGCTACGGGCTATGGCGTCCGCACCCTAGTTAATTGGGTATTAGCCCAGTAGGGAACCAGGAGCAGGGCATAGGCTGTGAGGGGAAATTTTTGACTTCTTAATCGGTGCGCCCCAATCCCTGAAAAGTTGCCACTTAGCTACTAAAATATGTTGCAATATTAACAGGAAGAATATGGCAGTGAGAAACTCTCGGTTTTTCAGCAAAGCCATCTGGTAAAATTTGTAAGGTTTCTAGTAGCTCTAAGCAATGGGATTGACTGCCGTACGGATAGCAATTGACGCAATGGGAGGGGATCATGCACCCGGAGAAATCGTTACTGGCGCGCTGCGGGCAAGTGACGAATTGGGTGTAAAAGTATTATTAGTTGGTGATCCCCAACAAATTGCAGCCGCCCTGCCCCCAAACACTAATTTGGAGCAGGTAGAGATCGTTCCTGCACAGGAAGCGATCGCAATGGATGAGGAGCCTTTGAATGCGGTGAGACGCAAACGCAAAGCTTCTATTAATGTGGCGATGGATTTAGTCAAGCAGCAGCAGGCAGATGCCGTGTTTTCTGCGGGACACTCAGGGGCAGCTATGGCAGCAGCTTTGCTCCGCCTGGGACGATTGCCGGGAATTGACCGCCCAGCCATTGGTACGGTTTTCCCCACAATCAAAGCCGGTAAACCAGTACTCATACTTGATGTTGGCGCCAATGTAGACTGCCGCCCTAAGTTTTTAGAGCAGTTTGCTGTCATGGGGTCAACTTATAGCCAGTATGTGTTAGGTATTACCAATCCCCAGGTAGGTTTGTTGAATATCGGCGAAGAAGACACTAAGGGTAATGAGGTCGCCCTGCGCGCCCATCAATTATTAAGGGAAAATTCCCAAATTAATTTTATTGGTAATGCTGAAGGGCGTGATGTACTTTCTGGTAACTTTGATGTAATTGTCTGCGATGGCTTTGTGGGTAATGTGTTGTTGAAATTTGCCGAAGCCGTGGGGGAAGTGATTCTGCAAATCCTGCGGGAAGAATTGCCCCAAGGATTGCATGGTCAAATTGGTACGGCAATTTTAAAACCCAATCTGAAGCGAGTTAAACAGCGCATGGATCATGCAGAACATGGCGGTGCTTTGCTGTTAGGCGTAGCTGGAGTCTGTTTTATTGGCCACGGTAGCTCTCAAGCTCCTTCTATTTTTAACGCCATTCGCATGGCAAAAGAAGCTGTAGATAATCGGGTGCTGCAAAGACTTCAGTCCCAATATGAAATCCTACAGCAGGAAACCAATTAGAAATTAGTCAGAAAACTAGCGATTAATAGCTGGAAAAAAATAAAAATTTTCATGACTAAAATTCTTATAGCTTGGGAGACTAGGAGTGGAAAAGTTAGGCATAGCAATTACAGGTAGCGGCTCGGCAGTACCAAAAAATCACCTCAGTAACCAGGATCTGACTGAACTGGTGGAAACTTCGGACGAGTGGATTACCACAAGAACCGGAATTAGTCAACGGTGTTTAGCATTGCCATCGGAATCCGTGAGCACCCTCGCGGCTGATGCGGGTAGTCAAGCGATCGCAGCAGCGGGCATAAAGGCAACAGACCTAGATTTAATTCTGCTGGCCACATCCACCCCTGATGATTTATTTGGCAGTGCTTGTCAAATTCAGGCCGCATTAGGAGCAACCAAAGCAGTCGCCTTTGACTTAACGGCTGCTTGCTCTGGATTTGTCTTTGGGCTAGTCACAGCAGCCCAATATATCAGAACAGGCGTTTATCAAAACGTACTCCTAATTGGCGCCGATATCCTCTCTCGCTGGGTGGATTGGCAAGACCGCAGGACTTGTGTACTGTTCGGTGATGGTGCAGGAGCGGTGGTACTGCAAGCTAATAACAGCGATCGCCTATTAGGATTTTCCCTCAAAAGCGATGGTACTCAAAACCGCTACCTCAATCTTGCTTATACCCCCTCCGCCCTAGAACTGCTGCCCAATGTAAATATCACTCAAGGTACTTACCAGCCCATAACCATGAATGGCAAAGAAGTATACCGCTTTGCTGTGCAAAAAGTACCGGAAATTATTGATAAAGCTTTATTTAAAGCTCATCTGACTATTGAGCAAATAGACTGGCTGATCTTGCATCAAGCCAATCAACGCATTCTTAATGCCGTTGCCCAACGCCTAAATATTCCAGAAAACAAGGTAATTAGCAATCTGGCTAATTATGGCAATACCTCTGCGGCCTCTATCCCCCTAGCCCTAGATGAAGCCGTGCGCCAAGGCAAAATCAAAACTCATGACATCATTGCAACATCTGGCTTTGGTGCCGGACTCACTTGGGGCGCAGCCATATTTCAGTGGGGAAGATAGTTAAAACTCAAAAGTGAAAAAACTAGACTCACCCCAATAAACAATGACCAATGAGCAATGACTAACGACTAATGACTAAAACTGCATGGGTGTTTCCCGGACAAGGTTCTCAAGCCCTGGGAATGGGAATGGACTTATTAGATATACCTACCGCTAAAGATAAATTTGCCGAAGCTGAAGCAATTTTGGGCTGGTCTGTCATAGAATTATGTCAGAACGAAGAAGAAAAGTTATCACGGACTCTCTACACACAACCAAGTCTTTATGTGGTGGAAACTATCCTGGCTGATATCCTTCGAGAACGGGGACATAAACCAGATATAGTTGCTGGTCACAGTTTAGGTGAATATATCGCCCTTTACATTGCCGGTGTGTTTGAGTGGTCCGCTGGCTTACACCTGGTCAAGCGTCGTGCTGAACTCATGGATAGTGCCGCTGGTGGAATGATGGCTGCTGTGATGAACTTTGACCGTGAACAGTTAGAATTAGTTCTTGCTCAGACACCAGATGCAGTTTTGGCTAATGATAACAGTCCGGCTCAGGTAGTAATCTCTGGTAATCCAGAGGCTGTCAAAACAGTAATTTCCCAAGTTAAAGCCAAACGTGCTATACCCTTAAAAACCTCTGGAGCATTTCACTCACCCTTGATGGCAGCTGCGGCCGCAGAGTTCCAAGACATTCTAGAATTAGTAGAATTTCAGCCGGCTGTTATACCCGTACTGTCTAACGTAAATCCGATTCCATCCACTGATGCGAAAATAATCAAGCAGCGCCTCAGCCAACAAATGACCGGTTCAGTACGCTGGCGAGAAATTTCTTTGGAATTAGCAACACAGGGTATTGAGGAAGTGGTGGAAATTGGCCCCGGTAATGTGCTAACTAACTTGATTAAACGCACTACACCGGATTTAATCCTCAGAAATGTCCGTAATGCAGCAGAGTTGCCAGAATAGGGGATAGTAAAGCCCACGTAGATTGCGGAGTCTAGGCTGCTGGGCAAGATTGAGATTTTCCATACCCTATCCCCATTCCCCATTCCCCAATACCCTATATCCCATTTCTCTATGTCTCGAACCCGCGAACCTTTGATCAGTTTGGCACTTTACCACGCTTTTAAGTGGTCTATTGTCAGCCCTATGCTTCATGCTTACTTTCGGGGGAGAATTTATGGGGTGGAAAATGTCCCTAAGTCAGGGCCACTGGTGGTAGTCAGTAATCATGCTAGTTACTTTGATCCCCCCATTGTCTCTAATTGTGTACGTCGTCCAGTGGCTTACATGGCTAAGGAAGAGTTGTTTCAAGTCCCTGTTTTAGCACAAGCAATTAAATTGTATGGTGCTTACCCGGTGAGTCGCGGTAGCGCTGACCGCAATTCTATTCGTTCAGCCCTAGAGTACCTTGATAATGGCTGGGCTGTAGGTGTTTTTTTGCAAGGTACTCGCACTCCCGATGGGAAGATCACAGATCCTAAACGAGGGGCGGCTCTCTTGGCGGCCAAGGCTAAAGCACCATTTTTACCGGTGAGTTTATGGGGTTCTGAGAAGATATTACAAACAGGCTCCATACCTCGTCCAGTTCCCTTAACTATTCGGATTGGCAAATTAATTGATGCACCCAGCTCTACCAATAAAGAGGAATTACAAGCTGTGACAGATCAGTGTGCTACGGTAATTAATCAGTTGCATGATTTGGGACGCTGAAAAATATGCTAACCGACTCAAGATGGCAACAAAATCTCAGGGCAAAAATTAGGGTACAATCGGCCGCAGAAATATCTAAATGGGGAATTATGTCCGATTTAAGAACACAACTAACAGAAAATCTGGATGAGGCTGAGTGGGATTGGTTAATTCCTCATGTACAAAGGGATGCAGTGATTTTAGTCACACAATATTTAGACTTGCTTGATGTGGGAGTGGCGATCGCTAGTGATCAGGTTTCATCAGTGCAAGCATGGATTGATGGGGAATTAATAGCTAAACCTTCAAATACACAAATGGGGAATTGGAATAGCGATCGCACCAAAAGATTTCAGACTCTGATTGTTCAGCCCTATGTTCTAATACAAGAAATGTCAGTATAATCAGACTGAGAAAGAAATTTTTTTCCAGTCCCTCACCTCTAATTCATTGCTTTCTCATATGTTCTGCTCCCGTGTAACCTGTAGCCAACCAAACTAAAGCCCTCATCCCATCACGGATAGATTTATCCCAGGGTTCATTGACCTTTTTTGAAGGTACTGGTACAGGTTTGAATTGAATACCACGACTTCCCAAAACTATCTCCCCAACCACACGGGCGCGGCGCATATGAAATTCTGAAGTAATTAAATAAACACTCTTAATACCTTTAGCTTGCAACTCATCTACTAGTGTAGTAAAATTTGTTACAGTATCTACAGCTTGATAATCCAAGTGTAATCGTTTGGGATCAACTCCAGCTTGAGCAAACACATTCTGAGTTGACCTAGGTGGACTACCACCAGAAATCCAAATTGGTAAACTTGGATGGTCACGGACAAAATTGGCTGTAAACTTTTCTCGTTCTAAATGTGAGGTAGAACCACCTAAAACTAATACTGCTTGGGGCGGTAAATTTTTAGTTTGGGATTCCAGGTATCCCAACCACATTAATAGAGGTAGGGCGAAAACCATAAACCGAAGTGAATGACCTGAAAATAATAGATGATTCTTCAAGGCTCTATACTTTAGTCTGTTGAGTCGAAAATTTTACCTGAAAAAAAAGATAAATAATTATGTAGGCTAATTTGAGAAAAATTTACCCAAATATCGAGTGATTTTTTTTGCGTTCCTAAATTCAGTTATGAAATCCCCATCGGTGAGTTCTGAACACTCTTACCTTTGGTTGTAACGCGCTTCCTGCTAGATTCCGCGGGAATCTACGGGTATAAGCTGGGCTGATTGATGCCTGAAAGATCATTCATACTGTGATGCAACGCCGATGTTTTTAGATAATACACAGCCAAAGGTGGATTAACAGGACATATGGCAGTTGATACCATATAATTAAGTGAGTCGGAAGATGAAATACCATTTCCGACTTTCTTATTGATTCAATCATCTTGTCATGACGGGACTGGCCAGGCTCGAACCGGCGACCTAGCGCTTAGGAGGCGCTCGCTCTATCCATCTGAGCTACAGCCCCAAATACAAGGTGCAAGCACTTACCATGATAGCAGTTTTTTTAGCTAGACTGCCAAGAATTATCCCAAGAACCTCCGCCTACTTCCAAACCGCACAAAGAACTGTTTGCTCTGAGGATTGTTTGAGATTTGCTACTAGTTAATTTTCGTAACTCCAAATTTAATTTTCCTTGCATGGTATCCTGACAACAGAATAATAAACCATTTGCTGTCGGCGCACGCAAGGGTGTACCAGGTAAAAGCGTGGTTCCCGTCAATTCAATTTCATAATCTAAGTTTCTGGCTCGCATTTGCCATCTCCCCCAGGGCTGAATATCCCATTCTACTTTTGCATTCCAGGGAACGAACTCATAAAACTTACCATGATGGTGTAAGCCAATCATGGCCACAGATTCCATCCACCACAATACACCACGCTTACCACCGCCAGCTGTTAAAGCTAAATCGGGTTGATCATCAAAGTAATTACAATTTAACCAAAACCATTTTTGGGGAAAAGCACCGCCCCAGTTTTTCTCTGCGTAAGCCGGCGCATTGGTAAATTCATAGATTTTACCGTTCCAATCAATCCTACCACTTGCTAACCCGTGAGCCATCAAAATTTGCCACCCAGGTTCAAAAATCTGTAAAGATGACAGCCAACCGGCAGTTGATTGCTGAAGACTATTTTGATTTCCCCAGTAGTATATCGGCTGAATGTCGTATAGCCAACGGCAATAATTACCAGTACCGGGATCGTAAATCTCCCCTTGATTTAAGGAGGCTGTAGCTTGATAGCCTTCCTGGACATGATGTTTAAACTCCCTGGGTTTGAGATATAAAGGTGGAATGTTGAGGTCGGTTTTACCCCAATGACCTAATGCGAGAACATCTTGACTACCCCAAAATTTCTTGACATCAGGAAAAGTACGACATATATACTCATCATTGGGTCCGAGCACTTGAGCCGCACCACCACTATAGGGTTGGCTTCCAATGGGGTCTTCTATAGAGTACATGAAGGCGAAGGTTTGACCACAATCAGGTAAAGTTACGCGATAATACCAACCTTCAAAGAAGCGGCGACTACTACCGTCCCAATGGTATCCACTATGAGGGGTTTGGTTTGAGTGCAAAAAATTTAGGGGAGTAGTTAACATATATCTTATAGTTGCCTGTTTCTTTCAGTATGAGCGATTACCTTGATATTAATCATGCTTATGAAGTTTTAGGACTGAATCCGGGTGCGTCACAGGAACAGGTGAAGCAAGCTTACCGTCAGTTGGTGAAGATTTGGCATCCTGATCGCTTTTTTAACCATGAGGATAAACAAGAAGCAGAGTCAAAAATCAAAGAAATCAATCTAGCTTACAAGAAACTCAAGTCTGAACATCTAAACACTACCAGTGTGCCTTCTGCTTCGCCTACAAATCTTTCAATTCATCAGGTAAATATATCTATTCAGCGCTGGGATGCTGAAACTTTTTATAATTGGGGAGTGGAGAATGCCAGTAGAGGACAATATGAGGAGGCGATCGCAAATTTTACCCAAGCTATTAGCCTCAATCCCCGCTATATTGAAGCCTACAAGTATCGGGGGTTTGTTTGTTCTCAACTCGGGTTTGAATATAGAGCTACTTCCGATTTAAATAAAGCTGCATCCTTAGAACGGAATGTCAGCCGATCCCCTGATTCCACATACTCAAGGTCATCCAGACTCATATTCCAGCGTCAATCCCTGTTATCAAGATGCTGTTACCAAATCAAAAAACTACTGAGGGTAAACAGGCGTTGGCGATGATTTCAGCCCATAGTCAGGGAAATATTAAGATAATTTACAAAAATATGACAGAAAGTTAATGCTGTTCAAGTTTGGTAAATATCTTACACAAATTGAATAGAGGGTGCTAAATTACAAATAAGGTACAAAGGAATTAAAAGTTAATTAAAAAACCTATAAATTGGAGCCTGTACCTCCCGCTCTAATGAACTCGCAATCAGAACTCAGTTGTGACATCCTGTCGTCAAAGTTTTACACCTTGAGTTAAGTTAATTGACGTTGTTTTTGGAGGTTTTGGAAGTTCCAGCTAGATATGCCTGTTGATAGTAATTAAGGATGAGCAATTGTCATATCAATGGTTGCGAAAATTGTCCACTTTATTTGAGTTAATTCACCCTGTTTTTGAAATTTCATCTAAACACTAGATATCTAATAAGCCGCCATGGGTTACTGATACTTTTCCATCGTAACTTGTGGCGGTTTATGATTAAATAATAAATAACTAGTCGCCAATTAAGGTAATTACAGTGACTTCAGGTGGACAAAATAAACGTCCTGGACTATAAGTTCCTAAGCCACGGCTGACATATAATTGATTGTCCAACACTTGATGAAAACCTTTTGCCCACTCCCAATATCGGACTACTTTTGAGCAGTTTGCTAGGAAAATTGGTTCCCATTGGCGCACTTTTTGAGGAAGTTGTTTTAGCAGCTTTTGATAATGGAAAATCACCGGACCAACTCCTGGTAGGACAATATGACCTCCGTGGGTATGTCCAGATAGTTGTAAGTCTACTCGCCACTGTGACAAAACTTTAGCAGTATCCGGGTTATGGGATAAAACAATGCGGGGTGTACTAGGGTTGAGTTGGTTCATAACTAGTGCAGGGTTAAATTCCCGTGACCAATAATCAGCTAGTCCTACAATTGGTAACTCTTGTCCTAAAGGATAGGCGATTTCATTCCACAGGACATTAACCCCTATGTTATTCAGGGCAGATGTTATTTCTGTTTTTGAGTGCTGGTAATGTATATCATGATTACCGAGTACGGCATAAATACCAGAGCGACTTTGTAAATCTTTAAGTCGTAAGGCTAGTTGGTGAATGGGTGTGGGATCGTCGGTTACATAGTCACCAGTTAATAAAATTATATCGGGTTCAGCCTTGTTACTAGCGGCGATCGCTTGTGCTAACAGTTTTTCAGAAATTCTCACACCATCATAGTGAAAATCTGTCAACTGTACCAGTTTTATACCCTGTAAAGATTTTGGCAAATCCGCAATCTTAACCGTTACTTCATCTACTCTTAAACGTCCCGTAAACAACCAGTTCATAGTACAACAGAGACTCCTCGTACCAGTGCTTACAGCTTATCAAAGATCACAATATATCTGGGTCTATGGCGCTGACAATTCCCGACCATTGAATTTTTTTCTGTCGCTCCCGACGATAAGAAAAGAAGTATTCTGGAGTTTGGTAAGTACAGTAAGGAGCGATCGCTATTTGTTCAGCGCTCATACCCAAGCTTTCCAGTTGTAAAACATTGACTCGCCGCACGTCCAACCTCACCTTTCCCGGCTCTGGGTCTACCAATAAGGGTGAATGTGGTAACTCATGCAAAGCCTCTATAATCTGCTGTGGCTGTGCATAGGGTATAATGCTAGCACCAATTTGGGCAGCCACATCCAAAGAAACTTGATAAACCTCACCTGCGATCGCAGGTCCCATGGCAATGCGTAAGTCATCCAGTTTGCTACCTTGTTCTTGTAATCGGGTAATAGCCACGGGAAGAATCTTCGCAGCTGTTCCCCGCCAACCTGCGTGTAGTGCGGCTACTTGTCGAGTTTTAACATCACCAATCAATATAGGTGTACAATCGGCGCTAGCTACCCAAACAGCTTGTAGTGGCTGTTGGCTGATCACACCATCCCCCAAAACTAGACCAGAATCATCCTCCCCCGTCCTCCTCTCAATGTCTTCTGGGGTGAGAACAATATTGCCATGTACCTGTTTGAGGCGATAAGCTAATGCTTTTGGGTGCAGAACTGTTGTCAAATCTTCAGGTGAGCGCGGCCAAAACTGCTGAGTAAAAAAGCCGTGATGCCAATCTTTCAGAACACTACAAGTAAGATAGGGTAATCCTTGCCAATTGTGCCAATGCCAAGTGTGCATCTTGAACCAAACCTAAACAAAAATCAACATCAGTCAATTAATGCTAACTTGAAGAACGTGATTTGGGTTAACTGCTGTGGGATTTGATAGCTCGCGTGACCAAGCCATTCGGCAACTCTTAGAAACTAGGCACAAATCAGAACTTAATTATACTTGTGTGCCATCTTCCCTACATATTTTTGAAAGTGTTCCTTCAACTAATCAGACCCTGTGGGACTTGCTCAAGGATGGGGCTGATAAAAACTCTATAGTAATTGCAACTGAGCAAACTTCTGGTAGAGGACAATGGGGTCGTACGTGGATTTCTCCTAGGGGGGGACTATATCTTTCGGTGGGTATTGTTCCTCAACTAGCGGCTGCTGATAGTTATCAGCTGACTTTGGCTAGTGCTTGGGGAATTGCTGCTCTGTTGCGTCAGTGCAGCATCAGTGTGGGGATTAAATGGCCCAATGACTTAGTCCTGCAGGGTCGAAAACTCGGCGGAATTTTGACAGAAACAAAAGTCCATAACGGACAGATCACACAAGCAGTAATTGGCGTCGGTATTAACTGGGCTAACCCAGTACCAGATACGGGGATGAATCTCCAATCCTGGCAGGCTTCCCAGCCTCATCAGGCTATTTCTTCTCTGGAAATGCTCACGAAAACAGTTTTACTAGGAATACAATCCGGTATAGACTGTCTGTGTCAAGAAGGAATAAGTGTACTCTTATCTCGATATTTAGATTTATTGACAAATATTGGTGAGCAGGTATACATCAATAATCTTGTAGGCACTGTAGTGGGCGTAACAACCCAGGGAAATCTCCACGTTTGTTTTGACATAAATGAGCCAAATGAGATAACAACACCAGAAATTTACCTCGAACCGGGTACCATCAGTTTGGGTTACCTTGACACTCCCACGGCTATAAGCGCGTGGGATTATTGATTCATCCAGCCAACTTATTTAGAGGAGTTTTCCCACCCAAACAGAGGTGTTCTGTGCACAAGCTTTAAATCTCCTCTAGCCCACAGTGGTTTTTAAAATTACATAATGAATCGTCTCTCTACCTACTCACAAATAGCCATGTTCTGCTAAAAAATCAGGTGTCACTATATCGTTTTTACTGTGTGTTTTGCCAGGAGAAACAAATTTTTCTACGTATTTGCCGAGAATGTCCCCCTCTAAATTTACCCAACTGCCAGGGAAAAGATAGCGGAGATTGGTCTCCTCATAGGTGAGGGGAATGACTGCCACTGTGAACTGATATAATTCGGGATCATATAGAGCTACTGTCAGGCTGATACCATTCACAGCAATGCTACCCTTGGGGACAATATACCGCGCGATCGCTTCGGGTGCTGCAAAGGTCATTTCCCAAGAACTAGCCGTTTGCTGGGCCTCTACTAATTGACCTATACCATCTACATGACCCATAACAAAGTGACCCCCGACTTTACCACCCACCCGCAGCGACGCTTCTAAGTTGACGTATTTCTGTTGTGTTTGCTCATTTCCCAGGGTAGTGCGGCGGAGAGTCTCCGGCGAAGCAGTGGCGATAAAGCCATTGTGGAAAATTTTTTCTACTGTTAAACAAACCCCATCTACCGCAACGCTGTCGCCATAAGCCAAATCCTCCATAATCACAACAGAAGACTGACGGACAAAGGTAATTTGCCAAGAGTCTCCCCCTACGGGTTTTATGGTTCCTAAAGCTTGGATTAATCCTGTAAACACGGCTTTTTCTCAAACTAATTGTATTTATTGCCTAATTTTGCCCAAAATTCACTGTAATTCTGACATGAATCACCAATATTTTAAGTATAATTTCAGACGGTTTATATTATAAATTTATTAACACATTCACATCATTCTCAAGGCATACTTGGTTAAGGAGGTTATTATCTGCTTAGATGACTTTGAATTACTCTGGTGTTCACAACAAGTTCGGAGTTTAATAGAAGCAATTATAGAGAACAATGCTTATGTTTATTTTTCCGCCCAACTTACCCAAATCAAAGGTATTATTTATCACAGAGTGTCCAATCATTCACAGTATTGTAGAGGCTTAGGCAATGATTGAAATGAGAGTCGCTGGCATAGCATTAGATGCCATAACCCGCAGTCCGATCGTACTTTTGAAAGATGCCTCAGATCGCCGTGCTTTACCAATTTATATTGGACAGGAACAAGCTAGGGCAATTATGGGGGCACTAGAAAATCAAAAGCCTCCCAGGCCTTTGACCCACGACTTAATTGTGAATCTTTTAGAGTCATGTTCGATGATTCTGGAAAAGGTGATTATTCACTCTTTACAAAAGGACACATTTTATGCTGCCTTAATTATCCAACAAGGCGAAACCAAAAAAGAAATTGATGCGCGTCCTAGCGATGCGATCGCCATCGCGCTGCGCACTAACTCCCCAATCTGGGTGATGGAAGAAGTGGTTTCCGATGCGTCTATCCCTGTTGACCGGGATGCAGATGAAGCAGAACAGCAAGCCTTCCGTGAGTTTATCTCAAATCTCCGTCCGGAAGATTTGATCAAGCGCTTTGGTAATGGAAACAGCTAAATGAGTAGAGACGTGACTAGTCGCGTCTGTGATCACTGCGCTCCCTACCCCCCTTTCTCCTAACTTTTGATGCAATACCGACGCTTTGGCAAAACAAATCTACACCTCTCGGTCTTTTCCTTGGGAACAATGCGGTATTTGGCTGATGTCAAAAATGCACAGGAAACCATTTTTGCAGCCTTAGCCCTGGGAGTCAATCATGTGGAAACAGCTAGAGGTTATGGTAAAAGTGAGGAATATCTTGGTGCATCTGTCAAAGGGGGATTGACAGTACCCCGTTCCCAGGTTTACATCACCACCAAAATCCCGCCTACAGTTGATGCAGATAGTATGCGTCGGTATATCAATGAATCACTAGAAAGATTAAATCTAAATTATCTAGATTGTCTAGGAATTCATGGCTTAAATACTTGGGAGCATATCCAGTGGATACAAGCCAACAATGGCTGCATGAAAGCCGTTCAGGAAGCTGTTGATGATGGTCGAGTGCACCATGTTGGTTTTTCCACCCACGGTTCATTAGATATTATTTTAGCAGCTATTAACACAGATTTCTTTGAATTTGTCAATCTACATTATTACTATTTTTTCCAACGTAATGCACCAGCAATTCAGCTAGCAGCTGATAAGGACATGGGCATTTTTATAATTTCCCCGGCTGATAAAGGCGGTCGCCTCTATACGCCACCCCAAACATTAACAGACCTGTGTCAGCCTTATTCACCTTTAGAATTAAACTATCGATTTTTACTGAGTGATCATCGTGTTACTACCTTGAGTTTGGGGCCAGCCACCTCAGATGAATTAATTAAACCTTTACAGGTCGCTGATAGTGTTCATCCATTAACAGTCTTAGAAACTTTAGCTTTCCAAAGGTTAGAAGAACATGAAAAATCTGCTTTAAAAACTGATAAATGTAGCCAGTGTTATGCTTGTTTACCTTGTCCAGAAAATATCAATATTCCGGAAGTGTTGCGATTACGTAATCTGGCTGTAGCCTATGACATGAATAACTATGGAAAATATCGTTACGGTATGTTTGAAAATGCCGGTCACTGGTTTCCCGGAATGAAAGCTAACCGTTGCACCGAATGCGGTGAATGTTTACCTCGCTGTCCAGAAAACTTAAATATTCCTGATTTGTTAGAAGATACTCACGAGAGATTAAGCGGCAAATCTGGGAGAAGATTGTGGTCGTAAATAATTACTTATTATTAATTGAATCTCAAGTTTTATCTGGTTTATTCGCCGGAAAAAATGCTAATTGTGAAACTAAAAAATGATAAAAAAGGGGTAGACGTTGAGATACCACTAATGAGGACCACCAAAATTCATTTAGTTGTTGGCATTCATAACGTTACCCTAACAGTATTTTATACTGAAGAAGATGATTACTGGCAGTTCCGCTTGATTACTCCTGGTGGTGCAGTGTTTGGTGAGGGTAAGATTTACTACAGCCTGGAAGCAGCGGAGAAAGCCGCCAGAGAGTGGATAAGAAAAGGTAATTGAGGTAGGGAGGGATCACTGTCCAGGGATCTGGGCAAGTGCTTCTAGATGAAAAGCCAAATTAGTCAGCGCCATTTCAATCTCAGAACTGTAAGCAATGCGCCGCCATTTTGGTGTGGTTGCATTGTCCATGGCTGTTGTTTCTAGGTATTGAGCAACAACCATGAGTTTTTCCGGGTCTGTTGAAGCTGTTGCCAAATTGTTTAAAAATTCTTGAGGTGTCATGGTTCTCCAAGAAATGTGTGACAGTATGGGAGTTTTATAGCTACTATCACAATAACTATTGCACCAACATCAATCTGTTCATCATACTCATCTTTGCCACACCTGTGTTTTTGCTAAATTAATATTTAGTGGTGGGTTGACAGATATAAATTATCATTGAACCTCCTGGGATCTTTGGAAACTCACCCTCTTTAGATGTGAGAGGAAATACGACTCAAGGGACTTAATTCCCAGTGTTTTTATGTTATTAACTGGGGTATTGGTAACCTAATCTGGAAACTTATTTTACCCTTGTTTAATTTTGGCAAACAAAGACTCATACTCCTGAATTGCTGATGGAGGTAAGGAGCCTAGAAACTCGCTGTTCTCCAAAGCTTGAAGATTACTCTGTAGTATACTCCTAAATGGTTCTTGTAAGTTTGATTGGTCAATATGAGGAGAAATTGGGGAATTACTTCTAGTTAGCACAGAAATTTGTTTTGCGATGTCTGGTTGCCAACAAAAATCAATCCACTGTGATAAAAAAGTCTCTTTTTTTACTTTTGTAGGGCATACCCATAAGTCAGCCCAGATTGCTGTTCCTGATTTGGGGATAACTACGGCAAATTGAGGATAACGTGATAGAATCGGTATTATGTCACTAGACCAACCAACAGCTAGCCATGTATCTCCAATAATCAGCGGTTCTAGGTAGCTCTGGGAACTGTAAAATTTTACCTGTTGATTTAATGCTCTGAGTTCATTTTCTAAGTCCGGTATGGTGTCAAGATTTTCTGTGTTGTAGGATTGTCCTAGCTTTTTTAAAACCAGACCGATGACTTCTCTAGATTGATCAAGTAAAGAGATCCGCTTGCGTAATCCATCTCGCCATAAATCACTCCAATCCTGGGGAGTCCAACCCAAACTTTGTAACTTTTCACGGTGATAAATTATGACTGTGTTTCCCCAACGGTAAGGAGCAGCCCACACATTTCCTTGAGGATCTAAGTTACCTTGATCATCGCGCATTACCAATTGCTGCCATCTTTGATCTAAAGCAGACCAATGTTTTAGCTGTTGGACTTCTTTTAGTGGTTGAATGAGTTTCTGTTCAATAGCTGCTTTGAGCCAGTAATCCCCTAATGTGACTAGGTCAGATGCAACTGCTGGTTGCGATCGCGAAGCGCTGCTGCTAGCAGATCGCATAAATGGTATAAAGCGATTCCAAAATTCCTGATGAGTGCGTGTTGATGTATCCTCCTGCCAAGCTTGCAATTGTTTGAATAAATCCTCTATCTGCTCAACTGGGGAAAAATTCAACTTTACCTGTTGCTGTAAACTTTGGCGGAACTGAGGAACTATCTGACTGGGTATTGAACCTCTTAATAACTGGATCTTGAGTTCAGTTTGATGGCTGGTACCACAACCGACCAGCATCTGCGACATGGCTAGTCCACCCGCACCTAATAAAAAAGAGCGTCGATCCATCAATTGTGAATTGGGAATTTTGGATTGTTGACTACACATATATTAAATAAATATATAGAATATACTCAAAGTGCTAATTTTGATGTATGGTCAGGATAGCGTTAGTAAGCCTTAGTCATTCAATTACTTTAAACTGTTTGTCCCCATGACAAATAGTAATAACTTTATTATCCTCAACAATTATACTATCAAAAAACGTTAAGTTATATTGAGGATTAAATACTAACTGAATAAGTCTCGATTCCCGGTGGGAAAAATTAAATAATTCAAAAGTATAGTTAATATCACTGAGAAAGTGAATAACATAAGGAAAATATACGGAATAGGGTATTAAATGGAGACATTGCAAACGCAAATCATAAATTTGAGTCATAAACTTGATTCCCTCTACCAGGTGATTGAAACACTTGATAGTAAAATTGCGCGAGCTTTCTCGGAATGTTCTTTAGCAAATACACAAGCAGAGAATAATTCTGTAGGGAAGAGTGATGTAGTTCGCCCCCAGTTAAAAGTAGATATGAATTTTCATCCAGAACTTGAGCACAAGGATGTATTGACAGATGGTATATCTCTAGACGTAAATCGGACAGGTACAGATAAGAACTTAACACCAGAAATTCAAATACAACGACTAACAGCACAGTTAACCGCAGCATACAATCGCATTGCTGCTTTAGAAGAACAATTAATGAAAGTTAGAATTCACTGAGTGATGGTGTTGCACTACCTACCAGAAAACGCGCACAGTGCCCCTGGTTTCTAACTATGGGGGTGTAGTGCGCTAGCGACTTTAGTCGCATTAGAACGATTGACTGGCTTTAGCCACAGTGATATAATGGTGAAATCGAGTAAAACAACCATTTACCCGCAAACTTGCAGCCGTGGGGCACACGGTCAAGATGCTTGCAGTTAGCGGAGCGGCGCGTTAGCGCGGGTAAATTCATTGGAATCCCCGTGAAGCAAGAATCCCCCGGCTTCTAGCCGTGGGGAGTGTCAATTATTATGAGATGACAAGTCTCAGATAATGCCACAATACCTTCTGGGATGTACAGACATTGCCACGACAAAAAGACAGCCAGTGATGGAAGTCTTACAGGTATTTAGGTAAAAGAATCAAGAGAGGTTTATTTAGGTCTAAGTCTGGGAAAATATATTCAGCAGACTTGAATGGTTCCCTAAATATATTAAGAAAGGTAGCTGGGGACTCTATCTTTGATGGAAACTCAGTAGAGAGGCTTGTAGTTAGCCCAGTCAGGTTTAGACCTTACCAAGCTAAAAATATTTGACTATATTTTTAGTATAGCAACCGCCAAGGTAATTTAAGCATAAACTATAAGTAGTCCCTTTTCATGTGAAGCGATCGCTTGCTACAGGTATATGCCCAAGCCGTACAGTTACGACCTTCGTCAAAAAGTAATCCAAGCGATTGAACTCGATGGCTTGAAGAAAACTCAAGCCAGTCAAATGTTTAATATTAGTCGCAACACCATCACCCTATGGTTGAAGCGAAAAACCGAAACGGGGGACTTCCAAGCCTTGCCTAATCAGCGTCCTGGGAATGGTCACAAAATTACCGATTGGGAAAAATTTCGTGAGTTTGCTTCCGTACATGGCGATAAAACCCAAGTAGAGATGGCCTCACTTTGGCCTGAAGAAATTAGCGATCGCACAATCTCAAGAGCTTTGAAAAAAATTGGTTTTACGCGAAAAAAAAGACTTATGGCTACCGTGAGCGCGATGAGGTCAAACGACAGGCTTTCGTAACGCAGTTGTCTGAGTTACCTGTGGAGAAGATTGTATACCTCGATGAGTCAGGAATGGACAACCGAGACCAGTATGATTACGGTTGGAACTCAAAAGGACAGCGCTTCCATGCACTTAAATCAGGTCGTCGTGAAGGTCGGGTGAACATAATTGCCGCGCTGTGTAACCATAAGCTGATAGCTCCTTTCACTGTTGAGGGTGCGTGTAATCGAATAGTATTTGAGACTTGGCTTGAAGCTTGTTTGCTTCCCACACTCAAACCAGGACAGGTTGTGGTGATGGATAATGCCACATTTCATAAAGGTGGGCGCATTCAACAACTGATTCAGTACGCAGGGTGTGAAGTGCTGTACCTACCACCTTATTCTCCAGACCTGAATCAGATTGAAAAATGTTGGTCTTGGTTAAAAAGTCGAATCCGCAAAAAACTTGAGCGGTTTGATTCTTTACGAGATGCCATTGAGGATGTCTTGCTTTTTGCGTCCTAACCTCCTTGGCGGTTGCTATAACTATTCATGACAAGAACCATATCACTGAGGATCCGTATGAGGTGAAAGTCTCACGTACGGTTTTGTAAACGAGTCGGTCGGGTGACTGACCGGCTTAGTTCATTAGCAATTAGAGATATAGCGATCTAGTTGAGCTTCAATGGCAGTTAAAAGTTGATTTTGCTGCCAATCTTGCTTGAGGTGAGCAGCAATACAAGCACCTCCAGCGCCTATCCCTTCTTTGACAAAGCCCTGCTCATAAGCTTGAAGTTGGGGATAACGAGAGTTAGCAAAACTTAACTGAGTAGCAAGTAGAGGAGGGATATTTTGACCTAAGCTCATGGCTAAGTCAACGGTTTTACCAGTTGGATCTTCTGCTACCCAACGGGTTGTACCTACCACTACTTCTGCTGGTTGCCAAGACAAGCCATAGGCATCAGCGATCGCATTTATTAAGGCATAAACTGCCAGCATCTGTGTGCCACCTGCCAGTAAAACCCCACAATGGCGACTAGCAGCGATAGTCATTCCAGCGACCACCACCTGCATGGGATCACCCACTGCGGCTACAAGTTGTAAAGGATCTATAACATCACGGGGGGGAGAGGATTGTTTTTCCCTTAGGAGCCTCATCCTTTCCAGCCCGGCTTGTACTACTGCGGACTTTTGTCTATGATTACAAACAGGGTGGCTACTGTTGACTTTTTCCCTAGCATCTATACCCAAACCAGTTAAAATTGCTAGGGCTGTTGTAGTACCTCCGACAACGCACTCACCTAAAATGACATACCCTTGTTTAACATTAGTAGCCAGGCGTTCTCCCCAGAGTTGACCCTGCTTGAGCAAGTGGCGTACCGTTGTGATGTTCATAGCAGCACCTTTACTTAAACAGTTAGCCGGGTAGCCCCCCAGATCAATAACTGGTACTGCTGGAGGCTGGGGTAAACCCGCATTAAACAAATAAATTGGAATATTGAGCGCCTCAACCACAGCACGAGAAATTATTACCGGTGAAGCTCCCGCAGTCAGTGGTGGTAGGGGATAGAGAGGTTTTCGTTCTGGTCCAGAATATAAAAATTCGGCATCAGCACAAGCTGTATACTTTCGTGCTTCTGGAGTACTACCTGCGGCGGAAATACCCGGAATTAGGCCAGTGTCAGTAAAACCTAAAACACAGGCAAACAGGGGTAAACAATCCCTATACTTAGCAATCCATTTTTGACCCTGTTGGATTTGGGTATAAATACGAATCAATTACTCAACCTTCATAATCCATAAGAACCTGTACCCATTGTGGCGGACGGGGAATGGGATTTCCAATAGCGCCCAATAATAGCCATGCTGCCAGGTGTACCATAAACAGGTAAATAAAATTATTGAAGACAATTAAAGCCACTGCTCCCACTTGGACTACAAACAAACTAGGGCTAGCTAATAATTGTAGCCTTAAAAATACCCACTCTATCAGTTCTGTTACCTGGTTAATCACATAAACCCACAGGTCATCACCCGATAAGATAGACAGCAACCACAACCGAAAAAACACCCCTAATGTACCCAAGAGCGTACCCAAGGTAATAGACACAATCCAGGGAACACGACGATACCATGTTGAGCCTAAAAGCACACCCATAAAGGCAAAGGGCATAACAAATAATAGACTACGAACAGGCCCCATGAGAACTGATAGCAGCAAACTAGAAGTAACAGCAGCCATCCAAGCAGCTCTTTTGCCCCAACGCAGGTAAACTAGACTGATGGGTACAGGAAAGAAGATCCGTAATACCGGACCCAAAGGAAAGTAGAAATTAATCAACCAAATCAAGCTAGCAGCACTGGCTAAAAATGCTGTTTCCACCATTCTTAAAGGGGCGTCAACTTTGAGTCTAGGTCGCCGCAAATGTTCTTGTTCCAATTGTTTGTTAATGGACTCTGCAAATTCCGGGGATGGGTTTTCATCTGGGAGAGAATTTGAAATGCTCATGGTGAAAAAAAAGTTTGAACGACTTTGATCTGAGTCTTCCGGGATAGTCAATACTGCGTCTCAAGATGCTAGTTACTCAGTCCATGAGCAGAAAAATATCATGTGCTGACAATTCTTGTTTATTAGTATGGGAAGGAAACAAGGAATAGATACTATAGCCTATTTAAAAATCGGATAGGAATCCTTTAGGTCATAATTACGGTAATTACCTAACTGGCATAATACCCAGCCCTAGCTCGTGGTGAGGAGTATATTCCTCTCTACTTAGGTAACTACAGCAAAGACTACAAACAAAAAATGAGAATTTTGTGTAACACTTGCCTAAACCCTAAATTACTTAAATACTCTGCAAAAAGTCTCTTATTAGCTGACAGAAGCATTCTTTGGCAGTCAAATTCATGGCAGATTTTATAACTGTAAAATATGAGCAAACAATGTCAATGATACTCAAGATAGTAAATTTTTGCCAATTTCATATTCTAGCTGTTCACACAGAGAAAAAATCAATTAGAAATGCCCCTTTTTAGTTCAGTGATTATTTAGGTGTATTAATTGCTCTAGTACGTGCCCAGCTTGAGGATTTCTGTAACATTGCTTATAGTGTGAGAAAAACAAGCACATTATATGAAAATAAATTCTTTTTTTAGACTAGTATATTTTAGTAGGTTTTGTCAAACTGTTACCACCTGGTGAAATGTGGTAATTCTCATGTAAATCATAATTCTAGCCAAGGTAATTGAAAGTGACTTCCCGCGCAGATGAAATCCAGAAATTAATTGCAGATATTGACAACTTAATCAACAGCCGTAAACAGCCGGAATTAACGCTTCTAGCTGGTCAAGGGTCGGACACGAGGGAGGTTTTAGAAAAACTGCGTACCTTCCTTGTCCAGGAAAAAGAAAATGAGACTGTAAATAGTCATGCTCAAAACCAGTTGACCGTGTCCGTGGAAAAGTCAGGTTTGTCAGAGAAATCTCTCACTCAGGCTAATGAGTATCAATCTCCTTCCTCCCCTCAGGGTAGCCAAAGGACAGAGCAAAACCAAGGTGACCAGGAACAAGCTAATTTATCATTAAAGCAATTACAAAGTGAATTATCAACATTAATACAGCCATTACAAGCGGAATTAGCTGCAATGATGCAAGAACGGAAAATTCTTGCACAAGAAATTAGACAGCTAGAGCAAAGGAAACTGCACAACTACTCTTTAAGCCAGCAGTATGCTCACCAGGAGCAGATGATTTCCGAATTTTTGCAGTTACTTATGAGCCGTATTGTCTCTAATTTAATACCACAGATAGTAGACAATTTTGCCAAAGACTCCACTAGTCCTAGTAGAATTAATGAGACTACATCAGCATTCTCTGGGAGTCAACCTTTATTACAAACATCAGAACAGGCGCAACGGTTAACACATCTGACCAAGGAACTAGACCAACGTCTATTATCCCTGGATGGCACTGTAAATTTCGTCTTTGAGGCGCTACAACGAAATATCAATACTTATCACCAATCTTTAAATCAAGGGTTGGCGAGAATGCACAGTACAGGTGTGCAGGGTGAGCAGTTGATGACCAACTTTGTGAAAAACTTAACGCAGCAGTTGCAGCAACAAGCCGCGACGACTCTGTTATCTGTCCCGGAGTTGGAAAAACAAGAACCCCTATCTCCACCACCAACATTATTAACCCAGGTAAATAATGTTGTCCCAGCAGTAGAACCAGAGGATGTCAGCGACGACACAAGTCAGTCGTGGGAATTTATGGCGCCAGGAGCTTCATCTGTAGTGACACTGAATAACCAAGAAGAAGACGTGGTAGTTACAGATCATGGTGATGCAGTGCCTTTAGAGCTTGGTGCAGATGATGATCTATCACTTAGTAAAGTTGTGGATAGCTTGGAATCACGAGGTGATCAAGTCGATGAACTTTACACTAGTTTATGGGGTAATGATAATTTAACTATCTCGAGGGGTGATGTAGAAGATTTACAACCGTCGAATTTTGCAGAAACTATACCTGTATCACCAAGTAATCCCTTAGAAGCAGAGGACAGTTCGGGAAAGGATATTGTAGAGACTACTGCTGAATCTCCTATTGCAGGAGTGCAAAAGTTATTAGATTCTTTGTTACCAGAAGCAGATGCAGAATCAGAGTTATGGACACAACTGTATTGTGAGGAAGATAGCAACCCAGAAAAACCTGCTGATTTATCTGACTTGTCGCCAACAGCACAGGGGTTAACTGATACTGTTTCGATACAGCCAAGCAGTGCTGATACAATTAGACCAGTGAGTGAATTATGTACTGATTTAGATGGTCAAGAAGATGAGTTAGAAATTTCTTCTCGGTTGGAAACAGCAGGGGTTGATGATAGTCAGCAGTCTTCACTGGTACTTGATGAGCAGGATCTGGAAAATTTAGACAGGGATATTTCCCAAGGGCCTACAGAGTTACCCATGGTTACGCCACGCCAGCTATCACCAGGGGAAAACCAGTCTGTTAATCAGGCTGATATGAGTCTGAGTCAAGGGCTGACCCAAGAATTGGATCAGGATTTAGCCGACCTGAGTGAAATGCTAGAGCCGGATTTTAACTTGAGTCTACTGTTGGCAGATTTGGAAGATACTATAAACCAGCCCCCAGAAAATTTTGAAACTGCAACTGAGGCTGACTCTGATGTGGATATATTCCAGATTAATCGCATCTGTTGGCCACAAACCGAAGCTGAGTTAGATTTTAGCCCCACTACAGAAAAACAAGAGCAAGTGACTGGTGAGCACAGAGCCTCATTAAGAGGTAGTTCTAACTTTGTCAAGAATCAAGATGTGGCGCTAAATATCCAGGAATCAGTTTGGTATCTGGGTATTGATCTGGGTACTACTGGAATTTCTGCGGCTTTGTTGAATCGTTCCACTGCTGTGGTTTATCCTATCTGCTGGTCAGCAGATAAGCAACCGGGGCTGAGTTCTTTTCAAGAATCGTTTCGTTTACCAGCAGAGGTGTATCTACCCACAGCTTCTGTACCTCTAGCGGAAACAGAAAGTTCAGAGAATAGGGACACTACACAGGAAGAGAAGCATAATTTTTATTCAGTACAGTTGAAGCCATATTTGCAGGTAGCTATCCCATATCAGAATCAACAACAAACATGGGAACCTATATTGCAGTTCAACAAGTTCTCTGCGGGTCCTTTAATTTGGGTTGTGCGATCGCTCTCTAAGTTACTGTTAACTTTAAAATCTGATCGTGATAGTACCACTCAAGGTTTAACCGCTAGTGCTGTGGGTTTAAATCAAGAAACATTCCATGAGATTATTCATAACATTACTGGTGTGATTTGCACCTGTCCATCTAGCTGCTCAGAAACATATCGCTTTAATGTGCGCGAAGCTGTACTTGCTAGCAAACTAGTTCCACATCCACAGCAGGTGTTTTTTGTGGAGGAAGCCATCGCTAGTCTATTAAGTAGACTTGATGGCGCTAATGGTGAAACAGTGCAAATTAGCGATTACCCGGGATTAAATCCAGCCAGACCTGATAATGATTCTGTGGTTGGTTACACCTTGGTGATTAATATTGGCGCAACTACAACGGAAATGGCCCTAGTTAATTTACCAGATACCCTACAGCAATTAGTACACAGTGATTTCATGCTCCATAGTTTTGCTTACGCTAGTAATGCCATTGAGCAAGATATTATCTGTCAGTTGCTGCTTCCCCCCACATATCGACAAAGACGCGACAATCAGGAGGGAGAGGGTACAACAATAGCCAACAACTTTTGGCAATGGCAACCTACCTTTTCTGGTAAAGTAAGTTTTACTGGCAGTTTAGGACTAGCAGAATTAGATTTACCACAAGTAGGGGAACCGGATATTAAGGCTCGGATTCGTCTCCAGCAGAAGTTACAAAGTTCTTTGTTAGGACAGGCGGTACTAGATGCAGCCTTGGCTTTAAAGCTAATTTTACAACAGCAGGATTCTTTTTGTCTGGAATTAGCAGATCAACGGTGGTTATTACGGCGCAGCGACTTAGAAAACCATGTCTTGATTCCCTTTGTGAGACGTTTAAACCAAGAATTGAACAAGTTTTTAGCAGTTAGCGGTATACCTGCGACCGCAATTAATCAGGCTATTTTAACTGGGGGGATGGCTTCTTTAGGAATTGTGAATACTTGGCTACAGGAAACACTGCCCCAAAGTAAGATCATTCAAGATTTATATCTGGGTAAAAACGGCACTCCTAATTGTAGTCGGGTAGCCTATGGTTTAGCCATGTTACCTTTGCATCCTCATGTTTTAGAACCATCCCGACAATTATACAGTGACTATTTCTTGTTGATGAAGTTACTGGAATATTGTTCTGAGAGAACTTTATCTTTTGAGGAGATTCTCCAGCTATTTGAGGGTGATGGTATTAATACGAGTATTTGTCAGGAACGCTTATTAGCTTTCCTCGAAGGTGAGTTACCTCCCGGTTTAATACCTGCAACTCCAGATTCTGCTTGGCTGAGTGAAAGTGCTGAACATAATTCTCTCTACCAGTCTATTGCGGCAGCACCACTGTTTAAAAAACGCGGAAATATCACTTATCGTGTGAATTTGCCACAGTGGCAAGTTTTACAACCCTATCTGGATGCTATCAAAGCCAGTAATCAGCAAACAATGGAGGAGCCTTACCAGGTGAACTTCGGTTTAAAAGTGATATGAACCTGGGTGTACCAGTTAGTAATGGTAGCTTTGACTGGCTATAAAATCAGACAATTTTTAGGACTGCGGTGGTGTTTCAACCTTTAACACCAGTATTAGTTTCTGTTGGTACGATGTAGCGCTGTAAAAATAAAAATAATAGCAATATGGGGGCAACGGATATGATGGAACCAGCAGCTACTAAGCGCCAATCTAAAGAAAATGTCCCGGCTAATTTGGCGACTCCCAAGGGAAGGGTATATAGGCTTTCATCTTGAATCACTATTAAGGGCCAAAGAAAGTCACTCCAAGAGCCGATAAATACAAAAATAGACAGGGTAACTAATGCTGGGCGAATTGCTGGTAACATTATATGCCACCATAAGCCTAGTTCAGAACTACCATCCATGCGGGCAGATTCTTCTAGTTCTTTGGGGACACCCATAAAGGCTTGTCGCAGTAAAAAAATGCCAAAAGCTGAGGCTAAACTGGGAAAAATGATTCCTAAGTAAGTGTTTCTTAAACCCAGTTGCACTGTCAATATATATAGGGGAATCATGACGATTTGAAACGGGATCATGATTGTAGAGACGATGGCCAGAAAAATTGAGTTTCTCCCCACAAATGATAGTCTGGCTAAGGGGTAAGCCGCTAGGGAACAAAACAGTAGATTTAATGCTACTGTAAGCACTGCTACTAAGGTGCTATTATAGATATATTGTGCAAAAGGTAGCGATCGCCACACAGTCAAGAAGTTATTGAGTGTGGGTTGACTGGGTAATAACTGGGGCGGGGACTGTAAAATATTTTCTGTGGGAGACTTTAAGGCTGTACTGATGAGCCAGAGTAAGGGAAAAAGAGTTATCAGTGCGATCGCTGCTAATAACCCGTAGATTAAAATCAGTTTTAGTCGTGAGTTGGGGATGTTCAAAATCGTCAATTGAGATCGTAAATAGAGGCTATTCTTATATTAGGGGGAGGAATTGGTTTAACTGCAACGGTTTTCACTAATCACAGCTTGTAATGGTTTATCCCAAACGTCTACAGGTAACTGAGGTAAATAGGCAAAATCAAAGACAATACCAATGGTAGACTTACTTGCCCATCCTGGAGAACTGAGTAAACGATCATAATAACCCCCACCATAACCTAAGCGATATCCTTGATAGTCGCAAGCCACACTAGGAACAAGTATCAAATCAACGGCTTCAGGGTGAACAATTGGCGCCTGGGGATGGGGTTCAGTAATCCCATAGGCGCCAATTTGAACAGTATCGAGGGGTGTGTAAAAATGCCAGGTGAGAGACTTACCAATACACCGGGGAAATCCCCAACGATACTGAGAATCGGCAAATAATGGACTGAGGTCAGGTTCTTGACGAACACTGAAATAAGCCAGTATTGTTTTAGCTTGAGTAAATAGAGTGCAATTTTGTAGTTGTCTACAGATGCGATCGCTTTTTTCTCTCCATTCTTCCACAGACATGGACTGGCGTTTTTCAAGTAAAACACGGCGTAACTCAGCTTTATCTAACAAAACTCAAACAACCCACCTCAGCACATTAGTTATACAGCATTTTGCCGATACCACTCAATGGTATTTTGTAGCCCTTGTCTAAAGCTGACCTGAGCAGTAAAGTTAAAAGCCCCCTGAGCGCGTTCAGTATCCAAACAGCGCCGGGGTTGACCATTAGGTTTATCTGTTTCCCAAACTATTTCACCATCAAACTCCATCAATTCACAGATGAGAGTAATTAAATCGTAGATAGAGATTTCTGCACCCGTTCCCAAATTAACCGGCTCAGAGTCATTATAAAACTGAGTACCCATAACAATACCCCGCGCCGCATCTTCTGAATAGAGAAACTCACGGGTAGGGCTACCATCACCCCAAACCGGGAGTTGTTTTTCCCCCTTGATTTGGGCTTCATGGACTTTGCGTATTAAAGCCGGAATCACGTGGGAACTACTGGGGTCAAAGTTATCTTCAGGTCCATATAAATTGACTGGTAACAAGTAAATCCCATTAAAACCGTACTGCTGGCGGTAAGATTGCAATTGCACTAACAGTGCTTTCTTAGCAATTCCATAGGGGGCGTTAGTTTCTTCTGGGTAGCCATTCCATAGGTCATCTTCTTTGAATGGCACTGGTGTAAATTTGGGATAAGCGCAAATAGTACCAACACAAACAAATTTTTTCACCCCAGCTGCATAGGCACAGTGAATCAGCTGAGTTCCCATGATTAAGTTGTCGTAAAATAACTCCGCGGGTTTTTCGCGATTGAGACCGATACCACCCACATGAGCGGCTAAATGGATGACAATATCTTGCTGGTCAACTACACGTTGGCAATTTTCCAGCCGACGTAAATCATGGTCACGCGATCGAGGTATGCTAATCTTAGTAATGTCAGCCCCTGCTTGACACAACTGATTAACTACTTGACGACCCAGGAACCCCGCCCCACCAGTTACGAGAATCCGTTGATTTTTAAGTTCTAAGGCAGTCATAATTTTATACTATTGCTTGCGGATAAATTAGAAGTGGAGAGCGCCCAGTTCTTGACGAATAGTAGCAATTTCATCAGCAATATTCGCACCTTTACCATTTGGTGAGGTCAAACCCAATGCTTGTAAATCTGCTTCCACCATCAGAGCGACTAGCTCCGTAAAAGTTACCGATGGTTCCCAACCCAGCTTTTGTTTGGCCTTGGTAGGGTCACCAATTAACAAATCTACTTCTGCCGGACGGAGATAGCGTTGGTCAAACTCGACATAATCTTCCCAGTTGAGGTTCACATAACTAAAAGCCTCATGCAAAAATTGCCGTACAGAGTAAGTTTCACCAGTAGCAATTACGTAATCATCCGGCTGCTCATGTTGTAACATCAACCACATTGCCCGCACGTAATCCTTGGCATAGCCCCAATCTCGTTTGGAGTCGAGATTACCCATATAAATCTTTTTCTGTTTACCTGCGACAATTTTAGCAACCGCTCTGGTAATTTTGCGTGTCACAAAGGTTTCGCCCCGGCGGGGTGATTCATGGTTAAAAAGTATGCCATTACAAGCAAACAAGTTATAAGACTCGCGGTAATTTACCGTTTGCCAATGGGCGTAAACTTTAGCACATGCATAGGGACTGCGGGGATAAAAGGGGGTGGTTTCGCTTTGGGGTACTGCTTGCACTAAACCAAACATTTCAGAGGAACCAGCTTGATAGAAACGCACCTCAATTCCTGTACGTTGCTGGTAATCCCGGATGGCTTCTAATAATCGCAGTGTTCCCATTCCTACCGTATCAACAGTATATTCCGGTGAGTCAAAGCTGACTCTGACATGGGATTGAGCGCCCAAGTTATAAATTTCTATCGGTTGGACTTGTTCTATAATCCGGCGTAGGGTTGTACCATCGGTTAAGTCGCCGTAGTGGAGAAACAACCGTGCGCCTGGGTTATGTGGATCTTCGTAAATATGATCAATGCGGTCTGTATTAAAGGTAGAAGTCCGGCGAATAATACCATGGACTTCATAACCTTGCTCAAGCAAAAACTCACTCAGATATGAACCATCTTGACCAGTAATACCAGTAATTAAAGCCCGTTTGGTTTGTGTCATGCTCTTTTATCCCTATTGAAATGGTTACACGCTTGAGATCATCCAGTTCCGGCTAGATCATCTCAGGGTAAAACTATTGGTCTTAAACTTCTGTCTAAGGCCAGATCTGCATGGGCTGCGCCACGCTACTTGATCAGTGCTAATATGTGAGTGATTTCACAACTCACCCCGAATTAGTTTAACTCAAAAGTCACCTAATTATTTTGTTTACATTAATTCTGCTCGGCAAAGAATTAGTATCACTTTAATCAATGGGATATCTTACATCATCTCACCCGGACTAACCTATGGTGTACATACTAGTTATCTAATTAAGGGAAAATACTGAAAAAACCTCACACAGAGAAATGATAATTTAAGTTATTCTACTCAGAATCTCAGTGAGGTTTTGATTGTTTTTCAGGAGAAACTAGCCGAATAATTTGCCCATACCTTGGGAATGGTTCTATGGCTGACGCCACGCTACACTATTAGTATGCCCCTTTATTTTTAGGTAGAATCACCACATCAATTGTTTTAAATATTATCCATAAATCCAGCCAAAAATTTCTAAATTTGACATAATGTAGGTCTATTTGGACTCTTCGCGGGTAAGGAATGTCATTACGCCCAGAAACTTGCCACAATCCAGTAATTCCTGGGCGAATTGTGAGAATATGATCAATGTGACAACCATATTTAGCCAGTTCTGAGCTGACTAACGGACGAGGTCCGACAACACTCATGTCTCCCTTGAGAACATTCCAAAACTGGGGAAATTCGTCTAAGCTGGTAATTCGTAAAAATTGACCAATTTTGGTGATTCGGGGGTCTTTTTTCAGCTTAAAATTGCTCTCGAATTCTTCTCGCAGTTCCGGGGATGTTGTCATCATTTGCATGAGTATTTCGTCTGCATTGCTGACCATTGTCCGAAATTTAATACAATTGAAGGTCTTGTAGTTTTTGCCTACCCGTTTCTGGATATAAAAAATTGGCCCTTCCGAGCTAAGAGCAATCAGCAGGGACAAAATTAAATAAAGTGGGAAGAGCAAAATCAAGACCAACAATGAAAACACTATATCAAACAATCTTTTAGCAAACTCTCCGTTTAAACCCTGTAAAGATAAACCTTGGGGTTTGAGTTTAGGCGTCTTGGTTTTTTGGGCCCGGCTGATCAAAGTACGCATAGACGCACTAGTGCTTTGCTGTTGGGCTTTACCATTTCTGAAGCCTAGATATCGCTTACCGGAGAGGAGTGAGCTCTGGCCAGTCATCGTACTCCTTAATAATCCACACCACACATAGTCTTAATCTTAAAGCTAAAATGAGACATTTCTGGGCATAAAGTGCCAATAAGCACTGCAAAACCAGAAATTAACTTTGGCTGTTCACTTATGGCTGAGGCCACGCTACCCTATTGGGATGTTTTTTCTTGGTGACATTCCTCTATAAATTTAAGATAGCGCTGGGCAAAAACTGGTGATGAAAATTGGGCAGCGTGCGATCGCATATACTCAAGATTGAATGAAGTTTGATAAATTTCAAATTTTTCTAGTGCCTCCATTAAAGCTGCTGTGGTTTGTGTGCTGAAAAATATGCCCGTTGCTGTATCGGGACAAACACGCAAATCGCGCACCGTTTCTAAAGCACCTCCAGCACCGTAAGCAATGACTGGAGTACCACAAGCTTGTGCTTCTACTAAGGCAATGCCAAAATCTTCACAAGCTGCATACACAAATGCCTTAGCTCTAGCCATATATTTTTTTACCACATCATCGGGTTGCCATCCAAGTATTTGGATGTTGTCATTAGCTAGGTTACCAATTTTTGGCATTTCAGGTCCTGCACCAATAATCACTAATGGGAGTTTTAATTGATTAAAAGCTTTGACGATTAAGGATACCTGCTTGTAACTGACTAACCGGGAAACTGTGAGATAAAAATCTTCTTTTTGAGTTACCAATGGGAATTTATCAATATTTACTGGTGGATAAATGACCGTTGCTGGGCGCCGATAGCAGCGCCAAATGCGACGAGCGGTATGGTGGGAATTGGCGATAAAGTAATCTACGCGATTGGCACTCAAGACATCCCACTGGCGTAAACTATGTAGTAAATATCGAGTTACCCATCCTAGTAAACCTTTTCCTAAGTTGCTGTAGCGCAGATAATCAAATGTCAAATCCCAAGCGTAGCGCATGGGAGTATGACAGTAACAGATATGCAACTGATCGGGAGTTGTGAGAACTCCTTTCGCCACGGCGTGGGATGAGGAAAGAATAACATCATAATCCCGTAAATCCAGTTGTTCAATTGCTAAGGGTAAGAAAGGTAAGTATTTTTGCACACCATTTTGAGCATAAGGCCAGTGTTGGAGAAAAGTTGTGCCAATGTCCCGTTTGTATAAATAACTGTGAGGATTGGTTGACTCAAAATCAATCAGGGCATATAAATCAGCATTAATATGTTTGAGAATTTCCTGGACTACTATTTCTGAACCACCGGTGGCTTTAGGTGTGAGCCACTCATGAACTAAAGCGTATTTTAAGGACACGGCTAACTACTAGGGGTAAAAGGGAGAGAAGAATAGTTGTCAGGTTTAGGTAATGGTTTTTTATTCATAGGTTCCATAGGGATGCTGCAACCTGATAACCTCAAGTTGGGGGCTAGGTGATAGGAACTTGAGGCTCTTGACAACAAGTATTTTTTTAAAGGTGGGATTTTATGCGAATTTTAATCATGGGTGGTACTAGGTTCATTGGAGTTTATCTGACTCAACTGTTGGTAGAGCAAGGACACGAGGTGGTACTGTTTAATCGTGGAAATCGTCCTTTACCTTCTTTACCGGGAGTAGGACAAATTATAGGCGATCGCACTGACGCCAACCAACTCAAAGAAAAATTATCATCACAAGAATTTGATGTCATTTTTGATAATAACGGTCGGGAACTTACGGATACTCAACCTTTAGCAGAAATCTATCAAGGACGGGTACAGCACTTTGTATATATGAGTTCTGCGGGGGTATATCTCAAATCTGACCAGTTACCTCATATAGAAGGGGATGCAGTAGATCCGAAAAGTCGCCACCGGGGTAAGCATGAAACAGAAGCTTACCTAAGTCAACAAAATTTACCTTTTACTGCGATTCGCCCAACTTATATTTACGGACCGGGTAACTATAATCCTTTAGAAAGCTGGTTTTTTGACAGAATTGTACGCGATCGCCCCCTTCCCATTCCTGGTAATGGGTTGCATATTACCCAGTTAGGTCATGTCAAAGATTTAGCTCAGTCCATGTCACAGGTCATCGGTAATCAACAAGCCATAGGACAAATTTATAATATTTCCGGCGATCGCTTCGTCACCTTTGATGGTTTAGCCCGTGCTTGTGCTGTAGCAGCGGGTAAATCACCTGATGCCATTAAAATAGTACATTATGACCCGAAACAATTCGATTTTGGCAAGCGCAAAGCTTTTCCCATGCGAGTACAGCATTTCTTTGCATCAGTGAATAAAGCTATGAGAGAATTAGCTTGGCAACCTGAATATGATTTAATTTCTGGGTTAGCTGATTCTCTAGAACAGGATTATCTCAAAACTAGACAAGATCAAGCTGAAATTGATTTCTCCCTAGATGAGGAAATTTTACAGGCTGTCTAGATATTTTCTGGGACTATAGCAATCCTATTTCAATTTTCCCGCCTATGGCAAACCCTGCACACAGGCTCTAATCGCCAATTAGTCAGGAAAGAAGCAAGTTTACAAATGATTTAGGAGTGCTATAGTTGACTTAATAGTTAAGATACTTTTTCGCTACCAACACCACGAAGAAACCATAAATGAATTAAGTATGTGAGAAGATATGCAAACTGTATTAGTGACAGGTGGGGCGGGTTTTATTGGTGCTAATTTCGTGTTAGAAGCCAGGAGATTAGGATGGGCTAACATCATTAATTTGGATAAATTAACCTATGCGAGTAATTTAGGAAGTTTAGCAGAAATACAAGATGATCCAGATTATTTTTTTGTGTGCGGAGATATTAGTAACTGTGAGTTAGTTAGTTTTTTATTAGAGAAATATCAACCACAAGCAATTATTAATTTTGCGGCTGAAACTCATGTTGACCGTTCTATTTTAAGCCCTGAATCTTTTATTCAAACCAATGTAGTCGGTACATTTCAGCTATTAGAAACCAGTCGGATATATTGGCAAAAATTGTCACCAATAAGACAGCAGCAGTTTCGCTTCTTGCACATATCTACAGATGAGGTCTACGGCTCATTAAGTCCCCAAGAAGCAGCTTTTAAAGAGGATACCCCCTACGCACCTAATAGTCCTTATGCAGCATCGAAAGCAGCATCTGACCATTTTGTCAGGGCTTATTATCATACCTATGGATTACCAACTTTAACCACAAATTGCTCTAATAATTATGGTCCTCATCAGTTTCCTGAAAAGCTGATTCCTTTGACTATCCTCAATGGAATGGAAGGTCAACCATTACCTATATATGGGGATGGTCAAAATATTCGAGATTGGCTTTATGTCATCGATCATTGTCAAGCCATTAAACTGGTTCTAGAACAGGGTAAAATTGGCGAAACTTATAATGTTGGTGGAATGAACGAACAAACAAACTTACAAGTTGTGGCAAAAATTTGTGCGATATTAGATGAATTAGCGCCTAAATCTGATTTGTGCCATTCTGATTTAATTACTTTTGTCAAAGACCGTCCGGGACATGACCGGAGATATGCAATTAATTGTAGTAAAATTATTGATGAATTGGGTTGGCAACCTCAAGAGAACTTTGACAGTGGTTTATTGAAAACTGTCAAATGGTATCTGAATAACACCGATTGGATTAATCAGGTTCGCTCAGGAGAATATCAATCCTGGATAAAACAAAACTATGAAAAGAGGACAGCCTAACTAAGAATCATATCAAATCTAAAACCACCAGACAAGACAACCAACCATGTTTTTTCTGATAAAATTTAGAGCCTTTCACATATCACTAATGGGATGCTATCTTACAAACTGTTTTGATTCCTAGATGGAATCAGGTAAATGACCCCAGATATTAAAGTCAAAACTACAGAAACCCAAAAAGCAATCAAAGAAGGAGTTTTCCAAGCTGTTGATAAAGGTGCAATTAACAGTGATATAGCAATTATTTGACTTACGGTTTTAAGTTTACCCCAAATATTCGCCCCTGTGATTGTAGTTTGATTGACCCGCCAACCTGCGATCGCCAATTCCCGTGCTAAAATCACAAACACCCCCCAAGCGGGAATAGTTTGTAATTCCACTAAGACTAACAACGGCGCAAGTACGAGTAATTTATCTACTAAAGGATCGAGAAATTTACCTAAATCAGTAATTTGGTTGAGCTTCCGAGCCAAATACCCATCCAACCAATCAGTTAACGCTGCGACTAAGAATATGCTCAAACATACCCATCTAGCTTGGGGTGTAGGATTATATAAGCCGTAAAGTAAAAATGGTATTCCCAAAAGTCGAGAAAAGGTAATTAAGTTGGGTAAGTTCATATAGTACCAAATTAGGTTTTTAGTGTATTTACATGGCATGATCTGTATTTTGACATGATCCACAGAATACTATGACTGAAAATAAAGATTTTCGCATTGAACGCGATTCCATGGGCGATCGCCAAATTGACAGTAGTGTTTATTACGGTATCCAAACACTCCGAGCAGTAGAAAACTTCGATATTAGCGGCATTAAACCGTTAGATACTTACGTAGATGCTTGTTTAATTATCAAAAAAGCTACCGCTATCGTCAATGGAGAATTGGGTTGTATTCCGTCAGATATCAGTCAAGCAATTGTCCAAGCTGCTGATGAAATACTGAATGGGAAGTTACGAGATCAGTTTGTAGTAGATGTTTATCAAGCTGGTGCGGGGACTTCTCACCACATGAACGTCAATGAAGTTTTAGCAAATCGAGCTTTAGAAATTATCGGGGAAGAAAAGGGCAATTATCAGCGGGTTAGTCCCAATGACCATGTAAACTATGGACAGTCTACCAATGATGTGATTCCTACAGCAATTCGGATTGGGGGACTATTAGCCCTTACTCACACATTACACCCAGCTTTGTCAAAAGCGATCGCCGCCTTAGAAACTAAAGCTGTAGAATTTCAAGATATCGTCAAATCAGGGAGAACCCACCTACAAGATGCTGTACCTGTGCGTTTGGGTGATAATTTCCGCGCTTGGGCGCAGATATTATCAGATCACCAGAACCGCATTTATATAGCTTCTGGGGATTTAATGGTATTGGGGTTGGGTGGTAGTGCTGCTGGTACTGGTATGAATACTCATCCCCAGTATCGCACCCGTGTGGTAGAAGTGATTGCCCAATTGATGGAATCACCATTGGAACCAGCACCCCATTTAATGGCCGCAATGCAGAGTATGGCACCTTTTGTGAATGTTTCCGGTGCTTTACGCAATTTAGCCCAGGATTTAGTCAAAATCTCCCACGATTTGCGGTTAATGGACTCAGGTCCCAAAACTGGTTTTAAAGAAATTCAATTACCCCCAGTACAACCAGGTTCCTCAATTATGCCGGGTAAATATAACCCAGTGATGGCAGAGATGACATCTATGGTATGTTTTCAGGTAATGGGTTACGATCATGCGATCGCCTTAGCCGCTCAAGCAGGACAATTAGAATTAAATGTGATGATGCCCCTGATCGCCTATAATCTGATTCACAGTATTGAAATTCTCGGTAATACCATCGCCGCCCTCACCCAGCGTTGCATTGAGGGAATTACTGCCAACAAGGAACGTTGTTTAGCTTATGCTGAAGGTAGTTTAGCATTAGTCACCGCCTTAAATACCCACATTGGTTATTTAAATGCGGCTGCTGTAGCCAAAGAATCTTTACAAACCGGTAAATCTCTCAGGCAAATTGTTTTAGAACGAGGGTTAATGACTGAAGCTGAATTAGCACAAGTGTTAGATTTGGAACAAATGAGCGCCATTGTACCTCTAAGATAAAATACACCTCCCATCAATATTTCCCCTCTTCTTAGCGAGGGGAGGGGTATATAATTGTACGTATATCAATCCTATATATTATCCATGCACACTCAAAAACCATCTGTTAGTCTAATTCGGGCTACTTCCTATGAACAAGAGGCTTTACGGGCATCTTTAGCTACCCTGCTGCAACCTTTGGGGGGGATGTCTGGCTTTGTGAAACCAGGGGATAGAGTGTTACTCAAACCGAATCTCCTCACAGGAGCCCGTCCCCATAAAGAGTGTACAACCCGCCGGGAACTGGTTTATGAAGTTGCGCAGATGGTCATAGACGCTGGTGGTCAGCCCTTTTTAGGGGACAGTCCGGCTTTTGGAAGCGCTAAAGGAGTAGCACAAGCTAATGGCTATCTCCCGCTTTTAGAAGAACTGAATATTCCTATTATTGAGTTTCACGGTAAGCGTTACCAAACTGTCAGTGAAGATTTTAATCATCTGCGGCTATGCAAAGAGGCTATGGAAGCAGATGTAGTCATTAACTTACCCAAAGTCAAATCACATATGCAGTTGACTTTAACTATGGGGGTAAAAAATCTGTTTGGTTGTGTTCCTGGTAAAATGAAAGCTTGGTGGCACATGGAAGCGGGGAAAGATGCTCAACGATTTGGTGAAATGCTAGTGGAGACTGCCAGGGCAATTAATCCCAACCTTACGATTTTAGATGGTATCATTGGTCATCAAGGTAATGGACCTAGTGGGGGAGAACCCCGTGATTTGGGTATTTTAGCAGCAGCATCAGATGTATTTGCTTTAGATCGGTCAATGGTGGAAATTCTTAAGGTACTACCAGAACAAGTACCTACGGTTGCAGCTTCTCAAAGGTTGGGCGTTTGTCCTGAACTGACCGAAATTGATTTTCCCCATTTACACCCAGATTTACTGTCAATAGCAGATTGGCAACTCCCAGATAAGTTAATGCCAATTGATTTTGCTATGCCTCGTGTGATTCAATCTACGTTTAAACATTTTTACATTAAGTTCCTTAAGGAACCGATGAGTATTTATGGTAGAGGTTAGATTCTTAAATCTCGTGGTATGTGTGTGTAGTGTGAAAACTTGAACTTTAATTTTAAATTGCAGGGGCGATCGCTAGCTCTTGGTTGAAAGATTGTCAGAATAAATAGCCCATCCTACACCATCTTCCCCCAACAGACCACGCCCTGCCTATTTCTAATTTTGTAGTAAAAATTACTGTTACAAATGTTTTTTAGTGAAACTATATAGTTTTTAAGTAAAATAGGCTTTTTGGCGTAATGTGAGAGTAATTAAGATTTATTCAGGTATTTCTCATAATAGCTGACTCATACTATAATTAGGACATGGGGTTAATGCCGTTGATTGGTAGAGGGTAAAATTGATATCCTCTTGTGGGTAGAAATGTCGGCGGTTTTCGGTAATCCTGCTGCCATAATCACACCCATCTAAAGGGAAAAAATTGCTCAAATACCATCCCAGGATGCCGGCGTTCCTCAGCAGTGGGAGTCATATAAACTTAATAGAGATGTACTTTGCTGTGAATTTACTCATATGCGCCACCTCCTTGTGTGTGGGGTGTTTGACTGGTCTTGATTGTATAGCGAACTTTTGGAATTCGCTAATACCACAGTTAACTATTAGTCAGACCTATACATTCATATATTTAGTGGCAAAAAATGTTTGCTCATAGTCAAAACTGTCAGACTGGATAAGTTCCTCACTATGCATAAGTTTTTGATATCCGACCCACCGTCTCACTAAGTCAACTCTTTTGGACACAGCAACACATCAAGGCTAGATATAGAGCAATGACAAATAATCAGCAACAACCCGGTGAATACGATGCTGTCCTTGGTGGAGAACTTCCAGCGCCAGAGTTTGCAGCAGTTTTAGGTGGTATGGAAGGGGTAATATTCCGCTTTAGTAATCCTAATCCCCAGGTGAGAATCCTGGGAATTGCACAAGCTTTTAATTATGGGGAACAGGGTTTAGATTTCTTAATTCAGGCTTTAAATGATGAGTCACCAAAGGTACAATATGCAGCTTATTCTTTGTTGCAGTCTCGCACAGAAGCAAAGGCTAAAGAAGCCTTAAAAATATTTGAGGACGCAACAGAGTTGTACTCAGTGGTAGGGGTAGACTATAGTCCCCTGCGTGACTTGCTGGTTAGGAAGAGGTGGAAAGCAGCTGATGAGGAAACAAAGCGGGTGATGTTAGCTGTTGCGGAACGGGAAGAGGAAGGTTGGTTAAATATTCAAAGTATTGACAACTTTCCCTGTGCAGACCTTGGTACAATTGACCAGTTGTGGTTAAAATACAGCGATGGTTTATTTGGGTTTTCTGTGCAAAAGCAGATTTATGAAGGTTTGGGGGGAACTAAAGAGTGGGATTATGAAGTCTGGAAAACTTTCGGGGACAAGGTAGGATGGAGAAATAGTAATCACTGTTTACAATGCAATGAGATTAATTGTGATATTAGAAAACAATCGGTACAAATGCCTAATTTTCTAGCTCTGTGGTGTTGTGTGGAGTCTTGTTTTGTAGGTGGTCGAGATTTGTTTATCTCTCTGATATCTAAACTTTCCCACTGTAGCATATGAGAGTGAAACAGAAATGTTAAGTTTTATTCGGAGTCAGCTATGGCGAAAATTACCGCCATGGCTTTAATTCTGATTATAGCCTACCAATCTGGTCTTTAATGATCTCAGTTATAGGTTGTCGTTTTTGTTTGGTAATTCTTCTGAGATTTTCTAGTCTGGCGGAATCAACGCCCATATCAAAGATTGCAGAGATGATTATTTAATTCCATAACTAGCAGTTCCTCAACAACCGAATTTAACTGGACTAAGAAAAGAGCAGATCATCAACAGCTGTTAAGGATTATAACCGCCAGAATTAGGGAAGTTTTAGCACATGGAACCGCTAAACGACAAGTAAAGTAATCAGACATTGATGGAGTTTTACAAACCAAGAAACAAGCACTTCACCACACAGGAGTATGAGAATTTTGACCGCCCATGAATCATTAAAACAGATTGGGGTATGATGAAAGTTTAAAGAGTGAGGGCGAAAAGGTCAAGATACCTTAACCTAAAAAAGGGTAAGGTATTAAATTCTTATGAAAATGATCAAAAAATAAACTGTTGCTTTGATTAACAGTATTAGGGATGATATGCTAGAAAGGAAATTAGTATATATTCGTTTTATTGGTTATCAAGAAGGTGATAGGATTCTCTATCAAGCTAAAATTACTCCCACTCTTCCAGGTGGATATAATCAATCTTACAATATTTCATCTTGTGCGGTGGTGTGACTAACTTAAAAGGGCACCAACTACATATGAATTTATACTTAATATCAGACAGAATAGCGTATTTTAATAAATGTGCTGGTAGATAATTTGTATTAAAATAGCAGTTTTTGGGGTTAAATTATACCATTATTAGGAACAAACATGAAAAATTTCATGTCCTCATGGTTTTATTGATTGACCTAGAAACCCAATTTATTGTTTATCTGTAATTATGACAACTGTTGCAATTGATTTCGGGACAAGTAATACTGTGATCAGTATTTTAGAGACTGATACTCAATTACCTAAAAGTTTACGTTTTCCTGATCTATCACGTTTATTTGTTGGTGTTTTTGATCAAGCTCAAAGATCAGAAATTCCAGTTATTCCGAGTCTAATTTTTATTAAATCACATAAAGAGGTGATCTTAGGTGAAGGTGTCCGTAGTCAAAGATTAGGACTTTCTCAAAGTTCGCCTCCTGAGCGTTTATTTAAAAAATTTAAACGTGATTTAGCTGGAGATTATCAATCACCACCCCGCCAAATTGATGGTATTAATTATGATGCTACTGCTATCTCAGAGTTATTTATCAAGACTGTTTGGACAGAAATTAAAAAACAAAATATTCAACCGGAGCATTTGGTGTTTACTGTTCCTGTTGGTGCTTTTGAACGTTATTTAGATTGGTTTCGAGACTTAGGAGCCAAATTAAATGTTCCTCAAGTTTCAATTATAGATGAATCTACTGCTGCTGCTTTAGGATATGCTCTCAAACATCCTGATGCGTTGATATTAGTCATAGACTTTGGTGGAGGAACTCTAGATATAAGTTTAGTCAGAACAGTTGGAAATTCTCATCCCAATGGTAATTTACGCGCTGAGGTTTTAGCTAAGTCTGAAGCTTATGTAGGTGGAGAAGATATTGATGTTTGGATAGTGGAAGATTATTTACGTTCTCAAAATTTAACAGCAGAACAATTAGGGAAAATTGCCTATCAAAATTTGTTAGAAATTGCCGAGAAGTTAAAAATCCAATTATCAAATAATCAATCTGTAACTGAAAGCTGGTTCGATGATGAATCTTTTATGTCTTATGAGTTGAACATCACTCGTGAAAAGTTAGAGGAAATTTTAGAAAATAGACAATTTCTACAACAGTTGCGGGATGCTTTAGATGATGTATTAGGAATGGCTCTGAGAAAAGGTATTAATAAAAATGATATCGAGCAAGTTTTGTTGGTAGGAGGAAGTTCTTTAATTCCTGCTGTTCAACAACTAATTAAATCTTATTTTGGTAAGAATAAGGTCAAGCTTAATAAGCCTTTTGATGCGGTGTGTCATGGTGCTTTAGCGGTGAGGGAATTTACAGAAATTAATGATTTTTTGCGTCATAGTTACGCTATTCGTTTATGGGATTCTCACAGTAGAACATATACTTATCATCGCTTATTTACACAAGGAACAAAATATCCTTGTGAGTCTGAAGCATGGTTAAATTTACAAGTTGCAAATAATGGACAAACAGAGGTGCATTTAGATATTGGTGAATTAGGGGATATGACGCAAACAGAAATCGCTTTTGATGCATCAGGAAGAATGACAAGCAGCATTCTCCAACACCAAGAAACTTACCGTTCTTTAGATAGTCAGCATCAAAAGGTTTGTGTGGCTAAACTTAATCCTCCCGGAGAACCAGGTTTTGATCGGATATCTGTATTCTTTTACGTAGATTCTCATCGGACTTTATTAGCTAGTGTGAAGGACTTACTAACGGGAGAGATGTTGGTTGATAGGGCAGAAGTTTATAAGTTGAGGTAATGTCATGATCATTAGTATTAACAGGCTGATCCATTTCATTTGATTGATCACTTATGGGCTTAAACTATTCTTAACATAAAAGTAAAGATTATACTCAGCTGCGGTACTAAAGTCAGGAATACAACACTTGTGTGTAAAATTGTATCAAAAATACCAGCAAAGAAATTAGTAATATGAAAGTTGCCAAACTGTCAAAATTTTTGCGTGCTACATAATTGACCATAAAAAAATAGTTAGAATAGCATCAACACTCTCTTTTAGAGGGTCAACCTACCAAAAAAGTGACGAATTTCAATTTGTATGAATGCAACTAGCCAGTCTGCCAGCCCTACCGATACATATTCCCATCGTTTGGCAGACATTGTGGGAACTGCGATCGCTCTAGTGACTCTAACACTACCTGTGTTTGTCATTGCCCACTATTCGACTGATGCTTCAAATAACCAACAACCCCCAACCTATACACTACCAAGAAGTGGAAATTAAAAAACACTTATGACAAAGGGATCACAGCCAGTTAGCTCGAGAAAGGAGAAAACAGATTGTGAGCTAAGATTTTGAATGTATACATAGAGCAGCCTGAGGGAGTCGGCGACGGCGGGAATCGCTCTGTCTTGAGGATGTACATAGATAATTTGACATCCTTTCTCCGACCGGGGCGTTTCCTGGAGGTGTGAGAGGATAACGGGTAACAAAGTTTTGCGGTAAGATGAATTGTACCGCAGAGACTTTGGTAGGATACTAAGAGGGGCAATTGATCAATTGCCCCTCTTAAAACTGGCTAGTTGTGACAATCAAGCAAAATTACTGGGTTAAGTCAGAAGACAGAACATTGCAGTACTGTGAGACACAAAGGAATTCAAGCTTGTGGGTGCGACATGAAATACCAAGTCTTGTACCAAAAAGCGGGTTTCTGTGTAGGCGCAGCCTTCCCGCAGGGTAGCAAGAATCTCCCATCCTGAGATTGGTGGGGGAGTGTGAACTGCATAGCATCAGTTGTGGTTACTTGACAAATGTGTACAAGCAGCCCAACTCAATGCTAATTTAATTTACCGTTATCAGAGGAGTTTTTTTGTGGACTTATCCCGTATCCCTGCTCAACCAAAACCGGGTATACTCAATGTTTTAATTGAAATCCCCGGTGGGAGTAAAAATAAATACGAGTTTGACAAAGATTTACAAGCCTTTGCCCTGGACAGAGTGCTTTATTCTTCCGTACGATATCCTTATGACTACGGTTTTGTACCTAACACCTTAGCTGATGACGGCGACCCTCTCGATGGTATGGTGATTATGGATGAACCGACCTTTCCAGGCTGTATTATTGCCGCACGACCAATTGGGATGTTAGAAATGATTGACGGCGGCGATCGCGATGAAAAAATTCTTTGTGTTCCTGACAAAGATCCGCGCTACGCTCATGTAAAATCTATCAAAGACATAGCACCACACCGATTAGAAGAAATTGCTGAATTTTTCCGCAGTTATAAAAATTTGGAAAAGAAGGTTACAGAAATCCTCGGTTGGCAAGATGTTGACAAAGTGGCGCCCTTAGTAGAGAAATTTATTAGGGCTGCTCAAGCATAATATCAAAGCTAACAGTTATGAGTTATGAGTTTTGATTTTTAACTCCTAACTCTAACTGTCCATGACCTTTGTCGAGACACAAACAGCTGTGGCGGCTTGTGATTGGCAAAAAATGCTCTAAAAATCTGAAAAAAATGCAGCGTACTCTCCTTTTGGCAAAAATTCATAACTGTACCCTCACAGGATCAAATATCAACTATGTGGGTAGTATCAGCATCGACCAAGTATTGTTGGACAAAGCTGGGATTTTACCCTATGAGCAAGTGCAAGTAGTGAATAATGCTAATGGTGAGCGTTTTATCACTTATACAATACCAGCTCCTGCTAATTCCGGGGTGATTGAACTCAATGGCGCAGCAGCACGTCTAGGAATTACAGGCGATCGCGTGATTATTATGGCTTATGGACAGTTTACCCTAGAGGAGTTACAAAATTACGCTCCTAAGGTAGTCCTGGTGGACGAGAACAACCGACCATTAGAAGTGCGACAGTATGTCTAGTTCTTGTTGGCCTCTCCCCGCCATAAATGGACGGGGATTCTAAAAAGCTCTCCCGCGCAGCAATCAGGAGAGCTTTAAAGTTAGTTTTGTTCTTGAGGAACTTGTCCTATTTGTCCCATCAGCTTTTCTTTATCCCGGCGGCGTTTTTTGGCGTAAAGCTGAATTGTCACCGCCATCAAAATTATCAACCCAAAAACCCCCCAAACTGTAATATCTGTGGGTAGATTATTTTTAAACACAGCTAATAAGACAATCACCAGTAACATCACTGTTGGTGCTTCATTTAAAGCCCGCAGCTGCTGACCACTCCAGCGACATTCATCGGCGGCTAACTGTTTCATCAGACGACTACAGTAATAATGATAAGCAACTAGAAGAGAAACAAATAGTAGTTTAATGTGCAACCAACCCTGTTTTAAAACTTCGGGTTCAGTGCTTAATAAACCTATAGCCATTGCTACAGTTACCAACATTCCCGGAGTTGTAATGATATTGTAGAGCCGTTTTTCCATAATCTGATACTGATTTTTCAGTATGGTTTTTGCTGGTTCTGGTTCTTGGTTGGCTTCTACATGATAAATAAATAGACGTACTAGATAGAACAAACCCGCAAACCAAACTACAATGCCAATCAGATGAAATGCTTTAAACCATAAATAAGCCATGAAATCAAATCTCCATGAATTTTATTGTTAATAAAAATTTGATAAATCCAGTTTTAAATAATATAGGACTTACGCATTGACAAAAAATATGATCTATGATATCTAGATCATGCGATCGCTATTAAGATTAGCAAAAATATGCTCACGTACAACTAAAGTAAACAGATTCCGTTGTATTTCATACCAATTGCTAATTATTTTTTCAGAGCGCATAAACTCCAACTTAACAAAAGCTTGAAGTGAACAAAAGATGTGAGTCTTAATTGCATGAGTATCCCTAACCATGAACCGACAAATTCCACATACTTGTTTTATGGCTCGATGAAAGGTTTCAATTCCCCAATGAGTATCATGAATTGTCATAAATTCATTTCTAGTTATATCCTCGATTCTTTCCTCATCTGGAAGATACAAAATATAGTGTCTAGAGTCTTCTTTTTTAAAGTCTTTCCTAAACAACTTTATAAATCCAAATTCTTTCAGATGAGTCCTTAATCCTTCTTCGGGAATAGCCAGAGTGCTTACTTGACAATACTTGTGTGGCTCATTTGAAACAGTTCTATTTTTTTCAATTCCGAAGAGAAAACCCAATTTCTGGTTTTTTAGGAATTTCAAATTTTCTACTCCTGAATACCAACTATCACCTGTTACAATTCTGGGTTTGACTCCCCAGCTTATTATTTCACTTACCATTTCTCTAAAATAATCGTTTTTTGTTTTTCCCTCCTTTTTATCATATATTCTGTAATTTATTGGCACTGAATTACCATGAATATCACTGTAATATAGAGTGATTAAATTTAAGCCAATAATTGTTTTATGGGCTTTACCTGACCAAAAATAACCGATTAATTCAGCATTTTTGGGGTCGCTGTAAATCTTTTCTATCACTGTATCATCTACACTTAGTATTCCTCCTACCAAGTTAATAACTTTTTCTATAATGTTGAATAAATCTTTCGGTTCATATCGCTCTCTCAATAAAAAGCGATTCACACTATCATGTGAAACGTCTCCTAATATCTCTGCTAACCTACTGCACCCCCCAAACTTTGGCTCTGACAGTAAAAATAAGGTGTATAGGTCTAGATTGCATTGCGCTGTGGATGGTTTCGTGATTTTTCTAATTGTCTGATACCTAGCAAGTAGACGACCTATATTTATCAATTCACTATTTTGTTATTCTGTCAATGCGTAACTCCTATAATATTATAAATCCGCGATTAAATCACTATTAACTAACCTTGAGTATCCTTAAACTTCAACCAAAAGATTATTTGTGGCTGACGAATGACACGGTAGTTACTGAATAAATAACCAAGGGGAGACAACATTGATACAAGAGGCTTTGATCAAGATTTTCTTTGAGTCTTGTGATTCATTCTGTAAACTTACCGCGTGACATATAAAATTTTCGATTGGTAATTGTTTAAGTATGTCTCTTTGTCTATAATATCGATTTTTCTCAGATTTATTTATTTTTTGATTGGGTATTTATCCGCCTGACAAAAGGCAAAAGGTCTGTGAGGATGTCTTGGGAGTAGTGTTCTTGAGGGTAATGCCCTACATTATTAATTTTTATTAATTCCGCACTAGGTACAGAATTAGCAAATTTTTCTGCTACATCTATGGATAGCCAAGGGTCTATCATTCCCCACTGAATCAGAATGGGTTTGTCCCATTGTTGAAAGCCAGATTCTATTTCTGACATTGCTTTGTCTAGTTGTAAGTTGCGAATAGTGGCTAACAGACTTCGCCCCGCAGTGGAAGCTTTTAAAAATGGTTGGCGATAAATATCTAAATCTGGATCTTCGATGCGGTAACGACTACCGCCTTCTAGTGTCCGATCCACTAATAGAGGGTCTTGAGTGAGCATTTCACCCGCCAATGGTAAACCCAGTTGTTTTATTTTCCAAGGTAATTTAGCATCGCTGGAAATGGGTGTATTTAAAATGGCTATGTTAGCAATTTGTTCTGGATGGCGCAAGGCGTATTGTAAGCCCACAGAGCCTAAAAATCCTTGCACAACTAAAGAAAAACGTTCCAATTCTAAGGCTTTGATAAATCCCTCTAATGCGGTGATGAATTTATCAGGTGTGTAGGCAAAATCCGATTTTTCTGGTTGAGCAGAAAAGCCATAACCAATCCAATCAGGGGCGATGGCTCTGGTTCCTTGACTGGCTAAAGCCGGCATAATGTTCCGCCAGCTGTAACTTTGTGAGACTAAACCGTGTAGTAATACTACAGGCAGTAAATCTGTTCTGCCAATAGGTTCACACTCCCGATAAAACCATTTCAGAGAATCTACGGTAATGGTATGTTTTTTTAAAGACACGCTATCTTCCTAATAAAATCTAAAAACTATTTTTTATTATCAATAGAAATAATCATCTCATGAATTGCGTCAGCTGTGGCTGGTGCCAGTAAAACCCCATTGCGATAGTGTCCAGTAGCTAAGAGAACGTTACTAAAGCCAGGGAGTTGATTAATCACTGGCGCGGGACGATTTTCAGGACGGGGACGTAAACCCGACCAAGTGCGAATAATTTCGGCTGTGGCTAAATCTGGGCAAAAGGCGATCGCTTGCTGCCAAACTTGATCTAATAATTCTTGATTCGGTGGGATTTGCTCATCATGACTAGGAAACTCCACCGTTGCACCCACCCAATAATTACCGTTCCCCACAGGGACAATATGTACATCATTCCCAGTCAAAACAGGCTGAAACTCAGGATTGCCTAATGGTCGTTCTAGACGTACTTGTAAGGCTTGTCCTAGTACCGGACGAATATTAACCATCTGGTTTAGTTGTGCTGTGAGTGATGTAGAACCTAGTCCCGCAGCTACAACTATGCAATCAGGATTAATTTTACCCTCTGTAGTCGCAAGTGCATGAGAGTTATTACCTTGTTCAATGCCCAAAACATCCACACCAAATTTAAACCTTACCCCATTGTATTGGGCAGCCTCAACTAAAGCTAAGGTCAAAGACCTGGGATTTAGTTGACGGTCTTGGGGAGAATAAACTGCAGCGGTAACTTCAGGGTTATTTACTTGAGGACAAAAAGTTCTGAGTTTGGCTGTGTCCCAAATTTCTAATTTCCAGCCTTGAGAGTGGCGAATTGCGGCCAGTTTTTCCCACTCTGATAAATTTTCTTCTGCCCCTAAAAGCTTGAGAATCCCTTGGCGATTAAAGGGAATTTTACGACCTGTTATGGCTTCTAATTCGGGAATTAAGGTTTCGTAGCGTTGGATGCTTGTTTGTCGCCTTTGCCAGGCTTGACCTTTGATTTTATGGCTAATCACACCCATTAAAACCCCCAGTGCAGCACCTGTGGACTCTTGGGCTGGTGGTTGACGGTCAATGACTGTAATCTTAAGACTCTTAATTAGGCTGAGTTCATAGGCGATCGCCGCTCCTATAATACCACAACCGATAATCACTATATCCATGTTTTTAGAGGAATGTATGCTGGTATCTCTTGTTTGTCTTGTGCGATCGCCTCCGGTGCTGCGCTGGCGCTATCGCCTGAGCAATAATCTGTTTTGATGATGTTTTGATTAATTATACAAGACTGGGGAACTCTGGCTATTTAGCGGAAAAATTCACGCTTTTCAAAGCCAAACATATTCGCTACCAAGGAGTTAGGAAAACTTTGGACTTTTTGATTATAAGCTTGTACAGCTTGATTATAACGGCTGCGTTCCACAGCCAGACGATTTTCAGTACCTGTTAACTCATACTGAAGGTTAGTCAATAATTGGTTAGATTGCAATTGGTAACTAGCAACTGCATAATTAGTAAAACCTGCAATTGCTTGATTCATTTGGACTGCTGCATCAGCTTTTTCTTGGGGAGTTGCCGCTTGTAAATAAGCTTGACGCGATCGGTTTAATAAAGCAACTAACTCCTTTGTCTGTTGAGCATCAGCTTGGGTGATATTGATCAGATTGGGAATTAAATCAGCACGGCGCTGGAGTTGATTTTCCACTTGTGCCCAGGCGGCTTCTACTGTGTTACCACTACTTTGAATTAAATTGTAAGTCCAGCCAGTCCAGATAATTGATATTGCTAATATACCAGCGACAATAGTCACTAGCCTTTGGCGAAAACGTGCCAACTGCTGTTGTGCTACTTGTTCTTGCTGTTGTCTTTCCTGGATATCTTGAATTGCTTGTTCAATGAACTCCACAGGAATATCAACTTCCTGACCCGCCGCCACTAAGTCAGCAGCAGAGTAACTTTGAGTGTGTTGGGCGTAGTAGCGCGAGGCTAACTCCAGCACATCTGGGGCCATTTCTTCGGGAATTCTCTTTTCTGGATTGTTCATCATAGTATCTACCAACTACCACCGGCGCCACCGCCGCCGCTACTACCGCCGCCAAAACTACCACCGCCACCGCTACTACCGCCGCCAAAACTACCACCGCCACCGCTACTACTACCGCTTGAGGGGGGAGGTAATCGGGGAATTGTTTGTTCTGTTTCCCGGTGATAATTACAAACATTGCACTTATCGATAATCAATTTTCTTCCCGAATTGTATTGGGTGGGTTGTTGGATAGTTTTCTCACTGCGAGTAACAGTTAATTCTTCACAGTGAGGACATTCTCTAAATCGAGGTGAATAACTTTCCAGAGCAACTAGATGAAATACTTGATGATTGTTGTTCTGGTTGCACTGGAGACAATTCCAACCCTCAAATTTGACACTACCTAAGTTTTGTGCTGCTTTTTGCTGTAATGTGAGACTTGACTCGAATAAGCTTGAGTCCACTTTTGCCATCGGTTGCTGACAATCAGCACATGAAAAAATGTGGTTCCCTTGTTTTCTACGTGTATACCCTTCTGGTTGCAGGAAAATCTTTTCGGGTCTGCTCAGAAGATAAAAAACATATCCAGTAAGTACAACTATTCCCACCAGTACGACGGTACCTAACAGTAGCGATATGAAGGTGGGTTCATCCCCGGTCACCCCTGCTCTAGGTACAATGCCCACTGTATCGGGTTCAGAGGCTAAAACAATTACCAGCGCCTTTGTTCCGGCTAGGATACCACCTTCAAAATCCCCTTGTTTAAATTTGGGTATGATCTTGGTATCAATAATATTTCCGACTCTAGCATCGGGTAAAATCCCCTCGACACCGTAACCCGTCTCAATTTCTACCCGGCGATCGCCTACTGAGATTAAGAATAATACACCATTATCTTCTCCTGCTTTGCCAATTCCCCAGTAGTTAAATAATTCCGTGGCAAAGTCTTTGGGAGACGCTGCTGATGAAGTACTTGGTACTGTAACTACAGCCATTTCTGTACCATTCTTCGCCTCTAAATCAGAAATCATCTGATTAATTTGGGCTTGTGTATCCTCACTGAGGATACCCGCCATATCAGTTACCCAATCACCAGATTGATCACGGGGATTGGGGATTTCTTGAACTGTCACAGCTAGGCTAGATAGGGGCGCAAAAATTACAGATAAACCAACAGATAAATAAAATATTATCACCCAAAGATAATGGGTTCTGGTGTGGTTAAAATTAAATTGCATTGGTTTTGCCTCGAGATGACAAAGGTCTAGAGACCATCTAGTTCACATCAGTGAATATCCCAAGACCGGATAGCAGGTAGAGAGAAAAACAACAAAAGCCTTCCCCTCTACCCATTGTATTCTAGCTAGTGTCTAATGTACTTATGATTTCGCACTCGTATCAGGAAGCAGTTGCAAGAACTGGTCAATATCTCCCAAAGCTGCTTGGTAGTTATTTAAAGCCAGCTGTGTGTTACCCACTCCAGCAGCTTCATCAATTTTCACCAAGTGGTTGAGCAAATCTCGATTTTTCTGCCGTGCTGTGGGCTGGTCTGAAGGTAAGAGATTGGGGACAATATAAGTCATGCTCAACCTCGCTTCTGTCATCGGACCATGTATAAAATTGCCTACATTAATCCAATCCTTTTTGTCAATCAGGGTTTTTAGTTCTGCTGCGCGATCGCGCACAGCCTGAATTTTGGGGACATATTCCTGAATTCTCTCTAGTTGAGTTGCTGAGTAAGTTGGAGGTGCAACTGTGGCGCTAGGACCACTACAACTGACGAGAAATGTGGCTAATAATACTAAAATCAGAGAAAAAATCGAGCGGTGACGCGCCATAAACTAAACTTAACTTGTGTTGTGTATACCGACTAACAGTGTAATTTTAGATCGTTAGGGTGATTTATCGTTCTACTTCACAAGGGATTTTCCTGAAAAATCTAGTTAAGGGGGTTGATATTTGAGATTCAGGACATAGTGAGTGCGTATTTAGAGATAAATTAAGTATAATTACTCAAGATACAGCAATAAACACCGATATGATCAGCCTTCTGGGGGTTTTTCAGTCCTAACATTCCCCATAGTTCGGTACAATATAGGAGTGTTTTTTCGTGAACGCATCTGAACAAGCCACAAATCTTGAACTCGCCAGCAAGATTGCTACCGTAGTGAATTTGTTTAAATTGGAGTTTCCTGATGCTAAATCAGATCTAAAACCTTGGAAGAATGACCCAGACACTAGGGAGTTGGTAGATCCAGATTCTATAGACATCGGTTTTCACTTTCCGGGAATCAGCAAATCTTGGCGCAGTCGCAGTATTTTAATTCAAATCCGCTTTTACCAAGATCCCATCAATGACTCCCGGCGTGCTATCGGTTTAGAAGTCGCCGGTTTTGACCATCGCGGTGAAGCGTGGCGACTGTCAACAGTGGAAAACTGGAGTTTTGTCGGTATGTGTGAACCCTCGCCACAAGTCCGGGACAAACTCAAGCAGATTTGTCGGCACATTTTAGAGGTGTTTAATAAATCTGGTGATTAAGATTCATTAATCAAAGGTGTTGGTGTTTTACAGTGACCATCGACACAATAGGCTGATTGATAAGTACTCTCACGCCGGCCAAAAATAGTATAACGGTGGTCGCGGATTTGTTCATAAAAGCGATCGCCCGCCCACTTCATCCCGGGTAAACCCCGGTAAGCATCTACAAATACTCTTCCCATGGGTAATAACCGCCCAATCTCTTCAGCAGCATCACTACCCTGCCAACGTCTTTGGGATGTGTCGCCATCAATTAAAATCATCCCCAGTTGACAATCTTGGTCTGTAATTCCCCACTGTGCTAGTGTTTGTTCATCTTGCATGGGAGCGTAGCGAAACAGCCTTCCTTGGTCTAGCGTCTCCAGTAATTGCACTAGGGTAACACAGAGATTACAGTTGCCATCGTAGATAACGTAGTATTTCATAGAATTGACTTGTTTGGTAGTAAGGAAAATAAGTACAAAGGCTGAGGCACAAGTGTTACTTTTGGAGTTGAGATAAAACTAACATCTCCCCATTCCTCAATTGGGTACACTAGAATTTAATTCTAAATAATCTAGGAACACTATAGAGAATGTCTAAAAAGCGTAATTCACCATTACCCAGTAATCTCTTTCCCTCCCAAACTCCCTATCAGTCAGATAACTGGGAGGAGAGAATTGCCCAGGTAGGGTATCGCTTTAACCGACAGTATCAAAAACAAGACTTAAAATTACCAGCAGAAATAGAAGAAATGCCCATATATCAAGAATGGGTAGCGGGTATTTTATCAGGGAGAATTGTTTCTCCTTTTTGGGAAATTGCTCAACCGAAAAAAAACCAGCAATGTTTAGATATTGGCTGTGGTGTCAGCTTCTTAATCTATCCTTGGCGGGATTGGTCAGCATATTTTTATGGTCAAGAAATCAGCACTGTGGCGCGAGATACCCTCAATTCTCGTGGTCCCCAATTGAATTCTAAGCTGTTCAAAGGTGTAGAGTTGGGGCCAGCTCATCAATTAAACTACTCGCCCAACCAATTTGATTTGGCGATCGCAACAGGTTTTAGCTGTTATTTCCCCCTAAAATATTGGGGTGCTGTGTTACTAGCAGTCAAGGGGGTCTTAAAACCAGAGGGACATTTTGTATTTGACATCCTCAACCCAGAACACCCTTTAGCAGAAGACTGGGGATTGTTAGAAACATATTTGGGGGCTGAAGTATTTCTAGAACCTGTAGCCGAATGGGAAAAAATAATTAAAGCTACCGGTGCCAAAGTAGTGAAACAGCAATCAGGAGAATTATTTGATTTATATAAAGTCAAGTTTTGATACTTTTCTAACTTGAAGAACTTCATACTGTATAACCCTGGACTGAGGACTTCAGTATTGATATTCACAAGAATGAGGTCAGGGAGTAATCCATTCTCAATTATTCAGATCAGCTCAATACAGGAGTTTTTTTTATGGCTGATGCAATTCAAAACGTTGATCTAGACAGCACCATCTCCGCATTGCAAAGAGAATTAACATCTATCCCCACAGATCAGGCCATGGCTATCATCAATACTTGGCAGCAACAACTCTCAGGAACTGATCTAGCTGAAGATTTGGGCGAACTTAAAGAAGCGCTCCTCAGCGGTGATGTTGACTCTATTGCGGATCTCCTGGTTAATTTAGGTGAAGATACTCAGAATATAGCTGCTAACACCACTGGTGATATAGCGAATAAAGTGCAGCGACTAGGGGAAATGCTTTGTCAAGCTGGTAGTTCTTTGGAATAGTTCTAAATCTTTTCTATTCTATCCACAGTATAGAAGCAAACAAGCAAACAAGTTGTGTCCCTGAGTACATTGTGAACTGGCAATTATTCACTGATAATTGTTAAGGAACCTCACCCCGTCTTTGATTTCCTGTCAAAGTCTCCCCTGGGGTGAGGTTCTTTTTCAGGTTCATACAACAGTAAATATATGGACTACAACTGCAAAACCCTGGCGGAACTCTATCAAAATGCACTCCTCAATCATGTACTGCCATTTTGGGAAACATATTCCCTGGACTGGGAGCATGGTGGCTATTTTACCTGTTTAGACCGCAGTGGTCAGGTTTATGATACAGATAAATTTATCTGGTTACAAAATCGCCAAGTGTGGACTTTCTCCATGCTATGCAACCAGCTAGAAAAACGGGAAAGCTGGTTAGGAATTGCCAAAAATGGGGCTGATTTTCTTGCCCAACATGGCAGAGATGCTGAAGGTAATTGGTACTTTGCCCTTACCCGTGAAGGTCAGCCACTAATAGAACCCTATAATATATTTTCTGATTGCTTTGCCGCCATGGCATTTAGTCAATACGCCTTAGCTGCTGGCGCAGACTGGGCTAAAGATGTGGCGCTGCAAGCTTATAACAATGTTTTGCGCCGTCAGGATAATCCTAAAGGCAAATATAACAAGACCCATCCGGGTACACGCCCCATGAAGTCCTTAGCTGTACCCATGATTTTAGCTAATCTCACTTTAGAAATGGCATGGCTGCTACCCAGTGAAACCCTTGAGAATGTCCTGGCTAGCACTGTTAAAGAAGTGATGACGGATTTTCTTGACCAGGAACGGGGACTGATGTATGAGAATGTCACCCCTAACGGTTCTCACATTGATTGCTTTGAGGGGCGGTTAATTAATCCTGGTCATGGCATTGAGGCTATGTGGTTTATTATGGATATCGCTAGCCGGAAAAATGATACTGATACTATTAATCAAGCTGTTGATGTGGTGCTAAATATCCTCAATTTTGCCTGGGATAATGAACACGGCGGATTATATTACTTTATGGATGCAGAGGGTCATCCCCCCCAGCAATTGGAATGGGATCAAAAATTATGGTGGGTGCATTTAGAATCTTTAGTTGCATTAGCCATGGGCTATCGCTTGACGGGGCGTGACTCTTGTTGGCAATGGTACCAGAAAATGCATGATTATACTTGGTCACACTTTGCTGATCCTGAAGGTGGGGAGTGGTTCGGTTATCTTAATCGTCGTGGGGAAGTGTTGTTAAATCTCAAGGGCGGTAAGTGGAAGGGGTGTTTCCATGTACCCCGTGCATTGTATCTTTGTTGGCAACAGTTTGCAGCGCTCAGTTAACTGGGATTTTTCCCAGTATAGCCTCTGTGCAAGGTCTGTGGGGAGTGGTACAGGTAAAAGAAGATGACAAAAGAGATTAATTTAATTGCTGTCGCGGAGAAATTCACACATCAAGGTCAGGTTGTAGCCGTTCAATCTTTGGGGAATGGTAATATTAATGAAACTTTTCTGGTAACTCTCAATTCTGCCAAGCTACAGCATTTTGTGTTGCAACGCATCAATACCCAAGTGTTTCGGCAGCCGGAATTGGTAATGCAGAATATGCGTATTGTCACAGACCATGTTGGCGATCGCCTTAAAGGTAGCCCAGTTAGTCGCCCCTGGGAGTTTCCCCGGGTTTTATCAACTCAAGATAGTCAAGACCTCTGGTTAGATGAGAATGGCCGCTGCTGGCGAGCTATTAGCTTTGTGGAAAACGCCCAATGCTTCGACACCTTGGAAGACAGGTACCGCGCTTCGGAAGTCGGCTATGCTTTGGGGATGTTCCATCTTCTGATCAGTGACCTACCGCCGACAAAACTAGCGGATACTTTACCAGGGTTTCATATTACACCACTTTATCTACAAGAGTATGAGGTGGTTCTGGGGAAAACTCACCTGCACCTATCGCCAGAAGTCAATTATTGTTTACAATTCGTCAGCGATCGCACCGCTTTTGTAGACATTTTAGAAACTGCCATCAGTAAGGGTAAACTACCATTACGCCTGATGCACGGCGACCCTAAAATCAATAATGTGTTGTTTGATCGAGGGACTCACAAAGCAGTCAGCCTGATAGACCTGGATACCGTCAAACCGGGACTAATACATTATGATATTGGTGACTGTATGCGATCGGGTTGCAATCCCCTGGGAGAAGAAACCCAGTATTGGGACAAAGTGTATTTTAATACAGAAATATGTCAGTTAATTCTACAGGGTTATCTGGCTGTAGCTCAAGGTTTTCTCACAGAGAATGACTACACCTACATTTATGATGCCATTCGGTTAATTACCTTTGAGTTGGGATTGAGGTTTTTTACTGACTATTTAGCTGGGAATATCTATTTTAAAGTCAAATATCCAGAACACAATTTGGCTAGAGCTTTAGTTCAATTTAGGCTGACTGAAAGCATCGAATCTCAAGAAAGCACAATTCGCCAAATTATCCAAGATTTGAGATGAGAAATCAGACATTTTCCTTACTACCCTTTCCCTCACAGCAATTCTTACCCAAGATACAGATTGTAGGTAATATCCACCGATATGCAAATAAACTTACCCTCAATTACCAAGTTATCGGTGACTTACAACAGCTTGTGATTCCGACCTTATCAGATACACCAACCCGCCAGCATGAACTATGGAAAAATACTTGTTTTGAGTTTTTCTTGGGTATTAAAGGTCATCCACAGTATTGGGAGTTCAACCTTTCCCCTGCTGGAGATTGGAACGTTTATCACTTTGATGGATACCGTCAAGGGATGAGAGAGGAAACAGCTTTTGCTGTTCTTCCTTTTAGTATCCAAAAGCAAGGAGATAGTTTAACCCTGGTTGTGGATCTTGATTTGGGTCAAATCATCGTCATAGAACAGGAAATAGAAGCAGCAATTACTACTGTGACAGAAGATAGAAATAGTAATATTACTTACTGGGCATTAACTCATAGTGGGGTACAGGCTGACTTTCATCGGCGAGATAGCTTTATGATTGATTTGTAACTATTCATCACCAACGGGGAAAACTAACTCAAACTTAGTTCCTTGTAGCTGTGGGTAAGGGTATGTAGTGACATAATTTCTGATGATTTTTTGTAAAATTTCTGCATAACTCAAAGCTGCTGCTAGCTGTTCCCAGCTAGGAGTTCGAGAAAATTTAATTCCCCGTTCTTTAGCTGCTTGGCGACACCCATTATAAGAGCCATACTGTTGTAGAAGTTGATCTTTATCTATTAAATTGGGTGCAAAAGGTAAAGCAGCTATGGGGGTTTCATTGCTCTGGTAAACTTCCTGGTCTAGTTCATTTACAGCCACTTGCGCAACTGTGTAAATGGCGGCGGAATTGTGCAAGTCTCGTTGGTAATTGTCCTTGAGAACCTCTAACAGTTGATTGAGGCGTTTTTTACCCATGATTTTTATGACTCATTATCTAAAAGAGATTTTCCGATTGAACGGGGGTCTTGAGACATTTGTGGTTTTTGCTGTAGTTGCTCAGGGGTAAAAGGAGAGGAGGATACAGCAGATGGTAATTTTACTGTTTCCTGGGTCTTTTCTTCCCGCCACCATAGTACAATTGATTTAATTGCTTGCACCAATTTGAAGAACCTGCTGGGAAAAGATAAATAATTCCAGTGTGCTTGTTCTGGATTCTCAATATCTGAGACTGAATCAAAGGCTGTAGAAAGTTGGTCTAAATATCGACTCATTGAGCCAATTTCATTTTCCATTTCTACCACAGTCTGGCGGTAAACTTCGGCAATTTCTGTTTTTTCCTGTTTTAGTTGGTTAATGAGAACTTGCATCCGTTCTTTATGTTCTTTATTTCTACGGAGCAACTGGGAACGACTACGATTTGTGAAAACTAGACAATCTCGCATTTCTCGATACAAGATATCAACTTCATTGTTGTTAAGCCCATCAATGGTTTTGGGAAACTCTGTGGCGGAACGAAACCGTGCAGATGATTGATTCTTTTTTTGCTGCATAGGATTATTTAATGTTTGCTTTTACCTACTTGGGATTAAAAGCATGAGCAGATATGGGGACTTGAAGTTGATTTGGTGAAAGTAAATTTACATAAGTATATCAATATAACTGTTAAATTATATATCACAATATTACTGTATTCTGAACCAGAATCTTTTGATTTATCAATGCTTACTCTAATATCTATCTTGAGATAGATGACATAACTAAGATATCAGTATTATTATTTTATGCCTTTAGCCATGGATGGAATGCTCACCCAACTTCTGCTGAGTGAAATAGGGTAGATGAATTGCTCTACTAACATAGAACAACAAGTGATTGCACAAAGGGTTAATTATGCTCGAACATGATGTGATTATAGTCGGTGGCGGATTAGCCGGATGTCGTGCTGCGGTGGAAATTGCCCGTACTGACCCTAGTTTAAATGTGGCTCTGGTGGCTAAAACTCACCCGATACGTTCCCACTCGGTAGCAGCTCAAGGGGGAATGGCGGCCGCGCTGAAAAATGTTGATTCAGGAGATAGTTGGGAAGCACACGCTTTTGATACTGTCAAGGGGTCTGACTATTTAGCAGACCAGGACGCGGTAGCAATTCTCGCCCAAGAAGCGCCAGATGTGGTGATTGACTTGGAACACATGGGTGTTTTGTTCTCGCGGTTACCTGATGGTCGGATTGCTCAACGGGCTTTTGGCGGACATTCCCATAATCGCACTTGTTACGCTGCAGATAAAACTGGTCACGCGATTCTTCATGAGTTGGTGAACAATTTGCGGCGTTATGGTGTGCAAGTTTATCAAGAGTGGTATGTGATGCGCCTGATTTTAGAATCAGGTGAGGTTAAGGGTGTGGTGATGTTTAACTTGCTAGATGGACATCTAGAAGTATTACGAGCTAAGGCGGTAATGTTTGCGACTGGTGGTTATGGTCGCGTTTACAATACTACTTCTAATGATTATGCTTCTACGGGTGATGGTTTGGCTATGACTGCTTTGGCTGGGTTACCTTTGGAAGATATGGAATTTGTGCAATTTCATCCCACTGGTTTGTATCCGGTCGGGGTACTGATTTCTGAAGCTGTGCGGGGGGAAGGGGCTTATTTGATTAATAGTGATGGCGATCGCTTTATGAAAAATTACGCACCTAGTCGCATGGAACTAGCTCCTCGTGATATTACCTCACGGGCGATCGCTTACGAAATTCGCGCGGGTCGTGGTATTCATCCTGATGGTAGTGCGGGTGGTCCGTTTGTTTATCTTGACCTGCGACACATGGGTAAAGATAAAATTATGAGTCGTGTCCCCTTCTGTTGGGAAGAAGCACACCGTTTAGTAGGTGTGGATGCTGTCACTCAACCTATACCGATTCGTCCTACTAATCACTATTGTATGGGTGGTATCCCTGTGAATATTAATGGTCAAGTCCGCAGCAGTGGTGATCATTTAGTAGAAGGATTTTTTGCTGCTGGTGAAACCGCTTGTGTATCAGTCCATGGTGCTAACCGTCTGGGTAGTAACTCGCTGCTAGAATGTGTAGTTTATGGTAAGCGTACCGGGGCGGCGATCGCTGAATATGTGCAAAAACGTCGGTTACCGACTGTAGATGAGCAAAGTTACATTCAACAAGCCCAAAAAGAAATACAAACCTTAATAGAACAACCGGGAAAATATCGAATTAACCAAGTGCGCCAAGCCTTTCAGGATTGCATGACTGAGCATTGTGGTGTATTTCGTACCGCCGAATTAATGGCCGCGGGTTGGGATAAAGTCACAGAATTACAAGAGCAATATTCAGACATCCTCTTAGATGATAAGGGGAATTGCTGGAATACAGAACTAGTAGAAGCCCTAGAATTAAAAAGTTTAATGGTAGTTGGAAAAACAATTTTAGCCTCAGCTATGAACCGCCAAGAAAGTCGCGGCGCACATTTTTGCGAAGATTATCCCCAGCGAGATGATGTTAACTTTCTCCAACACACCATGGCTTATTATTCTCCAGCAGGTATTGATATTAAATATCGCCCAGTGGTGATTAATATGTTTGAGCCAAAAGAGCGCAAATATTAGGAATTTTCCCCAGTCGAAACCTGGTCAGGGAAGTTTTGAGGTTATATTTAAAATCCCCGCGTTTTTACACCCGGTGGGACTAGTTGACCTTGGAGAGGAACGGTTTTAAAGCCAAGCATGAGGGGCGACTCTCATGCTGAGATTGGTTGTAGCTGTTGTATATCTGGACTTTAAGTTTCAAGCGCTAGGATAAAGACCATACGCCCCATCCCTACAACCGGGTGACTACTAGAGGCGGAGGTTTAATTGTGTTTCAAATTCATTGGTGGCGAATCAATCGCAGATGGAATCTTAGGGAAACCCTAACTGGCTACATCTTTATGACCCCCACTATTTTGGTTTTAGGGTGTTTTGTCATTCTCCCCATCTTTTACGCGGTGTTTCTCTCCTTGCATAAAGTGCAACTTCTGGGGGGTATTGAGTACGATTTCATTGGCTTACGCAATTTTACCCGCTTAGTTACAGACGAGAGAGTGGGAATTGCCCTGAGAAATACTCTAGAATATGTGGCAATTGTGGTACCATCCCAAACCATTTTAGCTTTATTGCTGGCGGTAACCCTCAATTCTGGTATTCGTGGTAAAAACTATTGGCGTATCCTGTTCTTTCTACCCACAGTTACATCCTCTGCGGTGCTAACGCTGATCTTCATGTGGATTTATAACACCGATGGGCTATTAAATCATGTTCTGGCTTTTTTGGGTTTACCTACTTATAACTGGTTAGGAGATCCAGCCGTAGCCCTCAAAGGGATTATGATCATGAATATCTGGTCAACTGCACCATTTTATATGGTGATTTATTTGGCAGCTTTGCAGGATATCCCCCAAAAACTCTATGAAGCGGCGGAACTGGATGGAGCCAATTGGTGGCAACAGTTTATCTATATTACCATTCCTCTGCTCAAACCTGTAACTTTTTTTGTGGTGGCTATTGGGATAATTGGGACTTTTCAACTTTTTGACCAGTCTTATATTTTTTCTGGTGGTACGGGTGGGCCTAATAATGCCACTTTGACTATGGTACTACTGATTTACCAGGCTGTCTTTCGCCATCTACAGATGGGTTATGCTGCGGCCATGGCTTTTTTGCTGGCGGTAATCATTATTGCTGTGACTTTGATACAGCAGCGCATTTTTGGAGGGGAAAGGACATGAGTAATATTAGGCGTTTACCTGGGCTGAAAGTATTCTTATACTTGGTGCTGACGCTGTATGCAGTAATTACCTTGGTTCCTTTTCTGTGGGCGCTGTCAGCATCATTTAAACCGCTCTCAGAGATTATCAGTGGTGAGTTAAATTTTTTTCCCAGAAATTTTACTTTCGATAATTACCGACAGATATTTGTCCAAGAACCGCTGTTTTGGCGTTGGTTTTTTAATAGTGTGTTTATTGCTGTGAGTGTCACGGGGTTAAATTTGCTCTTCAATTCCATGGCTGGGTATGCTTTAGCCAGGCTAAGTTTTGGGGGTAAACGCTTCTGGTTCTTCTTAATTTTGGCGCTGTTAGCAGTACCGACACAAATTACCTTGATTCCCACATTTTTGATTTTAAAAGCTTTCGGCTGGTTAAATTCTTACCAGGGTATGATTGTTCCCGCCATGGTCAACGCTACATTCATTTTTATGATGCGGCAGTTTTTTGTAAATTTTCCTCAAGAATTAGAAGAAGCGGGTCAATTAGATGGTTTAAACACCTGGGGAATTTTTCGCCACATTGTCTTACCCCTCGCAAAGCCTGCATTAGCAGCACAGGCGGTTTTTGTGTTTATGAGTAGTTGGAATAATTTTTTACTCCCCATTGTCATCTTGTTTGAGCCAGAAATGTTTACTCTCCCTTTGGGACTGAACAGCTTCAAAGGTCAATATATCAGCTATTGGAACTACATTATGGCTGCTTCTATGGTCTTTACTTTACCGGCTTTGGGGATTTATGGTTTTTTTAACCGTTACTTTATTGAAGGTACTAGGTTTACCGGCGCAAAAGGTTGATAGGAATGTTAAATAATATGAAGTCAATATTGACTTATGAGCATTTGATCCCAAGTCAACTATAACCAGATTTTAGGCAACAAATTGGACTCTGAACATGATATTGGTATTAGAGCGACTCAATCTCTATCTGTTGTGCTAATCACTATTATGGGTTTTGTAAACCTACTGACCGCAGAGATCGCAGCAGACTACAGTCGTCCTGTAGCAAGAGTGTTTTCTCTGTATAACCAACTGCAAATTGCCCAGAAATACCAAAAGACTAATTTGGCGTTAAAGGGTGGTGACGTCAAAGGCTATTTCATGCTTGAGCTAATGGCAAAAAATAATAGCTGTCATTAGCAACATGGAGATTGACCATCGCTTTATTAGCTGTGTTGAGCGTTATCATCTTTAAGGGGAAACATGTTTAAAAGACTAATTGGTGTTGTTGTTGCTACCATTTTGCTGACTTTTCAGTTGGTTGTCGGTGGCGCGACAGCATTAGAACTGGACGAAGCTATTAGAACAGTGAAATTAAATGACCAGGGTGACCAGGTTGTATTGAGCCTTAAACAAGTAAAAGAAGGTAAACGCTTATTTCAATATGCTTGCGCCCAATGTCATGCTGGTGGTGTTACCAAGACTAACCAAAACGTGGGACTAGAACCAGAAGCTCTGGCACTGGCAACACCAAAGCGGGATAATATTGAGGGATTGGTGGACTATATGAAAAATCCCACTACCTATGACGGAGAAGAGGAAATTTCTGAGTTACACCCCAGTATTAAGAGTGCAGATATTTTCACAGAAATGAGAAATCTCACTGAGGATGACTTGGTGGCGATCGCAGGTCATATTCTGCTACAACCAAAGGTAGTTGGTGATAAGTGGGGAGGCGGTAAAATTTATTACTAAATTTCCCAGGGATCACGTTTAACTGGATACTGACTAGACATCAGGTCAAAAGCCTGTGTTGTTTGCAGGGAACCCCTGATGATGTAGGGACAAGATGAATTGTCCCTACTCAAAAATTGGCAAAACTGGCTGTGAACATCTCAAATTAACTCCTAAATTGATTCAATGTAAAGACTGTAGGTAATTATCTTATGTTATACAGCTAATGATTTAGCCCCAATTGTGAAAAAAAAATTTTATCTACGACGGATTGTCATATTTTGGCGTTAATTTTATTTAAAATAAGGAAGGGAAATAAAAATTATAGTTAGGAGAAAGCCATGAAATTATTTACTGCCAGCTGGCGACGTTTGACTCTGTCCGTGTTGACAGTCCTTTTAGTTGTTAGCAGCTTTGTGATTTTCACACCCAGCGCTTCAGCTGAAACCTTTAAGGTCAAACTGGGTAGCGACAAAGGAATGCTGGCCTTTGAACCAAGTAAATTGACAGTTAAACCAGGGGACACTATTGAGTGGGTAAACAACAAAGTTCCTCCCCATAACGTTGTTTTTGACCCAGCGCAAAACCCCGCTAAGAGTTCTGACTTAGCCAAAGGGTTGTCTCACAAGCAATTACTGATGAGTCCTGGTCAAAGCCAAACCACCACAATTCCCGCAGACGCACCTGCTGGTGAGTACACCTTCTATTGCGAACCTCACCGCGGTGCTGGTATGGTTGGTAAGTTGACTGTTGAAGGCTAGAGCCTCGATACTTTGACTTTTGTAATTTTGTTGGGATAGTTAGCCAAACCAGCGCGGTAATGAGTCTGACTTTTGCCAAGAGTATTGAGAGTTTTTGGCGATAGATAAATGGACTTATTACCGCTAGTTTTTATGTTGATTCCCTGGAAAGTAGCCTGTTGTTGAACCTTAACTACTAGTGGTGAAGATTCATAGATTTTATTTAAATCTGGTCTGTGTCCCCTGGGTAAATTGATTAATCCGGCTGTAAATGAGAAAATAGCTCTTGCCAATTAATATTATTATTAGTAGTATTTTCTCCTGCTTTCACCTCTACAGTCAAATTACAGGCCTTTGATTGCTCTAGCGATCGCACACAAAGCTCCGCCACATCATCGCGGCTGATTTTACCTCTAATATTATCACCCTGATCCAAAATTAATTCCTTACCCCCCACTTCCTCAGTTAAAGCGCAAGGTCTAATAATAGTATAAGGAATACCACTAGCTCTTAAACTATCTTCCCCCTTGAGCTTCCATGTTAAAATTCCTCCCAACTGGTCATTTAACCGCACTGCTGGGGGTTCTTCATCTAAATTAATTCCCGGTCTTCCCGGACGAGTAACACCAGCGGAACTAACCAGGACAAACTGGGGTAAAGTCTGCCCACCGTATGCTTTGATATATTCAATGTGTAAAGCAAAACCACCGGCTGAAAACTTGGGATTTAAAGCGCCATCATATTCAAACTTACTCAACATCAGTTGAAATGACGCAACTCTACTATTATCAATAGGTGGAGAATCTCCCACAATTTTAGCGCGAAATACAGGAACTAAATCTTGAAAAGCAACACGAATAGTTATCCAAGTATTATCTACAGTATCAAAAGAATAACTGTAACCAACACCATCCCATTTAGTATCTGTGCGTAAAAATAGTTTATAGCGTTGACCGTCACCTTTGACACGTAATTCCACACCCTCGTAACCAGATAAATCAAAGGGAGGTTGAAAATTCTTGGTTCTCACCGAAGCAAACCCCCCAGAGTTAGCTGTGGAAACATTCCCAGAAAACACCGCCCTATTTTCCAGTAATTGCATATTACTAGCACTCACACCACCCATAACCACATCATCCACTGCGCCCCAAATACTTTTTAGTTCAGCCGAGGGGTGGGTAAAATCAAAGATGAGCTTTTCATTAGCTGGGGGTAGGTATTGAGCAGCTGCTGTTACCAAGTTTTTCACACCTTGATATTCCACATTTTCGGGAGTATCACCCACCACTTCTGGCATATAAAATTTTACACCTTGATTATATTTGGCTCGATCAGGTGTATCCCCTTCCACTGGTTGCACACGGACTGCGGTACAACAAATTAAGGCTTTGATGTTAGCCATCACCATAGGGTTTAAGGTTTCCGGTTTAGTGATATCCGCAACTACTAAGTCAACATTATGACCCAGGATTGACCTAGCTTTGTCAATATCGCGCACAATAGCCCGGACTTGATGACCTGCTGCTAACAGTCGCCGCACCACTCGTTTACCCACGCCACCCGTAGCACCTGCTACTAGTATTACACCCACATTTGTTCCTCCATTAGGTAGACTATCATGATCGCTAGGACGACCTTTAATTAACTGCTGTACCCAGTTAAGCAAAGGAAACACCTCGAAATAGGTTAGGGTATCAATAAACCTCCCTAAGTCCCATTGAGAACGATTTTTGTCAGTCACAATCGCGTCCTCATAATTTTTACTCTTACTAGATATATAATAACGGAACCATCACCAGACCCTATATTCAGCAAAGCCAAGGTGTGGAAAACCTGGCAAGAATGCAGCAACTGTGGTGCTAAGGTGGAACAATCTGGAAATTGTGGAGTTGAACATAACCAAGGTTGACTTATGAGCCAAATTGAAAAAGCTCAAGCTGAGTATGAAACTTTTCCCCAAACAGTCGAAAGTATAATTATTGGTACTGTTAGCACAGAAGGAATACCTAATGCTAGTTATGCGCCTTTTGTCATGGATGAAGCTAAAAATATTTATATCTATGTCAGTGGTCTATCCACCCACACCCAAAATATCCATGGGAATCCTCATGTGAGTGTGTTATTTATTGAGGATGAATCCCAGTGTGAGCAAATTTTTGCCCGTCGCCGTTTGAGTTTTGATTGTACTGCTACTTTGATGGAGCGTGAAACTGAGGTTTGGAAGCAAATTGTGGCTCAATTTCAAGCCCGTTTTGGAGAGTTGATTGAAGTTTTCCGGGGGTTAGCTGATTTTCGGATTTTTTGCTTAACTCCTACTGCTGGTCGTTTTGTCATTGGTTTTGGTACGGCTTATAAAATTCGTGGTGAGCAACTGGATAAACTGGTTCATTTGACTGGAAAAAATTGATCATGCTGCAGTTTCAACCTCCTGGCTTTGGGGAGAAAGTGATTAATACGTCCCTTGGGGCTATGGTTTACTATACTCAAACCACTGCACCCTGGTTAAATGCCGATACTGAAGATTTACCAACTTTACTGTTTCTCCATAATTTTGGCGGTGGCGCTTCTGCTTATGAGTGGTCTAAGGTTTACCCGGCTTTTGCAGCTACCCACCGAGTCTTAGCACCTGATTTAATTGGGTGGGGTGCTTCTGCTCATCCAGTGCGGAATTATCAAATTAGCGATTATTTGACTACTATTAACGAGTTTATCCGCCAAACTTGCCGCCAACCAGTAACTGTGGTGGCTTCTTCTTTGACGGCGGCTTTTACTATTCGTCTAGCTATTAGCCATCCTGATTTATTTCAAAGCTTGTTTTTGGTGTGTCCATCTGGGTTTGATGACTTTGGCCAGGGGAGTGGACGTAGGTTACCATTACCAATTATTAATTCCCCTTTATTGGATAATTTGATTTATACTCTGGGGGCTGAAAATGAAATTGCTGTGAGAAATTTTTTGCAAAATTTTCTGTTTGCCAAACCAGAACGGGTTTCTCCAGAAATTGTGGCAGCTTATTTAACTTCTGCACAACAGCCTCATGCTAAGTTTTCGGCTTTGGCGTTTTTACGGGGAGACCTTTATTTTGATTTGAGTTTGTACATCCAGCAACTGCAAATTCCCACGGTGATGTTTTGGGGAGAGGATGCACAATTTACTGACATTCAGTTAGGGCGACGTTTAGCTAGTCTCAATATAGCCGGAATTCGTGATTTTTATGCGATCGCCCAGACAGGAGTATTACCCCATCTAGAAACTCCGGAAGTGTTCATTGGTCTATTACAACCTTATTTTTAACCAACATGGCAATATGTTAATTTATGTGAATTTATACTAAATAATTATCGAAAATTGCACTTTTCACCCATGAGGGGGATGTCAAGTCATAACGGCTGACTGCAAGGTGTCCTAGGCAGGTCATTGTCAAATCTTGGATATAGTTGACACCAATATTTTAAGATTGTTGACATTTTATGTTTGTTGACTAGAAAGCTTTATTATTTAATAAAGATATAATTGTTAACATTAGTACAAAATCTGAAAGGATTGGGGGAAAATAACTGCTATGAGTCGTGTAGGCGTTTTATTACTCAATCTCGGTGGACCTGATAAGTTAGAGGATGTCGGGCCGTTTTTGTATAACCTATTTTCCGACCCAGAAATTATTCGCCTACCGTTTCGCTGGCTGCAAAAACCCCTAGCTTGGTTTATTGCCTCACGGCGCACCAAAACATCTCAAGCCAACTATAAGCAAATTGGCGGCGGTTCCCCACTGCGGCGAATTACAGAGGCTCAAGGAGAAGCTCTCAAACAAAAGTTGGCAGATTTGGGAAAAGAGGTCAATATCTATGTAGGAATGCGTTATTGGCATCCTTACACAGAGGAGGCGATCGCCGAAATTGCTCAAGACAAAATTGAACAGCTAGTAATTCTACCACTGTACCCACAATTTTCTATTAGTACCAGTGGTTCTAGTTTTCGGCTGTTAGAAAAACTTTGGCGAGAACAGCCAGAACTTCAGCCCAGGGATTATACTGTCATCCCCTCTTGGTACAAACAACCCAGTTATCTGCGGGTGATGGCCGAACTGATCGCCCAAGAACTAGATAAATGTCCCCATCCCGATCAGGCTCATATCTTTTTCAGTGCTCACGGTGTCCCTAAAAGCTATGTTGAAGAAGCTGGAGACCCCTATGAGCAAGAAATTGAGGAATGTACTGCTCTAATTATGCAGACTCTCAATCGACCCAATCTGTATACTTTAGCTTACCAAAGTCGTGTTGGTCCGGTAGAATGGCTCCAGCCTTATACTGAAGATGCGCTGCAACAACTGGGGGCACAAGGTGTCAAAGATTTAGTGGTTGTACCTATCAGTTTTGTATCGGAACACATCGAGACTCTGCAAGAAATTGATATTGAATATCGAGAAATAGCTGAAGATGCAGGAATCCATAACTTCCGTCGCGCTCCAGCCCCTAATACTCATCCGGTATTTATTAAAGCACTGGCGGAACTAGTAATTGAGGCTGTAGACCAGCCCAGTTTCAAGCTTTCCCAAGCTGCACAAATGAAAAAAAAGGTGAAAATGTATCCCCAAGAAAACTGGGAATGGGGTATGACCACCAGCGCCGAGGTCTGGAATGGTCGTATTGCTATGGTTGGTTTTATTGCTTTAATTATTGAGCTAGTTACTGGCCATGGTTTGCTACATTTGATTGGTCTTTTGCAATAAATTAACCAGGAAATAGAAATTGTCTTTATGGGGACGTAACGGTTTACGCCCCTGCTTTTATTAAAATCATACTTGCGGATGATCACTACGGATTAAATATTTCCTTGGTCAGACGTAATCTATTTTTAACTTTTGTAACTTGAAATTTAACAGGTTCAAAGTTTATATCATGATGAAAAAATTGATTTGCTTATGGACTTTAAGTTTAGCCATGGCATCTATGGGTGTTCCGGCTATAGCTCAGGGTCAAGAAATCGAGTATGATCAAAATGCCCCTCGCATTAGCAGTACTACCGGTTTAACTGATAGGCATTACATTAGTCTGTATACTGGTGAACAGCCTTTATCTAGCCTGACTATTCGTCCGTCAGAACTGATGGATGTTGGTGAGAATATTGAAGTAACTGATGAGTCTGGTGCAACTGTTGATGCACAGGTGTCTAGGGAAGATGACAGGTTGAAAATCAATTTTGATCAACCTGTGGCTTCGGGAACTACTTTAGAAATTGCTATCAGGGATTTAGGATATGTACCTATGACTCAGGGAGTTTTTCACTATCAAGTTTTTGGCAACCATGTGGGCTTTGTTGGGGAAATACCCTATGGTTTGGCTCGAGTTGAGGTGTATTGATTCTGCTCGTTGTGTTTTTTACAGGAAACGCACCAGGGAAGAAAGAGAAGGAAAACCTTTGATTGTCCCTTTCCCTTTTCTCTCTGGTCTTCTGTGCCTAGTTGGGTTTAAATGTCTAGTCTTTGGTAAACTTGATCTAAATGCCGCAGGTGTTGTTGTGGGTCAAAACACTGAGCAATTTCTGCGGGTGATAACTTTTGAGTTACACGGGGGTCTTGAGTGATTAGGTGGTGGAAGTTTCCGTCTGGTTTGTTCCAAGCAGCATGGGCGCTTTCTTGGACAATCCCATAGGCTTCTTCTCGTTTTAGTCCTTTGTCTATCAAGGCTAGTAGGACTTTTTGGCTAAAAACTACACCGCCGTAACAGTTCAGGTTCCGCGCCATGTTTTCTGGATAGACTAGGAGGTTTTTTACCAGTTCTGTGATTTCAACTAGCATAAAATGTGTTAAAATACAAGCATCTGGTAAAATTACCCGTTCTACGGAACTATGGGAAATGTCCCGTTCATGCCATAGGGCGACGTTTTCTAGGGCTGCTCCCGCATGACTTCTCACTAGGCGCGCCATTCCTGTTAGTCTTTCGGAACGGATGGGGTTACGTTTGTGAGGCATTGCTGAGGAACCCTTTTGACCCTTGGCAAAAAATTCTTCAACTTCTAAAACGTCTGTTTTTTGGAGGTTGCGAATTTCTACGGCAAAGCGTTCAATGGATGCTGCAACTAAGGCTAATTGTTGCACGTAGTCAGCATGGCGATCGCGAGAAATAACTTGTGTCGAGGCTGTATCAGGTGTGAGTCCCAGTTTTTGGCAAGCGATAGCTTCCACCCGCGGTTCAATATTAGCATAGGTTCCCACTGCACCGGAAATTTTACCCACGGCGATGGTTTCCCGCATAACTTTGAGCCTTTGTTGATGGCGCAGCACTTCTGCTAACCACCCAGCTAATTTAAAACCAAAGGTCATGGGTTCAGCATGAATCCCGTGGGAACGGCCAATCATGACTGTATCACGGTGTTCTCGCGCCTTTTGGCGAATTGCCTGAATCAAATTTTCTAGATGTTCGGATATAACATCGAGACTAGCAACTAGTTGCAATCCTAAAGCTGTATCTAAGACATCGGAACTGGTTAACCCTAGATGAATATAGCGCCCCGCATCACCCACATATTCATTGACATTAGTTAAAAAAGCAATGACGTCATGACGGACTTCAGCTTCAATTTCTAAGACTCGCTTCGGGTCAAAATTCGCCTTAGCTTTAATTTCCTCCACTGCCTGAGCAGGGATATAACCCAGTTCAGCTTGGGCTTCACAAACTGCAATCTCTACCTGTAGCCAGGTTTTTAATTTGTAAGATTCAGTCCACAGGTTGCCCATTTCGGGCAAAGTATAACGCTCAATCAACGTTCGCGGCAGAATACAACTGTCATATTCTACAGTTTAATAGGCAAAAAATTTCACTGCATTCTGTCAATAGTCCGATACTGAATTGCTTCGGCGATATGATTGGCTTTAATTTCATCTTCTGCGGCTAAATCTGCAATTGTCCGCCCTACTTTGAGGATGCGATCGCTGGCTCTGGCGGATAAACCCAGTTTTCTAATTGCTGCTTCTAATAAACTGCGACTAGAATCATCTAACTTACACCATTTTTGCAGATGCTTACTTTGCATTTGAGCATTACAACGCAGATTTGCTTCTCCCTGAAACCGGGTATTAGCGATTTCTCGCGCTTGCTTCACTCTGGCTAGAACTGAGGCCGAAGTTTCTCCTGTGGGTTCTTGGGTAATTTCTTCAGGTTTTAAGCGATTGACTGCAACTTGTAAGTCAATGCGATCCATTAACGGACCCGAAAGCTTGGCCCAATAATTTTCTCGTTGCCTAGGTGAACAGGTACATGGTTGAATGGTATCGCCATAGTAACCGCAAGGACAGGGATTAGTGCTAGCTACTAGGGTAAACTGCGCCGGAAACATTACAGATTGTCTCGTGCGGGAAATTGTCACATAGCCATCCTCTAAGGGTTGGCGCAGAAATTCTAAAACATCCCGTTTAAATTCGGTTAACTCATCCAGAAACAGAATCCCTAGGTGAGATAAAGAAATTTCTCCTGGACGGGGAAAACTCCCACCCCCAACTAGAGAAGGTCCAGATGCTGAATGGTGAGGACTGCGGAAGGGGCGATCACGCACTAAGGAGCCGCGGTTTTTTAATAACCCAGCTACAGAGTGAATGCGAGTGACTTCTAGGGACTCGGCAAACTCCAAAGGTGGTAAAATTCCTGGTAACCGTCTGGCTAACATAGTTTTACCACTCCCCGGCGGCCCGACAAAGATTAAGTTATGACCACCAGCTGCGGCAATTTCTAAAGCCCGACGAGCATGAGCCTGTCCTTTGACATCCTTTAAATCTGCTACAATTGAAGATGTTGCTGCTAATGTCTTTGGGTTTTCATTTAATTTAACAGGTTTGAATTTCCCAGGATTATTTAGTAAATCAACTACATCAGAAATATGATGACAACCATAAACATTTAATCCTTGGACAACGGCAGCTTCTTGAGCATTGTCAGCAGGAACAACTAAACCAGAAATTCCCATTTTTTCAGCAGTTGCAGCAATAGGTAAAACACCAGCAACCGGACGCAAACTACCATCTAAAGAAACTTCACCTAAAAATAAAAAATCCCCTAATAAATCAGGGTTTACTTGTTCAGAAGCAGCTAAAATTCCCACACTAATAGGTAAATCAAAAGCAGGTCCTTCTTTCCTTAAATCTGCGGGAGTGAGGTTAATTACAATCTTTCTCATGGGAAAAGCAAAACCCGCATTTTTCAATGTTGCTTTTACCCGTTCTTTTGATTCTTGAATCGCGGAATCTGGTAAACCTAAAATTATAATTCCCGGTAAACCACCAGAAACATCCACTTCCACACCCACCTTAACCGCGTCGATACCAACAATAGATGCACTCCAGACTCTAGCCAGCATTGTTCATATATGAATAAACCCTAATTATATCAAAGCAGATTTTCAGGTAAATTAACAATGAGTCTAATCACCGAATACAAATGCTATTAAAAACCTTTGAAACACCCTCTAAGAGGATGTTTGGAAAGTATTAAACAGGTAATTTTTATATTAGGGAACAGGGAACACCGGAAGGATTGGGAAGGATTAGGAAGGATTAGGAAGGATTGGGGAACACGGTATGGCTAACGCCACGCTATCGCTATCGACTTCGCTCACCGACCGCACAAAAAAGAATAAAATCCAGTCCCCTCCCCTTACAAGGGGAGGGTTAGGGTGGGGTCAAACAATAGTTGATACACTAATCATGACTTATCAAACACCCTCTAAGGAATGATACACTTTAAATTACCTAAATTAACCATTTGTTCCTGAGACTGGGGAATAGTTAGCTCAAAATTACAAATACCGCCTTCATAGTCCACATTAGCTGGATATTTTCCCGGAGCAACACTGTCTAAATAAAAATCTCCTTCCTTACCAATAGGTGAGTTAATAATTTGATTATTCACAGTGATATTTAACTGACCATAGGACGGAATTACAGTTTTTCCTGATGTTTCTACCGACAATATACCAACAATACTCTGAATTAATTGCACAGGAAAAGGCACAACTGCCCCACCAACTACCCATTTAGTCATTTTCTGGGGATTATCTAAGGTGAAGTTGGTTAAACCTCGCAACCAAGAACCGTCAGTTTTGCGGGAAAAGATGTGATGTCCCGATAATTGATACAGCATATTTTATTCAAATGAGGTACAACCTGCAATAATCAAACTTTTGTGGTGCAGGTATCTTGGCTGCAAAATCTGTACCGCATACCTTCGCAAACTGCTGTAGTTGGGATAATTCATTCTCTATCAAGTATAATTAAATCATCCATAACAGTAAAGTTAAGGTATATAAATCATGGTTCAAGTTTTACAAAAACCAGTAACCTTTGCAGAATTTGCAGATTGGAAACCAGATGGAGAACGCTATGAACTGCATAATGGAGTAATTGTTGAAATGTCACAACCATTAGGACTACATGAAGATATAGCAACCGCCAAGGTGGTTAGGACATAAACAGAAGATAAAACCATTGAAATTCAAGCGTTTGAAGGCTTCCCCCTGCTCCCTACCCCCTGCCCCCTGCTATATCATAGGATTCTTGATAGAAGAATTAGTAACTGAATACAAAAGACTGAAGTTATCTTATTCCATTCCCAAACAAGCATTAGTCAAACCACCTGAAAGCGAATCAGGTTATGTACCAGATATTCTATTATTAAACAAAACTAATTTAGTCAATGAACCCCTGTGGCAAAAACAATCAACTGTAACTCAAGCTGCTTCTATTCCTTTAATTATTGAGGTTGTTAGTACTTGGCGTGATGACTACTTAACTAAATTACGAGATTATGAAGAGATTGGTATTCCTGAATATTGGATTATTGATTATTTAGGTTTAGGAGGTATTCGTTATATAGGTAGTCCTAAACAACCTACTATATCTATTTACTTATTAATTGAAGGTGAGTATCAAGTAAGGCAGTTTAGAAATGATGAAAAGATCATATCACCCACTTTTCCAGATTTGAATTTGACTGCCCAACAGATTTTTCAAGCTGGTAATATGTGAGCAATATTTATCTATTTATCTCGCGTTACGCATTACGGTTCGTTTGGTACTGACATCCGCAGGTTTGGCCATAAAGCTATAGATGCACCGAATAAACTACAGCTTAACTTTTTCTCTGGAAAAAAGCGATACCTACGGTAAGAGGATGTTTGATAATTCATGATTAGTGTATCAACTATTGTTTCACCCCACCCTAACCCTCCCCTTGTAAGGCTATCCATTACCCACATCTTTCTTAACAATTAGACAAAAGACTTAACATCAGAGTGAAAGCCTTGATGGCTATAGTTTTGAAAGAGAAGAGTGGGTAATGGCATCATGGAAAAGTGGGCAGCGAAAGAATTGGCACAGGTAAACTTAGGGGATGCACGTCGAAACAAGCGGTTAATCAGGATAGTAGAAGATTTGGCAGCACAACCAGATAGTAGTGTACCACTTGCTTGTGGAAATATAGCAGCAACAAAGGCAACATATAATTTTTGGAAATCACCACATTTTCAAGCAGGTGATATTCGTGCTGCCCACACATCCAGCACCATAGAAAGAATCAAAAAACATGAGATAGTATTGGCAATACAAGATACAACAAACATAGATTTAACATCGCACCCAGCCACAAAAGGAGTAGGTTATCTTGACCACAGAAAATCATCAGGATTAAAAGTACATTCAACACTTGCAGCCACAAGTAATGGAGTACCGTTAGGAATTATTGAGCAGCAAGTATGGGCAAGAGAACAAGAGAATTTAGGTATTGCTAAAAAACGTCGTCAACGAGAGACAAAAGAAAAAGAAAGTCAACGTTGGTTGGATGGGTTGCAGACTACACAAAATTTGATTCCCTCAGAAATTGAAGTAGTAACAATAGGTGACTCAGAGGCGGATATATTTGACCTTTTTAACCAGCAACGTCGAGAAAAATCACACTTACTAATTCGTGGGACTCATAATCGTAAAGTAGACCATTGTGGCAAATATCTACATCTTGCCATTCGTCAAATCGAAGCATCTGGAACAGTGACTGTAGAAGTAAAACGCTCTCCAGAACATAGTTCCAGACAGGCGAGACTGACAATTAGGTTCACGAGTTTTGATATTCAAGTACCATTACACCATATTGGACGTTTACAGCTAAAACCTGTCAGGTTACAAGTAATTTTGGCAGAAGAGGAAAATCCACCTCCAGGAACAAATCCCATTAGTTGGTTATTAATTACTAGCTTAGAAATTAACAGTCTAGAAGATGCTGCATGTTGTGTTCAATGGTACACTTACCGTTGGTTGATAGAACGTTATCATTACACATTAAAAAGTGGCTGTGGCATCGAGAAATTACAACTGGAAACTGCTGACCGAATTCACATGGCACTAGCCACTTATACTATTGTCGCTTGGCGATTGTTATGGCTTACTTATCAAGCACGAGTTCATCTTGATTTACCTTGTGATGTTGTTTTGGAAAACAGTGAATGGCAGTCCTTATGTGCCACTATCAACAAAAATCCTATTCCTCCAGACCACCCACCTTCTTTGCATGATGCTGTGCGAATGATTGCCACTCTTGGTGGTTTTTTGGGTCGCAAAGGTGATGGTGAACCGGGTGTGAAAACCATTTGGCGTGGGCTACGACGCTTACACGATATTGCTGCTACTTGGCAATTACTTCACTCCGATTCCCCATCTTATCTTGACATTTAGCGATCGCCTATGGCGGAGGGTAGCCCCTCGCCCCTGTATTCAAAAACTCAATCACCTGTTGGGTCTTCTCAATATCCATACTTATTCTTTTTTGTCAATCCTCCCCACTATGCACATCTCTACAACCTTTATTGTGTTTGCCTTCCAGCAATGTTAAGAAAGATGTGGGTAATGGATAGCCTTGTAAGGGGAGGGGACTGGATTTTATTGTTTCGGAGTGTCCCCCATTCCCTGCTCCCTGCTCCCTGCTCCCTGCTCCGGTGTTCCGGTGTTCCCTGTTCCCTAATATAAAAATTACCTGTTTAATACTTTCCAAACATCCTCTAAGCTATCGCTAACGCCACCTCACCCAACCATCCCCTAAAATCTCTAACAGATATATTAGGTAAAACCACATGAGTGAAACCAAAGATACCATTTTCGGTAAAATCATCCGTCGGGAAATCCCCGCAAACATCGTTTATGAGGATGATTTGGCTTTAGCCTTTACAGATGTTAACCCTCAAGCACCAGTTCACATCCTTGTTATTCCCAAAAAACCCATAGTTAAATTAGCAGATGCCGAATCTCAAGACCAAGCTCTTTTAGGACATCTTCTATTAACCGTACAACAAGTAGCTACAGCAGCTGGATTAACCAACGGTTATCGTGTGGTCATCAATAACGGCGCTGATGGTGGTCAAACTGTCTACCATTTACATTTACATATCCTGGGAGGACGACCCATGGAGTGGCCTCCTGGTTGATGAAACCTGAATGAATCGTGTCTGGGATGCGATTCATTAGAAATACAAATCTTGTTCATCAGAAAACTTTAATTAAAATCCCTTTACAAATCAAAACTTTTCCTCTAAGGTAGTATTCAAGTAGGCAAGCTTACCTACTCAACTCATAAAAACAAAAGCAATCATAAACAAATGACCACAACCTTACAACAGCGCCAAAGCGCTAACGTATGGGATCGCTTCTGCGAGTGGATCACCAGCACCGATAACCGGATTTACATCGGTTGGTTCGGTGTCCTCATGATCCCCACCCTCCTAGCTGCTACCACCTGCTTCATCATCGCCTTCATCGCTGCTCCTCCTGTAGACATCGATGGTATCCGCGAACCAGTAGCTGGCTCCTTAATCTACGGAAACAACATCATCTCTGGTGCAGTTGTTCCTTCCTCCAACGCCATCGGCTTACACTTCTACCCCATTTGGGAAGCAGCTTCCTTAGATGAGTGGTTGTACAACGGTGGTCCTTACCAGTTGGTAATTTTCCACTTCCTGATTGGTTGCGCTTGCTACCTAGGTCGTCAGTGGGAACTATCTTACCGCTTGGGAATGCGTCCTTGGATCTGCGTAGCTTACTCTGCACCTTTAGCATCTGCTACCGCAGTATTCCTAATTTACCCCATCGGTCAAGGTTCATTCTCTGATGGTATGCCTTTAGGTATCTCTGGAACCTTCAACTTCATGATCGTGTTCCAAGCAGAACACAACATCTTGATGCACCCCTTCCATATGTTAGGTGTAGCTGGTGTATTCGGTGGTTCTCTGTTCTCTGCAATGCACGGTTCTTTGGTAACTTCCTCCTTGGTACGTGAAACAACCGAAACCGAATCTCAAAACTACGGTTACAAGTTCGGTCAAGAAGAAGAAACCTACAACATTGTAGCTGCTCACGGTTACTTCGGTCGCTTAATCTTCCAATACGCTTCCTTTAACAACAGCCGTTCACTACACTTCTTCTTAGCTGCTTGGCCTGTAATCGGTATCTGGTTCACCGCTTTGGGTGTAAGCACCATGGCGTTCAACTTGAACGGTTTCAACTTCAACCAATCAGTAATTGACTCTCAAGGTCGCGTCATCGCTACCTGGGCTGATGTGATCAACCGCGCTAACCTGGGTATGGAAGTAATGCACGAGCGTAACGCTCACAACTTCCCCTTAGACTTGGCTGCTGGTGAAGTTGCTCCTGTTGCTTTGACTGCTCCTGCAATCAACGGCTAATTAATTGCTAATTAATCAAGTTTAGCTGAATCGAAAAAAGCCTCCTAGAAATAGGGGGCTTTTTTTGTTTTTTACCTAATTACGCCACAGATTAAAAATAATTGTTTTTTCTCGTAGATTTACTTAAGTAGACTATGCTAAGTATGAATTAAGTATTTTTCATGCAAGATCCTATGAGGAAAACATTACTAACATTTTTACTCATCTTTACACTCAGTATTGGTGGATTTACTATCTTCCCTTCACTAGCCCAGAGTCCTGGGAACAGCCCTGTGAGCAGTACTGAAGCAGAAGAAGCAGAATCAGTTCCAGGAGAACTATTAGTACAGTTCAAAAAAGATACTACTAACCAAGGGCGGGAACGTGCTTATGAAAGTATTAATGGACGAGCTTTAGAAACAGTGGTTGCAGCTCACAGCAAATCTCAAAGAGGAGATTTAGTCTTAGTTAAGTACGTACCTACACCTAATCTACCCCCTCAAGCGGCGATCGCCCAAATCCAAAAAGATCCATCCGTAGAATTCGCGGAACCCAATTTTATTTATCAGCACTACGCCACATCAAACGACCCTTCCTATATTAATGGTAACCTCTGGGGAATGTATGGGAGTGCAACAAATCCTGCTAATCAATTCGGTAGTCAAGCTGGCCAGGCTTGGGCAACTGGATATACAGGCAGTGATACTGTATATGTGGGGGTGATTGATACGGGGGTGCAAATAGGACACCCAGATTTAACTGGTAATGTCTGGACTAATGCCAATGACCCAGTCAATAATATTGACGATGACGGTAATGGTTATGTTGATGACATCAACGGCTGGGACTTTAATAGTAACGATAATACTGTCTATGATGGTAGTGAAGATGCCCATGGCACTCATGTAGCTGGAACCATTGGCGCTAAAGGTGCTAACGGTATAGGTGTAGCCGGGGTGAGTTGGAACGTAAAATTTATTCCAGCCAAGTTTTTAGGAGCGAATGGGGGTACACTGGCTAACGCCATCAAGGCTATTGACTATATTACCGACTTAAAAACTCGTCAGGGACTGAATATTGTCGCCACTAATAACTCCTGGGGAGGCGGCGGATATTCCCAAGCACTCCACGACGCCATTATTCGGTCTGCCAAGGCCAATATTCTCTTTGTAGCTGCTGCTGGTAACTCCAGTAACAACAACGATAAAAGAGCTAATTACCCATCTAATTACGATACCAGTAAAGGGACAAGAACTGAGTCAGCCGCTAGTTATAACTCAGTGATTGCAGTAGCTTCCATTACTAGCACTGGTGCCTTGTCTAACTTCTCTAACTACGGTTCTAAAACGGTACATATTGGCGCACCGGGTTCTAATATCCTGTCAACAGTGCCGGGTGGATATGCCTATTATAATGGCACATCAATGGCTGCACCCCATGTCACTGGCGGAGTGGCTCTTTATGCCGCCGCCCATCCCCAAGCCACTGCATCCCGGATGAGAAGTGCCATTTTAAATAATGCAGTTTCCACTTCTTCCCTTGTAAAGAAGACTGTAACTAATGGTCGTCTGAATGTTTATGGTGCTTTGACTAGGTAACAGGAACATAAAAATGTCATCATAGTTAATGAGCAGAAAATACTGGAGATAAAACCACGGTTTACACACGTCCTTTAGCACGGTTAATAGAGCAGTTGCAACGCCTACCAGGAGTTGGTCCCAAATCAGCCCAAAGATTGGCGTTGCATATCTTAAAACGTCCCGAAGCCGAAGTAGAAGCCCTAGCACAAGCCTTGATGGATGCAAAAAAGCAGATAGGCTTGTGTTCTGTTTGTTTTCACCTATCCGCTGATCCTGTTTGTGAAATTTGTCGTCATCCTAACCGGGATAATACCTCTATTTGTGTGGTAGCTGATTCTCGTGATGTGATTGCTTTGGAAAAAACCCGCGAATATAAAGGTAAGTATCATGTTTTGGGTGGGTTGATTTCCCCTATGGACGGTATTGGCCCAGAACAGCTAACTATTCAAGCTTTGGTGCGGCGGGTGAGTCAACAAAAAATCCAAGAGGTGATTGTGGCTATTAGTCCGACTGTAGAAGGGGAGACAACAACCCTCTATATCGGTCAGCTACTAAAACCATTTACCAAGGTAACACGTATTGCTTTTGGTCTACCCGTGGGTGGTGATTTGGACTATGCCGATGAGGTGACACTAGCTAGAGCCTTGGAGGGGCGCAGAGAATTATAGTTTTCAATCCCATCAAGGGGGGTCTTGCGAGGCGATCGCTAGTAAAAATAAGTTACAGTCGTTTTACGGTGATTTACCTGTAGATGCGGTCATCCAGTAAAACTGGCATTTTTGAGGGTTTATTTAGGGTTCTCCTGTTTTTTCCATGGTTTCTATCACTGCTAAACCAATACCAGAAACTGCTATGAGCATAACTGCTGATAGCAAATAGACATTGGCAAACATTCTCAGGGCATCTTCAAAAAACATATAGGTGCTCATCGCTTCACCTTTTCAACTCTATGCTGTTGTTACTGTTCTCATGGAACAATGACTTTCATTAGCATCTTAACAAAACTTTAGACAGTTTATGGGGGTAAACAGATTTTTTTTTCTGGAAATGAGATGAATTTAATTCGCTTTTTGTGGCCGAGAATACAGAAATATATATAAATAGGACTTACGCATTGACAAAAAATATGATCTATGATATCTAGATCATGCGATCGCTATTAAGATTAGCAAAAATATGCTCACGTACAACTAAAGTAAACAGATTCCGTTGTATTTCATACCAATTGCTAATTATTTTTTCAGAGCGCATAAACTCCAACTTAACAAAAGCTTGAAGTGAACAAAAGATGTGAGTCTTAATTGCATGAGTATCCCTAACCATGAACCGACAAATTCCACATACTTGTTTTATGGCTCGATGAAAGGTTTCAATTCCCCAATGAGTATCATGAATTGTCATAAATTCATTTCTAGTTATATCCTCGATTCTTTCCTCATCTGGAAGATACAAAATATAGTGTCTAGAGTCTTCTTTTTTAAAGTCTTTCCTCAACAACTTTATAAATCCAAATTCTTTCAGATGAGTCCTTAATCCTTCTTCGGGAATAGCCAGAGTGCTTACTTGACAATACTTGTGTGGCTCATTTGAAACAGTTCTATTTTTTTCAATTCCGAAGAGAAAACCCAATTTCTGGTTTTTTAGGAATTTCAAATTTTCTACTCCTGAATACCAACTATCACCTGTTACAATTCTGGGTTTGACTCCCCAGCTTATTATTTCACTTACCATTTCTCTAAAATAATCGTTTTTTGTTTTTCCCTCCTTTTTATCATATATTCTGTAATTTATTGGCACTGAATTACCATGAATATCACTGTAATATAGAGTGATTAAATTTAAGCCAATAATTGTTTTATGGGCTTTACCTGACCAAAAATAACCGATTAATTCAGCATTTTTGGGGTCGCTGTAAATCTTTTCTATCACTGTATCATCTACACTTAGTATTCCTCCTACCAAGTTAATAACTTTTTCTATAATGTTGAATAAATCTTTCGGTTCATATCGCTCTCTCAATAAAAAGCGATTCACACTATCATGTGAAACGTCTCCTAATATCTCTGCTAACCTACTGCACCCCCCAAACTTTGGCTCTGACAGTAAAAATAAGGTGTATAGGTCTAGATTGCATTGCGCTGTGGATGGTTTCGTGATTTTTCTAATTGTCTGATACCTAGCAAGTAGACGACCTATATTTATCAATTCACTATTTTGTTATTCTGTCAATGCGTAACTCCTAATAAATTAATATTTAGGTGCGTCAGATATCAAAAATCTCTTGATTTCCACAATTTAGAGGGTCTGACGCATCCTACAAGAGATATTTAAGTTAAATTAAGCAGCTTTCCAGGGTGGCTAATACAGATTGGGAGAGTGAGGTAAAATCATAACCACCTTCTAAACCAAAGAGAATTTTCCGAGTTAGTCCTAGACAAGCATTTGTAAATAATGCATAGTCTTGAGGCTGTAAATTGATATTGCTTAAAGGATCTGACTGATTGGCATCATAACCAGCACTGACAATCAGTAAATCTGCCTGAAACTCAGCTAAAAACGGTATTACCTTCGTTTCTATGAGTGGCTGATATATGGTGATATTACTACCAGGGGGTATCGGTAAATTCAAGACATTATCATATAGTCCCCCCTCAGAAGCTGCGCCAGTACCGGGATAACACGGATACTGGTGTAAAGAACAGTATGCAATTTTGGGGTGAGTTTCGACGATCGCCTGGGTACCATTGCCATGATGTACATCCCAGTCGAGAATGGCGACGCGGTTAACTCCTGGTTGTTCCAGGGCATATAAAGCGGCGATCGCTGCATGGGAAAATAAACAAAAGCCCATACCAGTATTACGTTCAGCATGGTGTCCCGGTGGACGTGCTAAGACAAAAGCTGGGTTAGCGGAGGTGAGTACAGTATTAACCCCATCCAGCCAGGCACTTACTGCCAACAATGCTACATCATAACTGCGGGAGGAAACTGGTGTATCACCGTCTAAATAACCCCCTCCACTGGTAGCTATTTCTTTAACCTTGTTGATGTAGGCTGGATCATGGGCTTTGAGTAGTGTGGGTATCAGGGATGGCCTTGCTGATGCTGGCGTAGGGGTAAGCCAAGTAATTTTTTCTGCAAAGGCGGCTGACTTGAGAGCATTAACTATTACTGTCAAGCGTTCTGGCTTTTCGGGATGATATCTCCCAGTTTTGTGGTCTAGAAACTCATCAGAATAAATGACTGATAGCATAAGGCAACACAGCAGAATACTCTGGGTTATTCTATCCTGATTGTTGCTCTAACCTTCATGCTCCTCAAGGGTTTCATCAATTGGTTGCTCCAGCATCTCCGGTACTAAAGCAGGGTTCCCCCTCCGTTCAGCAGGTGACTGGGCGCGGATGACATCATCCATTTTGGGAGGATGTTTGATCATATCTAGCACCTCTGGACTTAATTGAGATGCAGCATCTTCTGAATGATCTTTTTCCCCTGGGTGGGAAACTTTTCTATGATTCATGGCAATTTCCTTTAACTACTAGTCTTCACCTTAATACATGTGGTCGTCAGGGGGTACTATCGGTGGGAGTTAAATTCCCTATTCCCTAAGATAAAAATTACCTGTTGAAAAGTTATAAAACATCCTCTGAGAATCAGTAAAGGAATATCTTCATGTGAAAATAACTTTTTTTGGGCAATTAAGTTGAATTTAAACTATTAGTTATAAATCAGATTTCCCATGTTTTTTTTCATAGCAACTAGTTAATAAAAAAACATGGCTAATGTTTTTTATAGCACTACAGGTAAAAGCTCTAGTTTTCTAGTTGATTGCCTAATATTTTCGCTGGTGACTTCAGAGGCAAAAGGTGAGTTAATATGTTAGAATATTAACAAAAATATGTAAATTATTCAAGATTAATTCAGAATAATTTGACGCTGACAACAAGCGTAAGGGCTAAAATCTAGATTTTTTGGAGTTTTTTAGATTATGACAACCTCACAGGAGAGGATTATCCCCACAGACCTACGCAATGAAATGTCCCAGTCTTATCTGGAATACGCCATGAGCGTGATTGTGGGTCGGGCGCTCCCAGATGCTAGGGATGGTCTTAAACCTGTGCATCGTCGCATCCTTTACGCAATGCACGAGCTGGGACTGACTCACGATCGCCCATTTCGTAAATGCGCCCGTGTAGTTGGGGAAGTTTTGGGTAAATATCACCCCCACGGTGATACAGCGGTCTATGATGCTTTGGTACGGATGGCACAGGATTTTTCTATGCGATCGCCCCTGATTAACGGTCATGGTAACTTTGGTTCGGTAGATAATGATCCGCCGGCGGCCATGCGATACACAGAGTGTCGGTTACAAGCTTTAACTAGTCTGTCCCTCCTCCAAGATATTGAATCAGAAACTGTAGATTTTATCGATAACTTCGACGGTTCCCAACAAGAACCGACAGTGTTACCATCACGCATCCCCCAATTATTGCTCAATGGTTCCTCCGGTATAGCGGTGGGTATGGCTACCAATATCCCCCCTCACAACTTGGGGGAATTAATTGATGGTTTGGTGGCGCTGATTCACAACACTGAAATCACTGACCTGGAATTAATGGAGTATATTCCCGGTCCAGATTTCCCCACAGGGGCCCAGGTGTTGGGAACAGCAGCGATTCGGGAAGCCTACACCACTGGACGCGGTTCTATTACTATGCGGGGTGTGGCTACCATTGAAACCGTAGAACAACGAGGACGACCGGATAGAGAAGCAATTATTATCACTGAGTTACCCTACCAAACTAATAAGGCGGGGTTGATTGAAAAAATCGCCGACATGGTGAATGAGAAGCGTCTGGAAGGAATTGCAGATATTCGGGACGAAAGCGATCGCGATGGGATGAGAATCGTGATTGAATTGAAGCGGGATGCTTACCCCCGTGTAGTCCTGAATAACCTCTACAAGCAAACCCCCCTCCAAGCCAACTTTGGGGCGAATATGCTGGCCTTGGTGAATGGTAAACCGGAAATCCTCACCCTGAAGAAGTTCTTAGAAGTCTTCCTAGATTTCCGCGTTGAATCAATTACCAGACGCACCCGCTACGAACTGCGAAAAGCCGAAGCTCGTGATCATCTCCTCCAGGGGTTATTAATTGCCTTATCTCAGTTAGATGCAATTATTGTTTTAATTCGTCATGCACCCGACGCACCCACAGCCAAAGCCGAGTTAATTACAAATTATGGGCTGTCAGAAGTCCAAGCCGATGCTATCCTACAGATGCAGCTGCGGCGTTTGACAGCCTTAGAAGCAGATAAAATTCGTCAAGAACACGCAGATTTACAAACCCAAATTACCGATTTACAGGATATTTTAGCCCGGCGAGAACGGATACTAGAAATCATCGAAACCGAAGTCACTCAGCTAAAAACCAGCTTTGCTACACCCCGGCGTACAGTAATTTTACCCGGTGAAGGCGATATAGATGAGCGTGACCTGATTGCTAATGAAAAAGCCATCATTTTAGTTACAGAACAAGGCTACATCAAACGGATGCCTGTCAACACCTTTGAAGCCCAAAGCCGCGCTACCAGAGGGAAAGCCGCCGCTAAGGTCAAAGATGATGATACCATTGAGCATTTCTTAACTTGCTGCGACCATGACAGTGTTTTGTTCTTTAGCGATCGCGGTGTCGTCTACTGTTTAAAAGCTTATCAAATTCCTGTAGGTTCCCGTACCAGTCGCGGCACACCCATTGTGCAAATGCTACCCATTCCCAAGGAAGAAAAAATTACCTCAATTGTCCCCGTAGATGAGTTTAGCAGTGAAGAATATCTAGTTATGCTCACCAAAGGCGGCAATATTAAGAAAACGGAATTAGCTGCATTTAGTAACATCAGAGCTAACGGCTTAATTGCTATTTCTCTGGAAGAAGGCGACCAACTGCGCTGGGTACGCCGGGCGAGGGTGGAAGATAGCATACTAGTGGGTTCTCGTCAAGGAATGGCGATTCATTTTCGATGTACCCATGAACAGTTACGTCCTCTGGGTAGAGCCACTCGGGGAGTCAGAGCCATGAAACTAAAAAATGGCGATGAACTCGTAGGGATGGATATACTCCCAGCCGCCATTCTGGACACCCTGAATACAGAGGAAACCGCAGACATAGATACCGCAGACATAGATAACCAGGAGGAATCCCTAGAAGTACCAAGTAACGGTATTATTGGTCCTTGGGTGTTAGTAATTACCATGGGCGGATATGGTAAGCGCGTACCAGTGGCCCAATTCCGACTGCAAAACCGGGCCGGTCAGGGTTTAATGGCTACCAAATTCAAAAACCGTAAGATTAAAGACCAATTAGCCACCTTACGGATTGTTAACAATGATAACGATGAAATTATGATGGTGACTAATCGTGGTATAATTATCCGTCAAGCGGTGAATGCCATTTCCATACAATCGCGATCGGCCACTGGGGTGAGAGTGCAGCGTCTGGATGAAGATGATGCCATTAACGGTGTAGCTATAGTTCCTCCTGATACCGGTGAAGATGTGGAAGCAGCTGAGTAAAAAATATCCCGAAAGGGTAACAACCTTACTCCCCTATGCGATCGCCTGCGCCAGTGGTGTCTTAATGGGGCTAACCGTAGCCCCCGTGGGTGCATGGTTTTTCGCCTGGGTTGCCCTCGCCCCCCTGTGGGTGTTAGTTTTTACCTCTCCTGCATCTCCCCCCCTCCTGGGACTCGCCTGGGGTGTTGGCTATCATGGTGTCGCCCTATCCTGGATTACTGGGATTCATCCTATGAACTGGTTGGGCGTTCCTTGGTTACCAAGTTTAGCAATTACCCTGTTTTGTTGGTCATTTATTAGCCTACTTGGGGGGTTGCTCCTCACCCTGTGGGGGGCGGTTATGGCTCGTTGGGGGGGGAAAAAATCGGGGATACGTGTTCTATTTGGTACAGCTATTTGGTGCGGCTTAGAAAGTCTTTGGAGTGCTGGACCCCTGTGGTGGAGTTCCTTGGCTTATACACAAAGTCCCCACAACCTCGTAATTTTACACCTGGGTCAACTATCAGGACCGAACACCGTCACCGCCGCCATAGTTGCAGTCAATGGTTTAATTGCAGAAGCATGGATTAACCGCCACAGTAGAAGTTCCTCCTCTGGTCGGGTGGTCAACAAACACTTGGCGATCGCCATATCACTATTCATGACTTTACACCTGTTGGGGTTTTATTTATATAGCCGTCCCATCGCCCAACCACCAGCAGCAGCTTTGCAGGTGGGAATCATCCAAGGTAATATCCCCAACGAAATAAAACTTATACCCCAAGGTTTGCGGCGGGCTTTAGCAGGTTACACCACCGGATATTACAATCTAGTAGATCAAGGTGTTGATGCAGTCCTTACCCCAGAAGCAGCTTTACCCTATTTTCAGCGCGACCTCCCCAACACTAGCTTAATTCAAGCAGTGCAAGAAAAAGGCGTAGTTGCTTGGGTTGGGGCTTTTGGAGAACAGGGAACCAGTTATACAAATACTTTATTTACCTTCACTGGTAAAGGTGAAATTTTTAGCCGTTATGACAAAACTAAATTAGTCCCACTGGGGGAGTATATACCCTTTGAGGAGATTTTAGGCGGTATAATTGGGCGCTTATCACCTCTGGATGCTCACCAAGTACCAGGGAAAACCAACCAGATATTTGATACCCCCTTTGGTCGGGCTATAGTTGGTATATGTTATGACTCCGCTTTCTCAGAAATATTTCGCAGTCAAGCTGCTACCGGGGGGCAATTTATTCTCAGTGCTTCTAACGATGCTCATTACAGCCCCTCTATGCCATTTCAACATCACGCCTTGGATATAATGCGGGCTATTGAAACCGATAGATGGTCAGTGCGGGCGACTAATACCGGATATTCCGCCTTTGTTGACCCCCACGGTCACACCTTATGGATATCTGGATATAATACCTATGCAACTCATGCTGAAACTATCTACAAGCGGGAAACTCGCACTTTATACGTGCGTTGGGGTGATTGGTTGACGGTTGTATTGTTGGGGTTGGCCGTGTTCCTCCATCAAGTTATTCGTCTCACCCACAGACGCACAGGCTTAACAGAGTAACACTTGCTCAGGTGTTGTTAGCAGCAAGGTGGAGCTTGAATATTTTTCAATTTTTTTATATTTTCATAATACTTTTATCACAAAGTTATTATTTGTATAATTTCGAGTTGATGCCCAAATTACTCTGTATAATATAATGGGTTTCTTTATCACTATTTCTGTTTATGTCTGTCCATAAATATAAGAGAGAGGAGCAAATTCAAGACCTTAATAAAGGTAAGTTTTTGACACTATTTCAACGAGACCTATTACAAAAAAGTTTACAAGCAGATTTACCTGATTTATATCGGCTACGGATTCAAATTATGCTACTTGCAGATGAGGGGAAATCTCAAGGAGTTATTTGTCACATTTTGGGCTGTAGTCCCGCAATGGTTAGACACTGGATGCACATGGCTAGGAGTGGTATGGCGCATCAATGGAGTGATTGTCCCGTGGGTCGTCCTAAAGTGGTCAATAACGACTATTTACAGCGTTTGCAAGAATTGGTGGTTAGTAGTCCCCATGACTATGGTTATGCTTTTACACGGTGGACTGTTAAATGGCTGGGTGAACATTTAGCTCAGGAATTTGGTGTGGAATTGAGCCATAGACACATTAAGCGACTACTTAAACAATTGGGATTATCCACTTGTCGCCAAATCAATCATCACCAAGAAACAACTACGGGAAATACTGGGAATCCTAGCATCTTGATTCAAGATTTGAAGTCAGACACACCTCTAGAAGATCCCGTAATTTCCTATATTAAACCCACTTTAGATACTCATTTAAAAAATTATGGTGCAAAATCTACCGGTCTCTGTGCTGTCTCTAGAACAGTTCAACCAGGTTTTAGGTCATTCTTTCTCCCCAGCAGAATTTCACAACTACTACTCACAGTTTAAATTCAAAAGCCCCAGGGTCGGCAAGTTTTGGCAAGGAAAAGATGTAGATGGTGGTGTATACATTATCATCACTGGTAAAGTCAGGCTGTTGAATCACGCAGATGAGTTAATTACTACATTAGAACCAGGAGAATCATTTGGCGAATTTACCCTATTCCCAGAAGCTGACTTTTACCCCTATGGAGCTAGAGCCAGTGTTAATTTACAACTATGCTTCATTCCGGCTACGGTTTTGTCAGCCTTGATGCAGAAATATCCCCACATTCAAAACCATTTATTCACCCAGGCCCGTGCAGTTAATTCTTTACTGGTAACTTCAGATTCACCACCTCCACATCCCACAAAGGAAATCACCCCCCCACCTGTCACACCAACCCAGACATCAAAAAAGATTAGTAAAGCTTACCTCCCCAGTCCTACACAGCGCGTCGGACATTTACTACAGAAAACTATTCGCCGTTACCCGTTTTTTGCTCAACAAAGTGCTTCAGATTGTGGTGCTGCTTGTTTAGTCATGGTATCTCGTTATTGGGGTAAACGCTTTAGTGTCAATCGTTTACGAGATATCGCTAATGTTGACCGCAATGGCTCATCTTTACGGGGTTTATCCACCGCTGCTGAAAGTATAGGCTTTAGTACCAGACCAGTAAAAGCTAGTTTAGATCAACTAGCCAAGCAAAAATTACCCGCCATTGTCCACTGGGAAGGTAAACATTACATTGTTGTTTATGAAGTTACCCGCAAATCCGTCATTGTCGCCGACCCCGCCATTGGTCAACGTACCCTCACCCACGCCGAATTTAAAGACAATTGGACAGGTTACACACTGCTACTGCAACCCACAGCATTTTTCAAAGATACCCCCGAAACCGTCACACCCTTCTGGCAATTCTTTGAATTAATCAAGCCCCATGGCTTGGTGATGTTGGAAGTATTTGCTGCTTCTATATTTATTCAAATCTTTGGTTTAGTTACCCCTTTATTCACTCAGTTAATCTTAGATAGGGTCGTAGTTCAACGTTCGGAATTAACTTTATTTGCTGTGGGTTTAGGTCTGCTAATTTTTAGTTTATTTCGTGTGGCTATGATGGGGTTACGGCAATATTTATTAGACCACACAGCCCATAAATTAGATGTGGCTTTAATTGTGGCTTTTATTCGCCATACCCTGCGTCTCCCCCTCAATTTCTTTGAGTCTCGTTATGTAGGGGATATTATTTCCCGTGTTCAAGAAAATACCAAGATTCAAGGCTTTCTTTCTGGTGAGGCTTTATCTATTGTACTAGATTTAATCACCGTATTTATCTATGTCGGGTTGATGTTTTGGTATAGCTGGAAAATGGCACTTTTAGCCCTATTAATTCTGCCGCCTTTTTTCCTATTAGCCTTGATTGCTACCCCGTTTTTACGCCGGATATCTCGGGAAATTTTTAACGCCCATGCTACTGAAAGTAGTTATTTAATCGAAGCTTTGACTGGGGTGAGAACCGTTAAATCTACAGCAGTGGAGCAAACGGTACGTTGGCATTGGGAAGAGCTATTAAATAAAAGAGTGAAAACCAGCTTTTCTGGGCAAGTTATCGGTAATCGCCTGCAAATTTTTAGTAATTTGATTGAGGGAGTTGTTACTACTGGTTTACTATGGTATGGGGCATATCTAGTAATTCAAAATCAGTTAACTATTGGGCAATTAGTAGCATTTAATATGCTGTTAGGTAATGTGATTACCCCATTTCAAAGATTAACTGTTTTGTGGAATGAGTTACAAGAAGTAACCATCGCTATAGAGCGGATTAACGATGTTTTGGATACAGAACCAGAAGAGGATTTACAGCATCAAGTCCGGCAATCTTTACCACCAATTCAAGGTCATATTTGTTTTGATCATGTCACCTTTCGTTATCACCCAGAAAGTGATATTAACGTTTTAGAAAATCTCAGCTTTACCGTTAAACCAGGGCAAATGGTGGCTTTAGTAGGTCGCAGTGGTTCAGGAAAGACAACTATTTCTAAGTTAGTTTTAGGCTTGTATCCCCCCACAGATGGTCAGGTGTTAATTGATGGACATGATATTACCAGTCTGTCCTTACGTTCCCTACGGGAACAGGTGGGGGTAGTGGATCAAGATACTTTTCTGTTTGGCGGTACGATTCGCGAAAATATTAGTTTAGCACACCCAGGGGCAAGTTTACAAACAATTATAGAAGCGGCAGAGTTAGCAGGGGCCGATGAGTTTATCAAAAAGTTACCCATGGGTTATGAAACCCAAATCGGTGAAGGTGGGGGAATGTTATCTGGTGGACAACGACAACGAATTGCCATAGCAAGAGCTTTATTAGGTAATCCCTCACTGCTAATTTTAGATGAAGCCACTTCCCATTTAGATGCTGAATCAGAACGGATAATTCAAAACAACTTAAATACCATCCTCAAGGGTAGAACCACATTAGTAATTGCTCATCGTCTTTCCACAGTGCGCAATGCTGATTTAATTTTGGTACTCGATAAAGGGGTATTAATTGAAAGTGGTACCCACAACGAGTTAATGGCTAAACGGGGACATTATTACTATCTCAATCAACAACAGTTAAATAATGCAGGCAATAACCCCGACTTCTGAACACCATCTTCTCATCCCATTAATATTTATCAATTTATCATCCAGGGGAATTATGCCAAATAGCATCAATCATGAGCAACATGAACCACTACAACCAGCCAACTTAATAGATGATTGGTCTCATGTCACCAAAGACCTACTAGATAGTTTACCCCAAGTGTGGACAAGGGGATTACTATACTTCCTGATTATATTTGTATCCATAGTTTTACCCTGGGCGATGTTTTCCCGCGTCGATGAAACAGGTACAGCTAGGGGAAGATTAGAACCCCAAGGTAAAACAGTCAGACTAGATGCACCCGTTGCTGGAACCGTGGCAGAAATTCAAGTCAAAGTAGGTGATGTAGTTACAGATGGACAGACTTTATTGGTACTAGAATCAGAACTAGTGCAAGCAGAATTACGACAAACCAAAGATAGATTAGAAGGTCAATTAAATCGGTTATCTCAGTTAAACCTGTTAAAAAATCAGTTAATTGTTGCCTTGGCAACCCAGCGGCAACAAAATCAATAGTTACAGCTTTGTCACTACAATTTCCGCAATTGTAACGGTATATTACATAAAATATCCGTAACTAGGGCTTAAAAGTCAGACAGTATACAAAGAAACAGACAAAATACGGGATTATAGCTAAGAAAAAAGGGACAAAATAGTTACAGTTATGTCCCGATTAATTTGAGATTTATAGCGCCTTTGATTTGAGTTAGGTACAAAAGGGCGGGCAGGATGCCCACCCCACAAGATTGATGATATTAAGGTGTGTAGTTTATTTACTTGATATAAAAAAATCAGGGGAAGATTTTGTCTTTCCCTGATTAGTTAGAGGTTGTTTGATAAGTTTTCAAGAGGTAATTTTCATCTTAGGGAACAGGGAACACCGAAACCGGGGAACACACCGAAGGCGGGGTAAAACAATATTTGATACCTTCAGCATAACTTTTAAAACATCCTGTTAGTCCTTATTATAGTTATCGCCTGGCGCACCGACCTTATAAATATTTGAGTTAACATTGCCAAATATCATTTACCGTTAACTTAATTTCAGAAAACAAGGGGGAACAAATCACCATATCACCAGTAAAAACCTGCTCCTCATACAAACCTTCTACCCACTGCAAAACCGTCACCTTTTGCTGTATGGGATCTACAATCCAATACTCAGGGATTCCCCGCGTTGCATACTCAGAGCGCTTGTAACGATAATCCCGATTTTCTTGATTTGGACTGACTACCTCAATCACCAACAACGGCTGCGGCATATCCATTAAAATTAGGGAGCGTGTAGCACTTTGCATTACCTGAGCCAATTCTTCAGAAAACAAGACCAAATCAGGAACACGCACCCCCACCTGGCGACTATATACGGCCATTTCTGTTTTCATGCTCAAGCGGTAATAGGGAATACCTAATTTTAGGAAGTATGCCAATAAAAACATGGCTATCCGACGATTTAGCTCACTTTCTAAAGGCATAGAAATTAATTTGCCGTTCTCCAATTCATATAAATTATCTGTACCATCATCAAATTGCAGAAACTCTTCCAAGGTCATGTTCTTGGGGGTTGTAACTGTCATTATTTTTTCTCCTATAAACCGTAAATACCCCATCTCTGTCCTCATAAACCATAGAAGGAGTAAGTGGCGATCGCCCCCTGCACTCCATTTAGTATTTGAAAATACTGATACAAGAGCGATCGCCCCACAGTAATTACTGGGATTCCAACCAATCGAGTAAATCCGCCATACTACCCAAATCTAGTAACGCCTCCCCTAGGGCTTCTAATTGGTTGAGGGAAAGAGACTGGATGCGCTGCTGTAATTCTGGGGATAATTCACCGTATCGTTTTTTTAGGAGTCTGAGAATCAGGGTTAGTTCACCCTCTTGTCTACCCTCTTGTATTCCCTCTTGTCTACCCTCTTGTATTCCCCGTTCATAACCTATGCGCTCGCCGGTGGTAACATACCTCATAGTCCGCTCCTGTTCAAATTGCTTAAATTCTGACCACAATTGATTTTCCAGTGCTTTTGGTAAAATCATAACCCAGTCGATAAAGCGATAGAGATTCCGGATATCTTGTTCTTTTAGTCCTAAATCGTATAACCTACGAATTAAGCTAAATTTCCAGGTTTTCCGTTCAGTTGGTGATGAGCGTGTCTGCTGGGTTTTCAAGTGCGCCATCACCACTGTAGCAAAGGGATTATGACTATTTTCTAATTCTTGCCACCGTTGTTTATAATCTAACAATTTAACTATGCCAAATTCAAAGTTTAATCTTGTCTGGGGGTAGTTATAACTGTAATTATGCGGTCTCCATTTGCGGTTATTGTCACACAAGATTGCCAAGCTAATGGCTGGTTTACCAAAGCGGTCAAAGATGCGAAAGTTATAGGTGAACATCCGCTGACTAAAATCATTTTCTTTCTGTGCTTGAATTTCCACATGAATTAATAGCCAGATTTCTTCACCGTTAAGTTGCCAAACCTTCACTAATTGGTCAGCATAACGTTTACCTTGCTCCGCATCACGGGCAATTTGTTGAAATTCCTGATTGAGAAATTCATGGGGTAGCTCCCAGTTAATTAGGGCGGCGGTGGCTGGGAAAAAGAATTGTATGGCTTGGGGAAAATAGTCGGTAAGTATCTCCTTCCAAGGGCTATCAAAGTCAGCGCGATCGTTCATGTTATTTGTTTGCACCCCCAGCAGCTTAGGGTGTGTCAAGAGTATAAATTAATTCATTTGATTTGCTGACGCAAGCTATTTCCCTGGGGGCTGGGTCGGGATAAATTGCTAAAGTGTGATAATCAGGAGCAGTGTCTTGATATAAGATTCTGAAAGTATAGAGTTTACTCCTGTTTCCTTCTTCGGTAATTACTGTTAAAAGTGTATTATCCGTTTTGGGTATTCCGGGAATATTGAGCCGGGGAATGCGCCGCAGTTGAATGACATTTGCGGCTGAGTTTTTACAGTCTCCGGAATTTAAGTTACGTTCTGCTCCCAATTGCATACACATCGGACCATCAAAGTCCATTGTTACTTGTGATGGGTCATTTAACCATACTTTCTTAATTGTTTCCCCTGCGGGGAGAAAGCTTAAGTTTGTCCCTTGTTGATAGGAAACTTTGATAGTAGGTATTACTCCCCCTAAACCTTGCGCTTGACAGGAAAAAAGAGAACGCAAAACGGCATTATTAGCTAGGGTTCGCCCTGCATATAGTAAGATGGCAGCTGAGAAAATTAGAGGGGTGAGAGTCCAAAAATCAGCATATTTGAGAATGTGTTTCATAGCTACCAATGGGGAAAACGGCGATTAGGTGTGACTGGGGTCAATTAAGGCCGGTAGGATGCCCAACCCAGAATATTGCTATAACCAGGGGTTAAGAATTATAGTTTTACGGTTCTATTGACGTATATTTCTACTTCTTGGCCTGCTGGTATAAACCAAATATTACTTCTTTGCATCATTTGAGAAATGGCTTGTTGATTGCGTTGAGATATTTGGGGTACTATTGACCTTAATCCACCTTCTAATATGCCAGCAGGTATGTTGCGTCTGTTATTGGTGTTGGTGACGACGGTACTACCACCTTCTATGGAAACTTCGGTCTCAGCACGATTAAATAATTCTGCAGCTTTACCAATACCTCCTAAAATGAATAGTCCTGTGTCCATCCCTGCTATTGATGCTGCTTGGTTGGGATATTGATTTGCTATGAGGGGTTTTCCTTGGGGAGCGCGAAGTACAATGGCATTTTTAGGTAAGGTTCTTTCTATCAACTCACCATTCTCTTCGGAGATGATTTTGACTAAATTTAACTGTAGTAGACCTTGTTCGGAAATAGAACGAACTTCACCCAATAATTCTGTATTAGCAGGTACGGCGATCGCACCATCTATAGATTTTAGTGGTTCTTTCAGCTGCACCACAAATAGATGCCCATCTTCTTGACTGTCATTATTCCTAGCTCTAGTAGTTTCCCCAAAGATTGCTGTTGCTAATACGGCTTTAGCACTAGTTCCTACCTTGACAGATTTCGGGTTTTGTGATTGTCGTTGACTGACTAAAATCTCTGGTTGTGGTGGTGTTGGTTCCGGTTGCAAGTTGGTTGCATGAGTCTTAATTTCTGGGACAGATAAAGCTGTATTTACTCTTGATTGACCAGTAGTATTTACCTGACCATAACTACCTAACTTGGCTAACCTTGTCCATTCCTTCAGGGGGTCTGGTGGCGATACTGCTGGGATAACAATCGGTGGGGGTGTAGGTTCTAGAGCAATTTCTGGAATAGGAACTGAAAGTGGCGCGGGTTGTTGAATCATAGGAAGTGAAGGTGACGCGGGTTGTTGAATAATCCGCTCAACTCTGACTATTGGAGGTGGAGATGTCGCCAGTGTTGTCGGTGTGCTTTCTCTCACTGGTGGAGTTTCCACCCGCGCTGCTGGTCTATTTCTGAGATTTTCCTGAGCTGCTCTGACTGTCTGTACTTGTTCTGCAAGGGCTAACTTTGTTTTGAGTATCTCAACTTCTTGTGCTAAATTTACTTCAGGAGCTTCACTAATCGCCGGTGATGGAACTGTTGGGGAAACTAAATTACTTCTTGGTCTTTGATTCGTGCTAGTCATAATTTGGGATAAAAACACCCCAGCAATTACCACTACAGCTAAGGTAGCACCGCCTACTAAGGCTAACTTAGCAAAGGGATTAGATGAGAGTGACTGCTCGGTTTCTAGTTCTTCGGGTTGGGAATAGTCTAGCTCAAAGCTAGTTGTATCTTGTTGTGGTGACTCTTGTTCAAAGCCCACTAATTGAGCTATTCTAGACTCCCAATCTAACAAGTCTATTTCTGGTTCATGGTTCTCATGGGTTGGTTCCACTGTATATTGTGGAGAAATTTCTGGATGAATTGAATAAGAATTCATGGTGTTTTACTCAGTTTTAATTTCAAGAACATTTGAATTTCAAGAACAATTTTTATCTGTAATGTCGCATATCTGGTAAATTTCTAGCCTCGCTTCTCCTAAGCGGTATCCTGCTAAATCCCAAGATGACGGTTGTGGTGGGAATGAAGTTACAGGTTGATCTATGGCTCTAACTAAAATTTGTTTATTGAACTCAGTTGAGGTTCCTAGATTATTGGAACCACTGAAGTTTAATTGATTGGCTAACATTTCAACTTTCCATTTACCATTACCTATGTTTGTGGGTTGAGATATTCTTTGTACTACTAATATATATTCAGATTTGTTATTAATAAATTTTCCCGTGGGAATTAATTTAGTAATTTCCTCCTGAAACTTGGTTCTCAAATTATGAGCTAAGAGTTGGGAACTAATTTCCCAAGCTGTGATTGGCGGCTGTTTTTCTGACCAGGTAAGCATTAAGCTCATGGTTTCACCGACAAATCGGCGAATTGTTTCTGGATGTCTTTGATCACTTTCTTGAGGGTCTAAGGTAATGGCTCGACCATCAGCAAGTTGGGCTAAACTTTGGGGTGTCAATTGCTGTTGTAAATCTTGAATCATGGAACTATGAAACAAAATCAAGAGCAAGCTAAATAAATTTAGCCCAAATGTTCCCACAGCTAATAGTGGTAATATACTACTTTTTCTCTTCTCTGGCTTGACTAATTGCATAAATACTTGCCTTGATAATTTTGAGAATAATTTACTTAAAATAGATATGGGTTCAGATGGTCTGTTGTTGGTTTAATTTCTACAACGGGTTGATTTATCCTCCCTGACAATAATGGAGTTATCCACTAAACAAAAATCATGAATTTCGTAAATCTCTAGTTTGTCAGCACGATGGCTATAAATTGCTTTTTGGATGTCCGTACTACTATCTGTTAGGGGGTAAGGAAAATAATCGATCGCACGCACTAAAAAATCTTTATTAAAGGGTGTGACTGCTTTTCTCCCATCATCTTTTCTAGTCTGAATTAGGTCAGCTATCATCCCTACTCGCCACTTCCCCGGAGCTATTGTTTCTGGGGGGTAAATCCTTTGGATGACTAATTGTGCTGATATAATTTGATTGGGATTGTTTGAGAATACTTCTGGTGGGGTCATTTGGGCGATCGCACTTAAAAAACCTGGACGAAAATCTTCTGAGATCGCAAAACTCCCTACCCAACTGCTGGTAGTGACTCTTTGGTTACCTCCTTGGGGGGTTCTGATGGGTATTCCTGGGTCTGGTTGGGGTTTTGCAGCTTCTGCAATGGTTTGTGGGGGGAGGGTTCCTGACCAATTAAACATCAATGTCATGGTTTTACTGATGAATTGGCGAATCGATTCGGGGTCTCTAGCTAAATCATCCACAGCGCCTATGGGTTGACCATCAACCATTTCCACAAAGTTGGGGGGTTTTCTCAGACTAAGTTGGCGAATGTTTAACCCTTGTAAAATGAACAGAAATAATACTGCTAGATGTAAGCTGAAGGTGGCGATCGCAAAAATTGTCAGAAAATTTATATGAGATTTTCTTTTTCGGAGTAGTTTAGTCATTTGCATACCGATGGGATTTTTAGGTTCTATTTTTGATTGCAACTGTACTATTATTGATGGCGCTAAAAATCGCAAATCCTCCCGCACCTGCGATCGCTAAGGATAATACCGGGGCTAAAATTCCCAGAAAGATGATAAACCACATTAAATCAGGGTTAGCATTGGGATTTTCTGCTGGTCCGTTGATAATTACTGTTGCAGTCACAGCAGCGATGAGATTAAATGAAATTTTGGCAATTCCTGCTGCAAAGAAACCTGTCAACCATGCGTAAATTGGTTTCCCCCCTACAGGTAGCAAAGATGTACCCAGGGCTAATGGTCCTAAAGCTGCTATAAGTAACATGGTAGCTTCTATGAGGTTTTGAAACGCATATTGCAAAGAAATTAAGAAGTTTTTAATTCTGGTTTGAGCCGTATTCCCTAATAAGGAGTTAAAGGTAATATCCGAGATATTTCCTGTATTAAATTTCAAGGAACTGACTTGATTTTCTAGCCTTTGAATCCAGATTCTATTCCCGTATAAGTTTCTATATTCCCTCCACAGGTTATCAATTTGGTCGCTTGCTCTGGCGAAGCATTGGGTTTGTTGTTCCCCATTGAGCGATTGACAAGGACGAAGTAAAGAACCCGCTACTTCTTCAGCTAAACTCATATTTAATACTTGCTGATAACTTTGTTCAGCATCTGCTGTACTAACTACTTGTTGATTGACTGTGTTAATCAAGTTTCTTACTCCCAGGGTTAAACTAGAAAGTAGGCTACCATTTCCGGTATTACTCAAAAACAGCACCACTATAAAAGGCCAAATTAAACCACTTATAGGACGGGAATATTCACTGTTGATCACATCTTTGAGCCATTGCATCATAAAAAACAGTAGGGTTCCCACAGCAAAAAATATTCCCAGGTTGGTCAAGGCTCCATATAAGTTATTAGTTGTATTATTTTGTAATAAATCTAGCCATTGGTTATCCCAACTTTCAGCCATGCTTCTCGCACTTACAGCACCACTATCAAAAGTTTCATTAATGCCAATTTCTGGGAAGATTTGCGCAATATAAACCTGCATTTTCATTAACCATATAGTAATTATCTACCAAACAAATCTGTTTGAGAAGTATTACGGATAAATCTAGCTGCTTCTGTAGCTGTATCTACCCTGTGAGTACGATTCATGTCTTCCATCTGCTGGGAAATGTTGACTAAATTTAAATTGGAGTATTGTAAAGATTGATGGGTGAGGATACTTTGCGCTAGGGTTTCGCCGCTGATTTTTGCTTGTTCTTGTTGGATTTTAATAGCTTGTAACTGTAACCCTGCTTGGTCTTTTTGTATGGTCATCAGCGGGAGAAAAGCACCGTCAGATCCGCTGAGAGTATCAGCGAGTCTTTGAAAAATGTTATTGGAACTTTGGGAGAGTTCGGAAATATTATTTAAGGTGGTTTCAGTATTTTGTAACTTAGATTTGATTCGTGTTTGTCCATCTTTCCCCATATAACTTTCTACCGCACCCCTAGTAATGAGGCGATTCATTTCCTGGGTCACAGCATGACTACGCAGGACTGGATTATTTTCAAATCTATCGGTTGTGGGATTAAATATCATATCTTGGTAAAAGCTATTACCAGCCTGAATGGGGTTAGGTATATTCGCTGAACCGGTGGCATTATTGAGAGCATTTTGACCGCGATTTTCTAAAGGTTTTAAGGTATCTGTCAGATGATTTCTCAGGTAATTTTGCATATCTACCGAATAGAATTGAAACTCAGTCCAAACTTGTCCTAATTGTGCTGTTGCTGGGAGGAGTAATAAGCAGGAAAAGCCCAAGGTGAGAACAGTAGTTTTGTGCATATTTTTCAACCTGAATAAATTGGACATGATTACATCGTCAAGCTGAAGCGTGTCGATTAACCCCCACGGAGAGCAGCTATTAATTGTCGAGCAAATACAGAAATTGCTTCATATTTATTGTCATGTTGTCCCATTACTTTTTGGCGTGCGGTTTGTTCCTGGGGGTTGTTAGCAACTACTGCTAATTGTTCATAACCTGGATAGTAACGACAAAAGGTATAAATCCCGTTGTCATCTAATAACCATTGGCTGTAAATTCCTTCTTTACGAGGGAAAAAGCTTTCGGTCGCATTACGAGAAATAATATTGCGGGGATATTTTAAGATGTTGACAAAACTATCGACTGCTACTGGCTGAATTCTCCCGATTAATCTGGTTGATAGGTTCTGTAAAATTTTTGATGCGGCTTTAGATTTGGCAATGGTATCAGGGTCTTGGGCTGATAAAATAACTCTGATTCCCGCTTTTGCACCGTTGGCGCAAATTCTCCCCACTAAATCAGATATTTGGTCAAATTCAAATAAAATCGGGGCTTCGTCAATAAAAAAGATGGAAGCTGGACTACTTAACGCCCTGCGCAAAGCTGCAGAATAAGCACTTAAGGATAATACAGCAGCGTCTTCATTGTCGGAGAGGTTCCGCAGAGCAAATACTAACAGTTGTGCGTCGGTGGGAAAGCTCGAAGGTGCAGAAATAGCTTGTCCGACTCGACTGGAAAGCCAAAATTTTAACCGCAGTTGAATTTGACTCAGAGCGTCATCTACTCTTCCACTCAGAGCATTTAATTGTAGATGCTCTGGTGAACAGAAATAAAGAAAGTCTCTTAAGGTGGGGGTTTTTTCCCACTCTTGACTCCCAAACCCCCCCGCTATGGCTTGTTTATATCTTTGGGTAATCCCTGGGTCGGCAAAAAATGCTCTTAATGCTAGGTTGAGCAGGGAACGCACGGTTTGGGATAACAGTTGGTTTTCGGTAGATGAGCCTAAAACCATGGTCATTAATGCTGACTCTAAAAAAGCAGTATAATCTAAAAGGCGATCGCGCTGGGCTTCTGGACTGAGCGATCGCAAATCAGGCTGTTCAAATAAGTTATTAGATTCTTTGGAAATATCAAAATAAGCCCCATTCCCCTCCATAAACCTTGTATAGTCGGTAAAGGTAGAGGTTCCATCTGGTTTAGGAAAGTCCAGAGCTACCACCGGAATATCATAAGCTAAGGCTTGGGTTAAAATTCCCGATACCAAAACCGATTTACCAGCGCGGGTAGTCGCAAACAGAGCTAAATTTTTATGTTGGTTAAACAAATCCAGATGGATGGGTGTTCCCCCCTCTTCTGCAATTAACTCAAACCCTCGACTATCTCCAGCTTTGGTTAATACTAAGGGCATCAATCCCGGTACTTCACTGGTTAAATATAATTGACGGCGGTTAAACGGTTTAACTAACAAACCCTCCCAAACTATCGGTAAAGATTGTAGCCATATTTTCCAAGCATATTCTACCTCCCTAATTACCTGGGCGGGTCTTTGAAAGCAGTTTTCTATATATCTTGTGGCTTCATCTAATTTGTCTATGGTGGGACGATGTACAAAAATAGCTATACTCGTGTATATTGGTATAGCCCCCTCATATAATTGTTCCTGGGCTGCTACGGATTTCTTTAACTTTAATTGAGCGCTGACATCAATAGTTTTACTCTTTTCCTGGGCCATAAGTGCTGTCATATTCGACTGCTTGAGCACTCGTTGTAATGTAGTCTTCACTAAAGCCGGGTTGGCGGCGGTTAACTCGCAGAAAATCTCTGTATCTGTGACAGTTTCTCTGGCTAATAATTCCCACAAATAACGCAACTGAGCGAATTTATTCGCCCACCCTCCCGGTTTTTCCAGAAATGTCAACGCTCCAATATAGCGATTTTTCACATTTACCCAACGACGGTCAGCACAGGGTACACCAGACTCCATCAGCAAAGTTGTACTGTGGATATTTTCTATAAGTAATTGACTACTACTTAACTCTGAATTAACCTGCTCATACAGTCCGTTTTCATCTAAATGAACTAACTGAGGAATCGGTATAGGTGGTGTTTCATTAAATCTTTTCCAGACTTCTCCCCATAGTTGATCAGCATTTAAAGGTTTAACATCTAAACCCATTTTGTTAGATAATAACTGCTCCCAGCGACAGAAACCCTGTTGGTAGGACTGGATAATCAGAGTTTCCAGGCGCTCGTTTTGCACTTGGGCTAGTTCCCCTTTAAAGTTTAACCACCATAGTTCAGCTTTACCTAATAGTTTCTCTATCCAATCATCTGTATATTTCGTATTCGGTTCAATGGTATAAGTTACATATATCCGTAAAAATTTCGGCTTACGAATCCCCGCATTAGTTAGTTCTTGAATTCTGGCTCTTTCCGATGTCAATAAATACTTAATATCCCGCGATGGTGTCTGCTTGACTAAGTGAGATAGTTCTATTTGTCTTTGTTTATCTGAACTAAATGACCCCATGTGTAAGGTCATCTTTTCCCCTTCAGGAATATCTTTTAACCCAGACTCTATATTATTAAAAATCGTCTCTATTTGCTCGGTTCTTAACGTAGTATGAATTCCCCGACATTCAAACCCAAAAACAAAGCAAAATTTATCTTTCTGAGTGTCTTTATTTAAAATATAAGCCCCTAGATCACGACCATCCAGGGAAATGCGTAACATGGTGGCTAAATGTAGAGCATCTTCAAATGGTGTTAATCTACTTTCTTGACCGCCGACCTTTATGCTTTGTTTGCCGATTTTCTGCTTCATGGTTAACTTCTAACAAGCTGTAATAACGAGCAAAGCCCCTTGTCCAAGTGGGAACTCCTATGAATTTGCTTAAAAATCGCCAACTCCTACCACCACTTAATATCCACCAGGTTGCTATTCCCCAACCCGCAATTAATGCTGTCCATAACCATCTTTGAAAATCATCTACAAATATTCCCCCGAAAACTCCATTCACAATCAAGTAAGCAGCGAGAATAATCACCAACCAGGGAAAGATTTGATCTGCAGGAATTGGGCCTAATGATGGTTGGACTCCCAGGACTTGATTCACAGGGCGAAATTCTCTATCTGTTTCTTCAGACATACTTTAGTTACTCAATCACCAACTACAAACCCTGTCAGCACATCAGCAACGGTCACCGCAACTACTACTAATAAGGGAACTCTGGCTATACTTTGCCAATCTTCATCTTTCCTAACGGCGTTAATCACACCAACTAAAGAAACTGCAATATACAGTAAATAAATTGCTCGTAAAACGTTAAAGATTAGGCTGACTGCTGTTTGGGTATTACTATTGGTTTCCGTACCTTGTGTTAAAGTATTGCGGAAAAAACTCTCTGCTTTACCAAAAAATTGCGCCTGTGCAGGAAATGCAAAGTAATCTAGCCAAAATAAACTCAGAACCAGGGATACTGCTAGGATTTGACAGAACACAACCCAGGGCTTTGCTAAATTTACTCCTTGTCCAATTCGCTGGATGACTATTGCTAGTAAACTTCCCAGGAGCAAACAAAACAGCAGCACAGGACTTTTTAAACTGACAACGCTTAAAAATACAGCCACAGCTATCAAAAATGGTACTGATTCCACCACCATCACATACCATGATGACCACATACCTGCTAGTTTTTCAGATGTTTTCTGCCCCTTGGTTATTAAACCTCTGCTAAGTTTTTTCACCCTGTATTTTTCAGACATTTTGTAGTTTCCCTGTTAACGTTAGTCAGATTTATCCTGTTAATAAGAGCTAATATTTACATTGAAAAATTAAAAAAATTGGCACGCTTTAGCTTGACGATGTAAATTGAATTTATGTGGTCACAACATCATATACTCTCATAAGTTCACATCTTATTAAGGATAAGTTAACTGGTTTTTAATGTTCAGTTAAGTAGATGACTCCACTTATACCACACTACTGCCCACCGTTGGATCTGATTGACAAAATTACTGCATTTATGTCTAAACATTCTGTCTGGGATACTTGATTTTTCTCGATGAGTCATCAAGAATAAAAGAACCTCTAACAAGTTGTAGTCCATCTTGTTAAAAACCTAACCTTATCCAATTTTCTCAGTCCGCACCCTGCGGACTTTATTTATTTACCCAGAAATTCGCCACGGAACTGATTAACAACCCGGTCTAGTCCCACGGAATGGGCGGCTTTAAATAACAAGCGATCGCCTGGTTGCACAAATGTGATTAATCTAGTTACTAAGTCCCCATGACGGGTAAAACACTCTGTGGGAATACCCTTTGCACCAGCGATCATTGCTTGGGTATCTTCTCCATCTCCTAAAACTAACAACCCGTCTAATTCCAACTTTTGGACGGTTTCACCGACTCTGTGGTGCAATTGTCGGGATTTTTCCCCTAATTCTTTCATCGCCCCTAATACAGCGATCCTGCGTTTTCCCGGTGTATCCGCTAACAATTGCAAAGCTGCAATCATAGCTTCTGGTGCAGCATTATAGGTTTCATCTAAGATTAATATATCATCAGGTAAGCTCAACCTCTGCGATCGCCCGGTAGGCATATTCACCATCACCCCCCCTTGCAAACCTGACCAATCAACCCCTAAAACCTTCGCCACCGCCAACGCTGCTAAGAAGTTACTAGCATTGTGAACACCAGCTAAAGGTAAAGGTAACTGCATTTCCCCAACTCTAATAGTTTGTTGATCTAACACCACCCCTTGGATATCACCACCGCTCAAGCCATAAGTTAAAACTTCCCCCGACCAAACTTGTGCAGCGGTAGTCATTAATAGAGCATTATCATAATTAAGAATAGCAACCCCATCTTGAGGCATTTTCCCTAATAACTCACATTTAGCCTCCGCTATAGCTTGCTCAGAACCGAGTAACTCAATATGTGCAGTACCCACATTAGTAATTACCCCAATGGTAGGTCGAGCTATTTCCGTTAATTCCGCAATTTGTCCCCTCCCCCGCATCGCCATTTCAATCACAGCATAGTCATGTTCTGCACCCAGTTCTAATAAAGTTTTGGGTACACCGATTTCGTTGTTAAAATTGCCATGGGTTTTATGCACTGTTCCCTGAGTCCCCAACACTGCGGCGATGAGTTCCTTGGTGGTGGTTTTACCTACGGAACCAGTTACCCCCATCACAGGGATATTAAAGCGATCGCGCCACCATCTCCCCAGTTGCTGATATGCTTTTAAAGTATTCCCCACCCGCAACACAGGTAAACCTGGATACTCATCATCACCATCCACAATGGCCCCTAAAGCACCCTGACCTATGGCCGCGGCCACAAAATCATGACCGTCAAATTTTTCCCCCCGCAAAGCTAGAAACACCTCACCGGGTTTAATCATCCGGGTATCTGTTTGAATACCGCGGCTCATTTGTCCGAGAGCAGTTGCAGATAAATTCACAGGTTCAGCGCCCAGAACTGTTAACAGTTGGGAGATGGTGGTAGAGCAAGGCATAATTATCTAACAGCTTTTTTGTGATTTTTTTTAAGGTGTCGCCACATCAAATTATAGGAAGTTGTGACAACTCCGGGATATGAATTTACCCCACCCGTCCCCAGATGGCTCAATCACGTAACGCCTACGACGGAAGTTCAAATAAAATGGCTGGAATAATGATTCTTCTGTTTTTAACCTCGGTCGCTTGCTGGGTAAGGGTTCCAGCCTTTCACATCCTGGGGTAAAGTCCATTTCAGCCATCGCTTTTTCTGAACCTGGCTAACGCCACGCTATCGCTATCGGAAACTGCCTCTAGACTTATTGCCAGGTAAGGGTTTAAAATTGAGGGGTCCCCACTCGCTGGGGACATCAATCGAATGGAAACTAGGAAAGTACCTAAGAAGGACTCTAGTAATAGACAAGTCCCCACTCGCTGGGGACATCAATCGAATGGAAACCAGAAAGTTGCATAACGATAAGTCTCCTAAAAGCCTTGTCCCCACTCGCTGGGGACATTAATCGAATGGAAACGTCCAGAGGAAAGCGTACCGTAGATTAATCTGGATATCTTGATTTGTAGTTGGGTTAAGTTTAATTTGGGTTTCACTTTATTCAACGGGAAAACAGCAACAGTATTATTTATGATAGTTAAATAAATCCAAATAAAAACAATCCACCATGCAAACATTCGCAGTTACAGAAACAATTACCACCATCACAGAAGCTGAAAAAAGATTTAATTTAACTCGAAATCAATCCCCAGATTTTTTTACCGAATGGTATGATCAATTACCAGAATTAAATAACGATGATATTAAAAACCTAGAAACATTATGGCAACGTTATATTTATCATCGTTCCGGTGGACATTTATTAGAAAGTACCGTAATTTTATTACTCGTTTCTCCACTATTAACCATCGCTGGTTTATATGATCCACCTTTTAGAATTAAAGCAGAAGAATCAGTACAAATTATAATAGCTGATAGTGAAGAAACCTTACAGGGAAGAATTGATATTTTAGTATTAAAAGAAAGATTATGGATAATTGTAGTAGAATCTAAAAAAACAATGTTATCAGTTTGGTCAGCATTACCCCAAACTCTAGCTTATTTAATGGCTAATCCTGATCAAAATTATCCTGCTTTTGCGATGTTAACTAATGGTGATGATATAGTTTTTGTAAAAGTTGAAAATCAAAAATATGCAATATCTAGAGTATTTGCACCTTTTACTAATCAAAGTGAATTAGAAGTTGCTTGTCAAGTGTTGCGGAAAATAGCGGTAATAGTATGAATTATGTTCTTATCAATATAGAAAATAAAACAGGAGGCTAGTAAAAATGACCCAAGAATTAATAGACCTCAGAAATAGTATTTTACAAGGAAATTACACAGAAGCTTTAGCAATTATAGATGAATTAGAAGGAATGAGTAAACAAGCTAACATCAGACAAATTCAATCATTTTTAAAAATATTACTCATTCATTTAATTAAGTCCCCACTCGCTGGGGACATTAATCGAATGGAAACAGGGGGATAAAAACTAAACCGTTCAGTCAAATACAAATATTTAACCCCTACCTAGGTGTCAAGAACACCTAGAGGGGGTTTTCAACTTACTTACTCTCGACAAAATCCGCATCAATCACATCTTCACCCGTAGTCGTCCCACCAGCTTGAGCATAGACAGCGCTACCAATTTGCATCAGAGCTTGCTGTAACTCCTGAGTCAGAGACTTCATGCGGTCAAAATTATCTTGATTCATCGCCTCCCGTAAATCGGTAATCAGACCCTCAACACGAGTGCGATCGCTACTACTGACCTTATCACCCAGGTCTCTAATTTGTTTTTCAGCTTGATAAACCAAAGAATCCGCCAGATTCTTAGTATCAATTTGTTCACGGCGTTGGCGGTCTTCCTCCGCGTGAGCTTGTGCATCCCGCACCATGTTGTCTACATCTCGTTTATCGAGAGTCGAAGCACCAGTAATAGAAATCGACTGCTGTTTACCCGTGGCCTTATCTTGAGCGGTCACCGAAAGAATACCATTAGCATCAATATCAAAAGTTACGTCAATTTGCGGCACTCCCCTCGGTGCTGCGGGAATACCATCTAAGCGGAAAGTTCCTAAACTCTTGTTATCCCTAGCTAACTCCCTCTCACCTTGGAGAACATGAACCTCTACATTGGCTTGACCATCCGCCGCAGTAGAAAATATTTCTGACTTTTTCACCGGGATAGTAGTATTACGGTCAATAATCCTGGTCATCACACCGCCGAGGGTTTCCACACCCAGAGACAAGGGGGTAACATCCAGCAGCAGAATATCTTTCACCTCACCCGCTAACACCCCCGCTTGAATAGCAGCACCCACGGCGACAACTTCATCAGGGTTCACACCTTGACAGGGGTCTTGACCAATGATTCGCCGCACTAATTCTTGTACAGCAGGGATACGAGTGGAACCACCTACTAATACCACCTCATCAATCTGCTTATTACTCAGTTTCGCATCTTGCAAAGCTTGTTGCACAGGGTGACGACACCGGTCTAACAGATCCGCCGTCATCTCCTCAAATTCCGCCCTGGTCAAAGTCATATCCAGGTGTTGGGGTCCTGCGGGGGTAGCGGTGATAAAAGGTAAGTTAATATTAGTTTGGGTGGCGCTGGAAAGTTCAATTTTGGCTTTTTCCGCCGCTTCCGTTAATCTTTGCAAGGCTTGTTTATCTTGACGTAAATCAACACCTTGATTATGCTGGAACTCAACAGCTAACCAGTCAACAATCTTTTTATCAAAGTCGTCACCGCCTAAATGGGTGTCTCCACTGGTCGATTTAACCTCAAAGACACCATCCCCAACCTCCAAAATCGACACGTCAAAGGTCCCACCACCTAAGTCAAACACTAAGATAGTTTCATTTTCCTTTTTATCTAACCCATAAGCAAGGGCTGCTGCTGTGGGTTCGTTGATAATCCGCAAAACTTCTAACCCAGCAATTTTACCCGCGTCTTTTGTCGCCTGGCGTTGGGAGTCATTAAAATAAGCCGGAACTGTAATTACTGCTTGGGTGACTTTCTTCCCTAGATATTTACTCGCGTCATCTACCAGCTTCCGCAGCACTTGGGCGGAAACTTCCTCTGGTGCAAATTGTTTACCAGCTGCTACACAGTCTAATTTAACATTACCATTGCGATCGCGCAAGGTTTTGTAACTAACTTCTGTCGCCTCGTGGGTAATTTCCTCATATTTGCGCCCAATGAAGCGTTTCACAGAATAAAAGGTATTTTCTGGGTTGATCACTGCTTGTCGTCTCGCAATTTGACCCACTAACCGCTCACCAGATTTAGTATAAGCCACTACCGAAGGAGTCACCCGCTGACCCTCCGCATTGGGAATCACCACCGGGCGTCCCCCTTCGATCACCGCCGCGCAGGAGTTGGTCGTTCCTAAATCAATACCAATTACTTTCGCCATATTATCATCTTCCTCAGATGGCAATTTTCAACTTTTGTCACTCAGGAGGACTAGGTATTAGTCTTACCTAGTCCCCCAACCCTAGCTAAGATTTACTTTCACAGCTTTGTATTTCTGTGCTTCAGCTTTGGGTAAGGTTAAGCGCAAAATCCCATGGTCATACTTAGCTTTTACTTTCTCGTTCTCTACTGTTTGCGGTAAAGGTATGACTCGGTGAAATTGACCGTAAGCAAACTCAGACCGAGTTACTCCTTGTTTTTCCACCCTGGTCTCACTCTTTCTCTCACCACTAATAGATACTGAGTCACAACTAACTTGTATATCTATATCTTTGGCTTCTAAACCAGGAACTTCTAACCGCAGGTGAATTGCATCCTCCGTTTCTTCTAGCTCGGCAGCCGGTATAAATCCTAACTTAAATTCTTTACCACCACTGGGTATAAATCTATCCCAGAGGCGATTCATTTGGCGTTGTAAGGTGTCAATTTCTCGAAAAGGATCTAAATTTTCCCAGCGACGCAATGGTTCCCAAGGAGTTATGGCCATGGCCATCACCTCTAAAGATTAACATCCACTCTCAGGAGGCTTAATTTCAAGCTCTACACTCTCGGAATAACTGCTGATTGTCTCAATTCTCTTTGCTCTCTCACTGAGCTTAATCTCAAGCTTCCTAATTCACACCTTAAACGAAATCTCCCTGGACTCGGTTCGGTTTTATGGTGAGGTGCGATCGCAATAACCGTACTTTGTTGATAAATACACAATTTGTAACAAAAGTTGGTGAGCAATTAATTATGCAAATATGCATTAATACATTATAATACCTAGGATGTTAACTTAACGAAGGGATATTAGAAATCAGAAAATAAATTTATATAGAAAAATTGGCATGGCTGCATACTAAAAATCAAAAATAGCAAAACATCAGCCATAATGGTTTCTAAATTATGCAATAATTAACTCAAAATTGCATTTTTGTTTAATCTCGTAAAAAATCATTATCTATGGATAAAAATTTAATAATTGATGTGGGTGTTCATTTGGGTGAAGACACTGAATACTATTTAAAAAAAGGATTTCGAGTAGTGGGTATAGAAGCTGATCCTCAGCTTTATCAAACTACAAAAAAGCGACTACAATCCTATATAAATGATGGTCAACTGCAACTTCTTAATGTCGCCATAGCCGCACAAGATGGCGACATTACTTTCTATACTAATCTAAACAATAGTGAATGGGTTTATTTATGATATTCCTCTAGGTAAAAAGCTCTTAGAAGCACTCAATGTGATAGAACCGTGGTATGATACCCATGCCAGTCTGTGAAGATACTACAGGTAGAAAGAATAGTTTTCAATAATTAAACAAATGGAAAAAGTATGACACACTTCGGTACTATCTGCCCAGCTGCTACTGGACATTTAAACACAATGACTGCTTTAGGACGTGAACTCCAAAGACGAGGGCATCGTGTCACAGTATTGGGTATGCCTGATGCAGAAGCAAATGCCAAAGTTGCTGGCTTAGAATTTAGACCTATTTCACAAGTTGATTTTCCCGTAGGAACAACAGCAAAATTTTATGAAGAACTAGGCAAGTTAACAGGGTTGGCAGCATTGCGTTACACAATTTATTTATCTGAAAAAACAACACATTTATTTTTGCGTGATGCCCCACAAGTTATTAAAGATGCAGGAATAGAAGCACTGATAATTGATGAATGTATATTCGGAGGAAGCACTGTTGCCGACTTACTAAATATTCCCTTTGTTACAGCTGCTTCTGCTTTAGTCAACGGGTTTGATAATACTATTCCCCCAGCTTTTACAACCTGGAAATATAACCCTGCTTGGTGGTCAAGATTACGTAATCGTGTTGGTTATGGGGTAATTCGTAGTTTTGCTAAACCTATTTACAAGGTGATTTCCGCATATCGCCAAAAGTCTAATATGCCTCCTTGTGAGAATATTAATGACTTTTATTCTGTTTCCAAATTGGCAATTATTAGTCAACAACCACCAGAGTTTGAATACCCAAGACATAATTTAAACGGAATCCTCCATTTTACAGGACCTCACTTTGATCCTACAGTTAGAAAACCAATTGATTTCCCCTATGAAAAATTGAATGATCAACCCTTAATTTATGCTTCAATGGGGACATTACAAAATCGTCTCACTGATATTTTCTATAAAATTGCTGAAGCTTGTGTAGGTTTAGATGCACAATTAGTTATTGCCCTGGGAGGTGGATTAGAAACTCAAGCATTGCCTAACTTACCGGGAAATCCCATCCTTGTCAAATATGCACCACAATTAGAATTGTTACAAAAGGCCAGTCTGACTATTTGCCACGCTGGGACAAATACGGTGTTAGAATCTCTTTTTTATGGTGTACCTATGGTGACTATTCCTACTGCTAATGATCAGTCAGGAGTTGCTTCCCGTATTGCTTGGAGTGGTGTAGGGCAATTTATTACTCCTTCACGTTTGACAACTGATAGATTACGCCAATCTATTCAAGAAGTGCTAACGCAACCATCTTATCAAGAAAATGCACTCAGACTAAAAACTGCTATTCAAAAAGCCGGAGGTGTTCCTCGTGCTGTGGATATTATTGAGGAGGTAATCTCAAATAATTTAAAATCCAAAAATTGACAGGTTATCAAAATTAATATCTACTAAAACTAACAAACTAATTGCACAATATGGCTAAACAATATATACCCAACGCCTTCTTAAAAATTGAAAATTACCAAGTAAATGCTATCTTTGCTTGGAGTCAACGCTCACCAGAAATTATCCCTGATCAATCTTGGTTAACCATTTTAGAAATATTTGTTCATGAGCATGACATTAAATCAGCTTATCAAATATTTCAACAAGTAAAATCAGCCGCAATTAACGAGCAAGTTACTAGAGAAATAGAAAAATATCAACATTTAACCAATAACGCTATCATCTTTTTATCAGACAAAAGCCTCACGCTTTTTGGTAAAGGCTTCCGCAGCTTTATTGAAAAAGAAGATGAATATGAACTTGCACCATTAAGCCAAAATAATTACCAAGTATTGACACAATTTTTTGCAGAAAATAACCTCAAAAACGACCTAGATCAAATTAACAGTATTGACAGTTTTTGCCAATTAGTTATGTATCTAGAAAAAATTGGTTTATTGTCAGTTGCTACCCATTCTCTAAATTGGGGAGATTTGAAAAAAACTGTTCCTATTTGTCAAGCATTTGGATTAACCAGAGGAACACCCATTGACAGATACTATCTGAATAAATTTATAGGGGAAGTTAAACATGAAATTATTGGTAATGTCCTAGAAATAGGAGGAACTCCAAAAGATAAAGATTTTTATCAAATTAACCCCGGTACATCATACAAAATCCTCAACTTAGAACCTGGACCGGGAGTAGATATAGTTGGGGATGTTCACGACCCATCAATCATTGAACCAGAATCCTTTGACTCCATAATTATTTTTAATGTCTTAGAACATTGTTATGCGCCCTGGATAGCAGTAGAAAACATGCTGACTTGGTTAAAACCCGGTGGTAAATGTTTCGCCATGGTACCAAGCGCCATTAGAGTTCATGCTACACCCGCCGATTACTGGCGACCCTTACCAGATGCTTTTGCTTACATCTTTAGAAACTATACTCAACAGCAACTGTACATCTACGGTAACCCCACAACTGTCATTGCTAGTTATCATGGAATTGCCGTAGAAGAACTGACAACAGAAGAATTAGACGCCTATCATCCAGATTATGCCGTGGCAACTTGTATAATGGCTACAAAATAAACCTAAATTATCTGTCTACATCTGTCATCAATCAATTCCGAATATACCTTTAACGATCAAAACCAATGAGCAGTATTAATTTCGATATCCAACCAGAAATATCAGTTATACTTTGCACCTACAACAGGGAAAGTTACCTCAAAAATTGTATTGATAGTGTGATTAATCAAACCTTTAAAGATTGGGAACTTTTGGTCGTAGACGATGGTAGTCAAGACCAGACCTTTGAACTCGTTGACTCATATCTGCAAAGATTACCTAATATTCGTTATCTAAAACATCGTAATCGTAAATTAGGCTACTCTAAAAATATAGGTATTCAATCATCACTAGGGAATTATATTACATTTATAGACAGTGATGATACTTACAAATCCCATCACCTAGAATCCCGTCTAGAATATATGCTCACCCACCCAGAAATAGACATAATCCAAGGAGGATTTGACTACGATGACGAGATTTTTGTAGTTGACTATTTTCAGCCAGGTAAAACAATTAACTTGAGGGAGTGTGTTTTAGGTCCTACATTTTTCGGCAAGAAAAAAGTTTTTTTGGAACTAAATGGATTTAATAATATTGCCTATGGAGAAGATACAGACTTTTGGGAACGAGTCAAGAAAATATTTTCCACTGCAAAAATAACCGAACCAGAAACTTATGTTTACACCAGAGCCAGCGATAGTATTACTAAAACCGTTCTCGAGCAAACTTCCCCATCTAGCTAACTAGTTGATATGACAACTAACAGTTTACTATATCCCATCAGCAGTTTTTTTTCTCAGTGTATATCTGCTGCTAGGAGGCTATTAATTTTAGGAATTGTGCTTGGCTTTTGTCTGATCATCTTATCTGGTTGTCAACCTTTAGCACAAAAAGACGATGGCGTAATTCACCTCACACTTTGGCAAGGCATTAATCCACCAGTTAACCGGGATGTGTTTAACAAACTGGTAGATAAATTTAATCAAACTCATGCTGATATTCAGGTAGAATCTATCTTTGCTGGACTTGACCAATTACCGAAAATCCTCGCCGCAGTGGTGGGGAATGTCCCCCCGGATATTCTCAGCTTTTCTCCCCAAATTACCGGCCAGTTAGTGGAATTAGGAGCAATTCGCCCCTTAGATGACTGGTTAGCCACCTTCCCAGGTAAGTCGGAAGTTAACCCCAATTTATTTGAGGAGTTAACATTAAACAATCAACTGTGGTCGATTCCTCTTTATACTAGCAATATAGGTATTTTCTACCGTCCCCAACTTTTCCAAGCGGCAGGAATCACCCAGACACCCAAGACATGGGAAGAACTCAGAGCAGCGGCCAAAAAACTCACCATAGACCGGAATGGCGATCGCATACCAGAACAGTATGGAATATTACTACCTTTGGGTAAGGGCGAATGGACTGTATTTAGTTGGTTTCCCTTTTTATTGAGTGCTGGGGGGGAGGTAGTCAGCAATCATCAGCCCAACCTGACAAACCCAGGGGCGATCGACGCCTTACAATTTTGGCAAGACCTATTACAAGACGGTTCAGCTATCCTTTCACCCCCAGAAAGGGGTTATGAAGAAGATGGCTTTTTAAGCGGGCGTGTAGCAATGCAAATTACCGGCCCTTGGACTTATATTACTAAGTCTAACATTGATTATGATGTGTTTCCCATTCCCGGAAGTGTGACACAAGCCACAGTCACAGGAACGGGAAATATGTATGTCATGAAAACTACACCCGAAAGAGAAGCCGCCGCCCAGAAGTTTTTAGAGTATGTTTTAAGTGAACAGTTCCAAACAGAATGGAGTATTGGCACAGGTTTTTTACCAGTTAACCTCAAATCCGCTCAAAGTCAAGCCTATCAGGAATATGCAGCCACCAAACCTTGGTTAAAAGTCTTCATTGACCAAATGCACACAGCAGGCGCTAGACCGATTATTGCCGGATATAGTCGTTTATCCGACAGCTTAGGTAGAGCCATCGAGTCCAGCTTGCTCGGTCAACCCCCAGCAAAAGCTTTGCAAGTAGCCCAAGAACGGTTAGAACTGATTTGGCAGAATGTAAAGTAAAAGCCACAAAAAAATTTTTTTCTGAACCTGTAACAACTACAATTACTATTGATGCTAGATAATGGGAAAGCCTTGACATTTACTAACCCATCTAGCCCGACAGAATCAAACTAACACCTATGCGAACTCACTATTGCGGCGAACTCCGAAAAAAACATATTGGAGAAACTGTTACCTTGTATGGATGGGTAGACCGTCGCCGCGATCATGGGGGCGTGATCTTCTTAGATTTGCGCGATCGCTCTGGGATTGTGCAAATCGTTAGCGACCCCCAACGCACCCCAGATTCCTACCAACAGGCTAACACTCTGCGCAATGAATACGTTGTGGAAATTAGCGGGAGAGTCACACAACGGCCGGAGGAATCCTTAAATCCCCGCATCCCCAGCGGCGAAGTAGAAATCTACGCGGATAAAATTACACTACTTAACGGGGTTCGCAAACAGCTACCATTTCAAGTTTCCACCGTGGAAACCGAAAATGTCCGGGAAGACCTGCGGCTGAGGTATCGTTATTTGGATTTACGACGGGAGCGCATGGCGCACAATATGCAATTGCGTCATCAAGTCGTTAAAGCCATGCGTCGCTACCTAGAAGACCTGGAAGGGTTCATAGAAATAGAAACCCCCGTACTCACCCGTTCCACCCCCGAAGGTGCCAGGGATTACATCTTACCCAGTCGCTCCAACCCCGGGGAGTGGTTTGCCTTACCCCAATCACCCCAGCTATTTAAACAAATCCTCATGGTATCGGGCATGGATAGATATTATCAGATTGCCCGTTGCTTCCGTGATGAAGACCTGCGCGCCGACAGACAACCAGAATTTACTCAGTTAGACATGGAAATGAGTTTCATGTCTCAAGAGGAAATTATCGCCCTCAATGAAAAATTAGTGGCTCATATCTTTAAAACAGTTAAAGGCATAGAGCTAAACTTACCATTTCCCCGTCTCACCTACGCCCAAGCCATGGAACGCTATGGTACTGATAAACCAGATACCCGCTATGGCTTGGAATTAGTCAATGTCTCCGATATCCTCCAAGACTCCGGTTTTAAAGTCTTTCGAGATGCGATCGCCCATGGTGGTACTGTTAAAATACTGCCCATACCCCAAGGTAACGACCTAATTTCTAACGTCCGCATCAAACCAGGCGGTGACCTATTCAAAGAAGCTACCGAAGCTGGAGCCAAAGGTTTAGCTTTTATCCGCGTCCGCGAACATGGCGAAATCGACACCATAGGCGCTATTAAAGACAACCTCACCCCAGAGCAAAAACAGGAAATCTTGCAGCGTACCGGTGCAAAACCCGGACATTTATTATTATTTGGCGCTGGTGACACCGCCACAGTTAATAAAACCCTAGACAGATTACGCCAAGTCGTCGCCAGAGAATTTAAATTAATCAATCCCGAAAAAATTAACTTACTCTGGATTACAGACTTCCCCATGTTCGAGTGGAACGCCGAAGAGAAACGCCTCGAAGCACTACACCACCCCTTTACAGCACCCCATCCCGAAGATGTGAGTGACCTAAAAACCGCCCGCGCCCAAGCCTACGACCTAGTATTAAACGGCTTAGAAATTGGCGGCGGTAGTCTGCGAATTTATCAAGGGGACATTCAACAGCAAGTATTTGCAGCTATTGGTTTATCTACCGCAGAAGCCCATGATAAATTTGGCTTTCTCCTCGAAGCCTTTGAATATGGCACACCCCCCCATGGTGGAATTGCCTATGGTTTAGACCGTTTAGTTATGTTACTAGCCGGTGAGGAATCCATTCGGGATGTCATCGCTTTCCCCAAAACACAACAAGCCCGTTGTTTGCTCACAGATGCACCTTCTGGCGTAGATGTCAAGCAACTCAAAGAATTAAACGTTGCATCTACCTACAAACCAAAACCCTAACCACACCCGAACCTAGGGACAGTTAATCAATTGTCCCTACCGTTCACCCAGCAACTACCGACCAGCCCGGGTAACCTCTGGACGCACAATATAATTATAAGCCGCCACATCACTAGGTAGAGGTTCCATTCTCCCCTGATCTACTAGAGCTTGGTGGATAAAAGCCGCAGCAGTAGAACGCCTCAAAGCCTGATTAGGATTAAGTACCCTAGGATTGGGATAATTAACCACCATATTTCGCTGTGTAGCTATGCCTACATCATTAAGAGCATACTCGGGAATTTGTTCGGCATCTGTATAATAATCCCGCGCCAGTGCAGCCATAGGTGTACTGGGTACCGGTGCTACTACTAAAGGCTGCATTAAAGAAGTCATCGCCAGGGGTAAGTATCTCGGTCTTCTCGCAACCCGCCGAGTTTCCGGTGTTAAATTCAAGCCTCTAGTGAGGGTGACTAGAGCCTCTAGTCTGGAAACTGGTTGATTGGGAGCAAAGAAACCACCCGGATAAGCGCTCATAAATCCCTGCTGATAGGCTTCCTCAATAGCTGGAGAAGCCCAATATCCTGGAGGTACATCGGCGAAAACACTCCCATCTTCAATTTCCCGCACTGCTTCTTGGTCAAATGCTTGACGAAGCATCGCCGCGAACTCATCACGTTGTACAGCTTGTTCGGGTCGGAATGTCCCATCTGGATATCCGACAACAATATTTCTTTGGGCTAAACGCTCAATGAATGGTTGCGCCCAATAGTCCCCAGGAACATCACGAAAAGTATTCTGTGCTAAAACTGGAGATGTTAAACTTACTGCTAGCCCTAGGGCGAATAAGGATGTACTAAATCCAGTAGACATTTAAACATACCTCCATTAATTTAAATCAAATTAATTAGCTTGAAATTTAATCTATACTGATAATATTTCAGATATTTACTATAGTTATCTATCTATCGATTCAAACAGTTATATCTCAAATTAGGCAGCACCTTATGGCTAAGGTAAATATTACCAACTGGTGTATAGGCTCTTCCCTCAGAAATATATTTGAGTATTTTGTTAACCAGTCAATCTGCTAGAAGTAGTAAATTACAACTTCCGCAAACTCACCCGCTAGCAAGACATAATCACATCTGACTTATCTTAGGATTGTAATAAGTGGAGATTTAGGTAAATAGTAATATGGTTCTTTATAAACTTGCAGACTTGAGTCCTGGGTATACAAGTACTGAATTTGATAATTATGAAATCCGAGATTTCGATGTTTACTCGGATGTTAATAACGAAAAAGTCGGCACAGTCAACAATATTTTAGTAGATGATACAGGACATTTTCGTTATCTGGTTGTTGATACAGGTTTTTGGGTTTTTGGTAAACAGGTGTTATTACCAATTGGCCGCTCCCGCATTAGCTATGGTGATCGACGGGTGTATGCTACAGGACTTACCCGAGAGCAAGTAGAAAGCCTACCGCAGTTTGACGAACTCGAACGGGTTGACTACGATTATGAAGAGCGGGTACGGGGAGTTTATCGCCCTCCCTTTGCAGAAACACCTTTAGAAACTTCCACACCTGTAGAGGCTACAGCACCTTTAGATACTCCATCAGCTTATGCTGAGACTACAGCACCTTTAGATACTCCATCAGCTTATGCTGAGACTACAGCCCCCAGGCGTGATACTTATACTTACGACCAAGAGCCGTATTTATATAACATAAATGAGCAAAATCACCAACATCTCAAACTTTATGAAGAAAGGTTAGTTGCTGATAAATCCCGGATGAAAACCGGAGAGGTTGCAGTTGGTAAGCACGTGGAAACAGATACAGCCAAAGTTTCTGTACCAGTGGAAAGAGAACGGGTAGTCATTGAACGCACTACTCCCACAGATGCGGGACGCATAGCGGCCCCCGGTGAAGTTGATTTTCGTGAAGGTGAAGTTGCACGGGTGGATATTTACGAAGAAACCCCAGAAATACGCAAGGAAGCTGTTGTACGGGAAGAAGTGGAAGTTAAAAAGGTGGTAGAAACAGATACAGTTGAGGCTCAAGAACAACTGCGTCGGGAAGAGTTAGATGTGAAGAAAAATAATCAACGCTCCCGGAAAAGAAAGACTTGATGATTATTGCAGTGGATCAATTTTGGGGGTATCCTATCCCCTACCCCCTGCTCCCTTAGTTTCATGTCTCAAACACATATCAATCAATCATCTATTCTGGCACTGATCAGCGATTTTGGCGATCGCGATGTTTATGTAAGTGTCATGAAAGGTGCGATCGCCCAAATCAATCCCCATATTAGGGTAGTTGATTTGACACATCAAATACCGCGGCAAAATATCGCCGCGGCGCGGTTTTGTCTGATGAACGCTTACCCCTATTTCCCAGTAGGTACAGTATATGTCGCCGTGGTAGACCCGGGAGTAGGAAGTCAACGCCGAGCGATCGCCCTAGAATTTCCCCAAGGCTTGCTAGTAGGGCCAGATAATGGTATATTTAGCGGTGTATTGTCTCAAAGTCCGGCAACTCGCGCCGTAGAACTGACTAACTCTCAATATTGGCGCACACCCCAACCCAGCCACACCTTCCACGGTAGAGATATCTTTGCACCTGTGGGCGCTCATCTGGCTGGTGAGATTGATTTAAAACATCTGGGAGCAGAAATTGATACCGCCTCTTTGGTCAAGTTGGATCTTGGGCAATGTCAGAAAACCAACACCGGAGTTAGGGGTTACATTCAATATATTGATACTTTTGGTAACTTAATTAGTAATATTCCTGGGGAATACGTCTTAGGTAAAAATTGGTCTGTGCAAGTTTCTGGCTTGACTATACCCGGATGTGTGACTTATAGTGATGTCAAAGTCGGCGAAGCCGGGGCTTTAGTTGGTAGTCATGGCTGGGTAGAAATTGCCATTAACAGCGGCAATGCTTCCCTACAATTACAAGTTAACTGCCAAGATCAGTTAGAAGTTTTATTTTTAGGTAGATGAAATTTACACATCCCCTGGTTGAAACACAGGGTATTCTAAACTGATGTTGCTACGAGGTCTAAAGGCGTGCTACGGAACGTTTACGATATAATTTACTTAATCACTTAATAAATAAGTCAACTAGTCTTGGGACTGTCAAATCCCCCATACTCACCTTGGGCTAAGGTCATACTTAGCTGTGTGGCTACTTAATGGGTGCATCTTTTGGGGTTTTCACCATATTTGTGCATGCTTTTCCTGATCTTAACTGAACAGAAATGCTTTGTAAATACCTGTCAAAACCTTTTTGTTAAGGATACGACAGGATAAATCCTGTTGAGTCGCGTTTCATCCCCTCGCTAAAGCCTAGGGGTTCTCACGCTCCCACTATGTTTTGATAGTGCGCTCTTTTAACCAAACCGTTGGAAAACAATTTGGGGTCGCTTAACCGCCTCCCCATGGGATAGCATTTTTGTAAAAGCCTATTTAAACATTTAACCATGACTACAGAAACACTTTCAGCACCGGTTTATCAAGGTCAGTTTGGGGAATTTACCATTAACCAAAGCGATCGCACTAGCGTGATTATTTACCGTGCTGGGTTAATGGTAGCAGCCCTAACCTTTGCGATCGGTAGCGCCTTAGTCTTATTCTACCACACACCCCAAACCATAGCCGCCCTCACACCCTTATACCTCTGTTTTAGTTTAGCTCTAGGTGTCAGCTTATTAACCATTCACATCTACATGGTAGCACTGCACCGACTCTTACAAATAGTCTGGGCGATCGGCAGTATATCAGCCCTAGTCTTAGCCCTATCTACTAGTCAACCCTTAGCCATCACAGTTTACAACCAACCCCTGACATTATTTGGTATAGGTTTTACCTTCGTCGCCTTAACAGGTATTTTTTTTAAAGAAGCCTTTTGTTTTAACCGTTTGGAAACCAAAGCATTAACTGCCATTATTCCAGTATTATTACTAGGTCATTTGGTAGGAATTTTACCCCCATCTGGGGAACGCGTCTTATTAGCAGCGTGGGCAATTTTGTTAATAATATTTGCACTGCGTAAAGTCTTCCAAGCCATCCCCCCAGACATTGGCGACAAATCAGTATTTGCTCACCTAAAAGCCCAAGCCAAAACTAAACATTAATAGTTACAGCTTTGTGATCCCCCCTATTGCTCCCCACTCAATGTGTGAAAGTCCCAACCTCCAAGACAAACAAAACCCGCTATAAACTCCATATAGCGGGTAAAAACCTAAAATTTAAAAAAAATAGCACCTTATAATCATCAGAAACTTAGCTAAACCATTCTCAAACGGCAACTTAGCTAAACCATTCTAAAACAGCCTCATCCTTAGTATTAGTATTCCGTGATGGAGTCTCACGATTAAACTTCATTTGAATTGACCTTGTTTGCTCACCATCAGCAGCTACAGCCACAATGGGATAGTCAATTAAACCATCTTGGAAAGACATCTGGAAGCGGAACGTACCATCAGGGTTGAGTTTAATTTCACGGTTACCAATAGTCACAGTAGCATCGGGTTCCGTTGCACCGTAAACAATCAACTCCGCATCAGCAACTAACCAGAACTTGCGGGGACGCACCGGTACTGCACCGACAGACATACCTACCCCAGACATACCTACCCCAGACATGGTTAAACCGGACATAGTGGGGACAGCCCACATACCCACACCAGAGGGGAAGACATAGGAACTCAGGGCCTCTTGGGGACCTGCAGAACTAGGTACTTGCTGCATAGAACCGAACAGAGAACCAGCAACCCGTTGAGCTTCAGCAGACTCAGCCAAGCCGAAAATTTCCTCGTATATAGCGTTACTGCTATCTTCCACAGCAGCCACAACTTTCTTCCCAGGGGGGACTAATTCGTAAACAGTTTTACCCCGGAGGTCTTCTTCAAAGTTGACAGTCACAAAAGCGTCCTCAATCCAGTCAGATGGATAAACAGGAGGAATATGTACCCTCGCAGAACGCGCCAATACTAACCAACGACCATCAGCAGTACGGTAACCAATATCTACCACATAATCGCGATCGCTCACTGGAATAGGAATATACCATTCTCTTGCCAGTTCGTCAGCGGGATACTCTTGAATACTGTGAGGACGTTGAAGGTCAAGATCCACATCGCTAACATCGTAGATGCGCAGTGCTAGTTGCTGTCCCCCTTGTTGTCGTAGTTCTGCCTTATGTTCATTGGGAATATCCCAGTAAGCATAAGCCCATTGAGGATCACGGGGTAAAAGTACAATCCGGCTTTCACCATAACCTTGTGGTAGGTCAGCGATTCCTTCATCAACATCAGCTAGAAAACCACCAGTACGATCTTCTTGACCTAATTCAAATTTTGCTGCTTCCACGGTTTCCTGCGCCTCCAGTGAACGACTTGGATTAAGAGATACTTTACTGTGTTGAACTTCCTGAATTGCCGCCAGCAGTTGAGATTTACGCATACGGCTGTAGCGGGAGATACTATATTCACTGGCAACTTTACGTAATTGCCTGAGTGTCATCTCCTCTAAAGGTGGTCGTTCTTTTGCCATAATTGTGGACTCCAGTAGTTTGTAAGGTAAATGACTTACCTGGGTGATATAATTTCTTATAAAGTCAAATCTTATCTGTCCCAGATCAGTTTTTGATTCCCGACTTCTGGTTTTGCCCAGTTGTTAACTTTTTACTTGTTTGAGCTTTTCGATTCCTAGACCATGCCATGATTAGCATTTCTTTGGGATCGGATTGCTTTTTTTTTATTAATTAAATATTAAGCAGTAAACCCCGGTAGGGATCAAGGGGGTTACAGTGGTTCTTTTGCCTGTTCTACGCATTTATCAACTGTTTGGGGATCATATTATCATGAAACCATGACAATCTGCCTAAATCAAGTCTCACTCCCTAGCCCCAATGTCAGGGATTATTGATATTTTTCCCTAACTGAGTAATTTTAATGGCGGGGAGTGATCCCATCTAATCAATCACTGACATACCCTCAATGCGCCACCCATCCCCTTGTCGAATCAAAGAGTATCGCACCCGCAAAGTTTCATCCTTGAAATTTCTGATCTGGCCCAATTGATAGAACTGTGTTACTTCCCTGACCCTAGCCACCACCAAAGCCCGATCGGATTTTTGATCAACATATTCCATATTCACAGTGTGGTGATATGTCCGATGGCGATTCTGTGACCTCTCCTGTTGCACCAGCCCCCGCCATTGAGGAATAATTGCATCTGTTAAAATCAGCGGTAAACCATCCAAGTTGTATTTCGGTCCTAAAGCCTCAGCTTTAGTGGATAGCCAAGTTTGAATCACTTCTTGAGCCATAGCATCAGTCAGAGAACCTGTTGGCGGTTTCAACTCACTAGTGGGGTCAGGGATATCGATTGGTGGTTCATTCAGTTGCACAGACAACTGTCCCCCTGACAAAATCGGCTGGGGGAATAACAAATTTTTCACCAATCCCCATGTCGTGGAAACTAACAACCACATCAGTGAGATACCCACCAAACCACCAAATAGACTCAAAATAAGTCTTTTTTTCACCATCTTAGTGGGAGTCAACCTAGTTTGCCCTTGAGGATAGCCCCTGCGGTTGACAGGTTGACGCGGCTTTCTTCTGCGGCGCTTTTTGACTTGAGGGTGAGACTTAGGAGCACCATGGGGATGATTTTTCACAGATATGGGTCTACCTTCAACAGCAGAAATTTCCCCCACATCAGTGTAGGATTTACCACTACCTGAAACATTACCAGCCCCGGTGTTACCACTCTTTGGGGTGAAGGAAAGATGTTCCTGTCGAGGATGATCTGGGAATTCTAACAAATCTACATGGGGTTTTTGACCTTGGTTAAACTTGAAAGAAACACCACTGGGATGATTACTCTGCCCAGACGGCGGCGAAAAAGACTGACCATTAATCACAGGAGATTGCTCCGTAGTTTCTGCATCACTAGGTAGGGCTTCTAAATAAGCTTGCACCTGTTGATTAGCAAAATAATCTTTGAGGGAGGCTTGTTGATTAGATAAATCTCGAAAGTGGCGGAATACTTCGTCTTTTAACCAATGTTCCGCATATAAACACAGCCCCGGTAACAAGTCCGGCGAGTTGAGGGATTTTTCCCGAATAAAAGCCAGAGCTTCGTATTCTTGACTCAGTTCTAAAACACGGGTAGCCTCTTCCGTCTGACCCAGTAGCAGCGCACATAGGGCTTGTTCTAAATGCACATCTTGACGCTTTCCTAAACGTATCAGCATCTGCTTGGCCTGACGAATTAAAGCCGGTTGACCTTGACTAAATCCCCTGGCTATGAGGGCATAAACCGTTAAGTAAGTCGCCACAGCACAAGGGCGCCTGCTTTCAACTTCAAAGAGGTGATGCTGTTCTACAACCGTTAAATAGTGACGTAATTGCTGAATAAACCGCAAGAAATCATCTACATTCAGACCCGATTGATCATTGCCAGTACCATCAATCCCACCCCGCTCATTTAACACCTCATGCAAAAATGACAAGCCTTGTTGTCGTTGCTCAACCTGGTCTTCAGGTAATGCCAATAATTCTAAAATCCGATAGGGGCGCAATTTATATAAGTCAGCCTGGATTTCCTGCTGCACACTAGAAAATAGCCCTTCACGCTCTAGGATTTGTTGACCAGTTTCTAGAGAAACCGCCGCACTTTCATAGCGACCTTGCTGCCATTGCTCCCGACCCAGTTCTAAACAAGCCAAAGCCACAGTCAGAACAATATCCGGGTACTCAGAACTAGCCAGAAAATCCTCACTTTCAAGATTATGTGCCAGTCTGGCAGATATTACTCTGCTATTGTTGGTAAGGTAATTATTACCTAACTTCAGCACCAGCTCATATTCCCCCAGCTCCTGGAGAATCAATAACGCACCCACTAATTCTTTTTCGGAAATGTCGATTCCCAGACTCTGGAGATCGCTATCAGTCTTCCTATTGGTTGGGGCGCTACCCACGGCAACAGTAGCATTAACATTGCCTTCAGAACCATAGGCATGGGCAAGATAAAGCTGATCATAACTGCTACGTTCTTTCGGATCTGATAAAACCACGTAAGCTTCTTCTATAAGTTGTTTGCGAGCCGAAATTGCTGCTGGGGAATATTCTCGTCGTGGCAATTGGACAATGCGATCGCTGTAAGACTGGCGCAACTGTTCATCACTTGCCGCTAACGGTAATCCCAAAATTCGGTAGTAATCTAGCGGAATTCGCACAGTCTACTTCCCCTGCACCGTGATCAACATCATTTACCTAGACCATTCCAGGTATGTACAACCGTGCCTTGAAACTCCCCAACCTAAAGGTACAGGGATTCTGTAATTTACAGAGTAATAAGTATAAATTAAATGAACAGAATTATAACATAGATAAATCTAGTTTCCCCAAATATAACTACACAGATAAATTTGCCCGGTGATTTTCTCTAAATTGTTTATGGATATGCAGAAACCAAGCTATCCTGATTGATAGCCTATAAACAGGAGTAGGCAGTCAGAAAACTCAGAGGAAAAATCTTCCCACAGCTTGGGTAGAACAATCAAAAATTCACTCATAGTTTCTTACCTATTGCCTGTAAACCTTTTTGGTGCATAAATTTTGGTGGTTGACTTCAGCATATACTAGCTGATCAAAAACAGATATTGTCTCAAACCAAGGCAAATTTCAGTTTTACTATAGGAATACTAAAAAAATAATGGTTCAAGAACGCACATTACCTAAATTTGACACCGCTACTACCAAAATCACCAAAGCAGAAGGGTTACGCTTGTATGAAGACATGGTACTAGGGCGCTCCTTTGAAGACAAATGCGCCGAAATGTACTATAGAGGCAAAATGTTTGGTTTTGTCCACCTATACAACGGTCAAGAAGCCGTTTCCACAGGTGTAATTCAGTCCATGCGACCAGGTGAAGATTTTGTTTCAAGCACCTATCGCGACCACGTTCATGCTCTGAGTGCAGGTGTACCAGCCAGAGAAGTCATGGCGGAGTTATTTGGCAAAGCCACGGGGTGCAGCAAAGGGCGTGGTGGTTCCATGCATATGTTTTCCGCCGAGCATCGCTTACTAGGTGGTTATGCCTTTGTAGCCGAAGGAATTCCCGTAGCGGCAGGGGCAGCATTTCAAACTAAGTACAGGCGCGAAGTTTTAGGAGATCCAAAAGCCGACCAAGTCACAGCTTGCTTTTTTGGCGATGGTGCGGCTAACAATGGTCAGTTTTTTGAGACATTAAATATGGCAGCCCTGTGGAAACTACCGATAATTTTCGTAGTGGAAAACAATAAATGGGCCATAGGGATGTCTCACGAACGAGCTACCTCCCAGCCAGAAATCTACAAAAAAGCCAGTGTATTTAACATGGTAGGGGTGGAAGTAGACGGTATGGACGTGCTAGCAGTGCGCGCCGTGGCTCAAGAAGCTGTAGCCCGCGCCCGCGCTGGTGACGGACCCACATTAATTGAAGCCCTAACCTACCGGTTCCGGGGACATTCCTTAGCAGACCCAGATGAAATGCGCAGCAAAGCTGAAAAGGAATTCTGGTTCTCCCGTGACCCCATTAAGAAGTTCGCAGCCTATCTGACTGAGCAAAACTTAGCAGAGGAGGCCGAACTCAAAGCTATTGATAGCAAAATTCAAGCACTCATCGACGATGCCGTCAAGTTTGCTGAAAACAGCCCCGAACCTCACCCCAGCGAGTTATATCGCTTCGTCTTCGCAGAAGACGAGTAGATTTAATTTACTTGACCTTGGTGTGGGAATGTCTCAGTGGTGAGTACAATTGACTCTCACCACCAAGACCCCAAAACTAAAGATAATTCGCTCCACCATTAAGGACAAAAACCTGTGTTGACTATCACTGTTGAACAGCAACAATACAAGACTTACATCCTCACTGATCAAACTGCTGGCTCTCAAATAGAAGTTGTACCCGAAAGAGGCGGGATCATCACCCGGTGGCGTGTCCACAACCAAGAAATTTTCTATCTGGATAGTGAACGCTTTACCCATCCTGAATTGAGTATCAGAGGCGGAAATCCCATTCTCTTCCCTATCTGTGGAAATTTACCAGACAATATTTATACCTTTAACCAACAGACTTACACCCTCAAACAACATGGTTTTGCTCGTGATTTACCTTGGGAAGTGACCGCTCAAGAAACTTCACATCAAGCTAGCCTGACTCTGGTACTCAAAAGCAATGAACAAACTAAAGCTGTTTATCCTTTTGACTTTCAACTGATTTTTACTTACCAGTTACAGGGCAATACTCTAGAAATTAAACAGCAGTATCAAAACTTGTCATCTACACCCATGCCCTTTTCAGCGGGTTTCCATCCTTACTTTTTGACAAGTGGTGATAAGCATCAGCTACAGTTTCACATCCCCTCCCAGGCATACCAAGACCAAGCTACTAAGGAAATTCACCCGTTTGATGGTAGTTTTGATTTTACCCGTGAAGAAATTGATGTCGGTTTTGGGGGCTTGACTAGCCAATCTGCCACAGTCATAGACCCAGTGCGGAAACTCAAGTTAACTTTAGATTACGATCGCATTTACTCTCGTCTGGTGTTTTGGACAATCAAAGGCAAAGACTTTTACTGTCTAGAACCTTGGACAGCTCCCCGGAATGCCCTGAATACAGGTGAAAATCTGACGGTATTAGCTCCAAAAGCTAGCAGCACCGCCTCTGTGAGGTTAACAGCAAATCTTTTATAAAAATACTTGCTAATCCCAGATGTCCATGTTATGATGACAAAGTTGCAAAACAAAAGGGTCGCTAACTCAACGGTAGAGTACTCGGCTTTTAACCGATTAGTTCCGGGTTCGAATCCCGGGCGACCCACTAGGAAAAATCAGGTAAAATCTCTAAGAGAATGCGATCGCCAACCTGAACAAACAATCATAAAAATATCTCGGTAAGCGGGAAAATCAGCAGCTTTAGCCCTGAGAGTGTCAACTCAACAAGCATAAGGAAAACTTGGCCGTGATCAACTCTATTACCGCTGGAAGGGAAATTCAAGGTTTATAGCATCTAGAGATACTAAAAACCTTAAGCCTGGGTGTAACTTGATGTACAGTAGTATATGGGAAATATAGGGCATCCTGATGGAAGATAGCAGAAAATTTCTCAGAATAAACAACCATCACTAGTTATAATTTCCTATAAGTTGAAAAAAGTATTAAGATTAGCGTAAATATTACGCTTTTCGGAAACCGATTAGCCCAAAAACACATTAGCAAGGAGGAATATATATGGCGCTCGTACCAATGCGGCTGCTTTTAGACCACGCGGCTGAACACGGTTACGGTATTCCTGCGTTTAACGTCAACAACTTGGAGCAGATTCAGGCAATTCTCAAAGCAGCAGCAGAGACAGATAGCCCCGTAATCTTACAAGCTTCTCGTGGTGCTCGTTCTTATGCTGGAGAAAACTTTCTACGTCACCTGATCTTGGCTGCAGTAGAAACCTATCCCGAAATTCCCATTGTCATGCACCAAGATCACGGTAATGCACCCTCTACCTGCTACTCCGCCATCAAGAACGGCTTTACCAGCGTCATGATGGATGGTTCCTTGGAAGCAGACGCTAAAACCCCCGCCAGCTTTGAGTACAACGTCAATACCACTCGTGAAGTAGTGAATGTGGCTCACGCCTTAGGTGTCAGCGTAGAAGGTGAACTAGGTTGCTTAGGTTCCCTAGAAACCGGTGCTGGTGAAGCTGAAGACGGTCACGGTTTTGAAGGTACACTTGACCACTCTCAACTACTAACAGACCCAGACGAAGCAGCGGACTTTGTAGAGCAAACCCAAGTAGATGCTTTGGCTGTAGCCATCGGTACCAGCCACGGTGCTTACAAATTTACCCGCAAACCAACCGGTGAAATCTTGGCAATTAGCCGCATTGAAGAAATTCACCGCCGTTTACCTAACACCCACCTGGTAATGCACGGTTCCTCTTCAGTACCTGAAGATTTAATTGCCTTGATTAACGAGTACGGTGGTGCAATTCCCGAAACCTATGGTGTACCCGTAGAAGAAATTCAAAAGGGTATCAAGAGTGGAGTCCGTAAAGTTAACATTGACACCGACAACCGTCTAGCTATCACCGCCGCAGTTCGTGAAGCACTAGCAAAAGCTCCCAAGGAATTTGACCCCCGTCACTTCCTCAAGCCTTCCATCAAATATATGCAGAAGGTTTGTGCTGACAGATACGAGCAATTTGGTACTGCTGGTAATGCTAGCAAGATTAAGCAAGTTTCTCTCGAAGACTTTGCTGCTAAGTATGCCAAAGGCGAACTGAATATGATTACTAAAGCATCTGCTAAGGTGTAATCTCCCTCAAAATTAACAGGGGTATAACAAAACAATCCCCCTGCAACTCAACTAGAGCATAGCATTGCTATGCTCTTTGAATTTATCCACAACACTTGCCGTCAAATATATAAAATTACGTTATATTTACCTAAAAATTAATTAGTAAAAATCTTATGGCAAGCAACTGGAAAAACTTCAAAAGAGTTGCAATTTTCTTAGGTGCGATCGCCTTAACACAGTTTTGGGGGTCCAACACCTCCGTACATGCTGCGGATACCGTTGTTCTGCGATTTGGCCCCTTTGCAGAATCTATTTCCCTAGAGGAGTTACAAAACACAGCAGATACTGGGAAATTTCCCAGAGGTTTAGAGCTTTACACCGGCAGAATATCTGAAGAACAAAGCCGCTTCTTTGTCAGACTGCTGAGAACGAAAGTACCCATAGATGTGGTGACAGTGAATAGTCTACTCAATACACAAATGGGCATAACAATTCTTAATAATGTCTCCCAGGCTGTAGTCAGAAAAGATGAGGCGGGGGTACAAGCACTCAGAGCAGCATTAGTATTAGGTGCTACTCAACCTCAAGGTCTTTCTGTCATCAATTTTATTGCCGCTTATCCCAGTCAACGCCTAGAAATTGATGTGCTAAAAGCCTTCTATGTAGCGAAACGGTTCCCAAAAGTCAGGCAAATTCCTAACGCTGTGCAAACTAGAGACCGACCAACCTAATATATTGTCTCACCCCGTCAGCCAAGTTTGACAGCTCGTCTTTTGACAAATCCCAGAACTTACGGTAAGTTTCCGCACTAGAAGAGTGCCCGCGGAATTTATCATAATGCTAGATTTGTCACTGATCACCCTCCTGGGGTTACTGGGCAGTTTTGGGCATTGCTTTGGGATGTGTGGCCCTTTAACCGTGGCCTTTTCCCTGTCTCAGCAGCCAAGAACAGGAGCAACAGTTTCCCCCCAACCGACACCAGAAAAAAAAATCCCCAACTCGTGGCGACAACAATTAAAATTTCATTTCCTGTTAAACTTAGGGCGAATGTTAAGCTATGCCCTAGTCGGTGCTGGTATAGGGTCCCTGGGTTCTGTATTACTCCAAGGTGGTCAGTTTGCCGGTGTAGGTAGTGATTTCCGCCGTTGGATGGCAATTATTACCGGCTTAATGCTGATTTGGTTTGGTTTAGGACAAGTAACACCGGATTTACTACCGCGCATCCCCGTATTACATCCGTTACTAAAAAGAAGTTTACATGAGCGTCTGAGTCTAGGGATGCTGCAACTTTCCCATCAAAACAGATGGTGGACACCCATGCTTTTAGGCATGACCTGGGGTTTAATGCCCTGTGGTTTCTTATATGCTGCTCAGATTAAAGCTGCGGAAACAGGAAACTTATGGATGGGTGCAGCAACCATGCTGGCTTTTGGCCTGGGAACCCTACCAACTATGCTAGGTGTGGGTGTCTCCACCTCCTTGGTAAATAAAGACCGACGCAGTCAATTATTTCGCTTAGGCGGCTGGGTAACACTAGCCATTGGCATCCTAACTTTGTTGCGGACTGGCGACACCATGGTAGACTATAGCGGACACGCAGCCTTACTCTGCTTAATCTTGGCACTAATTGCCCGTCCCATTAGCCGCCTATGGGCTTCACCCTTGCGTTACCGTCGCGGTTTGGGGGTAGGTGCTTTTGTCCTGGCCGTGGTACATACCACCCACATGATGGCACATTCATTGCAGTGGCAATTGGCAGCGTTTTGGTTCTTACCGCCAGATTTTCAGTGGGGTATGGCTGCGGGTGCTGTAGCTTTATTATTAATTACCCCCGCCGCCTTCACCAGTTTTGAATCGCTGCAAAAACATTTGGGGAAAGTTTGGCGACAGATTCATCTATTGAGTATACCAGCTTTACTTTTAAGTTCGATTCATGCTGTATTGATTGGTTCCCATTATTTAGGTTCCTTACAGTTAACATGGGGCAATCAATTAGCGGTAATATTACTGGGAATGGTTAACCTCGGCGTGTTATTGGTGCGTTTACCTATGTTTTGGTCAACATTAAATATAGAAAAGTTTTATGTCCCCCCAAGCAAATCCTAGTTACTGGTACGGTAACAAACCAAAAATTATTTATTACTTGTTATTTTTGAGTTGCTTAGTTATATCCATGATCACAGCCCATCCTCTTTTGGCCCATCAAGTGCAAATAGCTGTAGATGTGGGTGCTACCCTCCACATAGAACCAAATGACCATCCTCGAGCGGGGGAACCTAGCCAAGCCTGGTTTGCTTTAACTCGTAAAGGTGGTCAGGTGATTCCCTTAACAGAGTGTGATTGTGAATTATTGATTTATGCTCAACCTCATGTACCCGGAGAACCAGCCCTGATCACACCCGATTTAGAACCTGTGGCGGCTGAACGTTATCAAGGTATTCCCGGTGCCGAAATTATCTTCCCTAAGCCAGGAAGGTATCAGCTACAGCTAACTGGCAAACCTACCACCCAAGGCAATTTTCAACCATTTCAATTTGAGTTTGACGTCACTGTAGCTAGGGGAACAACTATAAATGCAGTCGAACAAACCAAGAATACACCTACTCAAAATGTGGCCCTCACGTCAGGATTAACTATTACTGTCCTGGGACTGGTGATTGTGATCACCGTAGCAATTGCATTTGTCCTACTCTGGGTCAGGTGACCTGGTAGTTCATGCAGCAGTTACCTATGTCGCTTTTGATGCCACTGCCAAGCATGAGTGACAATATCTTGAATAGAGGGGTATTGAGGTTGCCAATTGAGAATTTTCCTGGCTTTTTGGGCACTACCAATCAGAGATGGGGGATCACCGGGGCGGCGATCGCATTCTGCCACTGGTATACTCATACCAGTAACTTCTGCTGCCGCTGCAATCACTTCTCTCACGGAGAAGCCATTACCATTACCCAAGTTAAAAACTTCGCTCTCCCCACCCTCTAAGAGATATTGCAAACCCAAAACATGGGCATCTGCCAAATCATTGACGTGAATATAATCACGAATACAAGTACCATCAGGGGTGGGGTAATCCGTGCCAAAAATAGAAATAGAATTTCTTTTACCCAAAGCTGTGAGCAGCACCAAGGGGATTAAGTGGGTTTCTGGTTGATGATCCTCCCCTAGCAAGCCCCCCGGATGAGCACCAGCCGCATTAAAGTAGCGAAACCGTACTGATTTTAAACCGTAAGCCACATCAAAGTCAGAAAGAATCCGCTCTACCATCAGCTTACTCGCCCCATAGGGGTTAATGGGGTTTTGGGGGTGATTTTCCGGTATGGGGACGATTTCCGGTACTCCATAGGTCGCACAGGTGGAAGAGAAGACAAATTTTTTAATAGATGCAGCCAGCATCGCTTCTAACAGCGTCAAAGTACCTACAACGTTATTACGGTAATATTTAGCCGGGTCAGTCACAGACTCACCTACGTAAGCATAGGCAGAAAAGTGCATGACAGCGGCGATATTACGAGTTTTAAATAAGGCATCCAACAAAGGGCGATCGCCTGTATCACCGACTATCAGTTCTACCTGCAAAACCTTTTCCACCAAATCTTGATGGCCATAAACCAGATTATCAAGTACGAGAACTTCATAACCCGCCTGCTTGAGAGCCAATACAGTATGAGAACCAATATATCCAGCTCCCCCCGTTACTAAAATGCTCGGCTTTGCAGAAGACATAGTTTTTCCTTGGGAATTGACAACCATTTAATTAACTTAGTTTACCAGTGCCACATGACCGATCCGAAAAATGAAAAAATTATTGCACTAAAATCACTACAAAGTCCCAGGCGTGATGTATTTGCTCTCAAGTCATAGTGAGATTACAATTTGACGATGAAATACATCTTCTGTTGTCAGTGAATCTCTAGACTGATAACTTCAGTTACTTATGGGGTAAACTCCTATTTGACACTGGCTCACAGCACCAAAAAAATTGAGAGTTAATCTATGTTTCTATTACTAAGCCGAGTACTGCTATGGCTGCTGATTGGCACTGTTGGATACTCTTTGTTTCAGAGATTTTATCCTTCCGGAACCTTTGTCGGGAGATTAGTTTTAGTCGTTGTTCTGATTGTGATCGCGTTGTCGTTTATTAATCCCAACGAACCGGCTGTAGCATCTTTGTGGAGGGTAGTATCATTTCCCCTCAAGCCCTTGGGAGCTTCTGTTTTACTGATGATATTTGCCGCTCAGAAGATTAAGGGGGGCGCGATAGAAAAACCAGGCGGTTATTTACTCGGTTGGTCACTGACAATTTTACTGTTGGCAAGTACACCAGCGATCGCTTACTTTTTAGTCAGGATACCCATAGCAACACTGGGAAATACCAACTTAGCAAATCAAGAAATTATTCAGGATTATAGAGTAATTTCATCGATCAGACCCGAGAGTAATTCTGTAGAGGCTCTGGTAGCATTGGCACCCGCAACTGCTCCCCCGATCATTTCTGATGTCATGGGTAAACAACCAGGTTATACAAATGTAGCCTTGAATTCTTTAGGTGTGAAAATTCCACCTTACCTGGTCCAAACTCCTACACAAACAACTCGCGGGTTGCGAATTGACGACTTTGTACCTAGTGCGGAAACCCTGCAACTGACAACCCAAGTATGGGAAAGTTATCTCAACCAGATTTACTTTTTCTTACGTGGTGACCAAGCACCTAGGTAAAGCTGAGAGTGCAACAACAGAAATCACCGAATCATGAACCACAGATATTGGATCATATTTATCTGTCGGCATCTGTGGTTTAATCGGAAAATTATGGACTTGCTGCTTGATTGGCTTCTCTATTCGCTAAAGTAGGATAGGGCAGATTGCTGAAATTCCGATATTTAAAGGATTTATCAGCAGTTGATCCTCAGGATAATTAAGTTGCAATATCCCTGGAATGGCAGAATCTCAACGACTGGCTAAAATCGGTGCTTATCTACGTCCCCATTGGCGGGAAACTACTTTAGGCATTCTCGCTTTATTATCTGTCAATGGGCTGGGTGTTTATATTCCCTGGTTGATTCGTTCAGCCGTTGACCAACTTTCGGCTAGCTTTAATTTCAACCAATTATTATATTATTATGTCGTCCCAATTATCCTGCTCGCTTCCGCCATGTGGCTCATCCGTATGGCTTCGCGGATTTGGCTGTTTGGGGTGGGACGACAGGTAGAATTTGACTTAAAACAACGCATTTTTGAACACTTACTCAAGCTGGAACCAGCTTATTTTGCCACTAATACTGCTGGAGATTTAATTAATCGAGCCACCAGTGATGTGGACAATGTCAGGAGGTTGGTGGGTTTTGCTGTACTGAGTTTAGCAAATACTGTGTTTGCCTATGCTCTCACCCTACCAGTAATGTTAGCAATCAGTGTCAATCTGACACTGGCTTCTTTGGCTGTATATCCCTTCATGTTCTGGTTAGTGCATCTATTTAGCAATCGCCTCCGTAAGGAGCAGGCTGTAGTGCAAGAAGAACTATCCGACATCAGTGAACTGATTCAGGAGGATATTAGCGGTATTGCTCTGATTAAAATCTACGCCCAGGAAGAGAATGAGCGTCGAGGGTTTGCTCAAAAGAATCAGCAGCTATTGGCGGCTAACCTACAACTGGCTAAAAGTCGCAATATATTATTTCCTTTAATTGGTGGTTTAGCTAATCTCAGTTCTTTAGTGATCATCTGGTTGGGAAGCTTACAAATTTCTGCGCAGACTTTAGCTGTCGGAGATTTTTTAGCTCTGTTGATTTATGTAGAACGTTTAGTTTTTCCCACAGCTTTATTAGGTTTTACGATTACCGCTTATCAACGTGGTGAAGTCAGCATTGACCGCCTGGAGTCTATTCTGTCAGTAACACCAAAAATTCAAGATCCACCCGATATTGTACACTTGCCCCAGAATGAGATTAAAGGAGAAATCACAGGTATTAATCTCAGCTATACCTACCCCGGTGCAAGTAGTGCAGCTTTAAATAATCTCAGTTTTACTATTTTTCCTGGGGAAACATTGGCCATTGTGGGAGCAATTGGTTCTGGTAAATCAACTTTAGCTAATGCGTTACCACGGTTGTTAGATATTGCACCGGGACAATTGTTTCTTGACCATGTGGATATTACTCAGATATCATTGGCAGACCTACGTCAGGCGATCGCCTATGTTCCTCAAGATAGTTTTTTGTTTAGCACCACAATTAAGAATAATATCCGCTACGGTGACCCACTCAGTGAGTTACAAGATATAGAATCTGTTGCTAAAATGGCTCAAATTGACGCCGAAATTAGGAATTTTCCCCAGGAATATGAAACCATTGTAGGGGAGCGGGGTATAACTCTTTCTGGTGGTCAGCGACAACGTACAGCTTTAGCTAGGGCGATGTTGGTAGAGGCTCCAATCTTAATTTTAGATGATGCCCTCTCCAGCGTAGATAATCAAACTGCTACAAAAATTCTCCGTAACCTTACTGTTGAGGGAAGACGCAGAACCATAATTTTCATCACTCATCAGCTATCGGCAGCAGCAACGGCTGACCGGATTTTTGTGATGGATAAGGGGGAAATTGTCCAAATAGGCAATCACTCAGAACTGTTGCAAACAGAAGGTCTGTACAAAAAACTGTGGCATCAGCATCAAATAGAAGAGTTACTACATTGAAAAATCAACAGAGACATTCTGTCTCTGTTGTGGATTTTAACTACTCAAAGCCTTCAAAAACCGTTGTAAACTCTTAAACACACTCGGCTTTTTCACCGGTGCACCATCGTTAGATGTTTGTGGTTGTCCGGGGATGACAATCATATCCAACTCATCACCCGTTGGTTTTTTGGGTAATTCCGCCACTTTTTCATACTCGCCATTTGTTTCTACCCAGACCTGCCACAGTTCAGGATAGCAGCGAAATACAGCAGTAGTATCATCCACAGGACGCAGATAGTAACAAGATTCAATGGTGCTAATAAAACGCTGGCGGGTTTGTCTAGCTGCATAACCAATACCCACAACCCCAGAATCTTCTAGGCGGGGATTTAACATCACAAAAGGGCGATCGCCTATATCTTGGCATAACTTTTCCAGTTGGGGAACTTCTACAGAGGAGGGGGAAATAAATAAGAAAATTTCATCTTCTGCTTGAATTTTCGATTTGAGGGAGGCCGCCCTACCTGTACCGATATCCACAATTTTAAATGGTGTATCCTGCCAATCACGGTTAGCTAGGGCTGCAGCACCAGCATCGGCAAAGAAAACTTTCAGACGGGAATCATATTTGGCAAACACCGGCAAAAATTCAGCCGCCACGGGCATCAGTTTTAGTTCTGGGAACAGAAAATCAACTTGTAAGCGAGTGTAGCCGTCTGCAAGGGCGGCGGCTGTGGCTATACGAGATTGCGCGATCGCTTCTTCAAGACTTTTGGGAAGTTCAGCCATAGTTTATAGATGAATCTAGCTTCTACTTCTATTGTTTGGTATCTTTTTGGCAACAGCAACACCAGATTTTTTATTTACTGAGTAAATTAATGAGTAAATAATGACTTCCGATAATACAGTATTCATATTTTCATCTAAAAAATACATTGGCATTCTGAATGTAATCCGATAGAATTAATACATAATAAATAAATTAGTTTCAAAAAAAGCCAACCAGCTAAATTATGTGATTTTAGTGCTATTAAAAGTTAAAAACAGCACCAAGCAAATGCTTTTGAAAGTGTAAATACAGGGTGCAACTATATGGATCTATTGGAGTACCAAGTTAAAGAATGGTTCGGGAAAATAGGCATTCCCGTATTGCCTTCCCAAAGAATTGACCATCCTACAGATTTGAAAAGGTTAAAAATTCCCTACCCGATTGTACTGAAGTCTCAAGTATACACAGGGGAAAGGGCTAAAGCTGGAGGGGTAAGATTTGTAGAAACAACAATTGACGCGATCGCAGCGGCACAAACTATATTTAATTCGCCAATTTGGGGTGAGTTACCAGAAGTTATACTAGGAGAATGCCAGTATATAGCAGAAAAAGAATTCTATCTAGCAGTAGTTTTAGATACTGCAGTTTGCCGACCAGTGCTTTTAGGCGGCACAGAAGCGGATATTGACTGGGAATCCCCAGGGCAAAAAATGCATCACGTTGTGGTGGAACAGGAATTTTCTCCCTTCTATGCGCGGCGACTGGCGTTAAAAATGGGTTTACGAGGTAAATTAATCCAGTCTGTCAGCGCGGTGGTTGACAAAATGTACCAGTTATTTATCCAAAAAGATTTGGATCTGGTGGAAATTAGCCCCTTGGCTGTCAGCGCTTCCGGTGAAGTGATGGCTCTAAATGGTAAAGTCAGCATCAATAAACGGGCCATTGGCCGCCATCCAGACTTGGGGGAAATAGCCGTAAACACAGCTAACCGTCATAGTAGGAGTACCATCAACCCTCAGTTAGGTGATTGGGATGGTTTACAACTCCATGGTAAAATCGGCATTTTGGCTAATGGTACTGGTTCCATGATGGCTACCTTGGATTTAGTCACTAGTGCAGGTGGTAAACCTGGTAGTTGTCTGAATCTGCGCCATGCTTTGATTACAGATGTTTCCCCCACAACTTTCAGCGATCGCCTGGCTAAAGGTTTGAATATTTTAGCTGCTGACAAAAGTGTTCAAGTTATACTAATAAACCTCATCGGTGGGATAACCGAGATCAAGGAAGTGGCCCGAATCATCAGCAATTTTGTACAGCAGGAAAAACATGAGGTGAAATCAACAACTGGAACTTGTAGTAGCAGAACCCCCCGAGGTGAACATTTTCCGTCTTTGGTTGTCCGCATTGCGGGATCTGAGTTCGCCGAGGCGAAACAATTGTTAGGGGGATTAAATACTAAACCTGATGCTCTGATAGTACTGGAAAATTTAGATGAGGCAGTGGCAGCATCTGTGAGTTTGACCAGAGGATAATTGCTCAAGCTACTAATAATGTTTTATGAACTTAACACCAGATAGCAAGGTATTAATTCAGGGCTTTTCTGAGTTGATTTCAGCAAATCATATTGCTCAAATGCAAGCTTACGGTACAAATTTGGTTGCAGGTGTCAATCCCGGATGTGGTGGACAGCAATTCTACAATCTGCCGATCTTCGACTTAGTAGAGGAGGTAGTAGAGGAATTCGGCGTAATTGATACAGCGATTATATGCGTACATCCGTACCAAGTTTTAGATGCAGCATTAGAAGCGATCGCCTCTCATATCAGTCAGATTATCATCATTTCAGGTGGGGTGCCACCTTTGGATATGGTGCAATTACTGCGTCAGTCAGAAGCAGGTGAAACCTTAATAGTAGGTCCCAACAGTCCGGGAATTATTGTACCGGGGAAAATCCTTTTGGGTACTCAACCTAGTGAATTATATAGACCAGGAGCGGTTGGTATCGTTAGCCGCAGCAGTACCCTCACATACGAGGTTGCTTGGGAACTAACTAAAGCTGGTTTAGGGCAATCCATTAGTGTCAGTATTGGTAGTGATGCGATCGTCGGTTCATCCTTTCTGCAATGGCTGCAAATTCTCGATGAAGATGAAACTACACAAGCGATCGTTTTAGTCGGTCAACCAGGTGGTGATAGTGAAGAAGCAGCAGCAAAGTATATTGCTGAAGCCATTGATAAACCAGTCATTGCTTACATTGCAGGTAGACACGCACCAAGACCAAAAAATTGGCGACAAACTGGAACTTTGGCGACGGTGATTGGACGTGAACCTAATTTTGGCACAGCACAAAGTAAATTAGCTGCTTTTGAAGCCGCAAAAGTGACTGTTGCTGAACGTCTTTCTCTGATTCCAGAATTGGTGCAAAAGGCGATCAAGTCTTGAGTTACAGCCAATAGAAGCCAATCCCACCCCCTTCTACATATTGTCTTGGTATTCTGCTAACAGGTGGGGGATGTAATCATATCCATCTACACCAATAATCGCCATCATTTTAGGGCGATGTTGCTTTAGTAGCTCTTGGAAAGCTTCCCCTCCAATTTGTCCCTGTAAAATTGTCAGTAAACCAGCTATTTGTCGCCATTCACTAGAAGCAATTTGCTTTAATAGATACATTCCTAAGCTACCAGTATAAATAGCTTTTTCTGAGTTTTGTAAGTTATAATAAGCTTCAGATAAGTAAGCTAAATTCCGACCTTGGAGATATAAATCTCCAGCAACTTGGGCTGTATTAAACCCATTTTCTAAATAGGGAATTGCCGCGGATGATTGACCGATAACTAAATAGGCAATACCTAAGCTACTAAAACATAGAGCTTTACTTTGAATATCGCCTAATTGTTCTGATAACTTTAACCCTTGTTCTAAATAATTAATAGCTGTTTCATAAACCTCTGTTTCTACTTGTTCTAGCTGTTGCGCCTCCATAACTTGGCTGTAACCTAAATTTACCAGCGCATTGGCTTGTGCTGTCCTTTCCCCTCCTTGGCGACTGAGCATTAATGCTCTTTGACTGTAGTTAATGGCCTGAGCATAATTTTTCTGTTGTACATAGGTACGACTCAGGTGGTTGAGATTGGCGAGTTCACAGGGGAGGTCACCGGCGTTTCTAGCGATCTCCAGTGCTTGCTGGTGAAACGCAATAGAACGCTGATATTGTCCTAAAGCCCGTTGTGAATAGCCTAAAAGGGTAAGAATTCTAGCTTTTTGCTGATTTCCCTCTACTCGTCGCAGTGGTTCATCCAGATAATCCAAAGCATCCCGTAAGTAACCACCAGAAAAAGAGGCAAAAATGCCACCATACAGGGGAAAATAGGGACGCTGGGCAAAGTTGCGCAGGTTCTGGAGCATAACTTGAGAGCAGCCATGACTGTACATGGGTTGATGATCAAAACCAGTTGCTAACTGGCTCCAAATGACTGCAAAGGTTAAGAATGTAGAAATGGACAACTTTGATCCTGCTTGGACGTTGTAAGCCTGTTGGTCGAACCAGTTAACTAAACCTCGTTGCAGGTATTGTAAAATTAATCCTAGTTCTACCCAGTCACTCAGGCTGATACTGCCTTGCTGTTGTGCAAATTCCCAGACAGATTGTTCCCTGGCTAGGGCGCGAAACAGTGCTTGACATACATTACTATTAACCTGCTTTGCCCAAGTTGCCCAAGGGCCAGTTTCTGTGGGAACGCCACCAAAACCTAATTGTTGATTGCTTTCATACATCCAGCTGACTAAGTGTTCTTGCAGTCGTTCCCAATTAGCTAAACCGCGGGTAATTCCCTGGGAGATTTCCTGTAAGTCGGTATCTACTTGAGCAAATTGTTGTAACCCACTGGCTAACTGCTTTGTTGACTGTATATTTAGTGGTTGCTTTTGATTGGGGTCGATAACACGTAAAAAAATCGTCAGACGTTCATCTGTAGCGGCCGTGGTAATTTCTTTAATTGCGCTGGCGATCGCTTCTGTGGTTTGATAGTGCTGGGAATATCTTTGCCATTGAGTTTGAATAGTTTTCACCGCTCTCAATTTGCGGTTGGCTTTGGCTTTTTTCAGTTCATCTGTTTGGGTATCCACTTGGCTTTGAATGCTAGTGAGGCGATCGCTCAACACCAGTTCAAATATTTCTCCTGTTCCCGCCTTAATTTTATTTTGCAATATTTGATACACCATTTCTACAGAGCTAATTTTGCCCTGGAGGGTAGATTCCACAATTTCATCAATTAAAGCGAGATAGCTATCGCGTATTGGCACAGATTCAGACACTTTAGCTCCTGGGAAAGGTAAACCCCTATTCTAACAAAATCGCCATCAATCCCCAGGGGTCACCAACTGGGCGGCAGAATTAAAGAACTGACGATATAATCCTCTGGTGACTAAAATACTTGTCAGCAAGTTAGCCATGGCCACCATAAAGATAATTACAATTTCGTAGTATACAGCGTCAAGGGGACTAATTCCGGCGATTAACTGTCCCGTGGTGATTCCCGGAATAGCCACCATACCCATGAGCATCATTTGATTGAGAGTTGGTAAAAATGCGCTTCTAATGGCTTGTTTCCGGTATTGGCTAACTGCTTGCTGGGGAGTTGCACCTAAGCTCAAGTGTGTTTCTATTTCTACAGACTGTGAATTCATGGTACTTACAAGACGTTCCCCGGCGATCGCCGCTGCATTCATAGCATTACCTAATACTATCCCTGCTAGAGGAATTACATAACGGGGTTCATACCATCTGTCTGGTTGAATAATCAAGAAGTTAGTATAAATAACCGTCAAAGCTGTACTAATTAAAATTGCGCCCCATACCAAAGGTAAAACCTGGGGAATTTTCACACTGATGCGATTTCTGGCCACCATAGCTGTAATAGTTAAGATTACTGCTAAAATCGCCAAAACTCCCCAAACGTTATCCAAAGCAAAGATGAAGTCTAAAACGTATCCTAATACTAGTAGTTGTAAGATAGTTCTGCCGGTAGCCATAGCTAAGTTTAACTCTAGTCCTAACCTTTCCCAGGTAGATAAACCGATAGCTATGGCCATGAATCCCACCGCAATCACTAAATCAACCAAATCCAGCTTAATTAAATCCTGCATAAGTTATTCATCTCCCACAGACTGACTGCTTAACAATGGTATTCTCAACCATACAATAATTACAGTAAAAACCCACCTTTGATGGGTATCCGTGGCGACATCTTGAGTAAGTTGTTTAATAAAAATAAACGAGCCTCAAAATTGGCTGTTCCAGTGCATCCTTTGTATTTTCACAGCAAATGAAAACTTATGATCCAGAGCGTAAATTCCGTCCCTGCCTTTGATATTCAGCACCAATACGCTACTATTGCAGCAGAAGTGAGTGCGGCGGTTTTAGAAGTTTTAACTTCTGGGCGTTATATTGGTGGCCCTGTAGTAGAAAGCTTTGAGCAACAGTTTGCCGCCTATCATGGGACTAATCATTGTATAGCTTGTAACTCAGGTACTGATGCTCTCTATTTAGCTTTACGAGCTCTGGAAATTGGTACAGGTGATGAAGTGATTACCACACCCTTTACCTTTGTGGCCACGGCTGAAGTTATTAGCGCGGTGGGTGCGACACCAATTTTTGTGGATATTGACAGTAATACTTTAAATATTGATTTGCAGCAAGTAGCCGCAGCCATTACACCTCAAACCAAAGCCATTATCCCGGTGCACTTATTTGGTCAACCGGTAGATATGACAGCACTTATGGCCATCGCTAAGTCTCACAATTTAGCAGTGATTGAAGATTGCGCTCAAGCCACAGGTGCAACCTGGGATAATCAAAAAGTTGGTAGCATAGGAGATATTGGCTGCTTTAGTTTCTACCCTACTAAGAATCTCGGGGGTTGCGGTGACGGTGGAGCCATTACTACCAATGATCCTCAACTAGCAGCAAAATTACGGATACTCAAAGAACATGGGCAGAAAAATCGCTATTACTACGAAGAAATTGGCATAAATAGTCGCTTAGATAGTCTGCAAGCGGCTATTTTGCAAATTAAACTCCGTTATCTTGATACTTGGAATCACCAACGACGAGCGATCGCCGCTTATTACCAGCAGTTTCTCAGTCAAATTCCAGATATTATTGTCCCCCAAGAACTATCCGGGGGGCTGAGTGTATGGAATCAGTATACTATTCGCATTTCCAGCACTGAGGGAATAATGCGCCCCAACTACCGAGACTGGGTACGGAGTCAACTCCAAGAACGGGGGGTAAATTCCATGGTTTATTATCCCCATCCTTTACATTTACAGCCAGTATATCAATATCTAGGCTATCAGCCGGGACAATTACCAGTAGCTGAGTTAGTTTGTAATCAGGTGTTATCTTTGCCCATGTTCCCAGAACTGACACAGTTACAGCAAGACCAGGTGATTTATGCTCTGAAAGACAGCTTGGGGTAGAGAAGTATTACCCAGGGGGAGGGAGACAAAAAACTGTCCCATCCCCAAAATAATTAACAGTAATGGAAAAAGTCCCAGATAGCGAACTTCTTAAATAAGTCCGCTATCTATGGTTTCGATTCGATTCATGTCCCCAGCCAGTGGGGACAATGCAGGATTAAGACAGCAGACCGAAAAATAGCTGATTTCTACCCTTTGGTAATATAGCTGGGAGGATAGAAAATTTGAATCTGTATTATCAAATGAGTTCTCCTATAACCACCAACAGAAACTAATAAGAAAATGTATAGCAACCGCCAAGGAGGTTAGGACGCAAAAAGCAAGACATCCTCAATGGCATCTCGTAAAGAATCAAACCGCTCAAGTTTTTTGCGGATTCGACTTTTTAACCAAGACCAACATTTTTCAATCTGATTCAGGTCTGGAGAATAAGGTGGTAGGTACAGCACTTCACACCCTGCGTACTGAATCAGTTGTTGAATGCGCCCACCTTTATGAAATGTGGCATTATCCATCACCACAACCTGTCCTGGTTTGAGTGTGGGAAGCAAACAAGCTTCAAGCCAAGTCTCAAATACTATTCGATTACACGCACCCTCAACAGTGAAAGGAGCTATCAGCTTATGGTTACACAGCGCGGCAATTATGTTCACCCGACCTTCACGACGACCTGATTTAAGTGCATGGAAGCGCTGTCCTTTTGAGTTCCAACCGTAATCATACTGGTCTCGGTTGTCCATTCCTGACTCATCGAGGTATACAATCTTCTCCACAGGTAACTCAGACAACTGCGTTACGAAAGCCTGTCGTTTGACCTCATCGCGCTCACGGTAGCCATAAGTCTTTTTTTTCGCGTAAAACCAATTTTTTTCAAAGCTCTTGAGATTGTGCGATCGCTAATTTCTTCAGGCCAAAGTGAGGCCATCTCTACTTGGGTTTTATCGCCATGTACGGAAGCAAACTCACGAAATTTTTCCCAATCGGTAATTTTGTGACCATTCCCAGGACGCTGATTAGGCAAGGCTTGGAAGTCCCCCGTTTCGGTTTTTCGCTTCAACCATAGGGTGATGGTGTTGCGACTAATATTAAACATTTGACTGGCTTGAGTTTTCTTCAAGCCATCGAGTTCAATCGCTTGGATTACTTTTTGACGAAGGTCGTAACTGTACGGCTTGGGCATATACCTGTAGCAAGCGATCGCTTCACATGAAAAGGGACTACTTATAGTTTATGCTTAAATTACCTTGGCGGTTGCTATATGTGGTGTTGGGTTTCGTTTCCTCAACCCAACCTACTACTAATCATGACTTGACAAACATCCTCAGTTCAACACGCCCTTCCTTTTGTAGTTCTTCTAAAAATCATCCCGAAATACTCCAAAACACAGGCTTAAAAAATCAGGATATTTGGTTAGACTTAATCAAGCTATATACAGGTAACTTGATGTTTTTAAAAACTATTACCGTTGTAATCAACAAAAATTATGATGGTGAAGTTGCGGATTTTTTAGCAGAAAATACATTACATATTACCCAGCAAATGCAGTCTTATTTTCAAGATAAATTTAACCGTTTATCACCTATAGAAAAACAAATAGTATTACAACTGAGTAAATTTGAAAAACCTATTTCCAGAGAAGAATTAAGACAAAGTTTAATACAAAAAAGTTTAACGCAAAAATTAAATTTATCCTCAGTTGATTTTAATAACGGTTTACAATCTTTACAACAACGGTATTTAGTAGGTAAACAGAAAGAAGATAAAGTCATGTTTTCATTATCTTCCGTTTTTCGGGAATATGTGAGAAATTTAAACTAGATCCCCGACTTCTTTGATCATCATCTTCATAATTGATCACTCATGATAGAAGTCGGGGATCTGATACCATTTAGATTTTATATCGGAAATAGCACCTTTAGCCATAGATGCGATCGCCTTATCTTTCGCTTTTGGTGTAGTTAAATAGTTTAATATTTTTTTATTGTATTAAATAATAAGTAATGATATTATTTATCCCCAATTTCTTTAAGAAATCAGGGATATCAAATCTACAACTAACACCAAATGCGACCACGACGGAAAGGTTTATCAGGTTCAGTTTGTTGGGCTTTTTGTCTAGCCATTTTTGCAGGCGACGACGCGGAGTAAGTCACCCCATGAACAAGTCAAAAGTCAAAAACTTTTCAATTTGATTTTTGGCTTGATAATTGGGGTTTTCTCCTTGGGTTTGTTAGTATCGTAGTAGCTGACATAGCTGATTATTAGCCCTTACCCCATCAAAATGAGCAAACAATATGAAAACAGTTGACAAGAATGACTTAAAAGCTAATTTACTAGAATTTTTGCAACTTGTAGAATTGCAAGGTGAAGAAATTTTAGTTACTGATGGAAGTAACCCCGTTGTGAGAATTTCTCCCTATCAACAAACCCCTACTACTGAAGAATTATTTAAGAATATGCGCGGCAAAATTAAGTATTTTGAAGATATAACTACCCCAACTACAGAGGAATGGCAGGAAGTATAAAAATTGTTCTTGACACCTGCCAAATCCAGTTCCCTCCCCTTACAAGGGGAGGGTTAGGGTGGGGTAAAACAATATTTGATACACTAATCAGAAGTTTTAAAACATCCTCTGAGATAATCAGAATATTCAACCCAAGTATTTACGAATGGCTAAGGCACATTGACGAAGTTTTACAATCCAACTAGGAATCAATAACTTTTTCAGGAATTTAACCCATTTTGGCTGTAAACTTCGGAGATATTTCTTAATAATCTCAAATTTCTGTTCCTTGATTTCAATATGATTCGGTAGTATAAATTTTCTGAAGTTTTCTTGATCCTGAATCGGTTTTAAACGTTGATTTACGTACCAAGAACCATGTGTACCACTACCATCTAAACCAATATTAGTAACGTAACTGTTGGGAGGATATAGTACATATCCATTGTGTTTAAAAACACTCAAATACCAGCGAACTGCCCAAGAATCTATTTTGCCAGACATTTGTTGATTTAGCATATCAAAGAAACCATAGTTATCATCTAAATCAAACCGCGATCGCATATCTTTATCACTCTTTAATACTTCCCAGCCAGTACTTTGTGGGTCAAACTTTGACCAAGCCCTTTGCCATGTAGCCCATCCCCAAGAATATGTGAAGGGTAAAAATAGGGCTTCAGTTTCCCCTATTAACTCGGGAATTGGAAACATATAACCAGAGACTTGCATTACCGACTCTTGATCTTGGTACTTATCTAAAGCTGCGTTTAAGAATGTTAAGAACTCCGGCGCTACTACTAAATCGTCCTCTAGAACTATTACACGACCATATATTTCACATATATGACTGACTCCAGCAATGATTGAATTTGCTAGACCCTTATTTTCTGAAGATTCTATAATCTTGGCTTTTTCATTTAATAAAGAGTGAACTAATTCACGAGTTTGATTTACCTTTTCTCTATCTTCTTCTTTTTTGACACCATCACAAAAAACATAGATGGGACTCTCAGCAAACTCAGGACACTGCATCAGACTTTCTAATGTACGGCGAGTATGCTCAGGACGCTTATAGACAAAAAGTGCAATGGGAGAATAATTCATAGTTTAAACCAAATGAGAGTCTAATTAACAGTAATTTATTTTTCCTAGGATATATTTAATTTTCAAATTCCAATAAATATCAATTTCATCAAGATAACATTTCATAGACAAAATTCTATTCAAGCTATTGAGAAAATATTTCTCCGATTTGAAAATGAAGTTTATCTGTAGCTTGTTTCACAGATAAATTAATTTGCTGCATTTTGAGATATTCATATTTTTTTAGACTATCAATCAGAGATAAATTCTCTAATTGGGGATGGCGGAAAATGACTAGCTCGTTCCAGTGCATATCCTGGTATATTCCCAATATCTTATTGTCTAACGACTGTTCAAGAAATGGAAATGCTAATGTACCATTGATCATTGCTGGAAGTGCGACATGCAAACGATCCGTAATTACTATTGAATCGTGCTCATAAAGCTTGAGGCTATCACTCAGGTCTGAATTGTGGATAAATTCCACCGGAGTTGGGATCTGTGAACTCAGCTTATTAGCCAGTTGTCTCATCCAGGAGACATCTCTATTTACATTAGCAAGACAGATAACCTTTTGAAAATAACTACTTCCACCACTTTCATTCATCAATTTTACAGCAAATAACTCAATAATCTTTTGTGTATTTTCACCTCTATCCCCTCGAAAAGAAAGAATTAGTTTTTTTCCGTATACCTCTTGTTGATTATTGTGATTAGGCTCTATAAGAAATGCTAAATCCGGCCAAACTTCTGCCGATAATTTGTTGTTAGCCAAACTTAGACTATCTCTCACTGAATACCTGTGAATATACTTAGAAATAATTTTTTCCAAGATGCGTTCAGGTAGAGTAAGTGAATCAAGTGATTTGCAGATCCAAATACACTTAAGACCCCATGACTGCATCACAAATAAAATGATCTGGTTTTTAATGTAGCGTAATCTATGCTGTAGTTTTTGCAGTCGCAAGTGTCCTGGAGTAATACAAAAATATTCATATTTGGACTTTCCCAATAAGATGGAGAATAAAAGTTTAGCATCAAAATTTTTATCAGATTCAATTAGTCTCACATTTGCTAAATCAAAGCAACTCATCTTCTTTAAAACATTTAAATCTTTTTTGCTATGCAGCACATCAACGTTAACGTATTTAGCAATCTCCCGGATAAGGCAATTGTTAATTAGCAGATCCCCCAGATTTTCCGCGGGAACTCCACGCAGGGTGTAAAGTAGATTTTTCATAATTTAAATTACTGTTTATCAATCCTTTTTTCAATCCAGTTGAATATGACCTCAGCCCTACTCTGTTTTGAGATAGTTTCAGCATTAGCGACTGCTTTTAGCCGATATTCAGTGTACCGACTCTGGATGACCTTAATAGCGCTAGCAATTTCATCGGGGGAGTTTGGATTTACTAAAATTGACGAATTGGGAAAAACTTGGCATCTCACTTCTGGTACATCTGAACTAACGATAGGAATTCCCATAGCCATGGCCTCCGAGATAGCATTAGAACAGCCTTCTCCCCTCGTAGGTAGAACAAATACATTTGCGCAACCTAACCATTGCGGTAGCTCTTTGTGGTCAACACAGCCACTAAAAATAATTTGCTCAGATAAAGGGGGAGCATTTCCTTTCCCAATCAAAACTGCCTTCATGTCAGGAAGTAAACCCAGAGCATCTAATAGCTGTTTATATCCTTTCCGCTCTATAAACTGACCTACATAGATCATCACAAAAGCCGCAGGATTTATTCCTTTTTTAAGGCGTGCTTTAAGCATATCAACTGGGAAAAATTGTTTTGGATCTGCTCGGTTTGGAATCGTGAGAATGGGAGTTTTTTTGACTAGTCCACTTAGCTGTAGGTGATGGGAAATCACTGGCGAGTTAGAAATTAATCCCGACGTCGATTCGGCGATGATATTTTTACTTTTAAGTGATAGTTTATCAACTCCATATTCAATCTTAGACTCACCACAACCAACGAATAAAGGAGCATTAAAAGCTTCAGCTACCCGATGAGCGCCTTGAACAGTGCTAAGAAAATGACAATAGACAAATGTGGGAGGTGATGAAACATATCTTAAGCCCCAAGAACAGGCGGCTGAAAAAATCAATTCCTGAATTAAATGTTGAAGGCGTCGGTTCCAAACAAAAATTCTGCTGATATTTGGTAAAAATGGTCGTATTACTTTTATATCATCTTCTGTTTTCGATAACAATGGTTGAATGAGCTTTCCTTTTCCTAGAATAGGCTGTGGAGATATGACGACAACTTTTGCTCCAAGCTGCTTCCAACCAGAAGCAATGTTTTTTACAAAAATGCCAATGTAAGGTTGTTCTGGAGAGGGATAAGAAGCAGAAACAATAATTATCTCTTTAATTATGTCTTGGTTGAGATTCATATTTTCTTGTGATTGATATATCATAATCCTCAAAAAATCAGGTTATTTTCTATGGGAACATAAGGACCGATTCCCCTAGCTATTTGACTATAAAAAGAATAAATACTAAAAACAAGAATCATTATAGTAGCTAGGGGATAGACTTTACGCTCGCCTACTGTAACTAAAGCTCCAAGACCTATTATATTAGACCAATATAAATCACGTACTCGATGTGCTGCCCAAGGTAAATCATAGTTAAATATCCAAAATATCCAACCCAATGTCAGTAAAGAAAATAAGATTCCAGTCTCTGGATTTAGCCAGAATTTACGTCGGAAATATAAGGTAAATAACAAAATAACATATGAAATAAACCCCCGGATTGCACTTTCGCGTGTCGGTAATACTTCAGATTCAGCCTTGAGTATGTAACCGGTTAAAGTCTTGATGGGTCGAAAAGAACTTAAGAAACTATTTGTAGAGATAAATACTGCTATCGTTTTAAAATTAATGATATATAAACTAATAATAATTACTACTAGAAATAAGATTATAGCCTTTAAGTACCAAGATGAGATACTGAGAGATTTATGATTAATAGCTACATCCAAATGTTTTGTTTTAATGTTAGTATTGGTCAAATTTACTTTTTTATATTTGTTTAACTGTAAGTTCAATACTGGTACATATTTGAGGAACATAGCCAATAAAAGGAACACCGATACATAGTGAAAAACACTTGAAATACCAACAGTAACAAAGAAACTTCGGAATTGACGCTCTACAAAAAATGTCGATGCTAAAAAGCATAAAGCATAAGCAATTCCCATTCTTTGTTGACCAAATGAATTGAGATAGTAGTTGAAGAAAAAAATATAAAGACCAATGTTTATTGGTGCTTTAATCCTACTTAGTGACCAAATGAATAGCACCAAAATCCCAAGAGTCTGGCAAAAAATATATACGTTATAAATAGGAATAAAACTCTTGAATATAGAAATTATTAAAATATACAAAGGTTCTATCCGAAAATTATCTGAACCCTGTAATACAGCATCAAAACCTTTATCAACAAAAGCAGGTATTCTATAAAAAATATCAATATAAGATTGATAATCTTGACCCATTTCACCGCGTAAACCTACTAATGTGCTGAGGAGCAATACAATAAAAACTGTCACCATGTTAATTTTGGTGTTGTTAGTATTAATCAAATAGTCAATTAATATTACAGTTGATAATAAAATAGTTAATACTAACCAAATATCCATTTTGAGGAAAGCCTAATTAATTACTATTTGAATTAATTTCGTGAGAAATTAATTCTGAAAATCAGAATATCAAGTCTTTGATAATATTTGAAATTAAAGTCTGCTGATTGAGATATGCTCAATCAGGAAAAAGTTAGAATTACTACACTCTCTTAATCTTAAAAGTCAAATTGATATTTATTTATTCGAGCCACTAAGATATCTATTGCGATTAAACCAAGCTGACAGTAAATATACACGATATATCAAGTTTCTTGAAAACTCAGAAGACTGATGCTTGCTTAACATGATTAATTTCAATCTAGCCAATAATGTCACCATCGCCGATTGATTCCACAGGTGACATTGTTGGATTTCTTGGCTAAACCAGTCCCAATTTTGCAGTACAACACTGCGGTAGTCATAGGTAAAGTGCATTTTGCCGACCATATCAGAATCTAGTCCAATACGACTTTTAAGTATCTGACGCAAAATCAGCTTGTTCTTGAGTTGTTTGCGATCAAACAAGTAGACTTCTGGCATTTTGCCGAAGTATTCAGCGATGCTTTGATGAGCAAATGGTAATATAAGGTTACATTGACTACTATCACAAAAATTTCTCACCTTTCTAGTAAACATTTCACAGGAAATTGGTGTCCCCAAGTCACTTTTGAAATCATAGTAATCCCAATTGCTGCGTAGGACGGATTGATGTTCCCAGTATGGATAAACCGATATAGTTTGAGTAAATATTTTTTTACTGTCACCATAACTCAGCCCACCCATGTTACACATTTCTGCAGGAGTACGTAGAAAAAGGGAGAGTTTATTCTCAGATGAGACCCAGGAGCGAAGAAGAGTGAATTTTGAGAAGAATTGAGAAAAATACAACCGCTTTAAATCACGAAAGCTAATATTTCTCGACATATATACATCATTTCCCATCCCATCAATAATATTTGCGCCAACTAACTCCGAAATTTGTAAAGTATACAGAGGGTAAGCTAAGGTCACACCATCGGTGCAAGGAAAAGGCGCATTAGTGAAAAACTCTTCAATAATTTTTTTGTGTGGCGATTCTAAGTGATCAACTTCGTAGAGGGTTCGATGTTGGAAGCCCAGCTTTTTAGCAATAGAGCGTGAAACTTCACTCTCGTCCGCCTGTCCTTTGGATTTGTGTGTGATGAGTGTCACCTGATCTTGCCAACCCGCCTCTGCCAAGGCTAAAGCTATGGTATTACTATCTTTACCAGCGCTGTGGAATAAAAAACTGGGTTTGCTAGGATCAATACGCGATATGGTTGCTGCTGCTAACATCTGCAAAATCAGGTCTTCATCTGGCTGCATCTCATCCTGATTCAGACGATTAGCATTGAGAAAAGGAAACTCATGCTTGAATGTCAGCTGAATTTTTTCATTGATGGTTTTAACTTGGACACTGTCACCAATACCAATAATAAACACATTTTCATAAGCGGTTTTTGGCGGTGGGACTACCCCACTTTGTAATAAAAACGAAATTCCCTCATGGGAGACAGTTAAAGGCTTTTTCACTCGTGTATCATTTAAGAGTGCTGTGATTGAAATAGAATAAAGCAGGGTTTGCTGATCTGCAGCTAAATACAAATAGAGCGGAAACGCCGCTGCCAAATCGCAAACCAGTGTAATTGGTGGGTCATTGAGACAATATTGGCTAATCAGTTTTGAGTCCAGGATTTTATCTAACTTCATGGTTTTCAATTTTGTTATTCTTAGTATCAGTAAAATTGTTTAGCTTTAGGTATTCATAAGTGTATTTAAAGTGCCGCGAGGCGCTGAAAACTGGCAGACCTTTGTAACAAGTCCCGATAACTCCCCTGAGCCACCACTCGCCCCTGACTTAACTCCACCACCAAATCACACCTCTGCACCGTACTTAACCTGTGGGCAATTAAAATTACCGTCAACTGATGACTCAACCCCTCAATAGCCGCCATCACCTCCCGCTCTGTCGCATTATCCAGCGCACTCGTCGCCTCATCAAACACAATCACCGAGGCATTGCGATACAGCGCCCGGGCAATGCCTATACGCTGCCGTTGACCCCCACTCAGCCGAATTCCCCGCTCTCCTACGTAGGTATCATATTTAGCTGGTAATCCCTCTATAAATTCATCAATCTGAGCCAACCGCGCCGCCTTTCGCACTTGCTCAAAATCAATCTGGTCTTGAGGAATCCCAAAAGCAATATTCTCCGCAATAGTGCCATCACTCAGAAAAATCTGCTGGGGTACATGGGCAATACTCTGTTGCCATTGGCGTAACCTCTCACCTTGTAAAGGTAACCCATCTACCCATATTGTGCCTTTATTTGGCTGCAGAAGTCCCAAAATTAAATCTGCTGTGGTACTTTTCCCACTTCCCGTACTCCCCACAAACCCTACTGTGGTCTTGGCGACAATCTGCAGGTGAAAATCACGCAATACCCAGGGTGTTTCCTGGTGATAACCAAACCATACCCCCTCAAACCGTAGTTCCTGTTCCAACCCCAAGGGCCTGGTAAGAGCCGTTCCCAGCAGTGGCTCAATGGGTCGTTCTAAGGCTACTAACACCCGCGTTAACGCCGCCCGCGACCCCTGAATTTTTGCCACAGATGCAAAAGCCTCTTGTAAAGCCGGTAGTAACCGTTTCGCCCCCAGGGCTAAACTACCTAATACTGGCACCGCCTGGCTAAAATCCCCATTTTGACCTAAACTCAGTGCTAAAAGGGCGATCGCAGACAATGCCAAAGCCTCTATGAGATATCTGGGGGACTGGGAAATAATCAAATTAGTTGCTGTAGCTTGCTTGAAAGCAGCCTCCGCCCCCAGATACACCCGCTCAAAAAATTCTTGGGAATGTCCCAATAGCACATCCCGAATCCCGCCAATCCCCTCCTGCACTACCTTGATTTTCCGTTGCCCTGATTCAGCGATAATTTTGCTATTACGCTTGAGTAAACGTTGCCGGGTGCGATAAATCACTGTGTAGGCTCCCCCTAAAATTACTCCTGTCCAGAGGGCAATGTTGCCATCAATGAATAATAGCGTCCCCATTAAAGCAGGTATAACCAGGGCATCCGTCAAAAACGCCACCAAGGGTATCAAGATATTACTAGTCAGAAGCGTGGTATCCCCGGTTACTGTCTGCATCAAATCGCTACTGTTGTGCTGCACATGGAAACTGTAGGGCTGTCGCAGGGTAGTGTGATAAACTTGGCTACTGATATCAGAACCCACCGCTGCAGCCAAGCGCAACCGCACATGCAGGGTCAGCAACCGCAGCCCATTAGCCAACACTGCGGCGACAATGAACCCCACAGCTAAGGCCCTCACTAGTTGGGTTGGGGTCTGAATCTGTAATAAGTTTAATACTGGTTGGAGATGGGGAGCATTCAACAGCATCTGTGCATTAGTCAAGGCTCCCAGAAAGGGAAAAATTGCCCCCACACTAACCATCTCACTCACAGAAGACAGCAGCATCAGCAGTAGCAAAGCCCCCAACTGCACCTGACGGCGACCACTCAGGTAGCCCCACAATTGCCGTAATTCCTTAATTAATGTTTGACTGTGCTTATGTCGCTTTTTACTGTGCATATACGGTTGGCTTTTGACTGGATGAAAAATCTGGGAGTCCTTTTATCTGTAAGATTTTAAAGAGAATCAAAGAATTTCAAGTATGACAGCGAAGGGATCTGGCGTTCACCGCGTAAACTCACCTACAGCAGGATTACCCTGAGAACCCATTACCCCTGTTAACTGTTGCCATAGTTCCCTGGGAGCTAAAGAAATCTCGTATTTCCCGTCATCAAAGTGACGGATATAATACCAATTTTTTTGCTGACACTCTTGACACCAAAAAGCCTCTAACCACTCTGCTATGATGGGAACTGTTCTATATTTGCTTATTAATAAAGACCCAGACCGCCGACTTAAAAATTTATCAGCATCAATCCTATATTTTTGACTAACGCTATCAAGATAACATCCATGAATAGGACAGTAAATAGCTCTGCATTTTGACCATTTCCGATTGCGATCGCACCTTCTTGCCAATTTGATCTCCTAATATATACAGCAGATAGTAAAGTTAGTTTTGGAGGGGTTAAACTTATTCAGATGGATTAACATCTAAGTCGTGAAAAAAAGAATTTGATTAATTAATTTTTATATCTTATGCGTTCTCCATAAAAACACAATAGGTAATTTCATGGAATTTTCAAAAACGTATTTCTACGGAATATCATCCGGTGATAGTATGAGGTAATAATTTGTCAAAGTTTTTCCTAGTTTATGTTTATATTTACAGAAGATTACCTAGTAAAAATTACGATTTATTGAACCATTTACCGGTTATTTCTTTGAATTGAGACTCAATAGTCTGATTTTTCCTATCTCGGTTTTTAGCATGATAGTCATAATAATGATTGTAGGAGTAACTACTATTGTTAGATACGGCATTTACCACCATGCCCAACACGGACAACCGTGAATTTTCTAGCAGTGTCTTTGTAGTGATAATGGCATCAGAATTAACCACACCAGGACGGGCAACTAATAACACTCCATCTGCCATTTTGCCGATAATTGAGGCATCAGCAATAAATCTTAAAGGTGGCGTGTCAATAATCACGCAATCATAATCTTGGGAAGCCTGTTGCAGTAACTGCTGCATCCGCTGTGAGTCCAACAGCGCCGCCGCGTTAGGGGGTATAGTTCCCGCCGTGACCAACTCTAGATTTACTATGACTTCGTGAGTGGTTTGTGCCAAAGTAGCTTGCCCCACTAAAATATTACTTAACCCCATCAAGTTAGGTTGTTTCCACAGTTCATGTTGACGGGGACGGCGCATATCTGCATCAATTAATAGTACTCGCCTTCCCATCTGGGCAGTAGCCACTGCCAAATTAGCCGCCACAAAAGATTTACCCTCACCAGGTAAACAGCTGCTGACGACAATCACCTTGAGTTCCTGGTCTGACAGGCTAAAACCAAGGTTGATTTGCAGCATTTCAAAGGCTGCATTCACCGATGAGTAGGGGTTATTGAGTACAGGTAATTCTGTTGTATTCTGCTCACGAGATAGCTTAGGAACGGTACCCAACAAAGGATAACCGAACAGTTCCTGGGCTTCTTCAGCTGTTTTCACAGATTTGTCTACAGCATCTAGTAATAAAGCGGCTGCAAAAGCCAAGAAGAATCCTAAAAATCCCCCTAGTGCCAAATTCAATTGAATACGAGGAGAAACGGATTTATCCGGCAATAAAGCCTGAGAAATAATTCTGGCATTACCAACATTCTGGTTTTCCACCACTTGCACTTCTTGGAATCTTGTCAGCATTTGTTCGTAGATGACTCTTGCCACTTGTAGCTGTCGTTGTAGCTGTAGTTGTTGTTGTTCCAGCTTGGGTAAGGTTCTCAGACGGGCTTCATCGGTGGTAAAAGCCTGGTTCAATACATTAACTTGATTCTCCAAACCCAGTCGTTCTACTTCTACTTGCACCAAATTAGCAGTTAAGGCTTGTTTGAGTTCTCCCATTTGTAAATTTTGCTCTGGAATTGGCTGTGAACTACCCAGGGTTTGGGTAACTCTTGCTTCTAACTGTGCCCTAAGAGCTTGTTCTTTCTCCAATAAGTTCACAACTGTGGGATGTTGTTCTGTTAACCTTGACCTTTCTACAGCCAACTGATCTTGAACCTGTTGGTATTCTGATAGCACTTGTTGTACTGCTGCTGACTGACTCAAAGTATTAATTGCCGTAGCTTGCTGTATATTCAATCCCAGTTGATTTTGCAAAGCAGCAGAACGGCTGTTAGCATCTACTAATCGCGCCCGCAGTAGAGTGATCTGGTTAGATATTTCATAGAGTCTTTCAACTCCTTGTTTAGCTTCTTCTTCTAAGAGTACAACCTGGTATTTTTCTTTAAACCGACGTAGTGCTAATTCCGCTTCTGCAACTTGTGCTTCAACCACGGGTAATTCCTTACTTAAAAATTCCCTTGCTGCTGTAGCTTGGGAACGGTTAGTCAGCACATTATTTTCTAGATAGGCGGACATTAATTGATTGACTACGGCTTTGGCTTCTTCAGGGTCAACACTCCGGTAGGAAATCTGCAAAACATCAGTACCTCGAATACTTTCTACTTTTAAGTTACTCCGGAAACTATTGATTCCTAAAGGTTCTCCATCTTGATTATTTAGCTGTAACTCAGAAATAGTTTTTTGAATTAGGGGGTGAGAGCGAATAATTTCAGCTTGGGTGTCCAAAGGGTTGGAACCAACTCCCACACCACTGAGTTCTCCCAGGCTCTCACTCACACCTGTCAGGGAAGAAATACTATTTTGCTTATCAAAAATCAGCTGACCTTCGGCTTGATAAATCGGCTTTTGACTAAAAGTGACGAAGGCTGTCAGTCCAAAAACAGACCCGATAATTGTTGCTATCAGTAACCAACGTCTTTTTACAGTGAGCCAATACTTTTGTAAATTAATTTCGTCTTGGTCTTCTTGATAGTAAGGCATAGATCAGTTAATACTTTATAGGATATTTTAAAAGTTATGATTTAAAAGTTATGATTAATGTATCAAATATTGTTTTAGCCCACCCTCACCCTTTCCTTGTGGAGGGAATGGGACTTGATTTTATTGCTTTCCTTTTTGTTCTGTGTTCCCTGTTCTCTGTTGAAAACTTATCAAACATCCTCTTAATATCCTCTGACAATTAATCAATAACATGGTGAATTATCCAATATTTTTCATGTTAATAACAAACGTAATTCTACTGTTTTCATCTAAATGTAGTAAATACTTAATTTTCATTATTTCTGTACAGCAACCTAAGAGTAATTACTTGAGCTATTCTCACCGAAAAATTACTTAATCTCCATACCTCATGACCAGCAAACTAGGGGATTTTACTTAATTTATAAATTTACGTAATTTTGACATAGAAGTGGCGACTCGGAATATATTAAGTTCTCCATGACACTAAATAACCATTAATACAACAAATATCCGTCTGATGAGAATCAGTTGGTGTATTCATGAAAATCATGGCTTGTTTTTCGATAAATCATCATGTATTTTTCTGAGGACTTTTAGCATAAATGTTGGGACTTTTTCCTAATTTACGCATATGAATACGACTTTTCCTATTCGCCAAAAAACCAGGAATTTACATTACACAGATCATATCCTCTGTGTCTTACTGTTATTAGGGGATATTCTAGGTTTATTTTTGAGTTTATCCCTTTTTCTCTGGTGGCGGGGGGCTGAAAATATCAAGAGTTCTGAAGGTGTAATTTATTTATTTTTTTGCCTAGTTCTCGCCGGGCTGTATTTAGCAAATACTTACCATCCAGAAAGCCAAATATCAGGTTTACGCGCTCCCTACCGGATTTTGATTAGTAATGCGGTTATAGGCTGCATGATGGCATCTCTGATTTACTTTACTGGTGTTTGGGGAAAATATCTGGTTTTAGAACCAGGGATTTTACTCCCTAGTTTAGGGATATTTACCATCTGGGCTATAGGATTAAGAATATGGGGTTCAAACTGGGCGCGATCGCAAGCTCAACAAAGACGTTGGTTAATTTTAGGTGCAAGTAAAAAAACCATTTTATTTGCGGAAACCTTTTTAGAACAGAGTTCATTAGGTCATCTGGTGATACTCACAACCGCCGAGGAGAACATCAATAAGTTAGAAAAAAGTAATCGAGTTTCTACGGGGAGCCTCAATGACCTACCCCAATGGAGTCAACAATCTTGGTCAGGGGTAATAGTAGGAACACAATTATCTGATGCACATATACAGCAGTTAATCCAGTTACGTTTGTCTGGCGTTTCCATCTATGGGATTCCTGATATTTGTGAAACCTTGTGGTATAAACTTCCCTCATCTGTGCTTCAGGATAACTGGCTAGCTTTTGGTAATGGTTTTAATTTAGCAGCTGATAGCATCAGCCAAAAGCTCAAACGTATATTAGACATTATTCTGGCATGGTTATTACTGGCCTTTTTATCTCCGCTGATGTTGCTAGTAATAGTAGCTATTAAGTTAGATAGTCCAGGACCAGTGTTTTACACACAGATACGAGCTGGTGTGGATGGAAAACCCTTTAGGGTGTACAAGTTCCGATCTATGTATGAGGATGCGGAAAAACGGGGGGCGCAATGGGCGAACCAACAAGATCCGCGAATCACCAGGGTAGGACGCTGGTTACGCCTGATGAGAATCGATGAACTCCCACAGATTTTCAACGTCCTCCGGGGAGAAATGAGCCTCATTGGGCCGCGTCCAGAAAGACCAGAATTTGATGTCAAGTTGCGAGAAGAAATTCCCTACTATGACTTACGTTATGTTGTCAAACCGGGAATTACAGGTTGGGCCCAGGTGATGTACCCCTACGGCGCATCAGTGGAGGATGCTAGGGAAAAACTAGCTTATGACCTGTACTACATCAAAAATTATTCTCTGGTTTTAGATTTAGCCATCTTTTTCAAAACTATTCGGGTAGTACTACTAGGTAAAGGTAGATGAATCAAAAAGTCTTAGTCACCGGGGGAGCCGGATACATTGGCTCCCATGTAGTTCGTCAGCTGGGGGAAGCAGGTTATGATGTTGTCGTCTATGACAATTGTTCTACAGGTTCACCCCAAGCAGTATTGCATGGTGAGTTAATTATTGGTGATTTACAAGATTTACAACACCTGTGGCGGGTATTTTCTCAGCACGAATTTACCGCTGTTTTACACTTTGCTGCTAGCCTGAGTGTACCCGAGTCTGTTTCTTATCCCCTAGATTATTACGCTAACAATACTCGCAATACCCTGAATTTACTCCGTTGTTGTCACAAGAGGGGTGTAAGGCAAATTATCTTTTCTAGTACTGCGGCTGTCTATGGACAACCTGCAACAGTTCCCGTAACTGAATCTACGCCCACTGAACCGATTAATCCCTATGGACGCTCTAAACTTGCTTGTGAGTGGCTGATTCGTGACTATGCCAAGGCTTCTGATTTACGTTACGTAATTTTACGTTACTTTAATGTAGCCGGAGCCGAGCCTGGTGGGCGATTGGGGCAGATGTTAAAAGATGCATCTCATTTGATTCGCGTCACTTGTGATGCTGCATTGCAACGCAGAGCAGGGGTGCAAATTTTTGGTACGGATTTTTCTACACCAGATGGGACGGCAATTAGAGACTATATTCATGTGGAGGATTTAGCCGCCGCACATTTAAATGCTTTGACTTATCTGCAGCAAGGTCACGATAGTCAAGTTCTCAATTGTGGTTATGGACAAGGATACAGTGTCCGTGAGGTGATTGAACGGGTGAAGGAGATTTCTGGGGTGGATTTTCCAGTCGTGGAAACAGAACGTCGCCCCGGTGACCCGGCTTGTGTGATCGCTAGTGCTGATCAAATCGGTGGCTTACTGGGTTGGCAACCAAAATATAATGATCTGGATGAAATTATTTCTACTACTCTGGCTTGGGAAAGGTGTCGTCGGGATTTGATTTCGGTGGTTGGTGTTGGTTGATATGGTTTTTTTGAAGGAGCTGGGGAATAGACAATAGAGATTTTGACACTCCCCATGCCTGAAGCTATCCATTACCCACATCTTTCTTAACAATTAGACAAAAGACTTAACATCAGAGTGAAAGCCTTGATGGCTATAGTTTTGAAAGAGAAGAGTGGGTAATGGCATCATGGAAAAGTGGGCAGCGAAAGAATTGGCACAGGTAAACTTAGGGGATGCACGTCGAAACAAGCGGTTAATCAGGATAGTAGAAGATTTGGCAGCACAACCAGATAGTAGTGTACCACTTGCTTGTGGAAATATAGCAGCAACAAAGGCAACATATAATTTTTGGAAATCACCACATTTTCAAGCAGGTGATATTCGTGCTGCCCACACATCCAGCACCATAGAAAGAATCAAAAAACATGAGATAGTATTGGCAATACAAGATACAACAAACATAGATTTAACATCGCACCCAGCCACAAAAGGAGTAGGTTATCTTGACCACAGAAAATCATCAGGATTAAAAGTACATTCAACACTTGCAGCCACAAGTAATGGAGTACCGTTAGGAATTATTGAGCAGCAAGTATGGGCAAGAGAACAAGAGAATTTAGGTATTGCTAAAAAACGTCGTCAACGAGAGACAAAAGAAAAAGAAAGTCAACGTTGGTTGGATGGGTTGCAGACTACACAAAATTTGATTCCCTCAGAAATTGAAGTAGTAACAATAGGTGACTCAGAGGCGGATATATTTGACCTTTTTAACCAGCAACGTCGAGAAAAATCACACTTACTAATTCGTGGGACTCATAATCGTAAAGTAGACCATTGTGGCAAATATCTACATCTTGCCATTCGTCAAATCGAAGCATCTGGAACAGTGACTGTAGAAGTAAAACGCTCTCCAGAACATAGTTCCAGACAGGCGAGACTGACAATTAGGTTCACGAGTTTTGATATTCAAGTACCATTACACCATATTGGACGTTTACAGCTAAAACCTGTCAGGTTACAAGTAATTTTGGCAGAAGAGGAAAATCCACCTCCAGGAACAAATCCCATTAGTTGGTTATTAATTACTAGCTTAGAAATTAACAGTCTAGAAGATGCTGCATGTTGTGTTCAATGGTACACTTACCGTTGGTTGATAGAACGTTATCATTACACATTAAAAAGTGGCTGTGGCATCGAGAAATTACAACTGGAAACTGCTGACCGAATTCACATGGCACTAGCCACTTATACTATTGTCGCTTGGCGATTGTTATGGCTTACTTATCAAGCACGAGTTCATCCTGATTTACCTTGTGATGTTGTTTTGGAAAACAGTGAATGGCAGTCCTTATGTGCCACTATCAACAAAAATCCTATTCCTCCAGACCACCCACCTTCTTTGCATGATGCTGTGCGAATGATTGCCACTCTTGGTGGTTTTTTGGGTCGCAAAGGTGATGGTGAACCGGGTGTGAAAACCATTTGGCGTGGGCTACGACGCTTACACGATATTGCTGCTACTTGGCAATTACTTCACTCCGATTCCCCATCTTATCTTGACATTTAGCGATCGCCTATGGCGGAGGGTAGCCCCTCGCCCCTGTATTCAAAAACTCAATCACCTGTTGGGTCTTCTCAATATCCATACTTATTCTTTTTTGTCAATCCTCCCCACTATGCACATCTCTACAACCTTTATTGTGTTTGCCTTCCAGCAATGTTAAGAAAGATGTGGGTAATGGATAGATGCCTGAAGGCAGGGGATTCGGTGCGTCACTGACGTTCCTTGCTTTTGGAGGTCTTACGACCAACAGAAGTAGAGGGAACATCTCGACTGGCGTTACTTTGGGGTTGCCCACCCCTAGCGTTTGCACGACTTAAAATTACTTTGGCTGCATTCACATCACGTTGTTCTATGTGACCACAATGCAAGCAAGAATGAGTTCTAGTGCTAAGTGATTTGTAAACTATTGCACCACAATGTTGTTTATTCGTGTAAATATCATGTTATTTTTTGCCCTAAATATAGAAGACCAGTTCTCGTGAACGCAATCGCTTCTCGATTAAAAGAGTTACTTGCTCAAATAGCGATTGAAATTAACATTGAAATTATAGAGATGGAAATCATGCCAGACCATGTGCATTTATTGGTAGAAGTTGACCCTCAAGGAATACATCGAGTTGTAAAAAGATTTAAGGGTGCAACTTCTAGGTATTTGCGATTAGAATTTCCACCAGTTGAAACGTAGATTACCTACTTTATGGACTAATTCTTATTTTGTTTCCACAGTCGGGGGTGCGCCACTAGAGACAGTTATAGCAACCGCCAAGGAGGTTAGGACGCAAAAAGCAAGACATCCTCAATGGCATCTCGTAAAGAATCAAACCGCTCAAGTTTTTTGCGGATTCGACTTTTTAACCAAGACCAACATTTTTCAATCTGATTCAGGTCTGGAGAATAAGGTGGTAGGTACAGCACTTCACACCCTGCGTACTGAATCAGTTGTTGAATGCGCCCACCTTTATGAAATGTGGCATTATCCATCACCACAACCTGTCCTGGTTTGAGTGTGGGAAGCAAACAAGCTTCAAGCCAAGTCTCAAATACTATTCGATTACACGCACCCTCAACAGTGAAAGGAGCTATCAGCTTATGGTTACACAGCGCGGCAATTATGTTCACCCGACCTTCACGACGACCTGATTTAAGTGCATGGAAGCGCTGTCCTTTTGAGTTCCAACCGTAATCATACTGGTCTCGGTTGTCCATTCCTGACTCATCGAGGTATACAATCTTCTCCACAGGTAACTCAGACAACTGCGTTACGAAAGCCTGTCGTTTGACCTCATCGCGCTCACGGTAGCCATAAGTCTTTTTTTTCGCGTAAAACCAATTTTTTTCAAAGCTCTTGAGATTGTGCGATCGCTAATTTCTTCAGGCCAAAGTGAGGCCATCTCTACTTGGGTTTTATCGCCATGTACGGAAGCAAACTCACGAAATTTTTCCCAATCGGTAATTTTGTGACCATTCCCAGGACGCTGATTAGGCAAGGCTTGGAAGTCCCCCGTTTCGGTTTTTCGCTTCAACCATAGGGTGATGGTGTTGCGACTAATATTAAACATTTGACTGGCTTGAGTTTTCTTCAAGCCATCGAGTTCAATCGCTTGGATTACTTTTTGACGAAGGTCGTAACTGTACGGCTTGGGCATATACCTGTAGCAAGCGATCGCTTCACATGAAAAGGGACTACTTATAGTTTATGCTTAAATTACCTTGGCGGTTGCTATAAAATGTACATTCAAAATCAAAAAGAAACTTAACAGCGATTAAAATCGCCAACGGCTAGCCCCCATAAATAGAATTTAGGGGCTAGCTCGCCGTTGTATTATTGGTCTATTCCTGGTTATCTAATGTGCTACTAGTTGCTCTGTGCGCTTGGCTAGCATTTGCTTGGCTCTGTCTGCTGTTTTCTGGTTTTCCTGTTTGATATTTTGGAAGAATTGGACGAGTTCGCGATCGCCCGCTTGTTCGGCATCTTTGATATATGTTTCACAGCAAGCGGAACACTTGAGGGCGTGGTACAATACGCTAATCAGGTTAAAGTGTTCGTCGTTGGTTCCTGTATGATACTTGTCAGTCATTTTCCTAACTCCTGGTCACAGTAGTTTCTAAGATAACTGTGGCTTTTACTGTTAACTCCTATCGGAGGAAAGAGTTATATTTTAGTTTTTATACCCCTACTGGCTGTCTAACTTGGGATTTCACCGCTTCCACAATGGCATCAGCATCGATTTTGGCAGCATGAAGTAGTTCTTCTGGTGTGCCTGAAGCTGGCATATCCCGCACGGCTAATTTAATTAATCGCAGTTGTGGCCCCTGATAAAAGGGAGTATTACTAGTACCAGCAAAGCTATCCAGGACTGCAGCACCTAATCCTCCTTCTATCCAGTGATCTTCGACAACGACTAAATTACCTTTAGTATCCCGTGCGGCTTGATGTAGTGTCGGCACATCTATGGGCTTGACCGAATAAGCATCGATGACGCGAATTGTGATGCCTTCTTTTTTCAGTCTGTCATAGGCTTTAATGGCTTCATGTACTGTAATACCTGCACCAATCACTGTTGCTTGGTCACGGTGGGAACTGTGAATGATTTTGCTCCCACCAATGGGGAATTGTTCTTGAGGATCATAGATGACGGGTGTACTTTCTCTGGTGGTGCGCAGGTAAACAATACCGTCGCGATCGCTCATTTGTGCCACTAATTTGGCTGTTTGATTGGCATCACTGGGATACAGTACCGTACTACTCCACACGGCTCGGAATGCGGCTAAATCTTCTAAAGCCATCTGTGAAGCCCCATCTTGACCAATGGATACCCCTGCATGGGAACCAACTAATTTAATGTTGGCGTGAGAAACAGCCGCCATCCTGATAAAGTCGTAAGCACGAGTTAAGAAGGCGGCGAAGGTAGAAGCGAAGGGTTTGTATTTTCTCACCTGCAAGCCCACAGCAGCTGCTACCATTTGCTGTTCAGCAATGTACATCTCAAAGTAGCGCTCAGGATAGGCTTCGGCAAAGTCTTCGGCATAAGTGGAATTACTTACCTCCGCATCCAAGGCAATCACATTTGGTTGGGCTGCTCCTAATGCTAACAAAGTGTCACCATAAGCCCGTCTTGTGGCGACTTTTCCACCTTTGTTGTATGTGGGTAGTTGTAGTGCTTTAGCCTTACCAATGCTGGCTGGTTGTCTTTGTTCTTCTGGTTTATCTACCTCAATGATCATCTGCCGTTCACCACCTAACTCGGCAATGGCCTGGGTTTGAGCATCAGGTTTTAGGGCTTTACCATGCCACCCACCTAAGTCTTCTAGGGATGTCACCCCTTTACCTTTAATGGTACGAGCAATAATTACTGTGGGGTGATCGTTCACAGTGATGGCGGCGCTATATGCTTGATCTATCTCGGTTAAATTATGACCGTCAATTTCAATGGCTTGCCAGCCAAAGGCTCTAGCACGGTTGGCATAAGCTTGTGTATTCCATCCTAATTCAGTTTGACCCCTTTGACCAAGGCGATTGACATCAATAATGGCAATGAGGTTGTCTAAGGTATAGTGTGCCGCATGATCAAAGGCTTCCCATATTGACCCTTCGGCGATTTCACTATCACCCAATAGCACCCATGTATGATAGGGTAGTTGATCTAAATATTTACCTGCTAAAGCTATGCCGACACCAATGGCTAATCCCTGTCCCAGAGAACCTGTCGCTACATCCACCCAAGGTAAAGCAGGTGTGGGATGACCTTCTAAACGACTGCCAAAATGTCGTAGCGATCGCAGTTCTTCATCGCTAATGACTCCCGCTGCCTTATACATACTATATAGTAATGGTGCTGCATGACCCTTGGAGAAAATCAAGCGGTCATTATTGGGATTTCCTGGGTGATCGAAGTCATAGCGGAGATACTTAGAGAGTAAAATCGCCATCAGATCCGCCGGTGACATGGACGAGGTAGGATGACCTGAACCAGCAATGGTGGTACTGCGAATACTGTCTACCCGCAATTGTTGTGCTAATTCATGCCATTGGTGCAGTTCCTCGTGTGTGGTCATAGTAGTTTTCCTAAATGAAAATACACGTAGTTACTAGAATTCACGCAATTTTTGACTAAACTCCCTAACTTCCTCGGAACAGAGTTTTGCCACTGTTATGTAATCTTTGATTTTCTGTAGTGATTGGTGACTCACCAAACTGCACTCCTCCTGGGTTTACTGTACACAGTCCCAGATGTCATAACTACTTTCTCAGGGAATAAATCCCGGTTTTCACAATCTACCACCAGCTATACATATATACTTCTTGCACAGAGCCTCACCATAACTCTGCCAGATATGGTATCGGAATTAATAAAGACTAAATTAAATCGATATCTTCCTTACCAGATATCTGCATTGTTTTTTCAACTTGACATATAAATTAATATAGCTTCTGCTTATAAGTTTGATTGTTTTCTATGTATTTCCTAAGAAACATAGCTTTTTCTCTATGGGATTAATTTAATTTTTATTTAAAATTCAGGCTTGTAAATCAATAATATTGAGTGATAAACCTGTAGACTATTTTTACGGGTAAATCATATAAGTTTTTCAGGTGATTCATTCTTAGTACCTTTGACCCGAGCCTTCTCTATGGACGATGACTATTTAGTCACTTGTCCTAGAAAAGGTAAATTTTTCTGCAACAAATTATACTTCTAATTCCTTTCCCTATCACAATGACCTCAATATGCAATTGACAAATACTATACATTTTAGAAACTTACAAGGGGATTTATTTGGTGGACTAACTGCCGCCATCGTTTCCCTACCTCTAGCACTGGCATTCGGTGTTGCCTCTGGCGCAGGTCCGGCTGCTGGTCTTTATGGTGCAGTTTGCGTGGGCTTGTTCGCCGCCTTATTTGGCGGGACTCCAACTCTGATTTCTGAACCTACCGGGCCGATGACTGTGGTCATGACTGCTATTGTCAGTTCGATGATAGCGAGTAACCCAGAGAACGGCTTGGCAATGGCATTTACAGTAGTGATGCTGGCAGGGGTATTTCAAATCTTATTCGGAATATTCAAGCTGGGTAAATATATTACCCTCATGCCCTACAGCGTCATTTCTGGGTTCATGTCTGGCATTGGCGTGATCTTAATTCTGCTACAAATTGCCCCCTTTTTGGGACAATCTAGTCCTAAAGGTGGGGTTTTAGGAATGGTGCAAGCTTTGCCGGAACTGTTGAGCAAGATTAATCTTGCGGAAACCTCCTTGGGATGCATGACTTTGGCAATTATTTTCTTAATACCATCTAAATACAAGCGTTTTGCTCCACCCCAATTAGTTGCTTTAGTAGTAGTCACAATAGTTTCCCTGGTATTTTTCGGCGATGATAACATCAGAAGAATTGGGGAAATTACCATGGGATTACCAACATTACAAATGCCTACCTTCCAGGCATCACAAATTACTGTGATGGTGATTAATGGGGTAATGTTGGGGATGCTCGGCTGTATTGATACTTTATTAACTGCCGTAATTGCTGATAGTTTGACCCGTACCGAACACAAATCTGATAAGGAATTAATTGGTCAAGGTATTGGTAACATAGTATCTGGTTTATGTGGTGGACTGCCAGGGGCGGGTGCAACCATGGGAACAGTAGTGAATATCCAAACCGGTGCTCAAACAGCTTTATCTGGTATAACTCGCGCCCTAATTCTACTGGTTGTAGTTTTGTGGGGATCTAGTTTAACTCAAAGCATCCCCATGGCAGTATTGGCGGGTATTGCCCTGAAAGTGGGGATTGACATTCTTGACTGGAGCTTTTTAAAACGCGCTCATCAGGTGTCCCTCAAAGGGGCGCTGATTATGTACGGTGTCATGTTCTTAACCGTATTTGTTGACTTAATTATTGCTGTGGGTGTGGGAGTGTTCATTGCCAATATTTTAACCATTGAACGTCTTTCCCACTTCCAATCTCAGGATGTCAAAACCATTACCGATGCTGATGATGCCATTGTCTTGAACGATGAGGAGAAGGCATTATTTGATCAAGCTAATGGGCGGGTGGTCTTATTCTACCTCAGTGGACCGATGATCTTTGGAGTTTCTAAAGCGATCGCCCGGGAACATTCAGCAATGGCCGACTCCGACGTATTGATTTTAGATATCAGCGATGTGCCAATGTTGGGTGTAACCGCATCTTTAGCCATTGAAAATGCCATTAAAGATGCTTATGAGCAAGGTCGTAAAATCTTAATTGTTGGTGCATCTGGGAAAGTGAAACGCCGCTTAGAAAAGCTGGGTGTGTTAAATTTCGTCTCCCGGGAGCATTGGTTCATGAATCGTGCCGAAGCACTTAGCAGAGCTTTGGCTTTAGTAGATACCTATGCAGTCAGTGGTAGTAACACTCAACAATCTCAATAGTGGTGTAAATTACTGAATGTTACAGGCGTTAATTACACAGCATAATTAATCAACACAACAGATAAATAAGATGACTTTTTCGGAATTGATAATTAACTCAGTGTGGCAAAATCCCTACCTGGCTACCACTGGGGAAGCGGAAAATGCCCCCATTGTCTTGGCTGGTGTCTTACTCAGTTTGGTTGTAATTTATCTGGCCAGTAAAATTGGTGGTGAGTTTTCTAGAATCATCGATCTACCTCCTGTTTTAGGTGAATTACTGGCTGGGGTTGTCGTAGGTGCTTCAGCACTACATTTAGTGGTATTTACTGAGAGTGGCGCTGTAGCTGCTGACTCCACCATTATGACAATCCTGCAATTGATTAACAACATCAGCCCGGAAGCAGTCGCAGAAATTTTTCACAGCCAAAGTGAAATCATTTCTGTCCTGGCTGAACTGGGTGTGATCATTTTGTTATTTGAAATTGGTTTGGAATCAGACTTAAAAGAACTGACCAAAGTTGGTTATCAGGCAACAATTGTCGCTTGTGTCGGGGTAGCTGTGCCCTTTGCGGCTGGAACTGCAGGACTGCTGTTCTTATTTCATGCTCCTTTAATTCCGGCAATTTTTGCAGGTGCGGCACTGACAGCTACTAGTATTGGTATTACCTCTAAAGTTTTGTCGGAACTGGGGCAGTTGAAATCTTCTGAGGGGCAAATAATTGTCGGTGCAGCGGTTATTGATGACATCTTAGGTATCATTGTCTTGGCAGTAGTAGCTAGTTTAGCCAAAACAGGGGAAGTTGATATTTTAAATGTCATCTATTTGATTGCCAGCGCTACAGTTTTTCTGGTCGGTTCAATCTTGCTGGGTAAATATTTCAATCAAAGTTTTGTCGCCATTGCTAATAAATTGCAAACCAGAGGCAACTTAATTATACCAGCATTTATCTTTGCGTTCTTGATGGCTTTTTTGGCTAATGCTATTCATTTAGAGGCTATCCTAGGGGCATTTGCAGCCGGCTTAGTTTTGGATGAAACGGATAAACGCAAAGAGCTAGATGAGCAGGTCAAACCCATTGCCGATATTTTAGTCCCAGTATTCTTTGTTGCAGTTGGTGCCAAGGTTGATTTAGGTGTTCTTAATCCTTTAGTTCCGGGAAATCGTGAAGGTTTAATCATTGCTACCTTCTTAATTGTGGTCGCGATTATTGGCAAAGTTGTCACTGGTTGGTCAGTTTTTGGCCAAGCTAAAATTAACCGATTAGCGGTTGGTGTAGGGATGATTCCCCGTGGTGAAGTCGGGTTAGTATTTGCGGGGATTGGTGCTGCTAGTGGTACTCTGGATAAACCACTACAAGCGGCGATTATTATCATGGTGATTTTGACAACCTTCCTGGCACCACCTTTATTGCGGTTTGCATTTAAACAACCACCCGCAGAAAAAAAATCGTTAGAGGAAGCCAATGTTTCATAGGCTAGTTACTTATTCCCACTACTAAACAGACAGTTCTCGTGTTAGAAGCATCTATCTTAGCTACCATATTGTGTGGATTTTTCGGCATCATCTGGAAAAAGAACCTGGTGATGAAGATCATCTCCATGGATGTTATGAGTACGGGGGTAATCGCCTATTATGTGCTGATTGCGTCACAAGCTGGCTTATTCACACCCATTGTTTCCCCTAGGGAAAATCCCACCTACGCCGACCCGGTTCCCCAGGCGGTGATCTTAACAGCAATTGTGATCGGATTTTCCATTCAGTCCTTAATGCTGGTGGGTGTGATGAAGCTGGCGCGGGATAATCCCACTTTGGAAAGTAACGAAATCGAGAAGAACAATACCCCATGAATACCATCACCATCACTTGGATTGCACTACCATTTTTTTTGGGGTTCCTGATTTATCTTCTCCCCCAACTTGATCGATATCTGTCCTTAGGTGTCACCGTAATTTCCGCTGTATATGCCTTGCAGGTTTTTTTGCAGGAGTCGCCGTTAACACTGGAATTACTGGATAATTTCGGGGTGACATTACTGGTTGATCAGTTAAGTGCCTACTTGATATTGACTAATGCTCTGGTAACGACAGCAGTGATCCTGTACTGTTGGGGAAAAGAGAAGACGGCTTTTTTTTATACTCAAGCTATCATTTTGCATGGTAGCGTTAATGCGGCGTTTATCTGTGCAGATTTCATCAGTTTATATGTGGCCCTTGAGGTGGTGGGTATTGCAGCCTTTCTTTTGATTTCCTATCCCCGCAGCGAACGCTCAATATGGGTGGCGTTGCGTTATTTGTTTGTCAGCAACACGGCAATGCTGTTTTATCTGGTGGGGGCGGCTTTAGTTTATCAAGCCAATCGTTCCTTTAGTTTTGCTGGGTTGAGTACAGCACCTAACACAGCGATCGCCTTAATATTTATCGGACTCTTGACAAAAGGGGGCATCTTTGTATCAGGACTGTGGTTACCCTTGACCCACTCAGAATCAGAAACACCGGTATCAGCTATGTTATCGGGAGTGGTGGTTAAAACTGGTGTTTTTGCCTTAGTGCGCTGTGCATTAATGGTGAGTGAGGTTGAACCCATTGTCAGGATATTTGGAGTGGGGACAGCCCTGCTGGGGGTAACTTATGCCATATTTGAAAAGGATAGCAAGCGCACCCTGGCATTTAGTACTGTTTCCCAATTGGGATGGATTCTAGCAGCGCCGGCGGTGGGCGGTATTTATGCCCTCAGCCATGGGTTGGTAAAGTCTTTGTTGTTCCTGATTGCAGGGAACTTACCCAGCCGCAATTTCCAGGAACTGCAAGAGCAGCGGATGAATACTAGGATCTGGATTCCCTTAGTTATTGGTAGCTTGTCAATTTCTGGCTTTCCCTTGTTGGTAGGTTTTGGGGCGAAGATGTTGACATTGAAGAATGTCCTACCTTGGCAAGAGATATTAATGAATATTGGGGCTGTAGGAACGGCTATAGTGTATGCCAAATTCATCTTTCTACCCCACAAAAAAGAAGCGGACATTCCCCCCGGTTTATGGCTACCGATAATCATATTAACAGGGGCAATTATTGCAGGGATTGGGGTATATGACGATGCATACACATTACAAAATATCATCAAAGCCCTGGCGATCATTGGCGTTGGTTGGGTAGGTTATATTTGGGTTTTTCAACGGTTCGCAGTCACTTTGCCACGTGTACTTGAGCAATTTGAACATCTGATTGGTTTTATGAGTCTGATGTTGCTCCTATTGTTGGGGATGATACTACCATGATTGGGCATCTAAATCTAATTTTACGACTGACTATTTGGTTTTTGCTCACTTCAGATTTGAGTGTGGCAAATATCATTATTGGTGTGATCGTTGCACTGTTATTACCTGGTCGTCAGAGAGTACCAGAAGCATTAAGGGATTGGTTGCGTGTTCTGGGTGAGGTGCTGGTGGCCATTCCCCAGGCGTATTTTGAGGCGGTGGAAATAATTTTCCGCCCCCATAATCACGAAGATGTAATTATTGAAAGAGTTAAACCCCAACGCACTCCGGGGCTGGTTTTCCTGGATATATTCTTGATCACTTTTACACCTAAAACTATTGTGTTGAAATATCATGAACAGGGCTGGTTCGAGGTACACCGAGTCAGAAGACGGAGGCCACAGGGATGAATCTGGTAATGATTGCCATGATTTTGGCCTTGCTCATACCCATGTATGAGGCTTGGCAAGATGACGATATTTGGCAAAAAATGTTAGCTTTTGCCAGTATTGCTACCAAAACATCAATTATGATTCTGATGGTATCAGTCTTACGTGATGATTGGATGATTGCTGTGGTGGGAATTATTATCCTGAGTGTGGGTAATGCGGGATTAATGTTATTGGCACATCTACTGAAACGCATGGGTAATTTATGATAGAGATAATTAGTTACATTTGCATAGGTTTAGGCATTGGCTTTTGGTTTTGGGGAACCTTCCCCCTACTGGGTCATCGCTCGGTATTATTTAAGCTCCATAGTCTTTCCGTTGCAGATACCCTCGGCTCTATGAGTATTGTTTTCGGACTGCTGCTGAAAATACCCAGTGAATGGCCTTTGCTGCTGTTGGGTCTTATCTCCTTGGCAATTTGGAATACAGTCTTGGGCTATGTGTTGGCATACTGTTCTACTAGCGAGCTTGACCATGAATGATAATTATGTCTATATAATCACTGCCCTGTTACCGTTATCCGCCTTGATGGTGGTACTTCAGGTCAACCCATACAATGCTTTGGTTGTTCAGGGAATATTGGGCGCTGTGGCGGCTTTAGTGTTTGCTGTTTTGGGCGCAGCAGATGTGGCTCTGACCCAAGCATTAATGGGGACTTTCCTGGCTGTTACTCTATATGCGATCGCCGTGCGTTCATCTTTGGTTTTGCGTCTGGGGGTAATCGCAGACGGGGAAGACCATTTTCAACCATTGATGGAGGAATTACGCAAAATTTTTCGTAAACACTATGTCCGCATTGAGTTAGTTACTTATATTAATAGTGATGAATTAAACAAAGCTCTTATAGATAAAGAAATTCACGCCACCTGTAACCAAGGGGATGAGACTGGGGAGCAAAGCCAACCCTATCACACCGTGACTAGAATTCAACGCATCTATGAGATCATCAATGCAGAAATTTCGTCACCATTGACAACTATATCCTATGTAAATTTACTTGAATAAAAGGGCAAGCATCTATGAAATGGGTTTACATTGCCGCTGGCATAGCCTTTTACTGCATCCTGCTAATTATCCCCAATTCTCTCAAGGATTTAGGAGATGTGTCTGTAGTTGCATCCATTGTCAAAGATAGTGGTATACCCAATGCAGTCACCGGGATTATTCTCAGAAATCGCCTCTATGACACAATCTTTGAAGTAGTAGTATTTACCATCGCCATCATGGGGGCGCGGTATCTGTTAGCTGATAAAAAACCCCTATCAGTGATTTCCCAGTTACAAGACCAACCATCAATTGTCCTAGCGCGTTTGGGGGCCACTATCTCTGCGTTAGTAGGTATCGAACTAGCAATTAGAGGACATCTGAGTCCTGGCGGTGGTTTTGCCGCTGGGGTAGCAGGGGGAACAGCGATCGGCTTAGTGGCCATTACCTCCTCACCGCGATGGATGCGATGGATTTACAAGCGGTGGAAGGCTACTATTTTGGAGAAGGTCTCGGTACTGGTGTTTATTTTCTTAGCAGTGATAACACTCAGTGGATTTGAACTACCCCATGGAGAATTGGGGACACTTTTTAGTGGCGGTGTGATTCCCTTGCTTAATTTATTAGTAGCAATAAAAGTTACTTTGGGGTCTTGGTCTGTAATTGTGTTGTTTATTCACTATCGGGGATTATTTTGATTGCTGTCAAACAGTCAATATCCTGTAGGGTGTGTTACCGTTAAACGGGTTTGGATGACCTGGAGAAAGTGATAATTCACCGGAACACACCATATTAAAAATGGTTGATAGATTTCATTATCAGTAATTACCCGGTCATGATATGATATTTAACTTTGGCAGTCGTAACCTCTATAGTTATAGTCTTGATTTAGATCCTCAAATTCTCATCACTAAGAGGATGTTTAATAAGTCATGATTAGTGTATCAACTATTGTTTCACCCCACCCTAACCCTCCCCTTGTAAGGGGAGGGGACTGGATTTTATTGTTTTGGTGTGTTCGGTGTGTTACCCATTCCTCATTCCCTGTTCCCTGTTACCTGTTCCCTGTTCCCTAAGATAAAAATTACCTGTTTAATACTTTCCAAACATCCTCTAATGATACCTAAAAAAACTTATAGTAATTCCCAACCTTTCCCAGATACAACTCGTTTAGTAGAGCCAAGTCTAGAGTTTAACTCTATTTTCTCCCATGCAGAACTGTTAGAGTTAGTTCACTCATTAGAACTCAAGCGCGAAATACCTTTAAAGTATGGTTACAAAGGTCAAGGCGGCAAAATCTGGCATAGTTTTTATGAAAAATATCTTATCCCTAAATGGTTTCAACCTGCCAACGTAGAAATTGATTTATTACAGGACAACTTTGACTATATTAATGGCTCTCAATGGCTAACGCCAGGGGATAGCTCTGAGAATTACCAGAGGATGAATATTATAGATGTAGGTGCTGGTAATTCTTACCCAGTGAAAAAGTTTATTTCCCGACTGGTTAAATTAGGTAGAATCAATAAATATATTGCCTTGGATATTAGCCAAGAACTTTTGAGTGTCTCAAAAGCCAACCTTACTCAATGGTTTCCCCAAGTTCAGTTTGAGAGTTACACAGTTGATATAGAAAACGCTCCTATTTCCCCGGAGATTTTAGGGAATCAGGATATACCTAAGATATTTTTACATTTAGGTGTAACTATTGGCAATCATCAAGACAGAAGTAAGGCCTTGCAAAACTTCCGACACAGCATGAACCAAAATGATTTGCTGGTGTTCACTAACGAAGTTGGTGATAATTCCCAATGGGATGGAATACCTCGGGGAGGTTTGAAGTATCATGTAGACGGAATATACAGATGGATGACTGACAAGTTAGGCATAGCTGCGGAGGATTGCCAACTTGTGAGAAAGTATGATATAATAACGGATAGCGTTACAGCTAATATTAAATTTCATCGCCACTATACTATAAACTTTAGGCAGTTAGGTATAGATAAAACTGTAGGAATTTCGGCAGATGAAGAGGTGACTATTTGGAGACACCATAAGTATCAGATACCGGAACTTATGGACGAGTTGGCAGCGGCAGGATTAGAAGTTGTTCATTATAGTTGTAATAGGTACTTATCACATATTATGGTGATTTGTCAAGTTGCTGAGTCTGTTTCTACATAGCGCCAGCGTGTCACGCCATGGTCATAGGAGCTAACTAGAATGTTGAACCATTCTAAACTTTCTAAATGGTAGCCAATGACTTGCTTTTGTCCCGGCGTAAGTTTAAACTGTTTTATGACTTGTTCTAGAGTCCAATCACCGCCATGAGTGCGTAATAAATCCCGAATGGCTGCAAGTTGTTCTTTGGATTTTTTGGGGAATGGTTGCTGCTGTGTGGGTGTAACTGTAGTTTCTGGGATTGTGGTGATACCTGCAAGGGCTACTTGGGTATTCACTTCATGGGGTGCTTGATATTCCGGACGCAACCACCGAATTAAATTATTTCGTTCTTCCCCAGCGCGTTCAGCGTTGAGGGCGACTAATTGGGTGAGAATTTGCTCATCACTGATATTCGGTGACCATCCGTAAGCAGCAAAAACCGCCGCGTCTAGTTGGTCGTGAATTGATTTGAGGATAGAAACTAAGGCTTGATCATTATATTGTCTATCAGCATCTGTAAAGGGTTCCCCCGCGCGTAATTTTGCTAGGAGGTTATACATCCCGGTAATTGTCACATCAGGATGTTGGCTTTGTACTTGTTTGCGGTGTGCGTCGAGTTTTTCCCCTAAGTCGCGGATTTTTTGTTTTTGTTCTGGGGTGGGTTCGGGGAAAGGGAAGGGGTCGAAGCATTTTGTTTTCACATAAACTCCACCCATCCCTAATGTCCCACCTGCTGCTAAAGCCCAAGTAACATGAATCTTACTGGAAAGAACACCTAAAAAGTAGGCATCATCAAGAGCGATCGCAATTAGTTTATTATCGGGAATAACACCTTGAGCTAAAAATATAAACACCCGGTGTTTAGCTGTTTCTACAGTGACAATATATCGCTGTATATCTTGCAATGCTAGCCTAAGTTCAGGTCTAGGGCGACCAAATACCCACCAGTTTTTGCGTAAATTTTGATCACGATTAGCATCTCGTTCTGGTTTGACTTTCTCTAAAACCCATTGATATGCTTGAGGATAAAGTTTTTCAGCTTCTGTTACACTCAGACCAAAGAAATCAATAATCTTGACATGGCGAGAGCGCTGCAATATATCTCTCCCATTAGTGTAAGTAAATAATATTTCTGACTCAATTTTAGTAAAATCAACTTTTTCAATAATAAACCCAGAACCAAAAAGCATCATACCGCGGCTGGAAAGTTGATCATTTGCTTTGAGAGGTTGGATATTAGTAAGATTAGCACCGCTTCGGAGATTACTAAAAATCACCCCGACATTTTGCCATGCAATATCAATTAAATCTGCCGTATCTTCTGGGGTTTCTCCCTCCCCCTTCAAAATTACCTCCCCCAATTGTACCACCTGAGACACTGGGGAACCTTCCAACTCCGCCGCGGTCATAGCAATCCGCACAGCAGCACCGTCATCAGTCCAAGGGTGGTCAGGAATGGCAAAAATTAACTTAATGGGGTGCTTTTGTTTTAAATGATATTCTATCACACTCCTTAACCGCACCTGACTAATAGTATTAGTCGTAATCAAACCAAAGCGCTTTACCTGACCCCTTCTGACTAAATCTGCGGCTTTGTGCCACCAATACATGACAAAATCAACGGTATCCGGTACATCTTGATATACTTGACGCAAAGTTTCAGTATAACCATCACCCAATAATTCCCGCATTCTGGCATTACCAATAAACGGCGGGTTGGAGACAATATAATCAGCCTCTGGCCATATTGCCATCCGGGGATTAGTATAACTATAAATAGGGATTTGGTCTTGAGGGTCTGGAACATCTTCCCCCGTGACTGGGTGCTTCATAGTACATCCACCCCAACGGGTGCGGGTTTGGTGAGTGGTGGGGTCAATGGCGGGTTTTTTGCTATCCCAACCTAACACCGCATCTCGATATTCAATATTATTAAATTTCTGTAACACTGGTTCCGGTGGGGAAGTGTTGCCAAACTGTTTAAAATACCATTGTAAATAACCAATCCAGATGACTAATTCTGCAATACTAGCAGCTCTGGGATTTACTTCAATGCCTAAAAACTGAGAAACATTAACTTGGTCTAAAACACTAGATTGATATTGTCCGGTAATATCAGCTATGCGGCGAATCACCTCCGCTTCCAGAGTTTTTAGTAAATCCAAGGTGACATACAAAAAGTTACCAGAACCACAAGCAGGGTCAAGAATTTTAATAGTTCTCAACTTTTGCAGAAATTCTCTAATTAATTCTACCGCTTTCTTTTTCTGGGTCGCAGTTGGTTCTAAGTCCCCTGGAACTTTCAATAACTGGTCTACCACAATTTCTGTTTCTAACCAGTCTTGGCGTAATGGTTCTATCACCACTGGACGCACTAACCTTTCCACATAAGAACGCGGCGTATAATGTGCGCCCAACTTACTGCGTTCTTTGGTATCCAAAGCCCTTTCTAATAAAGTTCCAAAAATTGCCGGTTCTACCTGGCTCCAATCTCTTTTAGCTGCTTGTAATAATACCTCTAATTGGGACTTTGGTAAATCAAAAGCTGTGGCATTTGTAAACAAACTACCATTAAATCTTAATATACTATCAAAACCAAAAGTTCCCCCTTCGTCCATGGTGCGCCATAAAGTTTCAATCTCTGGCTTAAAGCTGCTGGGTTGACATAGCCATCTCTGAGTTAATGCTTGAGTAAATACCCCTCTTTTGAGTAGTTGCACATCTTCAGCAAACATGGTAAATATACAACGCATCAAAAAATTAGCCACTTCTTGGGGGTGATGTTGCTGTTTTTCTAACCAATAGGCTAACTGAGCTAAATCACCCGCCACATCTCGCGTTACTTTGGCTCTAATTTTCTCTGGGTTGCGCTTTTGGGGTTGCGTAAAAATATCAACAAATAAATCAAAAATATCAGGTTTTAATAAATCATTTAGTTTAATAATTTGTCTGGCTCCATAACCGCCATAATCACCACTAAATCCCATCCACAACTCAAAATGGTCACCAATATCACAAGTTAATAAAAATGGTGGCTTGACCGGTAAATGGGGTGCATAAGCAGTTGCTTGAATAAATGCTTTTTGCATATATTGATCATAAGCCCTCGTGCCGCGTTTGGGTGTACTATTCCCAGATTTTATACTGCCCTGTTTGGCTTCTAAAATAAAATGTCCTTGTTTATAAAAATCAATGCGCCCCTGTTTGATGTTTCCTGTAGACTGGGGCATTTTAACATTTTTTTCCAGACAATATGGGTCACCGGTCACCCTACCTTGAGGGGGTGGAGGTGCGACACCTAAAGCTGTACATAAATCTAAACAAAATGAGTCTTTGTTGGCTATTTCATTACCACTAGATCCCTGCCATTTATCTAAAAAAATCTCAACTCTTTGTTGATCAAGTTCCTTCATGTTACTGGTGAAAACAGGTATTTTTGTAAAGAAATATCAAGATAAACGACTAAAAAACCTTAGTTAATTGATGCTATACTAAATATAACATTATGATTAAAGCTAACACTGCTATATAAATACCCGGAGTTGGTGAATTTGAAGATGAGCCGAAATAAACTTACCTAACCGCCCTTCTTTGAGCCTTTGCGCCACCTGAAACAGCCAGTCAATTCTCATCAATAGCCCCGTAGATCAAGGTAGCAGACATCATGGTAAAAGAAATATTGTCAACTGAGCTTGCACCTGAACCAGATATCACCCATATTGTTACTGAAGATGATACACCGGTGGATAATTTCCTATCAGAAAAACAACAGCGCTTATTAACAGAGGTATTATACAACGGTTGGGTTCCACCCGCAGAAACACAAAGTTTTATAGCTGCTGCTAATGTCGGGGTGTTTTACAGTATTGGTTTACCTCCCCTTGTCCCTGATGTGTTCCTCAGTCTTGATGTTACCATGCCTTCGGATTGGGGAGAGAAAAAGAACCGCAGTTATTTTGTTTGGCAATTTGGCAAAACTCCAGATGTGGTGATAGAAATAGTTTCTAACCGGGAAGGAAACGAATTAGGCTCTAAATTAAAAGATTACGCCAGAATGGGGGTTCCCTACTACGCAGTATTTGACCCTTTGCAAATGCTGGGGGAGCAACCACTGCGCGCTTATCAACTGAATATTAGACAGTATTTAGAAATGGATAATTTCTGGTTTGCAGAAATTGGTATAGGCTTAACTTTGTGGTCGGGGGTGTTTGAAGGTAAAGAGGATATTTGGTTACGGTGGTGTGATCAAAATGGGGATGTGCTACCCACTGGGACAGAAAGCGCTCAGTTAGCTAGGGAACAAGCTCAGTTAGCTAGGGAACAAGCTCAATTAGCTAGGGAACAAGCTCAATTAGCTCAACAGGAGGCGATCGCAGCCAAGGAACGCACCGCCCAATTGGAAGCACAATTGAAAGCTCTGGGAATAGAACCAGGTCAGTAATGGGGTGTGGTAAAGAACCTTATTTAAGGCTAACACGAAAGTCCCTACCTTCAGCGAAGCAAGGTAGGGATGAATAGTGGGAAATTACCATTTCTACCCGTATCCTGATAAATTAATGTATATTCCCGATCATGTCGGCAAATATGGTTTCTTCTTCACAGTGGTGATCTGCTGTCTTGTGCAGCGCTGGCGCTATCGCTGTCCTTTGAGCATGAAATTAGCAATGACAATACCAATAATTGCCAGCGCAGCCATGGGATAGAACCCATAAGTATAAGTCCCAAACCAATCCCGAATTTGTCCGGTTACCAAAGTTCCAATGAGCGCACCTACACCATAAGCAGTAAACACAATTCCGTAATTTTGAGCGTACTGGTCAGGGTTAAAGAAGCGCAGGGTAGTAGTGGGAGCCAGAGCTAACCATCCTCCTAAACAAAACCAAAATAGACAAAAGGCAATGAGATAGGTAGCAACTTGTCCCTCTTGAGCATTTACCATTAACACACAGGCAATCAAAATCAGAGTATAGGCAGCAATGGCCACGTAATGAGGTTTAAAGCGATCGCTTAACCACCCAAACAAAGGACGACTAATACCATTGCACAGAGCAAATAGAGACACGCTACTTGCTGCTAAACCTGCATCAAGATTGATAATTTCCTCACCCACTGGACTTGAAATACCAATGGCACTCAAGCCAATCAGGGTACCGATTGCATAGCAGATCCATAACCCATAAAATGATTGACTTTTGAGCATATTCCCAGGATAGGACAAAGCGACGGTAGAAGTGGGAGCAGATGAATGGCTGGGAGGGTACCAGTCCTTTGGGGGCAATTTCATGGTGATCGAAATTCCCAAAATGATCACCGTCAAGATAATGCCTAAAATCCGCAAAGTGGGTCTTACGGTGTATAAACTAATTAAGTGACTCGCTAAAGGTGCAGTGATCAGGGGAGAAAGCCCAAAACCAATAATTGTCAAACCCACCGCTAATCCTTTTTTATCAGGAAACCACCGGGAAACTACAACCATTGGCACACCATAAGCGATACCCATACCCATCCCAGCAATTACCCCATATGTAAGAACAATCATTCCAATATGGGTAGCAAAGCTTGAAAGCAAGTAACCCAAACCAACAACGATTCCCCCAACAGCTGTTACCACTCGTGTTCCCAACCGAGGGATATAAAAACCCGTGATCGGCATGAGGATAGCATAGAAAACAAGTGCAACAGTAAATGGTAAGAGGCTTTGAGTAGCACTAATATTCAGTTCCTCTTCCAAGGGTTTTCTAAAAATACTCCAAGAGTAAACGCTCCCCAAACAAAGCAAAACACCCATACCCAGAGGAATTAGTAGCCATCTTCCCTGCTGTGGGGGTAGCCCGAGCACTTTCAACCGCGGCGAATTATCTGGAATGCCCATAAGTCATTACTGCCGATGTTTTAGATTCTCGACTACATTATGGGATAGCCACCGAGATACCCGCAAGATGTGGTAGTTCAACTCAAGGCTGATTTTAAATCACTTTCGGCTTTAGCTAGAGCTTCCGGTAATTTACTAGTTTCCCGTCCCCCAGCTTGGGCTAGATTTGGTTTTCCACCACCACCACCACCGCAAATTTTGGCTATAGCGCCGACGAATTTACCTGCTTGGAGTCCTTTTTTATTGACTTCGGGGCTGAAGGCTGCAACTATACTGACTTTACCAGCTTCAGGAATAGAACCCAATACCACTGCACCATGAGTAATCTTTTGTAGTAACCTTTCGGCAGCAGTTTTTAATGATTCTGGGTCAACCTCTTCCATCTGCGCCACTAATATCTGATAATCCCCTACAGATTCTACTTTTTGCAGTAAACTGTCGGATTTAGCGATCGCCAACTGTGATTTCAGGGTTGCTAGTTGTTTTTCAGCGTTTCTGAGTTCAGTTTGCAGTGTGGTGATCCGCTCTGGTAATTCTTCGGGTTTAACCTTAAAGCGATCGCTTAAATCCCTAACTACTGTATCACGAACATTGAGATAATCCAAGATAGCCGGACCAGAAACCGCCTCAATACGCCGCACCCCAGAAGCCACACCCGCCTCTGAGATAATTTTAAAGCTGCCAATTTCCGCAGTATTACTGACATGAGTACCGCCGCACAGTTCCATGGAAACACTGGGAAAGTCAATGACCCGCACTTGTTCGCCGTATTTTTCCCCAAACATAGCCACAGCACCTCTAGCCTTGGCTTCTGCTAAAGGTAACACCTCTATGTTAGCTGGATGTGCTTCGGTAATCCAGGTATTTACCTGTTCTTCAATTTGTTGAATTTCTTCGGATGTCAAAGCCCGGGGACAGTTAAAGTCAAACCGCAACCTGTCAAAGGACACCAGGGAACCAGCTTGAGATATACCATCATCAACAATTTTCTTGAGAGCGGCTTGCAGTAAATGTGTAGCGGTATGATTAGCTTGAGCGCGACGACGACAAGGGCGATCAATTTGAGCGGTGACAGTATCTCCTACTCGGATTGTACCCCGTTCTATGCGGCCAAAGTGGATAAAAAAGTCAGATTCTTTTTTCACATCTGTAACCCGCACCAGCACACCATCACCGCAGACATAACCGCGATCGCCAATTTGTCCCCCAGATTCGGCATAAAATGGGGTTTGATTGAGGACAATTTGAACTTCTGTTCCAGCTTCTGCTTCCTCTTGGGCAATACCATCTATTAATATGGCTTCTACTTTAGCAGTGGAAGCGGGTTGAGCATAACCTAAAAATTCCGTAGCGTGGATATGTTCAGCTAACTTGTCCAGAGAACCTTGGACAGTTAAATCTATGGTTTCGTGAGCAGCTTTAGCTCGTTCTATTTGTTTTTGCATTTCAGCATCAAAACCAGCTTCATCCACAGTCAGATGATTTTCGGCGGCGATTTCTTGGGTAAGTTCTAAGGGGAAACCAAAGGTATCATATAAAGTAAAAGCTCTTTCGCCGCTAATTTGAGTTTTACCTTGGGCTTTCACCTCTTGAATAATTTCCGCGAGTAGTTTTTCCCCTCTATCTAGAGTTTTGAGGAAATTGGCTTCTTCTCGTTGTAGTTCGGCTTTAATTGCTGCTTCCCGTTGACGCACATTGGGGTAAGCTGATTCTGAAAGAGAAATTGCGCTTTCTGCAACTTGGGTGATAAATTCCCCATTAATACCAATTAACCGCCCATGACGTACCACCCGGCGAATTAAGCGCCGTAGGACATAACCCCGTCCCACATTAGCAGCGCGAATTTCATCAGCAATCATGTGGACTACAGATCGCACATGGTCACCAATGACTTTGAGGGAAACTTTGGTATTTTCATCGCTACTGTGGTAATTTATTCCAGCAATTTGGGCTGCGCTCTCAATAATCGGGAAAATTAAATCAGTTTCGTAGTTATTAGGGACTTGTTGCAGGATTTGCGCCATCCTTTCCAAACCCATACCGGTGTCAATGTTTTTATTTTGCAGTGGGGTTAAATTACCCGAAGCATCCCGGTTATATTGCATAAACACCAGGTTGTAAAATTCAATAAACCGGGTATCGTCTTCTAAATCAATATTTTCATCGCCCCGTTCTGGGTGAAAATCATAATAAATTTCTGAGCAAGGACCACAAGGACCCGTAGGACCAGATACCCAAAAGTTATCTTCTTCACCCATGCGCTTAATTCTAGCTACTGGTACGCCAATATCATCGCGCCAGATATTATAGGCTTCGTCATCTTCTTGAAAGACGCTAACTACTAGGCGCTCCGGTGGTAAACCAAAGATTTTTGTGGATAGCTCCCACCCCCAAGCGATCGCCTGTGGTTTAAAATAGTCACCAAAGCTAAAGTTACCCAACATTTCAAAAAATGTATGATGGCGTTTAGTGCGACCGACATTTTCAATATCGTTAGTCCTGATACACTTTTGAGATGTGGTAGCGCGGTTAAATTCCGGTGTGCGCTGTCCCAGGAATATGGGTTTAAATGGTAGCATCCCCGCAATAGTTAGCAGTACGGTGGGGTCTTCAGGAACGAGGGAGGCGCTAGGTAAGATTTTGTGTCCTCGTTGGGCGAAGAAGTCAAGGAATAAATCGCGAATTGCATTACCGCTAAGTTTCTGGGGAGTGGAAGCCATGGGTTGAAAAAGTCGTCTTAGTACTTGTTTTTACACAAAAAAATATGCCCCAGGATAGAGTATCTACGCCATAAGTGACTAACAGCCCACCGACAGGTATCTATTCTACTGTGTTTCAACCACAGCAATCTGCGCGTAGCAGTGCTGGCGCTATCACCAGGAGCATCTATAGTATAGGTGATGATGATTCAGCTGTGGCAATGATCCGCTGACAATCCCTGACAGATGCGCCCTGTTGCATAGATTTAACTAAGGCTTGGTAGCTAGACCAATTTGCTTGTAATAAATTCTTCGCCTGTAGTATATGCAACCGTTGTTTTTGTTGAATTGCTGAGGGAGACCAACCCAAACCCGCTAGAACTCCCACTAACTTGCTTTGATCGTCAGTACCGCCTTGTGCATCATTGAAAACTAAAGTTTCGGCGACCATACCCGCCATCCAGACTGTACAATAACGGTCGAGGATTTGAGCGCTAATTGTCCCCCGTTCTAATTGGGATGCTAATTCCCCATCATCAAAGGTCACACCCCCCTGTCCTGGTTGTCCTTGTTTCCAAGCATCCCAAGCAGTGACAGTATAACCAGTTACAGGGATGTTCAGCAGATGTGCAGCCAGAAAATGACCAGCTTCGTGGTGGATGATGCGATCGCGGTGTTGGGGGGAAAAACCAGCAATCCAATCTAAAATTATAGTACCGCCCCGCCCTTGCAAACTAAAACTATCAAAAGTGACTATTCCCAAAATACTAAAGGTAGCGATCGCTGGTACTGCGGGGGACAAATGAATTAATGGCCCTAACAAGACTGATAGGGTCATGAGAAATATAGATATTGCTAATAAATTTAAACCAGTTTGACTCATGCCATGGATTCTCTGAGTTCTTGACACTTAGCCTGTGCAGCTTGGTAAGCTGCTAAATATTCGCCACCACCCAACATCACATTACCATAATACTCATAGGGTGCATCACCATAAACCGGTAATGGGTCATCCTCCGGATAATCTTCCTGTGATTCCTCAATAATCGCTTTTAATTGTTTCCTGGTAAAACTTTGGGCGGCAAAGTACCAAACTTCTTGAGTTTTTTTGTTTAGGTGTGGTAGACTGGGATCTATAATCTTAATTAAAGAATCCTCCCCAGAGGTATCAGCCAACTCTAGCCAACCATGTTCAATAGGTTGGTAAGGTTTGCACCCTATAGCCAAAAAACCCTGGACATAGTTCGCCTGATCTGTAACTAACAGCGCCCTATAAGCATTATCAAACGGCTTACGAGCCTTACTTTTAATATTTTGCGCAACTTCCATTGACAGCGTTTCATCCAGTGCCTTGTTCATTGAATGCGGGAATTATGGCATTAACTAGAATATATTATCATTCCCAGCTATGCTGAATATTGCTGATTTTCGCCGAAAACAAAGCCGGAACCTCTCCCCTAACTCCTTGTCCTGTGATCAGTTCCACAACATCCATGCCATTACCAATTACCCCTGGTACACTGGGGTAGCCAGCAGTAGCCCCCACAAGAAACAAGTTAGGTAACTCTGTAATATATCCTAACCGATTTAACCCCACTTGTTCAGGTACTAACTTTGCACCATAAATATTACCTTGGGGTTGTCCGAGATAAAATTCACTGGTGGTGGGTGTACCAGAAACCTTCATGCGCGCGTACTGGTCTACATCGGGAATTAAATCTCGAACACTGGTCATGATCTGCTGGTAAATTTCCCGTTTCTTGGCTTTATAGCCTTGGTGGTTGGTGTCTTGCAGATGTTTAAATGGTTCGTAAGGGCAGACAGTGGCAATTTCTAAGATATGATGACCTGGTGGAGCTATTCCGGCGTTATCTCTAGATTTCATCGTGGGACAAGATAGGAAAATCCAAGGTTGGCTGAGGTCTCCCTGAAATTGGCGTTGATATTCCCCGTTTAAGTCTCCTGTGGGATAATACCAAATATTCCAGTTACCGATACCATAATTTTCTGGTTGAAAGCGACTATCTAAACCCAGGTAAATATTAAATGCACTAGTTGAGTATTCGTAATTGGTAAGGCGTTGACGTTCCCTTAAGCTCAAAGCTGTGGTATCGTGGATTAACTCTACTGTTAATTTGGGGTCAAGGTCGCTAATATAGCCCTTACTAGCTTGGTAGGTTTGATCACCAGCAGTTACCCATTGTACTTGCTTTTGATTAACTTCAATATGCTTGACAGGAGTTGAATATTTAATTACACCTCCCCCTGCGGCGATCGCATCTGTGATACTATCTACAAAATGTTTAAAATGGTATTGAGGATAGTAAGCCCCTTCTGAGTAGTCCCAAACTAGGGAAGTGTGGATCAGTAAGGCGATTTCCTTAGGTGGTAGTGCATAATCACCACTTTGTCCCCCTAGCACTGCTTGTAATTTGGGTGATAAACCCACATGGTCATATAAGTCTTGTAGAGTCCAGTTACGCTTTCTAAATAAATGGAAATATTTAGGTAATTTAAACCAGTCTGACCAATTTTGATTATACCAACGTATTTCCCCCGCCAGGCTACGCATTTCCTGATGGATCTGGGCAATTGTATCACAGTAGCCATTAATAGCAGTTGTCTCCTCGGGAAAGGTGGAGAGTAAACGCGATCGCAGGTTTTCCCATCCTAAAGGAATTTGAAAATCTACCTCCGGTGTAATTATCCGGTCTATGCAGTCTGGGTCAAGGCTATTAAAAGGGACATGGCGCTGAATGTAGTTGAGAAATTGCCCAATGGTTTGACTAGGTGCGCATTGAGATATATAATGGACGTTAGCACAAAAACTATACTCACCATAATCAAAAGTGTGACAACAGCCGCCAGGTAAGTAGTGTTTTTCTAAAACTGCTACCCGATATCCTTGCTTAGTTAAACAAGCAGCGGCGGAAAGTCCACCTAATCCGGCCCCCAGAATGACATAATCAAAATTTTGCATCTGGCTGTCCCCTTGTGCTTGATAATTTTTCTAGACTCTGACAACCTGCTGCTTAGTCAGAATCAGTTTCATCGCCACCATCTGGGGTAGTCATCATTCCTGCTGGACGTGTGATTTCTGTTTTAATTTCATTTTCTGCTTCTACTTTAACATCTAGCTGTTGATTAACAGTAGCTTCAGGGCGAGATGTGCTTGACTCTGGTTGGTCTGACTCTTGACTAAGACCGGGTTGCTCTGGGGACGTTTCCCCCTCTTGAGCTAGAACCTGAGATATGGGATTGAAAGCAGTAACAGCCATACTGCCAAATAGTAGCATAAAAGCGACTTTTGCCAAAGATTTCATATCTTTACCTGAATAAGTTGTAACTATATTCTTAACAATGGTCAAAATCTAGTTATCCAACTCAAGTTAGAACCACGACAATCTTTAGTCAGATTTGCCAAGAGGGGGAAAACATCTATGCTTCTAAATCTGCCAACTGAGGAACTAAAGCTTTGAGAGCAAGACCCCGATGGCTAATTGACCCTTTGATCTCCCGTGACATTTGCGCAAAAGTCAATTGCAGCTGAGGAACGTAAAATATGGGGTCGTAGCCAAAACCACCCTCACCCCTGGGTGTATGGAGAATTTCGCCGCGGCACACCCCAGTGGATTCTAAAACTATTTTACCATCAGGACGGGCGATCGCCACAGCACAGACAAATTGAGCTTGACGATTTTCTGAGTTACCTAACTCTTGTAATAACCTAGCAATGCGCTGTGAGTCGCTCTGACCATAACGTGCAGAATAAACGCCAGGAACCCCATTTAAAGCATCTACTTCTAAACCAGAATCATCACCGATCGCCCATTGTCCCGTAGCTTGAGCAATTTGGGAAGCCTTGAGACCAGCATTCGCAGCAAAAGTTGTACCCGTTTCTGCAACTTCTAATTCTGGTGGTTTAAGGGTTAATTCCCAACCTGAATTAGCCAGATAACCTTGTATTTCCCGCAGCTTACCGGGGTTACCCGTAGCTACTACCATTATTTTCGTCATATATTCAGTTAACAGTTTAATCAGCAGTTATTCCGCCCAATTTTTTGCCCAAGTCAAGGTTTGATGTACTTGCTCAAGTGTTGCTGCTTCACAATACAGACGTAACACCGGTTCAGTACCGCTAAACCGAATCATTAACCAGCTGTCATCAGCTAACCGGTATTTATAACCGTCTATGGTTTGACAATCAACTACTGCTTTGAGCGCAATTTCCCTTAATGGTTCGGTTTCCAGTTGTTGTAAAAGACGCGATCGCACTGCCATACTAGCTAAAGGTAAATCAATGCGGTCATAGGCGGAGGTGAAACCTGTTTTCTGTTGTAAATCCTGGTAATAATCACCTAAATCTCGCCCAGATTCCACAATAGCTTCTAAAACATACAATGCTGATAATAGTGCATCACGTTCGGGGATATGACTACCATAGCCGATTCCTCCCGACTCTTCACCACCTAATAACACCTGTGCTGCTAACATTCTATCGGCGATGTACTTATATCCCACTGCTGTTTCAAAAACTGGTAAATTATGCAGTGCTGCTACCCGGGGAATTAAATCTGAACCACTGACAGTTTTAACGATTTCACCTGTAAAACCGCGACGTTGGGTGAGGTGGTCGATTAATATAGGGATTAAGATTTGGGAACTCAAAAAGTTAGCTTTTCCATCTACTGCGGCGATGCGATCGCAGTCACCGTCAAATACTAACCCCACCGTGAGACTTGATGTATCTGTTTGGCGCTGAGTTTTAATGACTGAGAATAAACCAGAAAGATATTTTGGTAAAGGTTCTGGCGCTCCTCCAGCAAACAAAGGATCGCGGTTGCTGTTGATTTCTTGAACCCCATCCCCTAGTAATTGGGTTAACCCTCCAGCTGCCGCACCATGCATGACATCTGCGAATAGTGTCAGTTTACCACAGGCGATCGCCTCTTGAATCTTGGCAATATTAACTTTAGCCTTGAGGGCGGTAATATAACTAGGCCAGGGGTTAAACTGCTGTTGTTTCCCTGGGGTAACTGCTGGAGGTACACCCGCAGATAATAAAGTTTCAATTTCTTTTGTCACTTCTGGTGGTACTGAACCCCCAAAATAACCCTTGACTTTTAAACCTAAATATGTCCCAGGGTTATGACTAGCTGTAATTACTAAAGCGCCCAGAGCATGAAGTTCTCGAGCAGCCCAACTAAAAGCAGGAGTTGGGGCGTAGGTTTGGCTGAGTAACACATCAAAACCCACAGCACAGACAGCATCAGCTACAGTACGAGCAAAGTCTTCAGCCATAAAGCGGCGATCGTAGCCAACAATAATGGTTTTGCTGCCAACTGTGGAATAATACGTATTATATAACACTTGAGCCGCTACTGATGCCACCAATGCTAGGCGTTCAAAGGTGAACTCATCAGCAATCACCCCGCGCCAACCATCTGTACCAAACTTAATAGAATTAGCAGCAACCAGCATGAAGTTATCCTCACTGTTTACCAGAGGATTTTAGCATTTAAAATTGGGGATTTGATTCTGGCAATACTTGACTCAATGGATGGGCCGAGGAGGAATTTAACAGACTGAGATTGAGAGGGTACCGGCTAAGATATTGAGCATAGGAAGGTTGTAAATAAAAGGCGTATTCCTGGCGGTTCATCAGATGTGTTTGCCAAAAAGCCAAGCTCAAAGCCTGAAGATAAGCATAACCAGGTGCTGGATCTGGTCCGAGTAAAGCCGGTGGTATAGGTAACACATCGTTTTGAGTACCTATTTGGGCGATCGCACTGAAATGAGTAGCATTTTCAATTAATACTAAATACTTATCAGGAGTAGTTAACCAGGTGAAAGGGCGAACCTGCTCAGAAACAATGGGGGTAGCAATATCCTGACTATTAGCCACCAGCATCACCGGAACTGAAATTTGGCTGATTTGACTTTGACCAAAAATTGAACTAGATACGGGATTTAGAGCCAATACAGCCTGAATGCGGTGATCTTGGAGTGGTCGGTGAGCGTAGTCGAACCGTTGATAATCTTTAACTTCTAACTCTGTGACTTGACACTGTAAAAATAGTGACAAATTAAATGAGGAAATATTGGGAGTACAATCTTGTTGTAGTTGCTCAAAATTAATCTGAGCACCTGCCAAACTTAACACAGTATAACCACCAAAAGAATGTCCCATGGCTCCCACTTGCTGAAAGTTGATTTGTCCTTGGAGGTCAGGATCTAATTTTTCTCGGCGCTCAAGTTCATCCAGGAGGAATTTAATATCTAAAGGTCGGTTAACAAATTCTACAGCTTCTAATGGCCCAGCTAAACCAGTCAAGTAACGCCGAACACGTTCCGCATTACTCCCGGGATGTTCTAATACCGCCACAGCAAAACCATGGGATGCTAAATGTTCAGCCAAATAAGCAAAAGAAGAACGGTCAGAAGCAATACCATGAGAAATCACAATCAGAGGAAACGGCGGCGCTGTTCCTTGTGGTAAATAAATATCTGTGGGTATAATCCGCAGAACATCGCGAGACCTATCCTGGAGTATTAATTCTCTTCGTTGCCAAGTCAAGGAACCAGGCGCAGTTAAATCTGGGTATTGCTTCCAGTCAATGGGTGCGCTCAGGGCGATCGCTTCTTGTTGAATCCAAGTTACGATCGCATCCCTTTTTTCTATTACCTGGGATAACTCATCGACTAACCTGAGTCCCTGTGTAAAGTTGAGTCGCACTGTGGGGGAGGGGAACTGACGCAGAAAACTAACTACTGTTAAGCCTTCTGGAGAAGCAGCAGCTAGTATTAAAGCACCTCTGATGGCATAAAAGCCATTTTGCCTTGATTCCGTGCGGATTAAGCCCCCTAAACGGTCTATGAGTTCTTCCCCTATAGGTGAATAAGTCACCTGAGATATGAGGGTAGGAGTAACATTAAATTCTTGCTGAAGTACCTCCCGTAGTTGAGCTAGTTGCTGGGGATTTACTCGCCGCGCATAAAAGGAAAATTCCTGAGTGATTTTCCCTTTTTTAGCAAATATTTCTAATGAGTCAATACTCAGGGAGAATTCCCCAAAAGGAGGGTAAAAAAAGCTAATCCGTTCGGCCCCCATTCCGGGGGTAGCGGTGATCAATGTCGATAGCAGCCCTAAAATTGAAGATTGCCAAGGTTTCTTGATTAACTTGATTAACTTGATTAATATCATGTCCGGTTGATCAAACTGAATCATAAATGTTTGTTTATAGTCAGCATTTTATTTCTGGCTGGAACTATACCAACTGTTTATGTATGACTGGTCGGACATTATATAAAGTTTCTCCAATTATTTGGATACCTGGGGTTTCTCACCAGGAGAACAACGAGCAAACCACTCCTGATATTTTTTCTTTAGTGATTCATCTGCGACAGCGATTGTAATTTTTACTTGCTCACAGCCGTGGTTTTTTTCGAGAGCGATCGCATTTAAAAGTAAACTAGCAATTTTTGGGGAACTAAACTCACCAGTTACCGTTACATGACCATTGAAAACTGTTCCTAATGCTCTATCTTCTTCCATCAATTCCAATCCAGAAATGTCACCTTGTGTCAAGTCAATTTCCGCCAGTTGTTTGTGTTCTGGACTTACCTGCTCTACAATTAATTTTTCCCGTCTCACAGGTACCTTTAATATCTGAGTTTCAATCTCTTTGCGAATAACAACCTCACCAATTTTGCTTTTTTGGTTATTAGCGATTAATCGTTCTTCCAGCAGACGAAAAGTATTTTTTTCTTGAGATTCACTGGTAGTCATATGATAATTAAGCGGTGGTAATTCGGTTAATTTATCTACTGTTGGTGATTCTAAAGATTCAGACATAAGCCTTACTATAGCCTTACTATGAGTAAACTGTTTTGATGATCTCACCGTTATCAGAGGTATGGTGATTATTTAAACCACCATAACCTGAGAATCAACAGTGAAGTAATTAAACATGATAACTATTAAAAAAGCCACCCCCGCAACTTATATTTAATTGGTGATTAATTGGTGATTAGTTGTTATGAGTTTTATGAGTTGTTATTGTTGATTAGCGCTCTTCAACTCGCAGATTAGGAGCATTAACATCTAACTCTTCGTGACGCACTGTGTCTTGAGTCTCAACTATTTCTTGCTCTACAACCTTGTCAACTTTAACTTCTTCACGCAATACCGTCTCTTTGCGAACTTGGGGAGTTTCTTCATAGATTTCTATGCGCGCGAGTTCCCCCTCGTGGAAGTTAGCTTCCCCTGGAGAGACAACCTGACCTATATCTGCTGAAGTCACACGTTCAATGACAACATGCTCTTTTTCTATGGGAACTGAAACCTTAACATTTTCACTCTCAACGTGCTTACCAATTACTACTTCTCCTGTTTTTTGGCGAACTTTATCAGCAATTAGCCGTTCTTCATATAATCGCAGCGTTTGATGGTCTTGCTGATTCAGACTGTACAAAGAAGGTTCGTGTTCATAAGCGTAGGTTTCACTGGTGTAAGTATGGGGGGTGGTATCGCGATAAACCCCCCTTACCTGTTCTTCATAGTCATAATCAAGTATTCTACCTTCTTCAAACTCCGGTAAATTTTCCGCCTGTTCTCTAGTCATACCCATGGCGTAGACTCGACTAGCATCATAGTCAATGCGGGAACGTCCAACGGGTAGTAATACTTTTTTACCAAATATCCAAAAACCTAAATCAACAACTAGATAGCGAAAATGTCCCTCTTCATCTACTAAAATATCACTTACCGTACCAATCCTTTCATCATTCCTGTCTGTATAAACACCTAATCCTTGAATATCATTCCCTTGAATAGTTTGACTATAATTTGGGGCGAAATCTGCCAATTTGTGAAGAGCCATGACATTTACCTTTCAATTTTCATACCATCTCTTAATGAATAAGATAAAGGTTAATAGGCTATTTCACCTCTTACTATTGACTGAATTGATACAGGGATATGACATCAAAAGTTATAGATTTCTGAGATTTCTGATAAATTAACAATAAAAGTAGAGGTAGAGGCGAAATTTCCCCTACCTACCTTTGATATCAATCACCAAATTACATTCCCTAGTTAGCTACTCAAGCGCCTTGTTCAGGATTTCTACTAGCTCCATCCAAATGCAATTCCCCTGTAGTATCAATATCTAACTCTTCTCGCCGAATGGTGTCTTGTGCTTCTACGGTGTGGCGGTCTACAACTTTCTTAACTCTAATTTCTTCCCTGACAAAGGCTTCTTTGCGAATCTCCGGGGTTTCTTCGTACAATTCTATCCGTGTTATCTCCCCTTCTTGAAATTTAAGAGCCTTGGGGTCTAGCACTGTTCCTAATTCTGTGGGAGGAACTCGTTCAATCACAATACGTTCTTTCTTCACAGGTACTGTCACCTGTGCAATTTGTGTTGTAACGTGTTTACCAACTTTTACTTCCCCAGTCTTGACCCGATGCTTATTAGCAATCAAACGTTCTTCATATAGTCTGAGGGTTTGATGATATTGTTCATTTAAGTTATATAAATCCGGTTCTCTCTCGTAAAGGGATATATCCTGTTGTTCCGATGTATCTCTACTTTCCGGACGGAAAACAAGCCGCACCTCTTTTTCATAATCCTCATCAATATTTACAGTCTCTTGATATTCAGGTAAATGCTCAACTTGTTCTTTACTCAGTCCATCAACATAAACACGTTGGGCGGGATAATTAATGTGAGAAAGCCCAATTGGTAGTAATATCTTCTTACTAATAGAGTCGAAGCTGGTCTCAATAACTAAATACCGAAAACGTCCCTCTTGGTCAACTAAAGCATCAGCCACCGAGCCAACTCTAACTCCGCCTTCAGTGTAAAGGTCTAAGGTTTTCACATCATCACCGCCAAATGTTTCTCGGTAGTTAGGGTCAAATTCTTCCAGTTTGTAAAGAGGCATATATTTACAGGTTGAGAATATCCATACCTATAAGGGTAGAAATTATCATCATTATTGTCCTCTTGCTGGCGGCTGAATTGAGGGAATATATTTTCAGTCCAACTTGCGTAATTCCTAAGTCGCACACAGAAGAGGATGTTTGTCAAGTCATGATTAGTGTATCAACTATTGTTTCACCCTAACCCTCCCCTTGTAAGGCTATCCATTACCCGGATCTTTCTTAACATTCGTGAGAGCGATCGCTCGCAAACCCCCAAACCTTAATCCTCCGTTGATGATTCTCAATAAAATAAGGGTTTTATCAAGAAGAATAAGGTACCTTTTGTCAAGAGTAGGGAAATTTTCAAGGGTTGAAACCGTTGCCACATAAATGTTTCAAGATTGTTAACAAAGATGTGAGTAATGGATAGCTTGTAAGGGGAGGGGACTTGATTTTATTGTTTCGGTGTGTCCCCCATTTCCTATTCCCTGTTCCCTAAGATAAAAATTACCTGTTAAAAACTTATCAAACATCCTCTATGAGAAAAATATCGAATGAACCACCATTACAAAACTCGAAAAATAAACGGATAACGGAATGGTTCATCTGGCTGACTGAAACAGTGTAACAGCGCCCAAATTGTCAATCCCCAGTGCAGTGCAAAACCCAATGCAACCACAGGAAAGAATAAAATTCCCCCCAAGCCAAATGTGAGAAAAGATAGAACCCCAATTGGTACCCCAATTACGGTTCCCCAAAACCAAACATTAAAGTGAAAATTAATCGACTCTCTAGCATTACTCTTCACCACTGGGTCATCGGAAATTAAGTTAATGACAATGGGTATCCCAATAGAGAAGAATGTCGTACTTAAGAAAATTGCGCCGTGACACACAGATGACAGCAATCTACGCTTATCGGTATTGTATCCAACTTCCATCCTGGTTTTATCTCAAGTAGGTTGGTCGTTTTCATTCTAACGAATAGTTGCTAATAATATGGACAAATATCCAAATCATTAGTTCGGAAGTTTTACTTTCACTGGACAAACTACAATGCCCTCTATCCCATTTGCAAAAGCATTTGGGACTGCTTTTCTCATGATGTTATACGATCCATTAACATCAGCGTTAATCATCCTGCCATCAGCAGATTTGTACAAACCTCGAATTATTCTCTTACCACTAAATGTGTGTTTAACACCTTCTTGATAAGTAGGGATATTATCTAAATCTAAAAAGCTAGCTTTAGAGGTGTAGCTTTCTTCTGTGACCAAAACTTTGATTCCTATTAACTCTGCTTTGTACGTCAACTTATTAATAAATAGTGAATGAGGAATTTGTACAAAGTTTTGGTTATTACGGCTACCTATATTGATTTCTTGCTTCCAGTTTTCGTTTTTGCCTATAACCAAAGTACCTATACCGATCCCTAGGAGTTTATTAATAATAAACCTACTTGCTTTGTGCATGTAATCATCAACTTTGTGGTGGCGCTTAGTACAGAGTTTTTGTATCCGTTTGGTTGTACCAGTACCGATTATTGATTGCCAGTTAGCTTTTTGTTTGTTGAAGAATTGGTTCATAGCTTTTAGTGGACTGCCATTTATCAAGAGCGGGGCTATCCCGGCTTGATTAAAAGTTACAGTAGCTAAGTTACTAAGCCCTAAATCAATTGCTGCAATCTTATTAACGTCAATTGATGCTGGCTCAACTTCTTTGTTGTAAACCACTTCAATCACGTAATGGTCAAGCTTAGGGACAATCCTAACCTGAGCTATATTTACTGACTTAGTAAGCAACTCGATGTTTGTTTTGCTTGGTTTAATGACCCCTCGTTCTAATGCGGGTTTTGATAAGGCTTGTTTGGTGTAAATAACTATATTTCTACCATGAGTTTTGTGTTTATATTTAGGTAATTTTGGTTTACCTAAAAATCTAGACGGGTTTTCAAACCAAGATTTCAAAGCTTCTTTAAATGACTTCCAGTTCCTATCTAAGACCATCAAGACCTGTTGACTAACTTTACTTGGTAAAGCTTTGTAATCTACAGATGATTGAAGTGGTTTTTGGATGTCGTAATAACTCAAGCTTTCATTGCTGTTAATAAAAGCCTGTCTCATAAGGTAGTTACCAACGTTGTACAGGTTTTTTGATAAGAAACATAGCTGATCAATCTCTTGATAAAACCTATGTCCTTGTTTAATAACGTGCTTTTCAACTAACTGCATTCATCATTCTCCATGCAGTCTTGTAACTAACGCCTATTGACTTTGCGTATTCTGAAAGCTTCATTAGTTAAATTTTAAACTCGACCTATATCTATTATAGCATACATAAGTCCATAATTGGGTATACTTGACTACAAAATCAGCAAAGTTTTTCAATACATCATAGGTTGGGTATGACAGTTTACCGTACTCTAGAAGTTGTTGTTACTGCCTGTGACATAAACTAGGAATAAGGTTTAATCCACAGAGGATTTAAAAAATGGGTCGCATTAATCCCTATACATTACAAATGCAGATTACCCGGATGTTTGAGCAAGGGCAATCATTTTTTGCTACAACCAAAGTACAGGACTGGTTAAAAGAACGCAAACATAACCCCCTAGATTATGAGATTATTTTCCATCAACACCCTGCGCCCCCTGGGTCCCAAGAAGTTATGGTGGTAGAAATTGAACTACGACGCAAAGATGGCCAGCCTGTGGACCCCTGGCTGCAAGAACAAGTTAATTTTTATACTTAAATTAGATTAGGCACTCTGACAAAAAAAGCCTGAATCCTGTTTTGTTCTCCCAAATCTCAAAACAGAATTCAGCCTAATAAACGCGGAAGGTTTATTAACATTGTGTGAGCTGTTTGCACTCTACCACAATCTTATTGAGATTTACTAGCATTTCCAATAAAAATTTTTTATTTTTATTCAATTGTCAACCACCAATATGGCTAAAATCTAAGATATATAAGGATTTTATAGGTTATATTTTGTCCTTATTTACGAAAATTTACACGAAATTAATGAAATAATCTTGCAATAGCTCTGCTAAGATATCATCAGGTCTTATTGAGATATATATTCATTAATTTGTGTATATGTCTCAGGCTGGGAAATTTATCGGCAATTCAGGTCAGGGTAAGATTTCACCCCTGGAACTCAAGTTAAAACTAGTGATCAGGTGTTAAGATGTCAAAAAAAATTGGTTTGTTCTACGGTACTCAAACTGGGAAAACTGAATCTGCTGCGGAAATCATTCGTGATGCCTTTGGTGGTGATGTGGTGACGTTACACGATATTTCTCAGGCGGATATTGCAGATTTTGCTGAGTATGAATGTCTGATTATTGGTTCCCCAACTTGGAATATTGGTGAGCTCCAAAGCGATTGGGAGGGTATTTATCCAGATTTAGACGAGGTTGATTTTACTGGTAAGATGGTGGCTTATTTTGGTACTGGAGACCAGATTGGCTATGCTGATAACTTCCAAGATGCTATGGGGATTTTGGAAGAAAAGATTTCCCAACAGGGTGGTAAAACTGTGGGTTATTGGCCTACTGATGGTTATGATTTTGGCGCTTCTAAAGCTGTGCGCAATGGTAAGTTTTGTGGTTTGGCTCTGGATGATGATAATCAATCGGATCTCACAGATGAGCGGATTCAGGCTTGGGTGAGGATGTTGAAGAGTGAGTTTAGCTTGTAGAAAATACTAGCGCGCCCGGCATCGCCTCTCATCGTCATGGACGATGCCATTTTTTTTACATTTATCAATTTACAGGTATTTATGTCTGACTTATTGGATGTTGTTTGGTTAAATACTAGTTCAGCCTTGAAGCGTTTTGATCAACCATTACTTCAATACCTATCTAGGTATAGGAATATCGCTCAATGGGAATATCAGCAAACACGAGATGAAGGTAGTTCCGTAGATGAAGCTGTGCTATTACTTGGTGATTTTCTAGATTTTTGCCCTGATCCAGTCCATTTAGCTGGTCATGGGATCAGTGGGGCGATCGCCTTAAGTTATGCTCGTCGCTACCCCCAAAAAGTGCGATCGCTGACTCTCTTAGCTGTAGCATCTCAACCGGCAAATACTTGGCACGCTCATTATTACTTACAACGACAGATGTTCAGCATTAGCCGGGAGCAAGTTCTGGCGAATACTGTTCGTAGCCTCTTTGGCAAACAACCGACTCACACCACCAAGAGGTTAATCACTGTCTTAGATAAAGACTTAGAGCAATCACCATCACCCCATTCTCTGTTTAAGTTAATGTATTTACCCAAGGGAGGGGTTTCTATGCCCATGATGGTATGCGGTAGCAAGACTGATTCTGTAGTCAACCCACCGGCGTTACATGACTGGCGCAATTGGTTCAAGCCAGAAGATAGACTTTGGGAATTTCCCCAAGGGTATCATTTCTTTCACTATTTTCATCCTCAACAGGTGGGTGAGCAAATTTTGAACTTCTGGGAAGATCATAACAGGCGATCGCATCCCATATATTGCATACAGTCATGTGCATCAAAGGCCGATGAACCAAGACATGAACATAAATAAATCTCAACATCTATGAATCCGCAAACAGATATACTCTGCGAATTATCTGATTTTCTTTATCCTCGGAGTCCATATTCCGGAGAGTTTAAAGCAGAGCATTTGGTTTTCAACGCTAAACTGCAAGACTTTTCTCAACGAGTCAACTACATTTGTAGTTTACAAACTGGTGGTAAGCTGTCCCCACAGGAAGCCTACAAGCAAATTCAGATTCTTTGGAAACAGTTAAAAAGTAGTAAACAAGACTTAGGGATCAGCTAAGTGTATTTTTGATTGTGTACGAAACACTAATTGACATTTGCAAGCGCCGCCTGAATGGTCATACCATTCAGGCGCAATTGAGTTTTGTCCCATAGGCTGAATAACTAGCCAGAAGGTGAAAACCTTAAAAGATGTCAAGTAAATATAGCTTAACTAGTGAAGACTGTCAGGATCATAAGGTAAACAGTAAAAGTCCCACAGGAGGTTTAATCTTGACTAAGTTAAGAATTGGCATCAACGGCTTTGGTCGGATTGGCAGACTAGTACTACGCGCCGGTTTGAATCATCCCAATCTTGAATTTGTAGGCATTAATGACCTAGTACCACCAGATAACCTGGCTTATCTGCTGAAATACGACTCCACCCATGGCAAGTTAAACAGTAAAATTGAGGCCAAAGAAGACGGGATTCTGATTGATGGGCATTTTATCCCTTGTCTGTCCGTGAGGAATCCGGCAGAATTACCTTGGGGCAAATTGGGTGCAGATTATGTTGTCGAATCGACCGGACTGTTCACCGACTACGAAAGCGCCAGTAAACACTTACAGGCTGGAGCGAAACGAGTGGTGATTTCTGCTCCCACGAAAGATCCACAGAGAGTGAAGACACTGTTAATGGGTGTAAATCATCATCTATTTGACCCAGCTAAAGATTTAATTGTCTCTAACGCCAGTTGTACCACCAACTGTCTAGCTCCCATAGCTAAAGTCATCAATGATAATTTTGGACTGACCGAAGGGTTAATGACCACGGTTCACGCCATGACCGCAACTCAACCCACTGTAGATGGACCGAGCAAAAAAGACTGGCGGGGTGGTCGCGGTGCACCACAAAATATTATTCCCTCCTCCACTGGTGCAGCCAAAGCAGTGGCCTTGGTTTTGCCAGAATTAAAAGGTAAGTTAACTGGTATGGCTTTCCGGGTTCCCACTCCTGATGTTTCTGTGGTTGATTTAACTTTTAAAACTGCCCAAGCTACCAGTTACCAAGATATCTGCACGGCAATGCAGCGGGCTGCCATGGGTGAATTGAATGGTATATTAGGATATACTGATGAGGCAGTAGTTTCCACTGATTTTCAGGGTGATAGTCATTCGAGTATTTTCGATGCTGGCGCGGGGATTGAATTAAATTCCAATTTCTTTAAAGTGGTTGCTTGGTATGACAACGAGTGGGGTTACTCAAATCGCGTCGTGGATTTAATGTTGTCCATGTCACAAAAAGAATAAATTGTCTTTCTAGTTTGTGAATCAGTCAGCCAGAAAAAGTTTCATTAAAGTGCATTCTATTGGACAGCCAATTTGGGTAGAAAGCACTTAGAATAGGCCTGAGGCACAAAGCTGCCAGTAAATCAGGCACAATTTAAGTAAAATTGCCTAGTGAGTAATTGTCGGGAAAAGGAGAGGGCAACGAAAAAGGGAATCAAGTAAGTCCTAAACTAGCACAACTGATGGAGAAAAATATGTCTAAAAGTTTACTAGAACAATTACGTCAAATGACGGTTGTGGTTGCAGATACAGGGGACATTAAAGCCATTGAGAAGTTTACACCCCAAGATGCTACTACTAATCCTTCCCTGATTACAGCCGCAGCACAAATGCCAGAATATCAGGAAATTGTTGATCAAACTTTGCTCCAAGCTAAAAAAGATGCTGGTGCGGCTGCTAGTCAAGCAGATATTGTGACTCTGGCCTTTGATCGTTTGGCAGTGTCTTTCGGGTTAAAGATTTTACAAATTATTCCGGGTCGGGTTTCAACAGAAGTAGATGCTCGCTTGTCTTTTGATACTGAAGCTACCGTTACCAAAGCCAGAGAATTAATTGCCCAGTATAAGGCGGCTGGGATTGACCGCTCACGGGTACTAATTAAAATTGCCTCAACTTGGGAAGGGATTCGCGCTGCGGAAATTTTGGAGAAAGAAGGTATTCATTGTAACTTAACTCTGTTGTTTGGTCTGCATCAAGCGATCGCCTGTGCCGAAGCTGGTGTTACCTTAATTTCTCCTTTCGTGGGTCGCATTCTGGACTGGTACAAAAAAGATACTGGCAGAGATAGTTACCCATCCGCGGAAGACCCAGGGGTATTATCTGTGACGACAATCTACAACTACTACAAAAAGTTTGGTTACAAGACCGAAGTTATGGGGGCTAGCTTCCGTAACATTGGGGAAATCACAGAATTAGCCGGTTGTGATTTGCTGACCATTTCCCCCGCACTGTTGGCGGAATTGCAAGCCACCATTGGGGAACTACCACGGAAACTTGATCCGACTCGGGTAGCAACCATGGAAATTGAAAAGATATCCATTGATCAAGCTACTTTTGAGAAGATGCACGGGGCTGACCGTATGGCATCGGATAAACTAGCAGAAGGTATTGATGGCTTTACCAAAGCTTTGGTTTCTTTAGAAGAACTATTAGCACAACGCCTAGAGCGTCTGGAAAAAGAAGTAATAGCTAAACGCTAATACTAGAAAGGGTGAGGATCTCCTCACCCTTTGTTGATAGTACCTTAATATCTGTGCCAGTCATAGATTAATCTACCATGGCGATCGCGGGCTAAGTGCCAACGCCCATGGCGATAGTGTGCTCCACTATAACGAAGGTTGCTGTAATAGTGCCGTCTTGGTCTATAGTTATGGTGGTGTCGTCTAGTACGACTTCTGTTATATCTATGAGCTAGTAAAACTTCTGGGTTAGGATTTTCCCCCACTAAACTTGTCTCTATTCCGACATTTTGGTGATGGAGAACATGATTAACATGAGTATCTTCAGCTGTAGCCATAGCTGAGGGATAGATAAAGGCAAACATCAAAATCCCAACTGAGTATAATTTCTGGAAACCTTTCATGTTTTTGCCTTGCAGTAAATTATGGGTAATGACTTTATTTAATAGCTGAAAATTGGCAACTATACAGTTAACTGTTCACAAGTCCCCAACTGGTAAAAGTAATGAAAGTACTAGTTTTAAATGCTGGTTCCAGCAGCCAAAAAAGTTGTTTGTATGAAATCCCTGATCATACTATCCCTAATCAAACCCCCCAACCCCTGTGGGAAGGGAAAGTCAACTGGACTCAAGACCGGGGTGTAGCAGAGATTGAAGTCAAAACAGCCACGGGTCAAACATTACAAGAATCAATTTATGGTGATTCCCGACGAGCACACGTAGCCTATCTCCTCTACACTCTGACTCGTGGAGCCACTAAAGTCATCGACCAGCTTCCAGAAATTAATGTTGTAGGACATCGTGTAGTCCACGGTGGTCAGGAATACAGAAAAAGTGTAGTAATTACTGAAGATGTCAAAAGCAAAATCTCCAATCTATCCAGCCTAGCCCCAGCACATAATCCAGCCGCCTTAGAAGGGATAGAAGCCATTGAACAGAGCTTAGGAGATGTCACCCAAGTGGCAGTATTTGATACCGGATTTCATGCCACCCTCCCCGATGCAGCCGCCATTTATCCCGGACCCTATGAGTGGGTAGAGCAAGGTATTCGCCGCTACGGTTTTCATGGTATCAGTCATCAATATTGTTCTGGGCGTGCTGCCCAAATTCTCAACCGAGATTTAGCATCCCTGAAATTAATTACCTGTCATTTAGGTAACGGCTGTTCCCTAGCAGCAATCAAGAAGGGTCGCAGTATTGACACCACTATGGGCTTTACACCCCTGGACGGGTTAATGATGGGGAGCCGTTCGGGTGCCATTGACCCAGGGATTTTAATACATTTATTGCGGCAATCAAATTACTCTGCAGAGCGGTTAGATTATGTATTAAATAAAGCTTCTGGACTAAGGGGAATTTCGGGAGTATCCAGCGACTTACCCCAAGTAATTGCAGCCATCGCTCAAGGAGATTATCGCGCCCAACTCGCTTGGGATATGTACGTACACCGGTTAAGGTCTGGTATTGGTTCCATGCTAGCCAGTCTAGAGGGATTAGATGCTTTAGTATTCACCGCCGGGGTAGGGGAAAAGTCCCCCGGAATTCGCCAAGCAGCCTGTGAAGCCTTTGGATTTCTGGGACTAAAAATTGACCCGGCAAAAAATCAACAGCAGCCCCTTGATGAAGATATAGCCACAGCAGACTCAACCATTAGAGTCTTAGTCATCAAAACCCAAGAAGACTGGGCGATCGCCCAACAATGCTGGCAACTTATGCAAGAAAAATAACTTAATCTTTGCGTACCTTTGCGGATACTTGGCGACACTTTGCGTTTAAAACCAGGGGCGGGGTCAACGAGACATTTTCACCCACCCCAGAGAAGGCCAATAGCCCCCAATCTTAAATCACACCATACCACCAGCAGCTTGAAAACGAGCGCGGGCGCGTTTAAAAGCTTGGGTGGCTTGGATTTGTGCTTGGCGATCGCCTGGTGTCACTTGATTCAGGCGGGTTTGTGCTTGGTTAAAAGCGGTACGTGCATCTTCAAGTGAAATCTTGTCGCCACGTTCAGCACCATTCACCAGAATTGTGACTTCATCTTCCTCAACTTCCGCAAAACCACCCAAAAGAGCGATGGCTTGCCAATCTTGATTTTTGCTAGCACGGACGCGCATTACACCTATATCCACAGCGGTTAACATAGGGGCGTGTCCAGTTAGGATACCCAACTGACCAGTAGTACTAGGTAAAACCACCTCTTCAGCTTCAGCATCCCAGACTGTTTTATCTGGTGCAACTACACGAACAGTGAGAGTCATTTGTCCTTTGTCCTTTGTCCTTTGTCTGTAATTTTCTGTAATTGGTCACTAGTCATGAGGATGACAACTAACGACTAGTGACTCATGACTAATGACTAACCTTTGAGCTTTTGCGCCTTAGCGATCGCTTCATTAATATCGCCCACCAAGTAAAAAGCTTGTTCTGGTAATTCATCCAATTCGCCAGACAAAATCATTTGGAAGCCCTTGATAGTGTCTTCCAACTTCACATACTTACCAGGGGAACCGGTAAATACTTCCGCCACAAAGAAAGGCTGAGACAAGAAGCGCTCTACCTTCCGCGCCCGTGCTACAATCAGACGGTCTTCTTCAGACAATTCATCTAGACCGAGAATAGCGATAATGTCTTGAAGTTCTTTGTAACGTTGTAAAGTTGCTTGTACAGCGCGAGCAGTATTGTAGTGTTCAGCACCAACAATATCAGGCTGTAACATAGTAGAAGTAGAACCCAGAGGGTCAACCGCCGGATAAATACCCTTAGCTGCTAAACCACGAGATAGTACTGTAGTTCCATCCAAGTGAGCAAAAGTGGTTGCAGGAGCGGGGTCAGTTAAGTCATCCGCAGGTACATACACCGCTTGAATGGAGGTAATAGAACCTTCTGTGGTGGAGGTAATCCGCTCTTGTAGAGCACCCACATCAGTTCCCAGTGTAGGCTGATATCCTACCGCAGAAGGCATCCGACCCAGAAGCGCTGACACTTCCGAACCTGCTTGTACAAAGCGGAAGATGTTGTCAATAAATAGGAGTACGTCCTGCTTACTCACATCGCGGAAATACTCAGCCATAGTCAAACCTGACAGACCAACCCGCATTCTGGCTCCGGGTGGTTCGTTCATCTGACCATAAACTAGAGCAATTTTAGAATCATTGAGGTTGTCTTTGTTAATTACCCCAGATTCGATCATTTCGTTGTAGAGGTCATTACCTTCGCGGGTACGTTCACCCACCCCAGCAAACACAGATACGCCGCCGTGTTGGGTAGCGATGTTGTTGATTAATTCCATCATGATGACGGTTTTACCAACACCCGCACCACCGAACAGACCAATTTTACCGCCACGGCGATAGGGGGTGAGGAGGTCAACAACTTTAATCCCTGTTTCAAATACTGAAGGTTTGGTTTCCAGTTCAGTGAATTGAGGGGAAGGGCGGTGAATTGGTAAGGTTTCCTGAGCATTTACAGGCCCTTGATTGTCTACTGGTTCGCCCAGGACGTTGAAAATCCGTCCCAAGGTAACTTTCCCAACTGGAACACTGATGGGAGCGCCTGTATCCACAACTTCGAGACCGCGCACTAAACCATCAGTGGAACTCATAGCCACCGCTCGCACTTGGTTGTCGCCCAGAAGCTGTTGTACTTCAACTGTGAGGTTGATTTCCTGTCCGGCTTCGTTAGTGGCTGTGATCTTCAAAGCGTTGTAGATTTGCGGTAATTTTCCACCGGGAAATTTAACGTCTACAACTGGGCCAATAATTTGGGTAATGTAGCCAATATTTGTTTTTTCTGCTGTGGTGACCATGGGGGACCTAATAGTTGAAACTATATTTCAGATAGGGTCTTAGAAGACTTGAGATGATGCAATGTCATCTTACACTTTAGCACTGCAAGGGGACACAACTACCTTAGTAATTCCTTAAAAAAGGGATCAATTACTCGGTATTGGGGCGCAAGGTAAATTGTGATCCACCTCAATATTACCTGCCCAGTATCACCAACTCAGGCGATCGCCCCAATTGTTGACCATTCTAGTGCTAATCCCTGAGACTCTGGCTAAATCTTCTCTAGATGTAAATTTTTGCTCTTCGCGAGCAGTTATGATTCTTTGCGCTAATCGCTCACCTATCCCCGGAAGAGTTATGAGTTCTTCTATAGTAGCTGTATTAATATTTACTGGGATTATTTCTGGATTATCCCTGGATCTGCGGGTGATTATCTGGGGACATTCTTCTGCTTGTGCGGCGATTTTTTGCTGAACTAATGGAGGTATACCCAAGATCGCACCGCCATAAAGCCGCGTAAATTCCCGGTCGTAATGGGCAGCAATGGTAGGGTTTTTGACTATTAATACTGCCTCATCGTTACCATGATTCGCCGCCTGTGACCAGTTGTGAGAACCTGTAATTACTGTTTCTTGGTCAATTACAGCAAATTTATGATGTAATAAATCCCCCGGAGCTAAAGTAGGAACACCGACTGTAGTCAGGGGGGTTTGCCAAGGATGATTATCAATTTCATACCGACAATTATAACTCAGCGCCACCCCCATCATGTCTAAAGCTTCGCTATAGTGACGATAGGCAAATTCTGAATCCATCAAAGCCCGGATAGTCACATTTTGCAGGTGACGGGTTTCGAGAATCCTTGACAGACGCTGCTCGGAAAACACAAACAAGGCCATATCAATGGATTGGGTAGACTCAGCTAAGTTTTGACCAATTAAACCATTACTAGATTGATCCCAAGGTTGGCCGCGGGAAGTGGGGGAAAAATGTACAGTAATTTCAGTTTCACCTAATTGAATAGTTTGGGGCGATCGCCTGGGTTTACGCACCCCAAATCTACTATCTGGCTTCCCCCCCGGACCATCCCCCCACATAATGTTAAACTCTTGAGTAAATAAACTGGCTAATTCCGGACTGTCAATATGTAACAGATTATTAGCATTGCCTAAGCTACCGGGATTGTTATATTTGCCGTGGATATCACTGAGGGTAAAATTTGCCGAGGTTTTAATCACCCAACGATTATCTACCACCACAAACTTATGATGCATCAAATTACTCCCCGCAGAACCATCAGCACGGTCATCTATCCAGGGAATTTGGGCATTTTGTAAAATTATTAACCCATCTCGTTGATTAATTTCTTCCTCACTGAGGCGATGATCTCGGTTTTGGTCTACAAAATCATAAAATTCTTGATAACGAGCTTGTTCTCTGGGGCTTAACTTCCGCACCTCCTGCGGTGTTAAACTACTCCAAGGACGACTGTAATTATCTTCTAAAATTACCCGCACCCGTACACCGGCTTTTTGCCTTGCTACTAATGCTTGGGCAATTTTTGGTAGGCGCAATTCTTGAATGGCTACATCCACTGTAGATGTGGCTTGAGAAATGGTATCAATAATCTGTTGTTCTAGGTTATCTCCCAGGCGAGTTTGTAGGCGATAGGGTTCTCGATATTTTGCTGATGGGGAATGGTTAAAGTAAACTTTAACTAATGGGTCTTGTGGTAGGGCTGGTAAAAGCTGAGTTTTATCTGGTAGTTTTTGACAAGCCGTGATCATCAAAACCAGCAAAAAGATCACGATGTATTTTCGTGGTGGGAAAATCAGCACGGTAATTTACTAACAGTGGATTGGGGAAAATATCAACAATCAATATGGTAAATTTATGGCTAAGAGGATGTTTGTCAAGTCATGATTAGTGTATCAACTATTGTTTCACCCCACCCTAACCCTCCCCTTGTAAGGGGAGGGGACTGGATTTTATTGTTTTTTGTGTGGTCGGTGAGCGAAGTCGATAGCGATAGCGTGGCGTTAGCCATACCGTGTTCGGTGTGTTCCCCATTCCCTGTTCCCTGTTCCCTAAGATACAAATTACCTGTTGAAAACTTATTAAACATCCTCTAACGCCACATTATAACAATAATGCCGAAAAACCTTGAGAAACAGACCCATAGCGCCGTATTTCCTATCTATGTATTAATATGAAAATATATTTAGATTACAGCGCCACCACTCCCCCTCGTCCTGAAGCCATGGCTGCGATGCAAGCAGTCCTCAGTCAACAGTGGGGTAATCCTTCTAGTTTACATGAGTGGGGACAGCGGGCAGCTACAATTGTGGAACAGGCAAGAATCCAAGTAGCAGAATTAATTCATGGTGCGCCAGAATCCATAGTTTTTACCTCCGGTGGTACTGAGTCCAATAATTTGGCTATAATTGGCATTGCCAGATTATATAATCTACCCCAACATATAATTATTTCTCAGGTGGAACATTCCGCTATTTCTGAACCTGCGCGGTTATTAGAACAGTGGGGTTGGGAAGTAACCCGCTTGGGTGTAGATTGCAAGGGGAGGGTTAACCCCCAAGAGTTACAAGCAGCATTACAAGACAATACTGTTTTAGTCTCCGTAATTTATGGACAAAGTGAAATTGGTACAGTCCAACCCATTGCAGAATTAGCAAAGATTACCCAGGAACACGGGGTTTTATTTCACACTGACGCGGTACAAGCGGCGGGACGTTTACCCATAAATGTGCAAGAATTATCAATAGATTTACTGAGTATTTCTAGTCATAAAATATATGGACCCCAAGGAGCGGGGGCGCTCTATGTGCGTCCAGGTATAGAATTAGTTCCCCTGCTGTGTGGTGGGGGTCAAGAAATGGGTTTACGCTCCGGTACTCAAGCTGTCCCAGCCATTGCGGGTTTTGGAACTGCGGCACAATTAGCAGCAGTAGAATTACCCAGAGAAACACCCCGGTTAATTAACTTGCGCGATCGCCTATTTGCTCAATTAGCAGATATTCCCGGTTTAGTCCCCACGGGTGATTTAGTCAATCGGTTACCTCACCATGTGAGTTTGTGTATAAAAGATGCGGATGGTAAAAAACTCAGTGGTAAAGCCCTAGTTAGACAAATGAATCTGGCTGGTATTGCTATTAGCGCTGGTTCTGCCTGTCATAGTGGTAAACTTAGTCCCAGCCCCATACTTTTAGCAATGGGTTATTCAGAGTCAGCAGGTTTAGGAGGGGTACGTTTTACCCTTGGGCGTGAAACTACCCCAGCTGATGTAGATTGGGCTGCGATGGTATTTCAGCAAATTTTACACCGAATTTATTCCTGATAAATTCTTGGTTGAAGTATAATAATTTATTATACAATTGCATTAATTATACATTATTAATGTAGATAGTTATCCACACGGGAGCCATAATTTATAGTTATCCACACGGGAGCCATAATTTATAGTTATCCACACGGGAGCCATAATTTATAGTTATCCACACGGGAGCCATAATTTATAGTTATCCACACGGGAGCCATAATTTATAGTTATCCACACGGGAGC